>PLBE01000217.1 GCA_003134435.1 Acidobacteriaceae bacterium
ATCAGCTATGGCCGCATGGCGCGGGTCTATCCGAGCGCCGGGTCGGCCTTCACCTATGTCGGCCAGGAAATCAATCCCGCTCTTGGTTACGTCACGGGCTGGAGTATGGTGATGGATTACATGCTCAATCCGATCATCTGCACCATCTGGTGCAGCCAGCAGGCGCACGTATTTGCCCCGGGCGTGCCCTATGCGGCGTGGGCTGTCTTCTTTGCGGGCGTGTTTACGCTGCTCAACATTCAGGGTGTAAAAACCTCGGCTCGTGTGAACTCCGCGCTGGCGGCCGGGATGGGCGTGGTGATCGCAATTTTCTTTGTGGTCGCGGCGCGCTACATCTTCGGGCATCCGCATGACAGTGCAGGCTTCTATACTCACCCCTTCTACGATCCGAGCCTATGGAATACCAAGGCGGTGCTGGGCGGGACCTCGATTGCCGTGCTCACCTACATCGGTTTCGACGGCATCTCCACCCTCTCGGAAGAAGCGGAAAACCCACGCCGCAATATCCTGCTGGCCACCGTGATGACGTGCCTCGTGATTGGCATTCTATCTGCCGTTGAGGTCTACGTGGCGCAATTGATCTGGCCTGCGTCGCAGCCTTTCCCGGACGTCGACACGGCTTTCGTTCACGTTGCCGGCCGTGCATGGGGGCCGATGTTTGGCATTATCGGATTCACCCTGCTGGTTGCCAACTTCGGATCGGGCATGGGCGCGCAGATCGGCGCCGCCCGCCTGCTTTACGGTATGGGGAGAAGCAACGCGCTGCCGAAATCTTTTTTCGGAGTGGTCGACGCCAAGCATCGAGTGCCGAGGAACAACGTTTTGTTTGTCGGAGTAGTCGCGCTGATTGGAGCCTTCGTGATGAGCTTTGGTCTGGGAGCCGAGATGCTCAATTTCGGCGCGCTGATCGCCTTTATGGGAGTCAACGCTGCGGCGTTCATGCGCTATGTGGTGCGCGACAGGAAATGGACGGTCTCGTTTGTCGCACCACCCGTCCTCGGCTTCGTGATCTGCTTGCTGCTCTGGCTGAGCCTCAGCACTCCCGCCAAAATCGCCGGCTCCATCTGGATGGCAGCGGGTATCGCGTTCGGCGCATGGAAAACGCGTGGTTTCCGCGGGGACCTGGTCAATTTCGATCTGCCCGCGGACGATTGAGGCAAGTCACCGTGTCATCCTGAGCGAAGTGAAGGACCTTCCCATTCTCCGTGCGCAGGAAAAGTGCAGAGATGCTTCGCTGCGCTCAAGATGACAATATCAAGGGCAATCTACTCCACGTTCCAGCCGCTCACTTCGAGTTCTGGTTTCGCCGCGCCCAGGCTGCTGGCGCGATAGGTTGCGGTGATCTCCCGCTTTTCCCCGGGCAGCAGCGAAATGTAATTGTCTTGCCACACCACCGGCAGAATCTCCTCGCCGCCTTTGCCTTTTGCAATCTTCAGGCGCACGAAAAACGCCACGGTCTTGCTGGGATTTTCCACGGTGACTCGGCTCACTTCCTCCTCGCTATTGCCTTTGCGTTCGCTGCGGTTCGCTACGTTCAGCTTCACCTTGGGCAACTGCGCCAGCGCAGTGTAGTCGGCATACGAATCCGTCGGAGTCGTATACCAGGTCGATTTCGACCAGTCTAAAGTCTCCGGTTTCGTCGACAGCCAGTAGAAGTTCGATCCAACTAGCTTGCCCGCCCTGTCGCTGACCCGAAGGTCCAGAAAGTATGCCGGCGATAATCCTTCGATCTGCGGCAGTTCAAACACTTTCGCCGTGCTGTCGGCAGCCGCATCCAGCGCCGTCTCTTTGGAAAACTTCTCGGTTCCATCCAGATTGAAGACTCGAGCCGCCAGCTTCAATCCCTTGGCCTCCTCGTATTGACTGCTCACCAGCCATACCGAGTGATCGTCGTATCCGTAAATTGGGTCGAGCGCCTGCAGCGCTTTCTTCGCCCCAAAGTATCCGCCCCCCGGCCGCAAATAATAATCGTAGAGATGCCAGATCATCGAGGGCCAACCGTTATTCAGCATCCACTGGATCACGCCGGTTGAGGTGTACTTGTTCCGGCTGTAAGCCTCGTACATGGCGCGCACGCCCTCGTAGGCCATGAGCTGAGACTTGTAGGTGAAATTTTTCGCGCTGTCTGCCTTACCATAGCGCGCATTGAGCGCGTCGGCAAAAACCTTTACGGTTTTGAAAGCTCCGCCGCCCGCGTGGAAGTTCCAGTACTCATCGAGCGGACCGTCCGCCGTCCACAGATGATCTTTCGGAACCATGCGCTCCACACTTTCAATAGGCGGAACCGCGGGCCCCATGCTGGTTTCCGTATTAAAGCCATAAGCCCCGCCGCACCCGCCCTCGTTGCAGGACTTCTCGTTCGTATGCAGATGAGGGTCCGATGCCCAGTAGGAAGGCGCGACATACTCATAGGGCCCGCTCATCTTCACCCCGCTGCCGCCCGTCACGGTCGTTGGTTTCGCGGTCGCCGAAGATACAATCGGATTCGGCCAGCGCAAGTCGCTTTCAACCTTCAAATACATGTCTTCCACGTCGGGCGGTGGAGGATTGTCGCTCCCATTCAGCCACATCACCAGACTCGGATGACTTCTCATCCGGTACATCTGGTCGCGCAGAGAATCCTTGGCGATCTCGAAGTCTTCATCCTTCCAGCTTCCCCAATGTTCCCAGAAATCGCAGCAGCACCATCCCGCCATTACCAGAACGCCTTGCTGGTCCGCCATCTCAAAGAATTCATCGCTCTCGAGTTTGCCTTCAAGCCGAACCGTGTTCAGTCCCAGGTCGCGTACATAGCGGAATTCTTCGGCCAGGCGCTCCGGGTTCTGTCTCAGTATCATGTCGGGAGTCCAGCCGCCGCCGCGAATCAGAATGTTCTTGCCGTTAATCTTGAACAGGCGTTTCAGACGATCCGGCGCCTGTTCGGCCACTTCGGAGGTGATCTCGCGAATGCCAAATTTCGTATGAGAGACGTCGGAAATCTCGCCCTTGCTTCCCTTGCCTGACTCAGCATCGACCACGAACGCGAGGTTGAGTTCGTACAGGTTCGGTGTCCCCATCTGTGCTGGCCACCACAACCGCGGATTACTGAAGTTGAGTTGGGGATACTGATCGGGCAGAAAAGTGACGTCTTTCGACTCACCCGCCGCCAGTTCCACCGCTTGCGCAAATTCCACTTTCTCGATCCGTCCCTTCAGTGTCCCTTTCACAGGGTGGTCGCTGGCATTCTTAACCACCGCCGTTACCGTCAGGTGGGCTGCGTCATTCGAAGGCGAATCTACTTTTGAAAGCACTGCCGGATGCCGCAGGGCGACCGGTCCACTGGTCGTCAAATAGACTTCACGCCAGAGCCCCATGTCCTTGTCCGGAGGCGCAGGATTCCAGTCCACGAACGTGATCGCCAGGCTGTTTTCAGTCGGCGCCCACACTTGCACCGCAATTACATTTGCGCCCGGCTTGACCTCGGAAGTCACCTTGAACTCATAGGTACGCCACGCGCCGGCGACTTGGTCCGAGTTGGCGATCTGCTTCCCGTTGAGAAAAATGTTGGCCCGATAGTTGATGCCCCGAAAGTTCAGCCATAGCGTCTTTCCGTCGTAAACCTTAGGTAGCGTGAATTCGTTGCGGTACCACCAGGAAACTGCGTACGGACTATCGGGTGGCATGGCAACATTTGAAAAATTGGAACCGATGGGATAGCTCACGCCCGGGTACTGGCGCAAGTTCATGCCGAAAAATGGATCTGGCAGCAGGCCGCTCTTTACCTGTGCGCCCACCACCGTGGTCGGAACTTCCGCCTCAATCCAATTGCTGGGCTTGAATGACGTGCTGGAGATGGTCTCGCCCGGCGCCGTGACCTTCGTAGAGGACTGCAGCGCCCATCCGGCGCGCAGAGGAAGAGTCAGGGCGGGAGCGGGCTGGAAACTGGGTTGCGCGGCTGCGAACGCGAGCGAAAAGAACTGGATCAGGAACATTAATCTCTTCATAAAATGTGTCCTCGGCTTAACCTGACAAGCAACCATTCGGAATCGCGACGAACAATGGAGACAGCCGGCCAACTTCGCCGCCGCCGTCCAAATCTTCATAACACCTTTATTAATTCGATTCAATAGAGGATTTCAGCGCCGCCTCTTCCAGACACGAAACGCCTCTTGACCGGGGCCGCATGACAGGGCGCATGCAGTCCAGTTCCGGCGCCTGATTTTCATGTGTGCTCGCACGAAATTGCTGGATACGGCACTAGTTTATAATCATAAATTCCCGCTTTTGAGCGCGAAGCAATCGTGATGGAGTTATCTAAAATATGATCCGACAGCTGCAAAACGCAGGGCCCACCCTGAAAATAATCCTGGGCGCGATGCTCGTCATCATCTGTGCCTCAATGGCGATCACGCTCATTCCCGGCGGGATTAGTTCCAGTCTTGGCATCGGCGCGCCTCCCGCGGGCGTTCTGGCCACTATTGGCGACCAGACTGTGACCGTGCCCGAAGTCCAACGCGAGGCCCGGAACATGATCCGCCAGCAGTTCCCTCGCGGCGGGCCGCAGGCCAGCATGTTGTTGCCCTATTTTTCCACCCAGGCCGCCCAGCAACTGATCAATGAGAAGGCTCTGGTTGCCGAAGCGCACCGCATCGGACTCCGGGTCAGCGACGAAGAACTGCGCGAGGAACTCCAGCATGGGCAACTCGGCGCCATGCTCTTTCCCGACGGTAAGTTCGTAGGGCAGGAAGAGTATGAAAATTTCGTTCAGCGCAATGACTTGACCGTGCCTCAGTTTGAAGAGCTGGAAAAGAATTTCATTCTGATTCGTAAACTGCGCGCCTTGGTTTCAACCAGCGCCTTTGTCGGGGACGCCCAGGTGCGCGATGAGTTCAACCACCGCAACACTAAGGTGAAGTTCGAATATGCAGTCTTCACCCAGTCCGACATCCTGAAGGGACTGCATCCCACCGACGAAGAACTCAAAGCTTTTTACGAGCGCAGCAAGGCGAACTATAACAATTCCATTCCGGAAAAGCGGCAGATCAAATACGTCGTCATCGACAGCTCCAAAATGGCGGCTGCGACGACGGTTACCGATCAGGATCTGCAGGCCTACTACGACCAACACCGCGAAGAGTATCGCGTGCCGGAGCAGGTGAAGGTCAGCCATATTCTGATCAAAACTCCGCTGCCAGCGCCCGGCGCCAAGCAAGACGATAAAGCAATCGCCGACGCGCGGGCGAAAGCCGAAGAGGTATTGAAGGAAGTGAAGGCGGGTGGGGACTTTGCCAAGCTGGCGGAGAGGAATTCGGACGACCCCGGCAGCGCGAAGAATGGGGGCGATCTGGGGTGGATCGGCCGCGGCCGCACCGTGCCCGAGTTCGAGAAGGCTGCATTCTCGCTCGGCAAAGGGCAGACCAGCGACCTGGTCAAGAGTAATTACGGGTTCCATATCATTCGCGTTGAAGACAAACAGTCAGCCCATCTCAAAACCCTCGCCGAGGTGAAAAGCGAGATTGAAGAGAAGGTGAAGCAGCAGAAAACGGCGCACGCCACGGAAGCGGCTGCCAATGCCCTGCTCGGCCAGGCGCGCAATGACGGTTTCGACAAAGCGACAGCTGCCAAAGGCCAGACGGCCATCACGACGGAGTTCTTTAGTCGAACGGATAACTTGCCCGGATTGGCTGCGAATCCACAGTTTATGGACGCCGTCTTCAACGAAGCGGAAAAAGCCCCACCCGACATGGTGCAGGTCCCGCAAGGCTACGTGGTGTTCCAGTTGGTCGCCGTAAAGCCCCCGGCGACTCCAACCTTCGAGGAGATTCGTCCGCGGGTGGAGAGTGAATTCAAGAACGAGCGCGCCGGATTTTTGCTGCAACAAAAAACGCAGGAACTCTCCGACCGCGCCAAAGCGGGGCACGATTTAAAGAAGGCCGCAAAAGATCTGGGCGCGACCATTAAGACCAGCGATCTGGTTGCGCCCGACGGGCAGGTTCCAGACATCGGCTCGATGGCCAACGCGAGCGCGATTTTTGCGCTCAAGCCCGGCGAGATCAGCGGACCGATCACTGCCGGCGGCAATGGAGTGGTCGCACAGTTGCTTGACAAAGAGGCTCCAACAGATCAGGACTTTGCCGCCAAGAAAGACGAAATTCGGCAGAAGCTCGTCGAGGACAAGCAGAACGATTTGTTTGGGCTGTTCGTTGCCAATCTGCGCAAGGATATGGAAAACTCCCATCGGCTTAAGGTCAATCAGGAAGAAATGAAAAACCTGACGCGGCAAAGTGGACAAGAAGGTTCGTAGCAAGGCAGTTCTCAGTTCCCAGTTTCCAGTTCTCAGTCGATGCTGCGAGCTGGGAGCCTCCCACTGAGAAATGACAATTGACAAGCGACAACCGAGAACTGATTTTGCATGTCATTCCCGCGTGCCAGCGGAATTCTGCTTCATCCCACCTCGTTGCCTGCGCGCGGCGGGATCGGCGACTTTGGTCCTGCGGCCTACGCCTTCGCCGATTTCCTCGCGTCCGCGCGACAGGGTTTGTGGCAGGTCTTGCCGCTCGGCCCGCTCGGTTACGGCAACTCGCCCTATTCCTCCACTTCTGCTTTCGCCGGAAATCCTCTACTGATCAGCCTTGACCGCCTGGCCGATCGCGGCTGGGTTGACCGGGCTCGAGTCGACGCTCTCCCCATCGATGTCGAGACTGTGAATTACCCGGCGGTTTTCCGCCAGAAGCTCCCCCTGCTTTTTGAAGCTGCGCGCAACTTTCTGGTTAGCGCGCCAGCTAATGCGCGCGCCCGATTCGAAGGTTTCTGTCTCCAAAATCAGTGGTGGCTTGACGACTTTGTTCTCTTCGATAGTTTGCGCGCCCGCTTCAAACTGGAAAGTTGGAACCGCTGGCCCCGTGAATTGACTCATCGCAATTCGGCGGCCATGGAAAAAGCCCACGCGGAGATGATTGACGAACTCGACATCCGGCGTGTCCTCCAGTTCTTTTTCTTCGAACAGTGGGATGCGCTGCGTTCCTATTGTGCGCAACGCTCGATCCGCATGGTGGGCGATATCGCGATTTTCGTGAATTTCGACAGCGCCGATGTCTGGACTCATCCCGATCTGTTTCGCCTCAACTCCGAACTCGATCCCGAAGTCGTGGCCGGCGTCCCTCCGGATTTCTTCAGTAAAGACGGCCAGCGCTGGGGCAATCCACTCTATCGCTGGGACGTGATGAAGGAGCAGGGATATTCCTGGTGGATTGACCGCATGCGCTGGGTTACCCACAATTTTGATTACATCCGTCTCGATCATTTTCGCGGGTTTGCGCAGTTCTGGGAGATTCAAGCGAGCGAACCCACCGCGATTCATGGCCGCTGGGTCGACGGTCCGAGCGACGATTTATTCGTGAAACTGCGCGAGGCTTTAGGCGGCCTTCCATTCTTCGCGGAGGATCTCGGATACATTACACCCGACGTAAATGCCTTGCGCGACCGCCTTAAGATTCCCGGCATGGCCGTGTTGCAATTTGGTTTTGGCGATCCCGGCGCGCACGCTCATCTCCCGCATATGTTCACCCCCGACAAGGTCGTCTACACCGGCACGCATGACAACGATACGCTGCTGGGCTGGTGGAAATCAGGCGCAACCGGATACGAACGCCAGCAAGTGGAGGCCTACCTGGGTCGATGCGAGGATGGCATCCACTGGGCGATGGTTCGTGCTGCCTCCGATTCCGTTGCCAGCCTCTGCGTGGTGCCGCTGCAGGATGCCTTGGGGTTGGGAAGCGATGCGCGCATGAATGTTCCCAGCCACGCGGAAGGGAACTGGCGCTGGCGTTTTAGCGCCGAACTGCTGCGCCCGGATCTGGCCACCAAACTCGCTGCGCTCGCTGAGGTCTCTGATCGACTCCCGCAGCCTTTGCCGGCGGTTGCTCCTGAAGAGTGGGTCGCCTGAGTAGTGTATTCTCGCTGTCGAAGAAAATTACCGCATTTTTTCTGGAGTACGATTTCGTGGCCGAGCCCATTATCCAAGCCCGAGCGGTCGAAAAGTTCTACACGCAACCCGATGGCAACCGCATTGAAGTCATTGCGCCCGTCGATCTCGACGTGCAACCGGGAAAAATCATCACCCTGCTCGGTCCCTCTGGTTGCGGCAAGTCCACGCTGCTGCGGATTCTCACCGGACTCAGCCAGCCTTCCTCCGGCGAAGTTCTCTGGCATGGGGCGCCCATCACTTCTCAGAACGCCGGCGTGGCCATCGTGTTTCAGAGCTTCGCCCTGTTTCCCTGGCTCACCGTGCTCGACAACGTCGAAGCCCCGCTGGAAGCGCGCGGCGTGCCCGCCCTCGAGCGTCACAAACGCGCGCTCCGAATTCTTGATACGGTCGGCCTCGATGGCTTCGAGAGCGCCTACCCCAAAGAGCTTTCGGGAGGCATGAAACAGCGCGTCGGTTTTGCTCGTGCCCTGGTGGTGGAGCCCGAAGTCCTGTTCATGGATGAGCCTTTTTCCGCGCTCGATGTGCTCACCGCGGAAAGCCTGCGCAACGAATTGCTCGAACTTTGGCTCAGCAAGAAGATGCCGACCAAAGCCATTTTCATCGTTACTCACAATATCGAGGAGGCGGTGTTGCTAGCCGATCGCGTGATTGTGCTGGGAAGAAATCCGGCGCGGGTGCGCGCCGATTTTCCGATCGAACTCGCTCAGCCCCGCGATCGCAAGTCTCCGCGCTTTGTCGAACTGGTCGACTACATCTATAAGATCATGACCCAGCCCGATCTCGCGCTGGCTGCGCCCGACGCTGCAGCCGTGCAAAAGCCGGCCCGTCAGAAATACCAGATGATTCCCCACGCCCGCGTCGGGGGCATCGCCGGTTTGCTGGAATTGCTGCAGGACCGCGGCGGCAAAGAGGACCTGTACCGTCTCGCCGAGGTTCTCATCATGGACGCGGAGGACCTTCTGCCCATTCTCGACGCCTCGGTGTTACTCGGTTTCGCTACCTTGAACGAAGGCGACGTCGAAATCACCGCTGACGGAACCCGGTTCGCCGAAGCCGACATCCTCAACCGCAAAATTCTTTTCCGCCAGGCCGCGCTCACCCACATCGTCATCCTGCAGCAGATCGACAGCATTCTCCACGCCAAGACGGACCACTCCATTTCTGAAGAATTTTTCTACGACATCCTCGACGAACACTTCAGCGAAGATGAAGTGCAGCGCCAGTTCGAAACCGCCATGAACTGGGGCCGTTACGCTGAAATATTCGACTTCGATCGTGAATCTCATCGGCTGACCCTCGCCGAGCCCGTCGGAGAGCCACATCCGCCAACCACCGCTCCGGTGCCGTCGTGAAGCGTCCGCAACGAATCGATTTTCAGCCCCTGGTCCGCATCTGGTCGGTATTGCCGCGCGCCAGCGTCGCCAGCCTGCCCGACCTCATTATGTTTTCCGGCGGTCTGGCGCTTTTCTATGGCATCGTGCAAGTCGGGCGCAACTGGCTGGGCGCCTTCACTCCACACGTGGAGATCAGCCGCAGTCTCGGCGCCCTCCCGGTCTATGCCGGATACTCGCTGCTCCGCATCGCGCTGGCCTATGTCCTGAGCCTCCTCTTTGCTGTCACCTACGGATACGTCGCCGCTTACCGTCCACGCGCCGAGCGTTTTATGATTCCGCTGCTCGACGTGCTTCAGTCCATTCCCGTACTGAGCTTTCTTCCCGGCGTCATGCTGGCCATGGCCGCGCTCTTTCCCGGACGCCAACTGGGCGTTGAATTGGGAGCCGTCCTGCTTATTTTTACCGGCCAGGTCTGGAACATGGCCTTCAGTTTCTATGCATCGCTGAAGAGCATTCCTCGCGAGATGCGCGAAGCGGCAACCATCTATCGCTTCAACTGGTGGCAACGCTTTCTGCAGATCGAACTCCCCTTCGCCACCATCGGACTGGTGTGGAATTCCATGATGTCGGTTGCCGGAGCTTGGTTCTTCCTCATGGCGTGCGAACAGTTTGGCGACTTCCGCCTGCCCGGCCTCGGCTCCTACCTGCAAGACGCCGCAGACAACGGCGATACCCGATCCATTCTTCTCGGCATCCTGACCATGGTGGCCGTGATTGTGCTGATTGATCAGCTGGTATGGCGTCCCGTCATCGCCTGGGCCGAAAAATTCAAGATGGAGCAGGTCGAGAGCACGAGCGCCCCAACTTCCTGGGTGTTCGATCTTCTCCGCCGTTCCCGAGGCATCGCTCTTTTCCGTAAGCGGGCGGTTCGGCCACTTCGAGAGGAGATGATTCACTACTTTGCGCCCCGCCGGGAAGTCCGTGCCGAATCATCCCAGCAGAACAGCGCAGTCCTGTGGCTCTGGCGAGTGTTCGGAATCGCCGTTCTCGGCGCCATCGGCTACGCCGTCGTGCAGGTCGTGATGATCTTAACTGGACTTCACTCTTCGGATTTCCGCCAGATCGGCGTCGGTCTGGCCGCGACCTTCCTGCGCGTCAATCTCACCCTGGTGCTGGGCGCTCTGTGGACGATCCCGGTTGGCGTCGCCATCGGATTCAACCCGCGTCTGGCGCGCATCGCGCAACCCCTGGCACAGATCGCCGCGTCGGTTCCAGCCACGGCTTTGTTTCCGGTCGTGCTGCTCGTCCTGATTCGCCTCGGCGGAGGGCTCGGGGTGGGCTCCATCGTTTTGCTGCTCCTCGGCACGCAGTGGTACATCCTGTTCAACGTGATCGCTGGCGCCATCGCCATTCCTACCGACTTGAAAGAAGCTGCCGATGTTTTCGGCATCAAGGGATGGGAGCGTTGGCGCAAGCTGATTCTGCCCGGCATCTTTCCGTTCCTCGTCACCGGCATGATTACGGCCTCCGGCGGCGCCTGGAACGCCAGCATCGTGGCCGAATATTTCCACTTCAAAGGCCAGACGTATTCCACCGTGGGGATCGGCGCCATGATTTCCGCGGCTACCGATGCCAAGAATTTCGACCTCCTGCTTGCCAGTACAATCGCTTTAGCCGCCGTGGTGGTCACGACCAACCGCCTGCTCTGGCGCCGCCTTTACCGTCTCGCTGAAACGCGCTTCAAACTCGAAGGCTGAGACTCGCCTCATTTGCATCCTGCCCAGTCTGTCATCCCAGTTAGCCAGCAAGTAACTGTCCTCAAGCGCACTTACTCGCTCCTTCGGGAGTTACTTTAGGAATACTCATTCACAAACCTTTAACCGTCTCTTCACAAACCTGCAACGAAGGCATGGCCACAATCATTTCATGCCCACGTTAATCACTAAGCGAGATGAAGGCTGCGGCGTTCTGGCCGAACCACCCCTTCTTGCCGGGCTCCCGGGATTCGCCGGGAAATTCATTCCCATGGATCAGGCTCGTGAGCTCTATCAGCGTGTGCGTTTGGCGCCCCCCGGCTTTCGCCTGTCGGCTCTGCTTACGGAAATGAAGGTCAAGCTCGATGTTCAACCGGCCGACCTTGAGTGCATTCCGGTCCAAGGACCGCTGGTCGCGGTGGCTAACCATCCTTTTGGAGTTCTCGACGGCGCGGCCCTTGCGGTGCTCCTGCTGCGCGCGCGTCCGGATGTCAAGATCCTGACCAACTCGTTGCTTGAGGGCATTCCCGAGCTCCACGAGCATTGCATCTTCGTGGACCCATTTCACACTCCTTCTTCGGCGGAAAGAAATGTCAAGCCGCTGCGGCAAGCGCTGGAATGGGTACGGCGAGGCGGCGCTCTGGCCGTCTTTCCGGCTGGCGAAGTTTCGCAGTGGAATCTGCGCGAAGCCCAAGTCACCGATCCGGCATGGAGCACGGTGGCCGCTCGTTTGGTCCGTAAGACCGGGGCCAGCGCGCTGCCGGTATATTTCCGCGGTCACAATAGCGTGACCTTCCAATTGCTTGGTCTGATCCATCCGCGCCTGCGGACGCTTTTCTTGCTCCAGGAATTTCTGCAGCAGCGCGAGAAAAATGTACATGTTCGCATTGGCAAAGCGATTCCGTCCGAGGTGATTTCGAACCTGGTCAACGACGCAGAAGCGACGGAGTATCTTCGCCAGCGAACTTATCTCCTGTCGTATCGCGGCAGGAAATCGATTTCTATATCCCACAAGATGCGCGCCGCGTTGCCGCGCAAGCCGTCTGAGCCAATCGCTCCCGAAGTGCCGTCGCGCTTCGTTAGCGCCGATATCGCCGCCTTGCCTGAAGAACGATTGCTCGTCGAAAATGCAGAATTCGCCGTCTATGCCGCGCGGGCTTGCGAACTGCCGCATTTACTCGATGAGCTCGGACGGCTCCGCGAAATCACCTTCCGTGCCGCTGGCGAAGGCACCGGACGCAGCGCCGACCTCGATCAGTTCGACGCCTATTACTGGCATTTGCTGCTTTGGAACAAACAGAAGCAGGAGTTAGCCGGAGCTTATCGTGCGGGCAATACCGATGAAATCATTCGCGCCCACGGCATTAAGGGCCTATACACCAATACCGTGTTTCGTTATGACGAACAGCTGTTCCTCAAGATTGGCTCCGCCCTGGAACTCGGCCGCTCCTTCGTTTGTCTCCAGTATCAACGTCAGTACGCGCCCCTGCTGCTGCTCTGGAAGGGCATTGCCCGCTTCGTGGCCGCCCATCCCGAGACCCCGGTGTTGTTCGGAGCCGTCAGCATCAGCAACGAGTACAGTAGCTTGTCGCGCGAAATGATCGTTCGCTATTTCCAACAGCGTAACGATGGCCGCGAGTTTGCCGACCTCATTCACGCCCGCACCCCCTTCCGCGCCCCCAGACTTCGCCGCTGGGATTGCGCCGCCGTTTGTAGCGCCTTGCGCGATCTCGACCAACTCGCCGAGCCCATCTCAGATGTGGAGGAAGATGGCAAGGGATTGCCCATCCTCATCAAGCAATACGACAAGGTCGGAGGCAGGCTGGTGGGCTTCAATCTCGACCGAAAATTTTCCGATGTGGTCGATGGTCTGGTGATTGTAGACCTGCGCCAGACCGATGCCGCGGTCCTTGAGCGCTATATGGGCAAGGAAGGTTACCGTAACTTTCGCCGCGCCCACCCGCTTGGCTGACCCATTTTAGCCAACGGCGTCCCGTTCCTGCGGAATGGGCTGTCCCTAAGCACCCACTCCTCCGGAAATTCAAAGATCTCTCTTTGCTAAATCTGGCCGCATGTTGAACAATGAAGAGTTGACGAGTTGTCCCTGGCTGCGCCGGACACTTTCGATTCCGCCCCGCGCCAGCAATCACGCAAGGAGCCTTCATGCCTGCAACTGGAGAATTAATACGCCTCATGAATTACATCGACGACATCGCGACCACGCTGCGCCGCATCAGCGCCAGCATCCCCGCGATGACCCAGGAAGAATGCGCCCGTCTCGGCGAATACATCCGCAAATCCGAGCCCAGCTATGAGAGCGTGGTGCAACACCTCGAATCGGCTGGCAAAGACTTGGCCGGCAAAGAGAAAGAGAAAGAGCAGGCGGGCAAGTAGTGGCCGAAGTCCGCACGATCGCGGTGATCGGCGCCGGCATCATGGGCCGGGGCATTGCCCATGCTGCCGCTCTCGGCGGCTACCGCACCATTCTCGAAGACCTGCTTCCCAATGCCCTGCGCAAGGCCGAGACCGAAATCCGTGCCAACCTCGACCAGGCAGTTGAACTCGGGAAGGTCGATGCCGCCGATGCCGATGCCGCTTTTTCGCGGCTGGAGTACGCCGGTTCCGTCGATGAAGCCGCGCGCGAGGCCGATCTCGTCATCGAAGCCGTCCCTGAAGAACTCGAATCGAAGATCGAAATCTTCACCATGCTCGACAAGATCTGCCGTCCGACGACGATTCTTGCCTCGAACACTTCCTCGCTCAGCGTCACCGAAATCGCCAGCGTCACGTATCGGGCGAAGAAGTGTGTCGGCATGCATTTCTTCAACCCCGTGCACAAGATGAGGCTGCTCGAAGTCGTGCGCGCTCTCGAAACCGATGCCGATACGCTGGCCGCCGTCGTCGAAGTCGGCAAGCGCATGCGCAAGGAAGTTGTCGTCATCAAAGAAGCACCGGGTTTCATCACGAGCCGCATCAACGCAATGATCGGCAACGAAGCGTTCTACATGCTGCAGGAAGGCATCGCCAGCGCCCAGGATATCGACAAAGCTCTCAAACTCGGCCTCAATCACCCCATGGGTCCTTTCGAACTCGTGGATCTGGTCGGCCTCGACACGCGGCTCCATATCCTTGAATACCTGCACAAAACCCTCGGCGAAAAATTCCGTCCCTGCCCCCTCCTGGCGCAATATGTGAAAGCTGGGCGGCTCGGCCGCAAGTCGGGGCGGGGAGTGTTTGAGTACCCGGACCTGAAACCTGCTACTACTCAGTCATCGTGAGCGGAGGAGGAACTGCACGAAGGGAGGTTCCTGCGCCGTCAAAGGACCCCTGCCCAGGTGAGTGATCGCCAACGCCTAGTTACGGACGCTGAAGTGCTTCAGGAAATCCTGCATCGCTACGTCGCGATTAACCGTCGCGAAGCTAGCTGTCGACCAGTCCATTGCGGAGCGTGCCAAAGAAATTGTTCTCGGCCACCGGCAACTCTCGGATCGAGGCGCCATTCACCTTGCCGTCATGGAAAGATCACGGGGTCGAACAGATCCTGTCTTTCGATGCCGGATTTGACGGATTCCCTGGCATTACGCGCCTCTCCTGAGTTTCTGTAAACCGAGTATCGGGTTAATGTCCTCCCTCCCTCCAGTTTCTTCACCAGCCCGTCCACACAGGTCTGGAACGCCGACGGCCCTGGTCGACGGCGATGTGCTCGGCACAATCCCGTAGGCTCTTACCGGACCTCAGCTTCCTCTGACGCGGCTCAAACTCAGAACCGCCGACCCCTGCTCCCGCAGGCAGACAAAGCTGCGGACTCCGGTGTCGGCAATTTGCGCGGAATAGCGGCTAACCTCATCGTCATCTTCAACGTCTAACTCTCCGGGAGGAGTGTTTCTTTTCACGGAACCCATTCCTATCTTTTCCCGTATTAAGTAACACATGGCAGCGATATCTGCGCCCACCGGCGAGTGCGCTGCGCACCAACTATGCGGATGCTGATCGAAATCGTTCGCCAGTCGCTGGCCACCCTCTGGGCCCACAAACTGCGCTCGTTCCTCACCATGTTTGGCATCGCATGGGGCGTCGGATCGCTGCTTCTGCTGGTGGGCTTGGGCGAAGGCTTTCGCAGCGGACAGGCCAAGCAACTGAAAAATCTAGGCCAGGATATTATGTTCACCTTCCCCGGCCGCATCCCCGCCGTCGAAGGCAGCACCCAGTCCGGCCGCACCTACCACTTCACCTATGAGGATTACCTCGCCATTCGCAGCGATGCCCGTTCGCTCAAATATCTTTCGCCGGTGCTCAATCGCGAAGACATTCGCGCCGTCAGCGATTATGGTTCGACGAACGGCCAGGTCTTTGGCATTGCGCCCGAGTATAACCACATCCGGAATATTCCCGTCGGCCCGGGCCGCTGGCTTAACGATGAGGACAATTCCGAAACCCGGCGTGTGGCCGTCGTCGGCTGGGAACTGTTGAAGAACATTTTTCCCGGTCGTCCGGCCGTGGGCTCTCCCATCCTGCTCAATGGCGTCCGCTTCGAAATCATCGGCGTGCTCAGTAAAGTAGGACAAGAGGGCAACAACGGCACCAATGCTCGCATCTTTATTCCCATCGAAACTATGCGCAACCTGTTTCGATTGAAAGATCAGAACAGCGAAGACGCTATCTCTTTCCTCAACTACCGCCCGCTCATTCCCAGCGCGAATCTGGTCGCGAAGCAGGAAGTCCACGATATCATTGCCCGCCGCCATGGCTTCGATGCCAAACTCGAGGAATCATTTGAAGACTGGGACACCATCGAGGACAACAAGCGCGTGGAAAAGATCTTCGACGGCATGGATTATTTTCTCGGCGTCGTCGGCGTGATCACGCTGGCCCTGGGCGCCATCGGCATCATCAACATCATGCTCGTCTCCGTCACCGAACGTACCCGGGAGATCGGACTGCGTAAGGCCCTGGGCGCAACCCATCGCGCCATCATGACCCAGTTCTTTGTCGAAGGCGCCTTCCTGACCGCTCTCAGCGGAGGCATCGGCCTGGCCATCACCACTGCCTTGGTCGCCGCCCTCGCCGCCCTGCCCGCGCCTGAAGGATTCGACACTCCCCGCATCGTTCCGTCGTCCGCGGCCATTGCCATTTTCTCGCTGGCGCTAGCCGGCATCGTTGCCGGACTCTATCCCGCGCGTCAGGCCGCACTGCTGCCCCCGGTGGAGGCGCTGCGCCAGGAGTAGGCACCGCAGCGACTAAGGACCAACTATGATTCTCGAACTCGCTCGCCAGGCCTACAACGCGCTGAAGCACAACCGCCGCCGCAGCATCCTCACCATGCTCGGGATGGCCTGGGGAATCGCCACTGTTGTATTGCTGCTCGCTTACGGTTCCGGCTTCGAGCGCGGCCTCTGGGTTGCCTTCCGCTCCTGGGGCACGAACCTGGTCTTCGTGTTCCCCGGACGCACATCCCTGCAAGCGGGCGGCACCAAAGCCGGCAGCGAAATCAAACTCACCGTCAACGATCTCGATTACCTTCAGGCGGAGGTGCCGCTGCTCAAGCGCATCTCGCCCGAAGCCTTCAAACAGAGCTCCGTCGCCTACGCCACCCGCAGTGGCAGTTACGGGATCAGCGGAGTCTATCCCTACTATCAGCACATGCGCCGCATCGAGGTCGAGAACGGCACCTTCTTCACCGATCTCGATGAGAACATCCACAGCCGCGTAGCTGTCCTCGGCGCCGACGTCAAGAAAAAATTGTTCTCCGGCGAGAACGCTCTCGGTGAAAAAGTCCGTATCGATGGCATTTCCTATGAGGTCATCGGGGTCCTCAAGCACGTCATTCAGAATGGCGACGACAATATGAATGGCAAAGTCTACATCCCGTTTGGCGCCATGAACGACCTCACCAACACGTATTATCTCAACGCCATCGCCATGGAATACGAAGGCGACCACGAAAAGGTCGCTGCCGCCGTGCGCCGCTCCATGGCCTTCCACCACGAATTCGATCCCAAAGACGAGCGCGCCGTCTTTGTCTTCGACGTCTTTGCCGACCTTCTCGATCTCCGTGTCATCACCACCGGCATCAAGATTTTGCTCGGCTTCATCGGCTTGCTCACGCTCGGCATCGGTGGCGTCGGTCTGATGAATATCATGCTCGTCTCCGTCACCCAGCGCACCCGTGAAATCGGCGTCGAGAAAGCCCTGGGCGCACGCGGTTGGCACATACTCATCCAGTTTCTCGCCGAAGCCCTCGTCATCACCCTGCTCGGCGGACTCGCCGGCGTCGCCCTCGCCTACCTCGTCTCGTGGTCGGTCGGATCGCTCACCCTGTGGAGCGCGTTTGTCGAAAATGGCACCGAAGGCGACATTCACCTCACCATCGATTCCACCATCCTCATGGCCTCCACAATGATTCTTGCATTTGTCGGGATTATCAGCGGGATGATTCCCGCCATCAAAGCCTCGCGCCTCGATCCCATCGAAGCCCTGCGCTACGAATAGGTCGCGCCGCGACAGTCTCCTCGCCCGTCCGCAAAGTCGGTCGCCGCCAGAAGGTCGGCAACCGCGTTCCTCCCGTGTGTTATATTTCTGACCACATTTACAGAGGAGGTTTTATGCGCCCACTCGGTGTCACCCTGGTTGGTTTCTATCAGATTCTGCGCGGTGTGCTTTCCCTGTTATTCGGGCTCTCTGTCCTGCTCTTTGCCGGACTGGCCGCCAAACTCGCTTCCATGGCAGCCGAAGGCAACGCCGTCGAACGTCTGCTGCGGGACTTCGGACACGTCGCCGGCTTGGGTATTGTCGTCTTTGCCATCGTGCACATGATTGCCGGCTATGGTGTCCTCCAGATGCAGAACTGGGGACGTCTCCTCACCGTCCTGTTTTCCGCTGTTGGCCTCGTGCTCGTTCTGCCCGGCATGATTCACGCCCATGTCTTCTCTTTGTTCTTTGGAGCCATTAACGCCGCCTGCATCATCTACCTCGCGATGCCTCCGATCAAGCGCGCCTTCCAGGCTGAAGGCAAGACTTTGCGCATGGCCGCGTAACCTGAAGCAGGTGGAACCGTCCACTTGTTTTTGAGGAGTGCGCTCTGGCCCTGAAGAGGTGAGGAAAAACTCGTGTGGTCACGACGCTTTTTACCCCGTTCAAAAATGTCCTCTCCTCCTGAGTACAATGGAACCCGTGCCCGATTCCAGCCCTCTTCAAAAAGTCACCGATCACCTGCGACTCTACGATCACCCCCTGCTCTCCTTTTCCGCCCGTGACCATGACGGCGCCGTTGAAGTTCTGATCGATTTGAAAAACTCCTCCGTTCCAGTGCATACCTACGTCTTTCCCATCCATCCCCGCGATCTCGATCATCCTCAGTTTGCCTGGCATCTTCAGCATCAGCTCTACGACGCCCTGCACGACTATTTCATCGAGATGTTTACCCGCACACCCCAGGATCGGAACAGTCCGACGCCTGCCAAGAATGCGCGCCAGGAAAGCTAGCACCGTGTCTCTTCGCCAACAGATCGAGCAGGAGATCCGCCAGCACGGCCCCATCCCATTTTCGCGCTACATGCGGCTCTGCCTCTTCGATCCTGTCCATGGGTACTATGCCTCCCATGCCGGTCAATTCGGCAAAGCGGGAGACTTCTATACTTCGAGCGACATCCATGCCGTTTTTGGACGGCTCCTGGCGCGCCAGTTCGATGAGATTTGGCGGGCGCTCGATCGTCCCCCGCGGATCGAGATTCTCGAACTCGGCCCCGGGCGGGGACTTTTCGCTCGCGATGTGCTGGATTGGTCGCGGAAGAAATTTCCCGACTTCTTCGCCGCCATCACCTACACGTTGCAGGAATCGTCGCCTGCGCTGCGAGCGAAACTGCCAGAGACTTTGCGCGAACATGTCGATACTCAGAAGGTAAACATCCCGGCCGCAGGTTCGGAGGATCAACCGAAGCGTCGTCTCGCCGCAGCGACTCCACTGATCGTCTTTGCCAACGAATTCTTTGACGCGCTCCCCGTGGAAATTCTCAGCCCCGCTGGTAAACTCCACATCACGCTTGAAAGCAGTCGCCTGCACGAAGTCTGGCTCCCGCCGCTCGCTGATGAACTGGAGTTCCTCGACCGCTACGGCGTTCTTCCCGAAGCCAACGAGCGCATCGAAGTGCCAGTCGTTGCCCGGGAGTGGGCCAACAGGATCGCCGCTGTCATCGCACGTGGCGTGCTGCTCGTCATTGACTACGGCTACACGCGGCGCGAACAAGTCGCCGGTCGCCACCGTGGCACGCTCATGGCCTATCGCCAGCACTCCGTCACTTCTGATCCCTACCAGGCTCCCGGCGAACAGGACCTGACCGCTCACGTCAACTTCAGTGCCCTCGCCTCTGCCTGCGAACTGGCCGGAATGCGCTGCGAAAAACTCCGCACCCAGGCGCAGTTCCTCATGGGGATAGGCGAGATAAATCAGTTTGCCGATGCCTTCGAAGACTGCCGCATCCCCCAGGAACGCGCCAAAGTCGCTCTCCAACTCAAACACTTAGTCACGCCCGATGGCATGGGAGAGGGGTTTCAAGTGCTGATGGCCAGCCGGGACGTGGATCCCGCTCAGATCGCCACCCTCAGCGGCTTGAGCTTTGGCGGTGGATCTTAGTAACTCGCTGATCGCCCTCTGCAAAAATCAACGCCTCAAAAATCCCTTGTTTGCGTAAGTCGAGAAAGTTATACTTTGCGCAGTGTGGAGGTTACCGGTGAAGCGCCTACTCTTGCTTGTCGCGACGGTCTTGGTGTTGGGTTGGACTTGTCTTGCCCAGACCAGCGTTGATGATTCTCCGGCCACCAAAGAAGATGTCGAAAAATATCTCCAGGCCATCCATTCTCACGACATGATGAAGAAGATGGCGGCCTCCATGTCGCAGAGTATGCGTCAGTTGTTGCATGAGCAATATCTGAAGGACAAAGACAACCTCCCCGCCGACTACGAATCGAAGATGACCGCTCGGATGAACGACCTGTTCGATAACATGCCTTGGGATGATATGTTGCAAGCCATGGCTCCGGTCTACCAGAAGCACCTCACCAAAGGGGATATCGATAACCTGGTGGCGTTTTATTCTTCGCCAACCGGTGAGAAGCTGTTGCGGGAGATGCCTGCGATCATGGCGGAGTCGATGCAAAATGCAATGCCGGTCATTCTCAAGTACTCGGAATCGGTGAAGCAAACCCTGTTGAAAGAAACTGACACGATGATTGCCCAGTCCAGGAAGCAACCTGCCGGCAACGGTCAAGCCACCCATCAATAGCGTAGTCTGTCAGTTCGAATTGCTTCCATCGGGCGCGCGGTTGCAAAAGGTCGTCCGAGACCTTCCGTCGTGGCCGTAAATCATTGAAAATATGTTGCGCCTTAGCGCCTGCGAAGGGGCTCAAAGTCCAAAGGACCGGGTACCAAAGGTATGCACCATTTTCGCTGCATTTAACATTCCTGAAATATCTTTCCAGTAAACTGCAGTTGATGAGCTCGCCTCGGGTCTCTCGCTACGCCTTGCCCTTGCAGGTCGCTGCCGTCTGTTACCGGCGGGTGAATTCTCATGCCGAGTTCCTGCTCGTCCACACCAACGGTGGCAACAAATGGACGTTTCCCAAGGGAGCCCCGGAGCCTCGTCTCTCGCACAGCCAGGCCGCTGAACGCGAAGCCCGGGAAGAAGCGGGCGCCATCGGCACCATCGAGCCCCGACATTTCCATATCTACCTTCATTCCAAGGGCGTATTCTGGCAACCGGGCGGCGTGCAGGAATACGTGGTCAAGGCGTTTCTGATGGATGTTCGCCAGACCCGCACTCCCGACGAAGACAATCGCAATCCAACATGGTTCGATCCCGAAAGAGCCCGCGTCATCCTGGCCAAAGGCCGCGAAGTCAAATACGCCCACGAACTCCAGACCGTGATCGACCGCGCGTTGGAGCACATGGGCATCACGCGCATGACCGCAAGCGCTCGATGAAGAACCGGTCGCGATCCACATTGTCAAACACCGGACTTTTTGCCAAAAGCTGACGCCTGACCGCTGTTCGCCGATCTTCCTCCGCTATATTTAGAAGAGACACCCATGATCCAACTCTCCGGTGCCGGGAAGCGCTACGGCCACAAACTGCTGTTCGAAAACGCCGACTGGTTGATCACGCCCGAATCGCGCATCGGCCTGGTGGGAGCAAACGGCACCGGCAAGTCGACTATCATGAAGATCCTTGCCGGGAGCGAGACGCTCGACTATGGGAACATCTCGCGCGCCAAGGGCATCTCCACCGGCTACCTTCCCCAAGACGGCCTTACTCTCACTGGCCAAACCATTTTTGCCGAGTGCTTGTCCGTGTTCTCCGAAATGCACGCCATCGAAAAGGAAATGGAGTCGCTCACCCGCAGCATGTCCGAACTTGACCATCAGAGCGTCGAGTATTCGGACGTCGCCGACCGTTATCAGAAACTTGAACATGAATTCGTAGCCCGCGACGGCTACACCCTCGAAGCGCAAGTCGGTCAAGTGCTCACCGGCCTTGGCTTCCACCGCGACGACTGGACGCGCCGCACGGAAGAATTTTCGGGCGGCTGGCAGATGCGCATCGCGCTCGCCAAACTTCTGCTCCAGAAACCCAACCTGCTGCTGCTCGACGAACCCACCAACCACCTTGACCTGGAGGCCCGCAACTGGCTGGAGGAGTACCTGACCACCTATCCTTACGCGTACGTCATCATTTCGCATGACCGCTACTTTCTCGACATCACTGTGAAGCGCATCGTCGAGATATGGAACAAGCAGATGCATTTCTACGCTGGCAACTACGATCAATACCTGGCTGGCAAGACGGCGCGGAAAGAACAAATTGAAAACGCTTACAAGACGCAGCGCGACCGCATCGAACAGCTTGAAGTATTTATCAACCGCTTCCGCTACACGGCGACCAAGGCCAAGCAGGTGCAGAGCCGCATTAAAGAACTGGAAAAAATGGAGCGGATCCAGATTCCAGAAGAAGAGAAGACGGTCCACTTTTCTTTTCCTCAGCCGAAGCCCAGCGGACGCATCGTTGCCGAGTTTGCCAACGTCGCCAAGAGTTACGGCGATCGCGGGACCAATGAACACAAAGTTTTTGGGAATGTAAATTTCATGATCGAGCGCGGCGAACGCATCGCGCTGGTCGGCGTCAACGGGGCAGGGAAGTCGACCTTGATCAAGTTGCTGGCGCAGCAGGAAAAGCTGACTGCGGGTGAATACAGACTGGGCCACGAGGTGCATCTCGACTACTTCGCGCAGGACCAATACAAAGAGCTCGATCCCGAGGCCCGCATTCTCGACGACCTCGGCGAGCTTTCAGGCGCATCCACGCAAACCGAGTTGCGCGGTCTGCTGGGGTGTTTCCTGTTCTCGGGCGACGACGTGTTCAAGCGCATCGGCGTTCTTTCCGGAGGCGAGCGCAACCGCTACGCTCTGCTGAAGATGCTGCTGCATCCTGCCAACTTTTTGCTGCTCGATGAGCCCACGAACCATCTCGACCTGCGCGCCAAAGACGTTTTGCTCGAGGCGCTGATGAAGTACACGGGCACGGTGGTCTTTGTTTCGCACGACCGCTACTTCATCGACAAGCTGGCCACGCGAGTGTTCGAGATTGGCGACGGCCGAGTGGAAATCTACCCGGGAAATTATGAGGATTATCTGTGGCGGAAGCAGGGGAGAGCGGCGGTTGCCAAAGAAGAGCCAAAACCATCCCCCCTATCGTCTCCGCCCCCCGCCATTCCCGTGAACGGGGCCGGCGGCCTGGCGGCCGAGGCGGCCGAACCAAAGGGCAAGCGCATGAACCCGATCAAGCGCCAGCAGATGGAGGACCGTCTGCACGAGATCGAGGAAGAGATTGCCCGAGCCGAAGCGGCGATCGGGCTGTGCGAGACGGCGCTGCAGAGCTTCGTCAGCGTGGAGGAGACGCAGCGGCGGACGCAGGAACTGGCGAAGAGGAAGCAGGAGCTGCAGAGTCTGATGACGGAGTGGGAGGAAGTTTCGGGGGCGCTGGAGGTTGGCGGTTAGGGGCGGGGCGTCGAAACCTGCAAATCGACGAAGTGTTCCACGTGGAACGTTGAACGTACCGTAATATACTTATTATTATGTACATGCAATGATGGCAGATTGAACAAACCGCTGGGGTTACGGGCGGTCGGGCGGGGTGCGAGAACTGGAAGCTTCGGGATGCTCTTGCGGTCGTGTATAGGTTACTCGAGCGGTGATTGGCAAGATGAGCGCGGCCACAGGGGAGAGTGGGGCGGCTGCCGAACTGCGGTCGGCTGGGAGGGGCGAGGGCGCCCGTCGCTACACGGAACCTTTCACTCGAAGAAGCTAGCCGCCTTGCTTCAATTCGGTGAGTACTTGCTTGGCGATTTCTTTGAGGGTTTCGAACACGCCTATGCCCTGGAAGGCGACAGCCTCGACGACGGGCTCGTTCTTCTTGCGCAGTTCCCGGGAGAGTGCGTCCACCGGGAGGATGTTGGGGAGGTCGCGTTTGTTTAACTGCAGGACGTAGGGAATCTTGTTGAAGTCGTAGCCGTGTTCTTTCAGGTTGGTCATCAGGTTGTCGAGGGCTTCGACGTTGGCGTCCTGGCGCTCCTGCTGGGAGTCGGCAACGAAGACGACGCCGTCGACGCCGCGCAGAATGAGCTTGCGGCTGGCGTCATAGAAGACCTGTCCGGGGACGGTGTAGAGGTGAATGCGGGTCTTGAAGCCGCGGACGGTGCCCAGATCGAGGGGCAGGAAGTCGAAGAACAAGGTTCGATCGGTCTCGGTGGCGAGCGAGATCATCTTGCCCTTCTGCTGTTCTGCTGTTTTCTGGAAGATGAACTGGAGATTCGTCGTTTTGCCGCCCAACCCGGCGCCGTAGTAGACGATTTTGCAGTTGATCTCGCGTGCTGCGAAGTTGATGAAACTCAAGAGGTTTCCTCAGAAACTCTAGCGAAAAAGGCGCTTGCGCGCGGCTGCAGTGTCGCGAGCCCAGCCGCACATCCATCTGACTGCCGTGTCGGTTACTGCTGATTTTTATACCACACCGGGCGGTTCCGGCGCAGGTTACTCACGTTACTAAACCATCACGGGCTCAACTGCTTAGCGTCTGCGCTGCGCTACCGCGGCGTGGGCAGAGGATAGTATCCGGCTTTGGCATACACTTTCATGTCAGCCCGACGCACCTGCACATTGATGTCGCGATAGCCTCCAATGGTGGATTTAGGGGAATACCCGAGGGTGTATTGATTGCGGGCTTCTCCGATGGCGTTGGCGTAGGCGCGCTCGATATTGGCCTGCGACAATTCATTGTAAACGGTGCCGCCACCTGTGGCGCTGACGTATTTAGGCAGAATGTCGCTGTAGCCGATGGCCGCCCGTGTCTTGGGCAGGTGGATGCGCTCCAACTTGTCGTAGATGGGGATGGCGGCGCCTTCGACGCCCACGGCGTAGACGGTGATGTTCTGGGTGAGCAGAACTTTCAAAGTGTCTTTGTAGCTGGCGACCGAACCCTGTTCGCGTCCGTCGCTGATGATGAAGATGATCTTGCGGCGGGTGCGATCGCGCTTGGACAAATCGCGCGCGGCCTGCAGGATCGCGTCGTTCATCACGCGCGATTCCTTCGGCGGTGTGCTCACCGGGTTTACCGGAGAGTTGATGGGAATTCCGTTGATGTAGGGGCCCTGCGGGCCCAGCGGACCGCTGGTGATGGGAGGGCCATTATTGGCTCCGCTGTAAGCCTTGACCTGATTCAGAGCAACCGTCAACTGCTTGCCCACGCTGGTGAAGTCCGCTACCCGGCCCACGGTACTGCTGTAGGTGTAAATCGAGACTTCATCGAACTGGCTGAATGCTCCCTGCAACGCGGGCAGAGTTTCCTGAACCTTTTTCAAAGCGACGTCCGGGATGCCAGTATCGAAAATTATTGCTGCCGACAAAGCAAAGGGATCGCTGGTGAAGAATTTAAGGGTCTGCCTCTGTCCATTTTCCAGGACCGAGAAATCCTTGGGGAGCAAGCCCCCGACCAAGTGTCCATTGCTGTCTTTTACCGTAACCGGAACCAGCACCAAGGTGGTAGTGGCCCGGTATTTGTAGAGCTCTTCGCCGGTGTCGAGATCCTTAGGCACGCTGCCGGCGGGCACGGTCTTTACGGGAGGCATCGGCGGTGGTGTTGCCGACTTGTCGTACACGATATCGGGAGCGCTATGCGGGAGCTCTTTTGACCCGGTGGTCACGCCCTCCCCGGAATTATCCATCGGGGGCGTATCGCGTTGAACGTTGTCGTCGGCTTCCTGCCGCGGACTAGGGGTTTCGGGCGGTGGTATGGGACGGGTGGCCGAGGGAGCGTCCGGGATATCCTCCGGCTTCTGTTGTGCCGCCAGAGTGCCCACCAGCAACAATGCCAGACCGAGAATCAATACCGCGCTAGTTCTTGTGGCCATCCGGAATCCTCTTTTATCCTGCTTCATTATTATCTAATATTTCCGAAATCACGCCGGAAGCTTTTTGCTAGTCAGATGCCCGGCAGCGCACTTTTGGTGCATCTAACCGTTGGAGCGTCTAACCTGGTGCGTTTAACCACCGTGCGTCTAACCAGGGCGGACGCTTACAGGATAGACTAGCAAAGTCTCGGGATAAAAAGCTGATGCTTAACGTACATTGCAAATGGTGCCCGGCTACAGGCGAGTGGGCGGTGGCCTTCTTCAACAAGCATGCGGTGAACTTCGGTCTGGCGACGGTTGCGCTGGCGGCGCTGTCCATTGCGGCCGTGGCGCAGAACCGTCCGGTTCCGGCTCCGCCACCACCAGCCGCGTCCTCAACCGGACCGACCTCGAATAGTGACTCCGCGCAGTCGGCTAACCCCAATTCGGGAGACCAGTCGCTCGACCAATCGGTCGAGACCTTGAAGGTCAGCGTGGAAGTAGTGCAACTATTTTTCAACGTGAAGGACAAGCACGGGGCGCTGATTCCCAATCTGAACAAGGACAACTTCGAAATTTTCGAGGATGGCAAGCCCCAGACCATCAAGTATTTCAAGGCGGAATCGGATCTGCCGTTGACGCTCGGCATCCTCATCGATTCCAGCGGCAGCCAGATGCGCGTCCTGGATATGGAAAAGACAGTGGGAGGCTCTTTTCTGGAGAGCACGCTGCGGCCGAAGGACGAGGCTTTTGTGATCAGCTTTGATGTCGATATTAACCTGCTGCAGGATTTCACCAATTCCGTGAGCCGGCTCAAACACGCGCTCAACGCGGCCCGGATCAATACTGGAGGAGTGAGTTGCTCGGGCGGACCGATTGGGCCGCAGGGTCCGATTCCGTGCTCTTCCACCGGGCCGCGGGGCACGGCACTGTATGACGCGGTGTATCTGGCGTCGCACGACGAATTCAGCCACGAGGTTGGGCGTAAGGCGATGATCCTGCTGACGGACGGGGAAGACGAAGGCAGCAAGCTGAAGATCAAAGACGCCATCGAAGCGGCGCAGAAAGCCGATGCCATTTGTTATGTGTTGCTGATCGCGGACCGGGGTTTCTATGGATTCGGCGGTTACTCCGGCGATTCCGAAATGAAGAAGTTGACGCAGGAGACCGGAGGGCGGGTGATCGAAGTCGGCAACAAGATTGAAAAACTGCGCCAGGCTTTCGACCAGATTTCGCAGGAGCTTCGGAGCCAATACAACATTGGCTATGTGCCGACGAACACGGTTCGCGACGGATCATTCCGCAGAGTGGAGATCAAGCCCAACCAGTCGGACTACAAGATTCAGACTCGCAGCGGATATTACGCCACGGGGCGCCACGAGGACTGAGGCGAGGTTTGAATGGGCCACATGGGTTATCCTGTCGAAAGAGGTAGAGTTCGAATCAAAGCGTTGGCTAACGGGTTGTGACGCAAGATTCTGCAACATCTCTGCAACATTTCTGCAGCATCGGGCCGTGTATTTCATTTGCGGGAACTGCAACTTCCAATTGCGCTGACCAGTTCTTAACGATATAGTTAAAGACCGGTTGTGACTTCCGCACAGCCTCGCGCCTTGTAACGCCAGGCGTTATCGACCCACCTACGGAGGAACATCAATGCATCCCAGTGGTATCTCCAGGTTTTCTGGACTCTTCCTGATTTTGATGGCGATGGCCGCATTGGGCGGGCAGGCATTCGCGGGCTATGCGGCAGTGGGCACGTGCACTCCTCCGACTGCGGTAACTCCGGCGCACACTTTCACGACTATCCAAGCGGCGGTGACGGGTTCGGCTCCAGGAACGACGATCCAGATTTGCCCCGGCACTTATCCGGAACAAGTTAAGATCTCGAAGAAAATGACGCTGCAAGGAGTGATCGATCCTACGGCGCCGACGGTGAATTACGCGGCGATTGTGCCGCCGGTGGCAGGCATGTCGGTGAATGCGTATGACGTGGACGATGCGCACGCGATCGCCGCCCAGGTGTTAGTGGAAAATACATTCTCCGCATTAGTAAGCCTGAACAACCTGACGATCGACGGAACGGGGAACCAGATTGGGGGCTGCGCTCCGGATCTGGTGGGCATTCTTTTCCAAAATGGCTCGGGGATTGTGAATCACGTGGCGGTGCGCAACCAGTTACTCGGCGACGTGCTGAGTGGTTGCCAGGCGGGGGAGTCGATCTGGGCGCAGACGGCAACTGGCCAAACCTCGAAAGTGACGATCGAGAATAGTTCGGTGCACAATTACAACAAGAATGGAATCACGGGCAATGATACGGGGACGACGCTGGTGCTGATTGATGATGTGGTCCAGGGATCTGGGCTGAATCCGGTAGGGCTGGCGGCGCAGAACGGGGTCCAGATCGCGTATGGCGCGACCGGAAAGATGACCAGCAATACGGTGATCGACAATCTTTATGGGGATCCGACGAGCTATGTTTCGGCTGACGTACTGCTCTTCGATACGGCGGAGAATAGCGGAGTGGCGATCGTGAGCAACACCTTCGGCAACAGCCAGATTCCGCTCTACGTGGGTACGGACACGCCGGGAACCTATGGCGACGGAGTGACGATCACGGGCAATCACATCTTTGGGTCGGATGTTTTTGACGCCATCGATGTTTGCAGCAACGGCAATTCGGTGACGGGCAATGTAGTTTCTAATAGCGCGGAGTCGGCGATCCACCTGGATGGATCGTGCGGAGGGACGGGCAACAGCAACACGGCGACCGGAAACACGATTCTGGAAAGCGCATGCGCCGGGATTCTGGCCGATCCGGGAACCAGCGGCAACACGACCACGGGTGACACTTACTACACGATGCCTTTCACGATCACCAGCACGACTGCATCTTGCACGATTCCTTTAGGACCGGCGCGGGTGAAGGCGGGGAACAAGTTCAGCCCGAAGCGATAAAGCGCGACGAGTCGGGTGCGAGAGTTAAGAACGCCGGAAATCGGACTTTAGATTTCCGGCGTTGTTGCGTTTATACGGATTACTTCCTTGGGGCTAGTGCATACCCGGCGGGCACTTAGTAACTCGAAGCAGGATGGGGAGAAGGTGCTGCGAGACTTCGGAAGAATTGGGTTCGTGTAACTGAGCTGTGCAAAACAAGAGTTGCATTGAAGGCTGCATCGGATTATAGTTGGCGCGGTTTACTTCCCCATGGGCCCTAGTTCGAGAAGTTCAACAATCACCCATACCTTCCGGAGGAAGATCAATGAAGTTGACTCGTGGTTTCGCATTTTCCTGTCTCGCTCTCGTCGTGCTTGCCGCGTTTAGCGGGCAAGCGTTTGCAGCCCATTATGCTCAAGTCGGTTCATGCACACCTCCTAACCCTCCTTTGCACACGTACGTTACGATCCAGGCTGCGGTAACGGCTTCCCCTGCGGGAACCGTCATCGAGATTTGTCCGGGCACTTATCCGGAGCAGGTCACGATCGGCAAGAACTTGACTCTCGAAGGCGTGGGCAACCTGAGTTCGGACGCGGTCGTGATTCTGCCTCCTGCCGGAGGAGTAGTTCAGAACGCGACGGATGTGTCGAATAGCGATCCCATTGCGGCGCAGATATTAGTTCAGTTCGCCACGGTTTCGATCAGCAATCTCACGGTAGACGGAACCGGGAACGGGCTGTTAAACACATGTACGCCCGATTTTGACGGCATCCTGTTTCAGAATGCTTCGGGCACGGTGAATCACGTTGCGGTGCGCAACCAACTGTTGGGCGACGTTCAAGGTGGTTGTCTTACGGGCGACCCGATCTACGTCGAGACTGGAAACGGGTACACCTCGACGGTGACGGTGGAGAACAGTTCTGTTCACAACTACAACCGGAACGGGATCACGGGACGGTATGCGGGGACGACGCTGAACGTCAATGGCACTTACGTTCAGGGAGCGGGACCGCTTGGGCTGGGATATGCGGCTCAGAACGGAATTGAAGTGGGTTTTGGAGCGAAGGGGAAAATCACCACGAACACGGTGATCGACAATTCTTATGTAGGTCCGACGTATGGAGCATCCAGTATTTTGCTATACGGTGCGGAGGAGAACTCGTCGATCACAGTGACGGGAAATATACTCGGCAACAGTCAGATTCCGATCGGGCTGTACTCCAACGGCCAAGCCGGACAACTTAACAACGGGGTCACGGTTACGGGTAATAAAATCTTTGGGACGCCGACGTTCGACGCCATCGATGTTTGCAGCAACGGCAACGTAGTCACGGGAAACACGATTTTCAATAGTGCTGAATCGGGCGTGCATCTGGACGCGTCCTGCGGCGGCACCGGGCAGAACAATAACGCCCTGAGTAATACCATTTTGGAAAGCGCTTGTGCCGGCGTTCTTGACGATTGGAGCGCCACGGGCGGCAATAGTTACTCCAGTGAAACTTACTACACGGTGCCATTCCCAGTTGCTTATTCGGCTGGCGGATGCACCATTCCAGGAGAACTGGCACGCGCTAAGACGGTACACAGGGTAAGGCCGTCAGAATAGGTGCGACCAAGAGAAGTCAGGAAAGAAGCAAAGAAGCGCCGGGAATCTGATTTCAGATTCCCGGCGTTTTTTGTGGGTGGGCAGCAAATTCTTCAAGCTGGCGAACACCAGGTGGGCGGGCGATGTAAGAGCAGCGTCCGGGTTGGCCAGGATAGTGCTGGGGCCGCGCGGCTAAAGGCTTGGTTTTCAAGGATTTTCGCGGCGCGACTGAAGGCCGCGCCTCCTCCAAACCTGGGCTCGTGTTTTGACAACGCCTTTTGCACTGTTTTTCGCGCTGCCGAACCGGGCAAAGCCCCGTCAGAACGCGATCTTCGAGGCTGGTGAAGGCCCTTGACAGGGGCCTGTTTCCAATCCAAACTGTCTCTACGCTGGACGCCCCACCGCGTCCGTTGACCCGGTGCCCCCCATTGTTGGTTGCGTAGCCCAGAGGTTCTTTGATTGCAGGTTCTGTGACCCAGAGTTTCTCTGACTCAGGAGGTTCTGTGACCGGTATCCGCCGCATTTCCCTGCCTACGTTTGTTGTTTTTTTTCTGTTTATCGCAGCCAGCCTCCGGGGGCAGACGCCGCAGCCGGAACTACGAACCGGGATTTGGCGTGGTTTGAAGGTCACCTACAACTGGGTTCCCGGGAAGCATGGCAAGGGCAAAGCCGTGTATCAGGGCGATATTCTGCTGGATCATGTCGAAGAATCGCCGAACGCCCCGGGGAATTACAGCCTGGGAGTGGCTTACTCGAGCTATCTGTGGCCGAAGGTGGGGAGCGTCTATCAGATTCCGTATGTCATCGACCCGACTTCCGGGGATACGACGAATCTGGGGTCTGCCATTACCGCCTTTAACAACACGTTTGCCGGAGTGATCGAACTGGTGCAGCATGGCAGCGAGACCGATTACGTGAACTTCTATTTCGATCCCAACAATTACAGCGGAGTCTGCGAGGCTTATGAAGGGCGGGTGGGCGGCGAACAAACAGTGGGCGGCTCGGCGAGTTGCACGGTGGCGACGATTCTGCATGAACTGGGGCACACGTTGGGGGTCTGGCACGAGCAGTCGCGTCCCGACCGCAATATTTATGTCAACGTCAACTACAACGCGGTCATCAAAGCTTCGCGCTCGAACTTCGACCAATTTCTGGACAACGACCAGGAGTTGACACCCTACGATTACGCGTCGGTGATGGAATATCCGGCGTTCTCGTTCTCGCGCAATGGGGAGCCTTGCATCGAATCGATCCCGGCGGGGATTCCGCTGTCGAATCCAAACGGCTACAGTGCGGGGGACATTGACGGTATCCTGCGGCTTTATGGGGCGGTGCCGACGCAGGTCACGGTGACCAGCAATCCTCCAGGGCTGCAAGTAATCGTCGATGGCTCGACCGTTACGACGCCGCAAACCTTCGCCTGGCAACTGAACTCGAACCACAGTCTGAGTGTTCCATCGGGGCCGCAGACGCTCGGCGGCGTCAATTACATTTACGGACGCTGGAACGATTCGAGCGTGGAAACGCACACCATCACGGTTACGCCCGGTAACAATACAGTGGCGCAGCCCCACACGGCTCCGGCGATCACGGTGTATTCGGCGAACTTCATTCAGCTGGTTCCATACGTGAATCAGATTATGCCGGCGGGCACGGGGACGGTCACGCCGACACCGGCTCCGCTGTCGTATCCACCGCTTTCGGGGCAGTACTACATCATCCGGCAGCCGGTGACATTGACGGCCGTGCCGAGCGCAGGGCAGAATTTTTACAACTACATTAATTCACCGTACTACCTGCCGGGCGGGATCGGGGCGAATCCAAAGTCTTTTTATGTGATGGACGATGGCAGCACGATTAATCTGACGACCTACTTCACCAGCTCTCCGGTTTATACGGTGACGACGAATCCGGTGGAATCGAACGTGGGTGTCAGTGTGGATTACTGCAATGCGCCGCCGAACTACTGTTTCTGGTACGCCCCGGTGAATTTCGCGCTGCCTTACGATTCTTCATGGACTCCGTCGAGCACTCACAGTTTGAGCATTAACTCACCGCAGTATCCGTGGAGTTCGAACACGTATTTTGATTTTTCGAGCTGGAGCGACAGCGGAGCGCAGAGCCACACCGTGACTTTGCCATCGAGCGGCGGGGCCACGTACACGGCAAATATCACGGGCAACTACTACGTTGCCGATTACGCGCTGGAAGGTTCGTGTTCCGGGACAATCAACGTAATGCCGGGATCAACCGAGAATGGTTATTATCCGGCAGGCAGTCTGCTGAGTTTCTCGGAGACGCCGGCCGCGGGCCTGGTGTTAACGGGCTGGGTTTATGACCTCTCAGGAACGACCAACCCGCAGAACCTGACTGTGAATGACGAAGTGCTGGTGGCCGCGGACTACAACGTCAACTCGACGCCGCTGACCATCACCAGCCTGAGTCCGCCGAGCGCTACGGCCGGCGGCGCCGGATTCACACTCACGATCAACGGCACGGGATTTACGAACAACACCTACGTATACATCAACGGCCTGTACCGGGCGGTGGGCACATTTGTGAGTGCGACGCAGATCACGATACCGTTGACGGCGGGTGACATCGCCACGGCCGGCGCGTTCCAGGTTGCGGTCGGCAATTTCAACACTTCGGGTTGCGGCCCCTACGTGCCGTCCACGTTTTATGTATTGATTGGTACCGGAGGTGGAACTCCGACGGCCAGTGTGAGTCCGACGAGTCTGAGCTTTGGCAATGTGGCCGCTGGGACGAGCAGCTCTTCAAAGGCGGTGAAGCTCACGAACTCCGGGAGCGGAGCGCTGGCGATCAGTTCGATTACGGCGAGCGGCGATTTTGCGCAGACCAACAACTGTTCGAGTTCTCTCGCGGCGAACAGCAGTTGCACCGTGAATGTGACGTTCAATCCGAGCGCGCTTGGAGCGATTACGGGTGGACTTACTTTTGCCGACAATGCCAGCAGCAGCCCGCAACTGGTAAAGCTGACGGGGACGGGGTTGATTCCGCTGTTATTGAGTCCCACGAGCCTGACTTTTCCAAGCACCGCGGTGGGGCAAACTTCGTCCCTGACGGTGACGGTGAAGAACCAGCAGGCGTCGGCAATCAGCCTGAGCCCGGCCGCGAGCGGCGATTATTCGGTTACGGGCGGAACTTGCGGGGCGTCACTGGGCGGGGCTGGGAGTTGCACGGTTACGGTGAGCTTTGCGCCGCAGTACAAGGGCTCAATCAAGGGGGCACTTGCGCTCACGACCAATGGGGCGTTCAGTCCGCAGGTGGTTGCACTGGCGGGAACGGCCACGGGCGGCCCGACAGTGCCCCTGAGCTTCAGCCCGGCTTCGTTGACCTTCGCGGCGACGGGGATTGGCGCGACGAGCGCACCCGCGACGATCACGGTCACAAACAAGGGCTCGGGGTCGATCACTATCAATACGATCAGCGGGAGCGCTAACTTCACGGCTGCGGGCAGCGGACCGTCACCATGCGGAGGAGTGCTGGCGAAGTCCGCCAAGTGCACGCTGTCGGTGACTTTCAGCCCCTCGGATACGGGATCGATCAAGGGAGCAGTCTCGGTGGTGACGTCGGGGGCTGGAAGTCCGCAAGTGGTTGGAGTATCGGGGACGGGCGAGATACCGGTGGCATTGTCGCCGAGCAGTCTGACTTTTGCGGCTCAGACAGTGGGTACGACGAGTGCGCCGCAGACGGTGACTTTAACCAACGATTCAGGGGCGACGCTGACGATTTCGAACATTGTCGCGAGTGGAGACTTCAGCGCCGCGCCCTCGGGGACAACGCCTTGCGGCGCGACGGTCGCAGCGGCCGCGAGTTGCACCTTCGCCGTGACCTTTACGCCCAACGTGAAGGGCACGATCAGCGGAGCAGCGACGGTCGGGGAGAGCGCGCCGTTGGGGCCGGCCGTCATCAAACTGACAGGAACCGGGCAGTAGCTGGCGGAGCGACGGGCGTCGAGTCTGAGCGGTGGGGGACGCTTGCGCTATCTGTGTGACTGGGACTAGTCTCGGGGAATGCGTCCGCATGCAGCCGACGCTTGAGTTGGGTCCTGCTGGAAATGGATCAAATTAAGGAGAGAACATGACTCGGATAGTGAGAATTCTTTGCGTCGCACTGCTGACAATCACAGGTTTGGGAATCGCTTCAGCCCCGGCGCGCGCGGACGACAAATGCGATAGGCGCATTCACCAGGCGGAAGACAAGTTGCGGGACGCAGTGCAACGTCACGGCGAGGACAGTAAACAGGCGCGTAAGCGCCGTCATGAACTGGAAGAGGCGAAGCGGCAGTGCGGCGACCACCACGACATGGATCACCATGATATGGATCACCACGACCAGCACTAGATCGGGACTTCCAACTTGAGAATGGCCTACGCGAGCGGCTGTGCGGGGCCATTCCTGATATGCAGGCGCGCTCGGTTACGCGAATCGGCGGCTTTTAGCAAGGCGGAGCGCTTGCCCGGGATCATCTTGCCTGGGAAAGATCTTCCACGGCGAACAACTGTCCGCCCAGTTCTACGACGCCTATTCCAATTGAATCCATGTCGCGGTCGAGAATGTTGGCGCGATGAGGAGGGGACTTCATGAACTGGTTGTGGATAAACTCGGGCGATGGGCCCTGAGCCACGTTTTCCGAGAGCCAGCCAAAACGGGCGCCAGTCTGCTTGACGCGCGCCGACAGGGTGGGTTCGCCGGGAAAGCCATGCTGCGCGGAACGGTGTTCGGCCATGACCTCGGCGTGGCGGCGGGCGGCGGCGGCCAGAGATTCATCCCATCGCAGGGGAGGCAAACCCTGTGCCCGCCGCGACTGGTTCACGGACGCGAAGAGTTCTCTTTCTACTCGAACGCCCTGGTTCTGGGCATGTGCCGACCAGCAAAGCATGATTCCCACCAGCGCGGCCAGCCGGACCCTGACTTGTATTGTCATCGCTTCACCTGTGAATCGAGCGTAGGAATAGATCAATAGAACTCGGCTTGCGGCATCCCATCAAGTTACTAACGTCTTACTAACGTGGCAGAGTTCTTGACTGCTATGTTACTTGCTTGGATGGTCGACTCGTCTTAGCGACGGTCCCAATACAAGTCACGGCGGTCGCGATTCAAATCGCGATACTCGTAGCGTAGCTCTTTTCGTTCATGGCGGGCAGCCGCGTAGTTTCCGTAGTAGAGATCGCGCCGCAGTTCGCGGCGGTCGCGGGCAATCCTGGACTCGTCGCGGCGGATGTCGCGCCGATCGCGCCAACCATCTTCGGCAAACATCGTTCCCGCGCCCAGTCCGATCAGTAATAGAACTCCAGCAATCATGCGTTTCATGTTCCTTGTCCCCTTTCGATTTTCGGTTAGAGCGGGCAGCGCCCCCGGATCTGGTTGCGCTGTGACCGCGTCTACTGCATGGAAACCCGTTTTTCGGAAACAAGTTGCGCGGCTGTCGCGGCACAATTCTTTACAACGGCGGGTTTATGCGTTTGATAAGGTGGGTTTGACCGGGGGGCAGAATAAGGGCATCCCCGGCTTTGGGTAAGGCCATCCAACGGAACAGGGAGAACACTTATGCGAAGTCATTTGAGATGGTTGGCGATGACGTGGTTGGGAACGCTGATGATTACCAGTGGGCTGGCGCAGGATGCCGGAATGCAGGCGGCGCAGATGGCGCAACAGGCGGCGCAGCAGGCTACGCAACAGGCGAATGACCAGATGATGCAGGCTTCGCAGCAGGCGAACCAGGCGATGATGCAGAACGCGCAGCAGGCAGCGCTGACGCCGCAGTGCTATCGCTGTTACGCGGCGAAGCCCAAGTTTTCGGTGAAACCCGGCACTTACGCGGGAGGCGTGACGGTAAAGATGAAGGACGCAACGCGGGGAGCGTTGATTTACTACACGACGGATGGCTGGACGCCTACGGCGGCGTCAACCCGTTACACCGGTCCGATTACGGTTGACGCAACGACCACGCTGCAAGCCGTTGCCATTTCGCCCTATGGAGGGCGCAGCCGGATTGCCTCTGCTGTCTACACGCTGAATGGAGGGTCGGCGGCGGCGNNAGTTCAAAGACGGCGGAGGTGGGTGACAAGATTTCACTGGCTCTGGCGGAGGATCTAAAGGTCGGGGACATGGTTCTGGTCAAGAAGGGAGCGCCTGCGGTGGCAACCGTAACTGAGGTTGACAAGACGGGGATGGGGGGTGCGCCGGGCGAAGTATTTTTTCAGGTGGACTCGCTGCAAGCGGGCAACGTCTCGGTGAAACTGCGAGGTAGTGCCGCTAAGGAAGGACAGGATAAGGTCGGGAAAGCGGTGGGATTGATGTTGGTACCGGTTGTTCCGGTGGGCATCTTCGTGCATGGCAAGAATGCGGAGATTGAGCAGGGTGCGGTGTTCACGGCGTTCGTGGATGCGGATACGCCGCTGCCGGCTGCGAACTAACGCGGACGGTTTTTGAGTGGGATTACGAATTTCAGTCCCGACCAGACGTCGGTGACGGCGCAGACTTTTATGTCGACCAGTCCGGCATCGAGACCGGCGCGGCGAATGTGATCTTCGGTAAGGTCGGTGGCGACGCCCGAGCTTTTTTTGGGCCACGAGATCCAAAGCATGCCGGCAGGGGCCAGCGTTTTGGCTGCGGGAAGCAGTTCCGATTCCAGCGCGGCGCGCGATTTGACAAAAAGGAAAATGAAATCGAGATTCGCGTCGCCGATGCGGTGGATGCGGCATTTCGCGAGCGCGCCGCGAAGTTCGGATTTCACCTCGCCGGGCAGGTGGAGCAGGGCGGCGCGAAAGTCATCTTTGATGCCGAGCTTTTTTGCCAGCGGAGTTCCGGAGTAGCCAGCCATGAGTTTGCGCTAAGTCGAAATGCGAAGTTACGGTTTCGGAGCGTAGTATCCCTTGCGGGTGCGAACTTTCAGATTTCTATCGAGGGTGAGGATTTCGATGGTGCGGTAGCGTCCATCGGCGACAAAATCGGCTGGCTTGTAGGCGATGGCGTACTGGCTGCGGAGTTCCTCCTGAATGGAAAGAAAGGCATCCGACACGTCGCGCATCTGGAAGGGAAAGAAGGCGCGGCCCCCAGTCGCTTCGGCGATACGTTCGAGCACTTTGTCGCCTTTGCCCTTCATACCGCTGATATTGGTGCTGATGGTGTAGACGATGACCTCGGCGCGTTCGGCCATGTCGATGGCTTCTTCGCGGGTGACGTGGCTGAGGTTGTCTTCGCCGTCGCTGAGCAGAATGATGGCGCGGCGGACGGGTCCGACCTGCTCCTGCTTGAGAAGCTTGTCGCGGCAGGCGAAGTAAAGAGCGTCATACATGGCGGTACCGCCGCCGGCGCGCAGCATCCGGATGCCGGCGGACAGCCCTTCGGTGCTATCGGTGAAATCCTGAGTGACTTCAGGAGTGGCATCAAAGCCGACGACGAACGCCTTGTCATACTTGGGGCGGATGATGGCATTCAGAAACTCGATGGCCGCTTCCTGCTCGAATTTGAAGCGGTCGCGCACGGAGTTGCTGGCATCGACCAGTAAGCCAACCTGAAGGGGAAGATCGGTCTCGCTGCGGAAGCTTCGGAGTTGCGCGAGCTTGGCATTGTCAAACACCCTGAAGGCATCGCCCTTGAGATCCTTGATGTAGCGGCCGTGCCGGTCGGTGACGGTAAAGACCACGCGAACTTCGTTGACGACGTTGCGGAAGGTCTGGATGGTTTCATCGGAATTCGAGTTGGGCGAAGCCGCCGCTGGGGGCGGAGTTTGGGCAGCAGGCGGCGTTTTGTCGTCGGGAGGAGCGGTCGTTTTAGCGGGCGGATTCTGTGTCGATGAGGGAGCGGAAGCAAGCGGCGCGGTCTGGCTGAGGAGCGAGCCAGGCAGCACGAGGAAGGCGACCAGAAGCACGAGAATGCGTGATTTCATCAGGACGATTGGCTCGGAATTGATGCTTTTATTATAGCGTGAGGGTGCGGCCGATCCGAATCATGAAGGAAATCTCCGGAGTAAGGAGTGTTTCTAGGAGAGTTTGTCGGACGCAGGTTGGTGGCGTGGACCTTCCGGGCGGGCGTTTTCGAGGCTGTTGAGGAGAGTCTCGAGTTGCTCGGGTAGCGGGCGGGAGAAACGGAGCGCTTCCCGGGTTCGGGGATGGGTGAATTCGAGCGCGGCTGAATGCAGGAAATTACGATCGAGGGTCAAGATTGCGGGCATGCCGGCGGAGCGGCGTTTGTTGGATTGGGAGCGCAGTTCACCGGGCGCGCCGTAGAGGGCGTCGCCCACCACTGGATGTCCAAGGGACGACATGTGGACGCGAATCTGGTGGGTGCGGCCAGTTTCGATTTTAAGTTCGAGGAGGGCGAACTTGCCATAGGGTGAGTCGATGTTTCTTTGGACGGCGTAATGGGTCACGGCCTCGCGACCGCCAAAGCCCCTGGTGGTCATCCGGGTGCGGCGCTGGGAATGGCGGCTGATGGCGCTTTGAATGGTGCCACGATCCTGTTTTGGCCAGCCGTGGACGAGGGCGAGATAAGTCTTGTGCACCTCGCGGCTGCTGAACTGTTTGGCCAGACGACGATGGGATTCATCGTTCTTGGCCACCACCATCAGGCCGCTGGTGGCGCGATCGAGGCGATGCACGATTCCGGGACGCAGGTCGCCGCCGACGGCGGAGAGTTTTCCAAAATGATGGAGCAGGGCATTGACGAGGGTGCCGCGGTTGCGCGCGTCGTCGGTGGCTCCGGCACCGGCATGGACCATCATGCCGGCGGGTTTATTGACGATCGCGAGATCGTCGTCTTCGTAGACGATGTCGAGCGCAATCTCTTCGGCAATAGCGCGCAGCGGCGGAGCGTGGGGCGGTCCGGTAACAGTGATGCGCTCATCTCCCTTCAGCCGCAGCGAAGCCTTGGCGGCGGTCTGATTCACCAGCACCTCGCCCTTGGCGATAAGTTGCTGAAGGCGAGAGCGGCTGACTTCGGGCAACTTCAGGGCGAGATATTGATCAAGGCGCTGGTCGGCGTCCTCAGGGGAGGCGGCGAGAGTGAGGGGGTAGTCGAGCATGGAGCATTCAGGATTCAGCATCCGGGCGGCAAGTGCAAGGAGAATCCGCGGATGGAGGTTGAGACTGAATTTCTATGTAGTGACGGTTGAAGACTGCGAGCTGCTTTTGAGCCACCAGATTAATCCGCCGCCGACGACGAGCAAAATCGATATGAACTGGGTTCCAGTCATGAGCCCGGAGAAGACTTCGCCGCGTCCGGGATCGTCGCGCAGGAACTCGATGAAGTAACGCTCGATGCCGTACAGGATCATGAAGCTGCCCCAGACCTGGCCATCAAATTTCTTGCGTCCAAGGAGCCAGGTCAGGAGCAGGAAGTTGAAAAACTCCGCGGCGGCTTCGATCAGCTGGGTTGGTTCAATCCTGACGCCGAGGGGAGTGCCACTGACGGAATTGGCGAGAGGATTAGTGAAGATGACGCCCCAGAAGTGATTCGTAGGTTTGCCGTAACAGCAGCCCGCCGAGAAACAACCGAAGCGTCCGAGGACGTGGCCGAAGGCCAATCCGGGAGCGAAGCCGTCGCAGGTGCGGAGGACGGGCATGTGATGGCGGCGCATGTACCAGGCCGCCATGACGAGGGCGGCAATCAGTCCGCCGGAGAATACGCCTCCCGCTTGGAGAGTGTTCAGGCTGAAAATCTCGCGCCAGTTGTTGGCGTAGGAACTCCAGTCGTTGACGATGTAGAGGATCTTGGCGCCGATAATGCCGGCGAGAACGACGAGAATGCCGAGATTCCAGGCATCGTCTCCGTTGATGCCCTGCTTCTCGGAATTGCGGACGCTGATCCAAAGCCCGATGAGGACGCCGGAGGCGACCAGGACGCCGTAGGTGGGGAGGAAGAAACTGCCAATGTGAAAAAGTCGTGGGAACACGCTAGTTTGGATGCTCCAATGCTGTGTTGAGTACCAGAGAGAGTCTAGCAGGGAACAGTCGTCAGTCGTCAGTCGTCAGTCCTTGGTCCTCAGTCGTTGCAATTCCTGTCCAGGATCTTGGGTAGTGCGGCAGTCTGCGAACTCAGCGAAACAAGGTGAAATTGCTGCGGGCAAGAAGCAGGTCCTCCGCTCGGGATAGCAAGCTAAGAGCTGAGGTTAAAAAGCAGGCCGACCCGCTGTGCCGTGTGGTGGGCCGAGAATGAACCCGTCTCAGACGGTGGGAACCCGCCGCGACCCATTAGGCTTTTCCGCATGGCGGAACGTAGCACACAGGATCTTTTTGCGAGTCGAGTCCCCGTTCATTCGGCATTGGTTCAAAAATCGGTTGCCACCATCACCAACCTTGCAGGTCGGCCTTCACCTTGGATGCTAGGAAACAACGGGGAGATTCGCAAGAGGAAAATGGAAAATAGTTGGCAGAAGGTTTGCTAGGACAGGGGCTGTGGTGGTCTTGCGAAGATGGACGCGAAGTTACGATCGATTGGCCGGGCGACGATAAGGCTTTGACATGGTAGCGAAGCGTGGCAGCGGCGACGCAAGCTATCCAGCTTGGGGCTGGGCTTCAGCCGGTGCGGCGGGTGTCTTCGAGGATCTCATCCAGTGCACTGGCCAGCTTGCTGGTGCGCTGCTGGGCTTCGGGCGAAGGAAGTTCGAGGCGGCGCTTCAGCAAATGAAATTCATCCGCGATATTCAGTGCGGCGAGCACCGCCAGTCGCACGGAATCGACGGTAGCCGTCTGTTCGGACACGGCGCGCATTTTGCTGTCTACATACTCGGCGAGTTTGAGAATATAGCTGGCGTCGGAGCCGCGCAGGTTATAGACCTGGTCGAAGATTTCGACGCGCACGCTGCCAGGGGCGTTGGCGGTGTCAGTCGGAAGCTGTTTGCTTGCAGTGGCCATGTCACTCCTCGGCGGATCAGTTTCCGCCAGTTTGCTGCCAGACGAAGAAGCACCGGACGAAGGGGCGCAGCCATCGTTGGCGGGGTGCTGGTTCAGCTGGCCGCCTGCTCGTGGGTCAAGCTTTCCATCTGGCCCAACATTTTTTCGACGCGGGCGCGGATGTCTTCGCGATCCTTGCGCAGTTGGACCAATTCGCGGCGCATGGCTTCGTTTTCTTCCTCGCGCTCCTCGAGTTGCTCCCGCAGCCGCTTGGCATCGCGCTCGGCCGTCGCTCGCGCTTCTTTGGCGGCCTTGTACAACTCAATAGTGCGATAAACTTTGGCTTCCAGCGCCTGAAAATCTTCAGCCGGAACCTCGGCAGATACCTCTTCCACGGTTTTCACGGACATGGGAACTCGCTTTCGGAAATAAATTGAGCGTTGAGGCGAAGTATAGCGCAGTTGGCTGTGGAATTCGCCAGAAGTCAGTTACGGTTTCGGTATGGATTGGAGGATCGGGTAATGAGTGCGTCCTCCAGTCGGTCGTTTTAGCCGAGCGCGAGTTTTGCCAACCGTGTTGCCGCTTCGTCCAGTGTCTCAGGCTTCTTGCAGAAGGCGAAACGTACCTGTTGGGATCCGTCTTTTGGATGCTTGTAGAAACTTGATCCTGGCACGCAGGCAATGCCGATGTCCTTGACGAGATGGGCGGCGAACTCCACGTCGTTGGCGAAGCCGAAGGCGCTGATATCGGTCATCACGTAATATGCGCCTCGCGGCAGATAGCAGCGGAATCCGGCTTTCTCCAGTGCCGGGATGAGATGATCGCGCCGGGTGCGGTAGCGCTCGGCGAGTTCGCGGTAGTAACTGGCGGGCAGGCTCAATGCCGCCGCTCCCGCTTCCTGCAAGGGCGCGGGCGCACCCACGGTCAGAAAGTCGTGCACCTTGCGGATCGCATTCGTGATCGCCGGAGGCGCAACGGCCCAACCGACGCGCCATCCGGTGACGCTGTAGCTTTTGGAGAGGCCATTGATGGTGATGGTGCGATCGCGCATGCCGTCGAGCCGAGCCATGGAGATGTGTTCCGATCCGTCGTAGAGAATGTGCTCGTAGATTTCGTCGGTGATGGCGAGTACGTTGTATTCGACGCAGAGGTCACGAATGAGTTCGAGCTCTCTTCGGGTAAAGACCTTGCCGGTCGGGTTGTTGGGGGTGTTGAGGATGATGGCTTTGGTGTGATGGGTGGCGGTCTGATGCTGAAAGGCTTCGCGCAGTTCCTGCTCGTCGAATGTCCACTCGGCTCCGGCAACCTGCGGAGGACGCAAGCTGACGAAACGCGGCTTGGCTCCGCTGAGAATCGAGTCGGGCCCGTAGTTCTCGTAGAAGGGCTCAAAGACCACGACCTCGTCGCCTTTATTGCAGACGGCGAGCAAAGTGGCGATCATGGCTTCGGTGGAGCCGCAGCACACTACGATTTCTTTTTCCGGATCAACCTCGATGCCCTGCCACTCGCGCATCTGGCGGGCGATGGCGGAGCGGAGGCTCTTCGCTCCCCAGGTGATGGCGTACTGGTTGATGTCGGCGGCGATGGCTTCCTGGGCGGCGCGTTTGATTTCGGCGGGGGCGGAGAAATCGGGAAATCCCTGCGCCAGATTGACGGCGTTATGTTGCATGGCCTGGCGGGTCATCTCGCGGATGACGGACTCGGTGAAATGTTCGACCTTATCGGAGAGAAAATGTTTGGGATGAGGCGAAAGCTGGGTCATTTTTCGGTAAAGCTGAAAGTAAGGCTAGCACAAATCGATTTCACAACGGAGACACGCAGGCACGGAGAAAAGGCAAGGGCCGGAAAACTTTGCGTTAAGTCTCGCTCTTGCCGCTACATCTTGCGCCGATTCGTGGAACAGTCAAATAGTCTGACCATAGTATGTTAGAATGACCAGTAGGGAACCATATGCAGGAAATTGCCATTTCGGAATTCAAAGCTAAGTGTCTGGCTGTGCTGGAACACGTCCGCGCTACGAAAAGGCCGATTCGAATCACGCGGTTTGGCAAGCCAGTGGCCGAAGTCGTTCCGCCGACAGCGGTCGAGGATCGTAAGGCCTGGATCGGATCGATGAAAGACACGATGAAGATAACGGGGGACATCGTCTCTCCAGCAACCGATGAGGATGAGTGGGAGGTTTTGCGCGATTGAGACTCTTACTCGATACGCACATCTGGTTGTGGAGTTTGAGCGAACCCAGACGGATTGGGAGACGAGTTTTGGTTCAGCTCAAAGACCAGGATAACGAACTTTGGCTCTCGCCTATGAGCACCTATGAGGCGCTAACGCTGTACTACAAAGGCAGATTCGAGATTGAAGGAGACCTTTCGGATTGGCTGGCGCGGGCCACTGCCGGCACGCGCGAAGCTCCGCTTACCCACGAGATCGCATTGGTCGCAAGGCGGCTCTCCATGCATCAGGATCCCGCCGACCGCATTCTAGCTGCGACCGCCGAGGTCCTAGACCTCACTCTCGTGACGGCCGACGCACGGCTGCTCGGATTGGGAACGATCCGAACCATGGCCAATCGCTAAACGGTCGTCTTCACTTCCGCTCGCGGCAAACGGACTCGAAAGTTGACTGGTCCGCTTATGCTTGGCGTGGGCCAGGGAGAGGCTATGTCCGCTGGGTTCCGCCGAGCCCCTCCAGCGCCTTCGTGATCTGGGCTGAACACCTCGCTACTTCATCGTCGCGCAGGGTGCGCTCTCTGGACTGGAGCTTGACTCGCATCAGGATCGAATACTTGCCCGCGGCAACTTTTTCGCCGCGGAAAATTTCTACTGGGACGAAACTGCGCAGCTCGGCGATGCCCAATCCGCTGATGCTCTGGTGAATTGTCTCGAACTCCACGCCGTCGTCGAATGCGAAGGAGAAGTCGCGCTCGACGGCCGGGAAGCGGGGCAGCGCATCATAACGAACCTGAAGCAGGTCGTGCTGAAAGAGGCGGTCGAGATAGAGTTCGGCGAGAAAGACATCCTGACGCAGTTTGCGGGCGGCGGCCAGGTCGGGATGAATCTGTCCAAACTGGGCGACGGTGGCGCCATCGAGCACGGCGCGGGCGGAGCGTCCGGGGTGGTAGTAGCCGGCGGTTTGGGCGTCGTAGTAGAGCGTCCATTGGCTGAAGGGCGCGAGCAGGGCATCGATGTCGCCCTTGAGGTCGAAGAATGAAAGCGGACGCGAGGCTGCTGCCGCGGTCAGACCGCGGACTACGTCGGGATCGACATTGCCGGTGGCGCCGAGGGCAATGCGTTTCAGCTGCAAGGCTTTCGAATCTGGCCCCGCTTCAAACACGTTTCCGGCTTCGAACAAGCGGACGTTGTCGGTGCCGCGATTGAGATTGTAGGCGAGCATGTTGATCATGCCGGGAAGCATGGAGGTGCGCATGGCGGAAGCCTCGTCGCTCAAGGGATTGGCGAGGTCGAGCTCGGGGGCAGGGGAGAAGCGCCGGGCGTCGTCTTTCGAAATAAACGTGAGAGAAATAGTCTCGTTGTAGCCGAGCGCGAGGAGCGTTGAGCGCAGCCGTGCGTCTTTCAGGGCATCGGGCACGTCACGGACTTCGCCACTGTAGGCGGGAAGGGTGTTGGGGAATTTATCGTAGCCGTGGAGGCGCGCGAGTTCTTCGATGATGTCGATTTCGCGCTCGATGTCGAGACGCCAGCTGGGGATGTGGACGAGGTAGGTATCTTCGCCGCCGGGAAGCATGGTGAATCCGAGACGGGTTAGGATGCGGCTGATCTCGAGCGGGCTGAGCTTTTCGCCGAGGATGCGATGCGCTTCGCGCAGATCGAGTTCCACGGGAGCGAGATCGAGCTGGCGGGCAACGACGTCGGTTACTTCGCCGATGAGGGTGCCGCCGCCGGAAGCGAGAATGAGTTCGGCGACGCGATTGGTGGAAGGGATGGTGGATTCGAAATCGGCTCCGCGCTCGAAGCGGTGCGAGGCATCGGTGTGGAGGCCGTGACGCTTCGACATGCGGCGCACGGTGACCGGATCCCACCAGGCGGATTCGATCAGGATGTTTTTCGTGTGTTCGGTAATCATGCTATCGAACCCGCCCATGACGCCGGCGAGGCCGACTGGCTTTTTGGCATCGGCGACGACCAGATCATCGGGGGAGAGCTTGCGCTCCACGCCATCGAGCGTCTTGAGGGTCTCGCCGGCGCGGGCTTTGCGAATGATGAGACGGCCACCTTCGAGCAGATCGAGATCGAAGACGTGGGTGGGCTTGCCGGTCTCCCACAGCACGTAGTTGGTGGCATCGACGGCGTTGCTGATGGGGCGCTGATCGAGCAACTGGAGACGACCGGCGATATGTGGTGGCGAAGGCTTGATGGTGACGCCGCGAATTTCACGGGCAGTGAAGCGCGGGCAGAGGTCGGGTTCCTGAATATCGATGGTCACGTCGGTTTTGCCTTGCGGCAGCGGCAGTCTCGGCTCGATTGGTTTCAGGGGTAAGTCGTAGAGCGCGGAAGCCTCGCGCGCGACGCCGTAGTGGTTCATGGCGTCGGGACGGTTGGTGGTGATCTCCATCTCGAAAACGGTACTGTCGCCTTCGCCGGAGATGCCTTCGACGGCAACGCCCGCGAGGGTGAGTTCGTTGGCGAGACGAGTGTAGTCGACGGGAAGGTCAACGAAGTCGCGCAGCCAGTGAGGAGAAAGTTTCATGTTCGTCGTTGGCGGTTCGCGGTTCGCAGTTCGCCACGTAGGCCGGGTGAACAGCGAAGGGCGAACAGCGATGCGCCATTAACCAAACTGCTCCAGGAACCTAATATCGCCCTGGAAGAAAAGCTGAATGTCATCGACTCCATACTTGAGAATTGCGATTCGTTCGACGCCCATGCCGAAGGCGAAGCCGGAGACTCTGGTCGCGTCGTAATCGACGAAGCCGTAGACGTTGGGATCGACCATGCCGCAGCCGAGCAGTTCGATCCATCCGCTGGCCTTGCAGTTGCGGCAGGGAGCGCCGTCGCGCACGCCCTTGCCGTCGCAGAAGATGCAACTGATCTGCACGTCGGCGCTGGGCTCGGTAAACGGAAAGAACGACGGGTAGAAGCGCGTCTTCACGCTCGATCCGAAGAGCGCCTTCATGGCGTGGTCGAGCGTGCCCTTCAGATCGCAGAAGGTGATGTTGGTGTCGACGGCAAGACCTTCGACCTGGTGAAAGATGGGTGAGTGGGTGGCGTCGGGTGCGTCGTTGCGGTGAACTTTTCCGGGACAGACGACGCGGACCGGAGGCTTCGTCTTCTGCATGGTGCGGATCTGGACGGGCGACGTGTGGGTGCGAAGCAGCAGGCGGTCACGCGGCGGCTTCGAATCCTGCCCGGCAATGAAGAGCGTGTCCTGGGTGTCGCGGGCAGGATGGTTGGGCGGAAAGTTCAAGGCTTCGAAGTTGTAGTAGTCGGTTTCAATTTCGGGGCCTTCTTCGACGGAGTAGCCGAGATTGCGGAAAACGCCAACGATCTCGTTCATGGTCTTGATGATGGGATGCTCGGCGCCGAGGGGGCGGCGAATGCCGGGGAGGGTGATGTCGAGACGCTCGCCAGCGAGCTTGCCCGATGAGGCCGCGCTCTGAATACGGGCGAGAGTTGCATCGACCGTCGGCTCGATTTTTGTTTTGAGTTCGTTGACGCGCTGGCCGACTTCGCGCTTGCCCGGTCCGGGTGAGGCTTTCAGCCAAAGATCGTTAAGTTGGGTGAGGATGCCGTTCTTACGGGCCATCCAGCGATCGCGAAACGCCTTCCAGTCGTTTTCGGAGGCGACGGCCTCTGATTCCTGTTTGAGCGCAGACAGAAGTTCTCGTGCGGCGTTGTCGAGCGCGGCCGTCGAGAAGTCGGTTAGTTTGGGAACGGTGTAGGGCATATTCCCGAGTAATTTTCAAAAGAGGTGTCCTCCTGAGCGAACGAAGGACCTGTGCATTCTGGTGGCGCAGTCGAAATACATAGGTCCTTCGCTTCGCTCAGGAGGACAGACGTTTTCCTTAGGACTGAGCGCTGTGAATTGACGGCTGAAAGCTAGGCCGTTGCGGCGGCGTTTGCCTTCTTTGCCTGCTCCGCCAAACTGCCAAATCCCGCAGGATCGTTGACGGCTAAATCCGCGAGGATTTTGCGGTCGAGTTCGACGCCGGCCTTCTTGAGTCCACTGATGAACTGGTTGTAGTTGATGCCATGCAGGCGGGCGGCGGCTCCGATGCGGACGATCCAGATGGAGCGGTACTGGCGCTTCTTCTGCTTGCGGCCGGAGTAGGCAAACTTCAGGGCGCGATCGACGGCTTCCTTGGCGGAGCGGTAAAGTTTGGATTTAGTTAGGAAATATCCACTCGCGCGTTCAAGAATCTTCTTGCGCTTGGCGCGGCGTTTGGTTCCGCGTTTTACACGAGGCATTGCTGATCTCCTTTTTTCGTTGCTACTTCGATTAGCGGCTGGAGGTAAGGAGGCTTCTACCCTGAGGGATTTGCGAAGCCCGACCTCTTCACGCGCTGCTGCGGGAAATCTCAATCCGCAGACTGGTTAAGGACGGACGAGGACGTCCGTCGAATCGGTGGCGCTAGTAGGGGATCATCCGCATCACTTTTTTGTAATCGGCGTCGCTGACTAAGACGGAGTCGCCCAGCTTCTTTTTGCGCTTCTTCGCCTTGGAAGTCAGGATGTGGCGCAGGTTCGCCTTGTGACGCTTGATTTTTCCCGTACCGGTTTTCTTGAAGCGCTTGGCAGCGCCCTTGTGAGTTTTCAGTTTAGGCATAAAGATCGGTTCTCAGTTCTCAGTTCCCGGTTCTCAGTCAACGACAGTCGAGAACTGAACGAGTTTACTATGCGGTTTGCGCGCCGCCTCGCGGGGCGGCGGGTGGAGCCGCTTGCTTAGGAGCGGACGGCTTTTCCTTGGCTCCGCCTTCCTTTTTATTTGGCGCCAGTATCAGGTGCAGGGTATTGCCTTCCTGGCGGGGTCTGAACTCGACCAGTCCCCGGTCGGCGATATCCTTGATCAGACGCTCCAGAATCTGTCGACCCAGGCTTTGGCGGGTCATTTCGCGGCCTCGGAAGAAGATCGTCGCTTTGACTTTGTCTCCTTCATCGAGGAAGCGCAGCACGTGATTCTTTTTGGTTTCGTAGTCGTGATCGTCCACATTGATACGAAACTTAACTTCTTTTACGGTAATGACCTTCTGCTTTTTCTTGGCTTCGCGCTCGCGTTTTTCGTTCTGGTAGAGGAATTTCCCATAGTCCATGATGCGGCAAACCGGAGGTTGCGCGGTTGGGGAAATCTCCACGAGATCGAGGTTTCTTTCGCGGGCCATCTTGAGCGCTTCGAAAGGAGGCATGACGCCAATCTGCTCGCCTTCGTCACCGATAACGCGAACTTCCCGCGCCCGGATACGCTCATTCATGCGGATAAAACGTTTGTCGATACTGTCCTCCGTCTTCTCTTAAGGCACAGAAAAGATGCTTCAAAAGTATAGCATGCGTGGCAGGACGGTTGCGGGGGCGAACTCTCGCGGGAGAACCAGAGCGTTCGTCAGTATGGTTCTGTACTGCCGGGACGCTTCTGTAAGAGAACGCCTATATTGGGAGAACACCTTCTTAAAGATAAAGATGATAAAGATGACGAGCAAATATGAGTAAGAGAATGCACACCCGGCCGGTTTGGGTTAGCCGAAAAGACAACCGCCTTTGGCTTGATTGCCCTTGACAGTTACGCCTTTGGCACATAAGCTGGCGAAGGTTTTTTGTGCTTTGTCCCTGGGAAATACCAGCTTTGGCGGCATGTATCGGTTTGCTGCAGGCAGGATTCCAGGTTCTCGTATCCACAGCAATGGCGCTGATTCATTGAGCCAACCTTTCGCCAAGGCGATTCGCATCGCGTCTTGCAAAGAACAGGTGCAGAAGACACAGGCCTCATAATATAGAGCGCACTTTGTCCTTGCTGTGGTCTCTTCCGCCGTAAGTGGGGCTCGCCCCGCTTACGGAGACCTGGCAAGCGGCGCCTCTTCAGGCAACCGGAGAGGCGCCTGCACTCTCTATCGGCCCGACGCATCTTTCTGGTGAGAATCGAAGGTCGGATCTCCCTCTTCAGTAACAGACGGTGTGCACTACGGTCACGGTCTTTGCCGCGGAGAGTGGCATGAAAACAGGCTGAGGTCACACATCTGAGAAGAAGGCGCCTAGGCGACTGCCGTCCTGGAGGTCCGCAGACGGCGATAGAGGCGCAGATACTCATCCACCATTCGACGGGCGGTGAAACGTTCGCGGGCGCGATTATAGGCTCGCGTGCCGTAGATTCGCGCCAGTTCGCGATCCTCTTCCAATTGCGACAGAACTTCGCTGAGGCTGGCCGCGTTGTTGCGTTCGAAGTACAAGGCGGCGTCGCCCCAGAGTTCGCGGTAGACGTCGATATCGTTGGCCACCAGGGCGCAGCGAGAGAATGCGGCTTCGATCGACGCCAGTCCGGTAGGCTCGTAGCGTGAAGTGGCCGCGAAAATCGTTGACCTGCTATAGAGCGAGCGCAATTGCGCTTCGGTCTGCGCACCCTTTACCTTAATTTCGTGCTCGCCGGTGGAGACGCGCACGTCGGCGCGGATAGGCACGGGCGGGGCGGGAATCGGGTTGTCGGCTCCGACGATGCAGACGGGAAGACCATGCGTGTGCTGGGTCAGCAGGGCAACTTGCTTTCCCGAATCCCAAAGCCGTCCGATGGCCAGCACCGATTCTTCCTTGGTTACGAACGGATTGAAATAGATCGGGTTGCGTCCGGGTGGAATGACGCAGGACTCAAAATCGTCTCCGTAGGCCAGGGACAGCATTTCTTCCATCCAGCGCGAAGTGGTAACTACGGCCTCGGCACGCTTCAAACCGGCGACGATAGTCTGGCGATACCATTTCAGCCAAGAGGACGCGGCCGGTTCGTGTCCATGGATGCTTAGCCACCAGGTGATCACGTCGCCGTGGGCGACCACGAGCCGGGGGGTGGCGACGGGCAGCGCCCCAAAACTCAGTTGATTCAAGTGCAGAAAATCAGGACGCGTGTCGCGAACCACGGCGCACAGATAATCCTCGGCCGCGTGGAAGTCCTGTTCTCCTTCCTGCATCCAGTCGAGACGAAATGCGGTGGGATGATATTCGAGTCCGTGGAGGCCGTCCATCCAGGCAGTCTGATGGGGAAGTGGAATTTCTCCAAAGCTGACGAGAGTGACTTGGGCTCCCTGGGTAACCAGGCCGGAGACGAGTTCGCGCGAGTAAGTCCAGACTCCGCTGAAGGTGTCAGCCGTCACCAGAACGCGCACAGAACTCCCGGGATGCGAGGGTTGGGAGTTACCCTCGTCCTGCCTGGCTGTAGTTTAGGGTGTGCGACGGTGCCCGGGAAAGAGTTTTCTTGCGATCAGTGAGGCTCAGGGCATGGAAACCGGTCCACGCCAGCGCGGGGACGGGGGCAAACCCCGTCCCCACAGCAAGATACGGCTCGGTTACGTCGAGTCCGCCCATTGCGCCAGGGGGCGTTCGACGGAACGTTGGTCCGGCATCCGCCCCAGTTTCGGCTCCCCCAGTGTCCGTAAGGTCCAAAGAAGATCGTCCAATGCCGTTCCAAACCCGAAGTGGGCGTCCACGAAGGCCAGTTCCGCAGGGGGTAGCGACGCGCGTCCTGAGATCAGGACCACGGGAACGTCGGGCACGAGAAGTTTTATTTCCCGGGCTAACCGTGAACCCGACATCAAAGGCATTTCGTAATCAAGGAGCGCCAGATCAAAGCAGGTACTCTGGCATTGCGCGAGCGCTTCGATGGGGTTGTTTCTGGCAATCACGCGGAATCCGCATTCCTCAAGAACGCTGGTCAATAACCGGCTGGATTTGGGATTGTCATCCACGTAAAACAGTGTCGTTCGGTGCCTCATGGCAAACCTCCGTTCCTTGTAGAGAAGAACGCGGAGTGACAACACCCTTGCGAAACGTAAGTGCAGAGATTTGTAAACGAATCGGGAATGACTTGCGGGTCATGAAGGCGGAGATTGTTCGGGCCGGATAAGAGGATTGCCGTTTCTGACCGACGGTGAAAACCAGCGGTGAGAAGTCGCGAACTCGGCAGTTCGCTCCGGAGGCTAGGCGCCAGGAGCGGTTGCGTGCTTATCCGCAGGACCGGAGCAGGGCAGGGTGAACTTGAAAATAGAACCATGGCCAGACTGGGCCTCGACCCAGATCTTTCCGCCGCAGTGCTCGATGATCTTTTTACAGATGGCGAGACCGATTCCGTTGCCCGGATACTCGGACCGAGTGTGGAGGCGCTGGAAGACAACAAAGATGCTTTCCCGGCCCTGGGGCGCGATGCCAATCCCGTTGTCGGTCACGCTGAAGGACCAATGTTCCCCCGATTTTTCGGCGCGCACCGAGATCGCGGGTGTTTCCGTGCCCCGGAACTTGATGGCGTTGCCGATCAGATTCTGGAATACCTGGAGCATCTGGGAGCGGTCCGCCCACACGACCGGCAGAGCATCATGGCTGACGATCGCGCCGGTCTCGGCGAGAGCGGGGCCGAGAGTGTGCAGCACATCCTGGAGCACCGCGTTGCAATCGACGGGAGCGCAGGCGGAACAATTCCGGCCTACGCGGGAGAAGGCCAGGAGATCGTGGACGAGGGTCTGCATGCGCAGTGCTCCCTCGCAAGCGTAGGCGATGAACTTGTCGGCGTTCTCGTCGAGTTTGCCGCGATAGCGTTCGGCGAGCAATTGGGTGTAGGCTGCCACCATGCGCAGGGGTTCCTGCAGATCGTGCGATGCGATATAGGCGAATTGTTCGAGCTCGGCGTTGGAGCGAGCCAGTTCGACGACCTTCCGCGCGAGATCCTCTTCGGCCAGGCGGCGCAAATCAAGCGCCTGTTTCTCCCGCAAGGCGCGACGCACGGCTTCGGGCAGCCGCGCCAGTCCATCCTTGAGCACGTAGTCGGTGGCGCCGCGCTTGATGCACTCTACGGCAGTTACATCGCCGAGCGCACCTGATACCAGAATCAACGGAATATCCAAACCGTCGCGGCGCAGCGTATCCAGGGCCTCGATGCCCTTCCACTGCGGCAAATTGTAGTCGGCGAGGACTACGTCGGGGGGCTGCGAGCGCAGTTCCCGCTCAAACGCGGCTTCCGTGTGTACCACGGTAACGGTGAAGAGGATCTCGCCTTTTCGCAGAGCCTGAGCCACGAGCTCTGCGTCCATCTCGTTATCCTCGATGTGCAGTACGCGCAGGGGGACGGGTTGATACGGAGGAGAATCAGCTGCGGGCATCGGCCGCGCCCTCCAGAGGCTCGAAACTCTCCACCGCGGGTGGCTGATTGATGAGGAGCCAATACAATCCGATGGTCTTGACCGTCTCCCGGAACTTGTCAAAGTCGACGGGCTTCTGGATATAACTGTTCGCTCCTCGATGGTAGCTGGCAACCAGATCCCGTTCTTCTTTCGACGACGTCATGACGACGACCGGGATGGTTTTTGTGCGGGCATCGCCCTTGATCTGTTTGAGCACCTCCATGCCATCGACTTTGGGCAATTTCAGGTCCAGCAGCACGACCTTGGGGGGACGATCGAAGGAGCGCTGCGCGAATGCTTCGCGACAGAAGATAAAGTCCAGAGCCTCCTCGCCATCGCGCGCCACGAAAATATAATTCGCCAGCTTCTCGCGCCGGAGCGTATGCAGCGCCAGGTCGATATCGTTCTGGTCGTCTTCCACCATTAGGATGTCGATGGCTTCAGTGTTCATGAGCGGCCTCCAGCCGTGACGCCTTTGCCTTTGGTTGCGGTTTGCTTTCCAACACCAAGAGTGAAATAGAAGGCTGCGCCGACGTCCTGTTCCGCTTCCGCCCACAGCCGGCCTCCGTGCTTGTGGATGATGCGCTGCACGGTCGCCAAGCCGATGCCGGTGCCTTCAAAATCTTTGGTGCGGTGTAACCTCTGGAACACGCCAAATAATTTGTCCGCATATTTCATGTTGAAACCGACGCCGTTGTCGCGGACCATGAATACCAGCGGACCATCAGGGGCTTCCGGAGGAGCGAATTCGCAGCTGATTTCAATGACGGCGCGAGGGCGGGGGCGGGTGAACTTGAGGGCGTTCACCAGCAGGTTTTGAAAGACCTGCTGGACCAGCACCGCATCGCAATCCACGAGGGGCAGATCGGCGATGATCCAATCGACTTGGCGGCCGGCGGTTTCCGGCTGCAGGATCGCCAATACTTCGGCGACCACGGAGTTCAACTGAGTGGGCTGCGGATGCAGGGCATGACGGCCGAGGCGGGCCAGGTTCAGGAGTTCATCCAACAGCAGCCCCATTCTCAGCGTCCCGGCCTGGATGCGATCGAGGTAGTCACGGGCGCCGGGGTCAAGAGTGGGGCCGAATTCCTCGGTCAGCATCTGGGAAAAGCCGCTGATATGGCGCAGGGGGGCGCGCAAGTCGTGCGATACGGAGTAGCTAAAGGCTTCCAGTTCCTGGTTGGCGGCTTCCAGTTGGACGGTGCGCTCCAGCACTCGGATTTCGAGTTCGTCATTCAAATGCCGAATCTGGGCCTCAATTTTTTTGCGCTCGGTGATGTCGCGAAAAGCGCAGACGCCGCCGTGTTCGGCTCCACTTTTGTCTTTCAATGGGCTGGCGCTGGCCTCGATCCAAACTCCGGCAGGAATTTTCGGATTACGCACAAACAACTGCGCGGTGCACACCTCGCCGTGGAGGGCGCGGGTGAGCGGATCCTGCTCCGGCGCCAAAGGGGTCACGGCATCGGACAGGAACAAGCCGTAGTGCGCAGGCCAGCCGGAGCTGGGGAGAGTGGTGGCGCCCATGCCGATGATTTTTGCCGCTGCCGGATTCCAGATCACGAGATTTTCTCGATGGTCGGCGACCACCAAGCCTTCCGAAATGCTGTCAAGCACGGACTGGAGCAGGAGTGTCTGCGATTCCAAGGCAACCCGCGAGCGCGCCAGTTCTTCGGCCTGGAGGGCCAGTCGCTTCTCCGCTTCTTTCCATTCGGTGATGTCGGTGTTGGTGCCGAACCAGCGGGTGACGGAGCCTTCGGCATCTTTCACGGGCATAACCTGGGTGAGGAAGACGCGAAAGTGTCCGTCTCCTCCACGCAGCGGGAACTCCATCTCAAAGGGGATCCCGGCGTCAATCGCGCCCTGCCAACGCTCCAGTACCTGGGGTAGGAAGTTGGGATCGTGCACGTTCCGCCACGACCAATCCCTGGACTGTTCGAGGGTGGTTCCGGTGTAGTCGTACCAGCGCTGGTTGAACCAGAAGACGGATCCATCGGCCTCGGCCATCCAGGCAAGTTGAGGGATGCCGTTGGCGATGGCCTGAAACCGTTCTTCGCTCTGGCGCAAGGCCTCCAGCACGCGCTTGCGCTCGGTGATGTCGCGTGCGATCTTGGAAGCGCCGACAATCGAACCGGCGCGGTCCCGAATGGGCGAGATCGTCACCGAAACGTCAATGTGAAGGCCGTCTTTCCGAACCCTGACGGTTTCAAGGTTGGTGACACTCCGGCCTTGGCGCAGGCACTCCAAAGTGTCGTTTTCCTCAGCGGCGCGATCGGGCGGGAGCAGCAGCAACAGCGGCTTGCCCATAACCTCGGCGGCAGTGTAACCGAACAATTTCTCGGCTCCCGGATTCCAGGAACTGATCATTCCGTCCATTGTTTTGCTGATAATGGCATCGTCGGAGCATTCCACCGCGGCGGCCAGCCGTTCGCGAGCTTCGTCGGTCTGCTTGCGTTCGGTGATGTCGCGCGCGATTTTTGCCACTCCGACAATCGCGCCGCTGCGGTCCTTCACGGGCGAGATGGTGGCCGAAATATGAATGCGTTGGCCATCCTTCCGCAGCCGCGTGGTTTCGAAATGGTTGATCCGTTCGCCGCGCGTGACACGCGTCAGGATCTCGGACTCTTCGTTCGGATGTTCCGGGGGCAACAGCCGGTCGAGCGACTTGCCCAGCGACTCAGCCGCGGTATAACCGAATACCTTCTCCGCGCCGGAATTCCAGGCGGTCACCTTGCCGTCGAGGGACTTGCTGATGATGGCGTCATCGGAGGACTCGACTACGGCCGCCAGCCGGTCCCGCGTTTCCTCGCCTCGTCTGCGCTCGGCCAGGGCCCGAAGGGCCACGATTCCGAAGCTGAGACTGGTGGAGAGCTCTTCCAGAAGGCGTTGCTCGGTATCGTCAAAGGCTCCCGTGTCGGTGGCGTAGATCGAAATCGCTCCCAGGACTTCGTCGCCGTTGTGGAGAGGCAAAGCCAGACAAGAACGGTAGCCTTGCTGCAGGGCCTGCTCGCGCCATGGAGCAAACAGGGGATCGGAAGTGATATCGCGGCACAGCGCGGGGAACCCGGTGCGGATGGCAGTGCCGGCAGGTCCCCGTCCACGCTCCTGGTCGGCCCACGTGAGCTTTGCGGCGTCGAGGTAGCTCGTCTCCAATCCGCTGTGCGCCACCACGGGCACCTTCATTTTCGGGTCGTGTCCCGCGTACCCGACCCAGGCCATGCGGTAGCCGCCGACGTTCACGACCAGGTCGCAGACCTGCCGCAGCAGGCTGGCTTCATCGGTGGCTTGCGCCAGCGACTGGTTGCAGTCGCTCAACAATCGCAGGGAACGCTCCATGCGCTTGCGCTGCGTGATGTTGGTGCGGATGGTGACGTACTGCCGCGGCTGGCGGGCGGCGTCGAGCAGGGGAACGATGGTCGCATCGACCCAGAAAATCGAGCCGTCTTTGGCCCGGTTCCTGATCTCGCCATGCCAAACCTGGCCGTGCGCGATGGTTTCATACATCTGCTGGAAGAATTGCTTGGGATGGTAGCCAGAATTCATGATTCTGTAGTTCTGGCCAATCGCTTCCTCGCTGGAATATTGATTGACGGCAGTGAATCTCCGGTTGACATAGGTAATCGTGCCATGAAGGTCGGTGACCGCCACAATAGCGTGCTGATCCAAGGCAAACTTTATATCGGCCAGATCCTGGAGCGCGCGCTCGGTGGCGGCGAGGCTCTCTTTCAAGGCTGCTGCCGCGCGCTTACGCTCGACAATCTCCGACTGCAGTTCGACATTTTTTCCCTGCAGATGAATTCGGCCAGGCAGCGAAATCACTTTTGGAGCCCAAGCGACGAGCGTTACCGCCGTGAGCACGGAAACCGCCGCGGTAAAGGCTTTCACCACGCCTGCCAGCAGGTAGCTGCCATGCCAGACGTTCCAGACTTCCAGCAAGTGGGTGGTGCCGCAGGCCAGAATGAAGGCTCCAAACATCCAGAAAACGCGGTTGAAGGGGCGATCGGGATGCTTCCGGGTGAAATAGACGAGAATGACGGGGATGCAGTAATACGACAGGGCGATCAGGCCATCCGCAATAACATGCAGCCAGACCATACGCGGATTCCACAGGTAACAGAAGCCGTGGGGCATGAAATCGGAAGAAAACAACGGACTAAGAAATTCCAGCATTGCAATTCGCCTGCAAAGAAATCAGCGCGAGTTCCTCGCGTCGGAATGAGGCGCGCGCCGACGTGACACGGAATTGAGGCAAACCGGCGGTCAAGGCGCAACGGCCTGTCTGCACTTTTCCATGGTTCCGGAGTTTTCCAATTGCTTGCGCAATCTCTGAACCAGTTTGTAGACCAATGCCAGTTTCTCCATCGCGCCCGCCGGCAATTCCGGAGTTTGCAGAGCCAGTTCACTGGACAACAGCAGGGCTGTGACGGTGCCATTCAGTTCGCCCTGCAACTTGTCGATGGCCGCCTGCCGCGCTCTCATTTCGTCACGCTGACGGCGCTGCACCGCCGCTTGCACGTCCCGCACCAAGCGCTCCATTCCACTGATGGCCAGATTGACCTGCACCAAGATGGCGCTGCCCATATGCTGGAGCGTGGACCCGGCTTCATCCGGTTCGGTTTCAACCAGATACTGATCGAGCACTACGGTCCCGAAGTTTTCCGCGCGCAAGCATAGGGTGGCCCGGGCCAGGCCTTCCGCCACGGTGACGGTTTCGCCGGTAGCCTCTCGCAGCGCCGCGGCACACTCTGATGCTCGCTCGCTGGGGGTTACAAAGAGGATCATGTTGAATGCTCTCGCAACTGTCGGGCCACTTTCTCCGGCTGAAAAACAACGAGTTATGAGCCGTTCTTTGCATAAACTCCCGTTCTGGCATGGGCACCGGTGGCGACGCGCAGTTTCGGGACGAAGTGTTATGGGAGATCAGTCGAGGGTTCGCGCTGGCGAAGGCGCGCTCGATCGAGAGCTGATTCGCCCTTCTGGAGATTTCGACGACGGGAAGCCCGGCTCTTCCCGAGTTATTCGACAAGGCCCTCAACAAGATTGATAAAACGGAATCCTGACGCGAGGGGTTTTCAAACCGCGGCGCTTCGGGACTCGTACTCCTTCAACTTGCGGTATAAGGTGGTCTTGCCAATGCCCAGCAACCGCGCCGCCAGCATCTTGTCTCCGTTGACCTGGGTGAGGGCGCTGAGGATGGTCTGTTTCTCGAGTTCGGCCATGGGCACGATGCCATTGGCGGGGGTACTGATGCCGATTAACTCGATGGGCGCGCTGTAGATCTGGGTGGGAAGATCGCGGAGTTGAATCTGGTGGGCGCTACTGAGGGCGCAAGCGCGTTCCAGGGAGTTTTCGAGTTCGCGGACGTTGCCGGGCCAATCGTAACGGAGCAGGGCTTTCAAGGCCTCGTCCGAAATCGTTTTTTCCATGCCGGCATCGCGGCCAATGCGCTCCAGAATATGCGCCACCAGAAGCGGGATATCCTGCCTGCGCTCGCGCAATGCGGGAAGGCGCAGAGTGAGCACGTTCAGGCGAAAAAAGAGATCGCGGCGGAAGGTACCCTCGGCGACGGCGCGCTCCAAGTCACGATTGGTGGCCGCGAGAATGCGGACGTTGATGGGAACGCGTTTCACGCTGCCCACGGGACGTATTTCTTTTTCCTGAATCGCGCGCAGCAGCTTGGCCTGCAAGTCGACGGGCAATTCGCCAATCTCGTCGAGAAATACGGTGCCACCATCGGCGATGGCGAGCAATCCCTCTTTTGGATTGGTGGCGCCGGTGAAGGCTCCGCGAACGTGACCGAAGAGTTCGCTCTCAATGAGGGTTGGGACCAGCGAACCGCAGTCGACCGGAATGAAGGGCTTGCCGCGGAACATGCCGGCGAGGTGGATCGACTTGGCCACGAGTTCCTTGCCGGTTCCGCTTTCCCCCAGGATCAACACGGGATGGGAGCTCTGGCCGGCTTTGGCGATGATGCGATAGAGCTTTTCCATTTCCGGGGCGCGGCCAACCAAGTTGCCGAAGCCCTGGCGTGATTTGATCGACTCCCGTAGCATCCGGCTCTCGGTCTTCAGGCGCAGGTGTCCGGCCACGCGTTCGAGCAGCAAGCGCAGTTCTTCCATGCTGAAAGGCTTGGTGATGTAGTCGTAGGCACCATCCTTCATGGCCTGGACAGCCGACTGCACGGTTCCATTGCCGGTGACTACAATCACGAGGGCGTCGGCGCGGTGCTTTCGGATGGCATGCAGCGCTTCCATGCCGCCGGCGGCGGGTTGCCGCAAGTCCAGCAGCACGGCATCCGCGGTCGAGGTATCGAGCAGGCGGTAGGCGTGTTCGGCGGACTCGGCCACCCGGGTGTTGAATCCGAGCGACTGGGCTACCTCCTGGCAGGACTCGCGGATGGCGCGGTCATCGTCGACAATCAAGAGGTTGAGGAAGTTAGCGCCTTCAATCTGGGGCGTGTGGCCAAGACTGCGAGTGAGGACTACAGCGGTCGACGCATTAAACATCAGTCATCTCCATGGCGAAAAATATTCCGAGTGAGGGGACCGGGATACTCTGTTTCTGAAACGCCGCAAGCGGCGACGGCGCGGAACAGAATCGGAAAGCGCCGTCAGGGGCTTTGCATGATTTCGATGACGCGTTCCAAGAACGTGCTTCGAGAGAATGGTTTTCGAATCAGCGCCAGGGTACCCGCGGGGAATCCCACGGGCCGCTGTTCGTATCCGGAGATGAGAAGAACCTTCAGACCGGGTTTCTGGCGACGCAGGGTTTCGGCCAGTTCCGGTCCGTTCATACCGGGCATGACACAGTCGGTGATGAGCAGATCAACGGCGCCGTCAAGTTCCGCGAAAGCCTGCAGTGCCTCCTGCCCGGTGCCGACGGCGAGGATATGGTGGCCGGCATGGAGGAGGACGTCGTGCATGGACTTGCGGGCCGCGACATGGTCATCCGCGAGCAGAATGGTTTTGCGGCTGGCGGCAAACCCAACGTTGACTGCGTTCGGACACATCTCCGGCGCGGACGCGGCTATCGGGGATGGGCATGAAGGCGCGTTGGCGCGGGAACTCTGGTTATGATCTTCGACATGAAGTTCGCTAAGATCCTCGCTGGGAACTTCGCTGAGGACTTCGATCGCGGGGAAAAGTACGTCAATGGAAGTGCCGAGTCCGGGCTGGCTGCGAACTTCGATTGTCCCGCCGGCTGAGCTGACGATGCGCTCCACGGTGGCCAGTCCGAGTCCGGTGCCCTGTCCCGGATTTTTGGTGGTGAAGAAGGGCTCGAACAGGTGCGCCTGGGTCGCCGCATCCATCCCATGACCGTTGTCCTTTACGGCCAGCAGGATGGCTCGCCGCGTGCTACGGGGAACTTCGGCGGGAAAGTCGGACGGCCGAGTGCCGAGCGTGATTTTTGTGGGCATGGCATCACGCGCGTTGAGGGCCAGGTTCATGAGAATCTGGCGCAACTGGGGCGGGTCGGCGAGGACCATGCCGTGGGGCCCGTCGAGCTCTGGATCCAGCAAGAGCACCAGTTCGATCTGCTCGCCCAGCAAACGCCGCAACAGATTTTCGGTGGAGGTCACAACTTCGTTGAGCAAGACCGGGCGCGGTTCCGCCGCCTGTTTGCGGGCGATGGCCAACAGTTGGTGGGTGAGCGCCGCGCCCTGCTCGCCCGCCAGGCGCACTTCTTCAACGTGCTGGCAGAGTTCGTCGGGCCCAAGGTCCGCGCTTGATACGGATCCATTCTCCGGATGTTCCTGGTTGGAACGTTGCGTCCCCAGCCGTTTCTTTTCCAATCCGGCGCTTAACAGATCGCAATACAGCAGAATTCCGGTGAGCAGATTATTGAAGTCGTGGGCAATCCCGCCCGCGAGGCGTCCGATTACTTCCATCTTCTCGGCTTCGCGCATATGCTCGTCCACGCGCTTGCGCTCGGTGGCGTCGGCCAGCATTGCGATCAGAAAGGCGGGTTCCCGGCGTGCATCCCGCGCCAGCGAAACGGTCAGATGTCCCCAGAGTTGGGAGCCATCCTTGCGCCGGTAGCGTTTTTCGACTTCGATGGAGTCGCGCTCGCCGCGGAGCAACTTGCCCAGCCAGCGTTCGTCGGGCGAAAAATTGTAGGGATAAAAATCGCCGTCGGCTTCGACGTTCCAGGGGAGATGAACGTCGGGCAGGAGTTGGGCATGAACGGCTGGATCAGTTTCGGCAAAGAGATCTCTGGGGTGCGCCCCGGCCAACTCGGGCGGGCTATAGCCGAGGATTCTGCCGAGGGCCGGATTTGCTTCCAGAATGCGGCCATCGAGGGTGCAGATTCCGATGCCGATGGCCGCGCCCTCGAACATCGCCTGAAAATATAAGTCGCGATCGTAATCGTCCGCTGCCGCAAATTGGGTCACGATGTTCATAGCCTCACGACTCCTCAACCTTCAGTTGGCCGCAGCGCAGGGGCCACGCGGCCGGTGAAGCCGCGGTACTGGCGAGCGCCCGCAGATTGCGATTTCACGCCGGGGAAAAACATGCACATTTCCCGCGAATGAACCGCAGCAGACCGATTAGGGAAGAGTGTAGGCGAAACTCCGTGTCGGCTAAGTGCGAGTCATCACACCAAATTTGTGACAATTCCGCCTGACAAGTCGGAGTGGGCAAGCGTGGTATGATGCTGGGCGTGTCGGGCGGACGCACTAGCCAGCAGTGGATCGCGCAATATAGTTCCAGTCATCAGCATCCCGTCAACCGGGCGTTTCACACGCTTGGGATTCCTACAATCCTGCTTTCGATCGCCGTTTTCGTAGCGAGCGTTTTCTACCATCGCCTGTGGTTGTATGGGCTGGGTCTGTTCCTGATGGGATGGATTTTCCAATTCATCGGCCATGCTTTCGAGGGGAAGCCGCCTGAGTTTTTTCAGGATTGGCGTTTTCTTTTTGTAGGGGTGCGCTGGTGGTGGGCGAAGATCAACGGAAAAGCGTAAAGGGCAGGGAGAGATGGAGCGCTGAATTTGGGGTACAGTTGAACGGCTGAGCCTCCCGCCAGGGGACGGTCGATGAGACCGCTCAGGGCTCCGGCGACGATTCATTCCACGTAGGCCAATGGAGCCGGGAGGGCGCTGCGTCCGGAGATGGGATGAAAACTCTTTCACATTGACGCGATTCGCGATTGGGGTCACAATGCGTGACACTGTTGGGGTCAACGCGGAATTCCCTCACTAGTCAGGCAGCTTGTTATTTTGGCGCAGCCAGTGGGCGCGAACAACGTGCTGCGATTTTCAAAGGCGAATCACACAACAAGAAAGTCGCAAAAAAATCATCGGAGCCGGAGGGATGTCAATGAACATCGATCGTCGTTTCACGCTTCTTTGCCTGGCCTTGGCCACGCTCGTAACCTTCAGGGGACAGGCCTTTGCGGAATATGACAAGATTCTCGTGGGCACCTGCAGTTACAAGAACCTGGCGCATTTTCCCACGATTCAACAAGCGGTGAACTCGTCTCCCCCCGGCACGACTGTATTTGTCTGTCCCGGCACGTATCCCGAACAGGTGGTGATTAACCAACAGTTGATTCTCGAAGGGATTCTAATCTCGAACCAGAATGCGGTCGTGATCAAGCCGCCGGCGAGCGGCTTGGTGCAAAATGCGACGGACTTCGATAATGGGGGAAATCCGATTGCTGCCCAGATACTAGTGCAGGGTCCGTTTGCCGGCACGGTCCTGATCAGCAATATCACCGTCGACGGAACGGGAAACGGCATCAGCGGGTGCGCTCTGGATTTGCGGGGCATACTGTTTCAGAATGCTTCGGGCACGTTAGGTCACGTAACGGTGCAAAACGAGGTGCCGGGAGACACCCTGGGCGTTTGTCAGACGGGCGGGGAGGCGATCTTTGTGCAGACATCGACGGGTTCGTCCACCGTCGCCATCGGAGGCACGTCCGTGCACAACTACAACACCAATGGCGTCACGGGAAACGATGCGGGCACGAAGCTGACGCTTACTACGAATTACATCCAAGGCTCGGGCCTGGTTGCCGGCGCGCCGGTTCAGAACGGCATCCAGCTTGGCTTGGGAGCCAAGGGCACGCTCACGGGCAATACTGTGATCGACAACTCGAATCCAGGTTCGGCGGGGATCCTTCTCTACGATACGGCGGAGAACAGCGGAACCACGGTGGGAGGCAACACGGTGGTGAACAGCCCAAGTCCCATCGCGTTGAAGGCGGATGGCGCCAGCAGTCCGAACTACGGAGACGGAGTTACGGTCACTGGCAACCGGATTTTTGGCAGCGCGATCAACGATGCCATCGATGTCTGCACCAACGGCAATACGATCAGCAAGAATACGATCTTCAATACGGCCGAATCGGCGATCCATTTGGACGCGTCCTGCGGGGTGAACGCGGGGATTGCGGCTACCGGAAACGGAAACTCGGTAACGCAGAACACCATCACCAACAGTGCGTGTGCCGGCATTCTCGACGACAACAGCGGTGGAGGGGACACGAACACAAACTCTCCTAACACTTACTACGCCGTGCCATTTCAAGTCACCGGTTCCACCTCGTCGTGCTTCGCAGTGGCTCGGGAGAAAGGGCGAGCCAAGGCGGCGCGGACGTTCCACGCAGTGCGATAGAGGCCGGCGGTATGGAGAAAGCAGCGCCGGGAATCGATTTCGAGTTTCCCGGCCATGCAACTTCTGAACCAGCACTCGGATGGAGCAGCGGTAACTGGTCGAAGAGTGCCACGAGGGCGCAGGCTTTTCGCGGACGGGAGTGTTCGCGACACACCGGGTGGGACGAGGGGTTTGTCAGCTAGCGGCGTGGGCGGACTTTCTTTGTTGGCTGACTTGGCGCAGCACGGTTTCGACGGTGGCCGCGAGGCGATCGGAGTTTTTGTCGAGTTCGAGTGCGGATTTCTCGAAGTAGGCGGTAGCGCCTTCGTTGAGGAGTTTTTCTTCGTTTTTCTGGGACAGGCTGGAGAGCACGACGACCGGAATATTCGCGGTGGCGGGATTCGCTTTGAGCGCTTTCAGAACGTCGGGCCCGCTCAGTTTCGGCAGCAGCATGTCGAGCAGGATGATGTCGGGTAGCTTGTCGCTGGCGACTTGCAAGGCTTCTTCGCCATCGCCGGCAGTGCTCACGAGGTAGCCGACTTTGGAGAGGGCGCGTTCGTTGGCCAGGCGCAGAAACTTGCTATCCTCGACCAGCAGCACTTTGGAGTTCACCGGCACGCGCAATTCCTCCAATGAGCTTATCGGCACAAGCGGCAGGGAACTTTAAGGGGGGCAGGCATGCCCCTGAACGGGTGTCCGAGCGGTGNNGAAAGCTGACGACTGAACGACGGTCTTCTAGGTTCCTTCGTTCCAACTGGCCAAGTACTCTTCCTGTTCGGAGGTCAGCCGATCGATCTTGATTCCGAGCGACTCGAGCTTGAGCTTGGCAACGCGCTTATCGAGGTCGACGGGAACCGTATAGACCTTCTTTTCGAGCGAGGCGTGGTTTTTGACCATGTACTCGCAGGAAAGGGCTTGGTCGGCGAAACTCATATCCATGACCGAAGCAGGATGACCTTCGGCGGCGGCCAGGTTGATGAGGCGGCCTTCGCCGAGGAGGTTGATGCGGCGACCGTCTTTCATGGTGTATTCCTCGACAAAGTCGCGAGTGGTGCGCTTCGAGGAGGACAGTTTTTCGAGCGACGGGATGTCGATCTCCACGTTGAAGTGGCCGGAGTTGGAAATGATGGCCCCGTCCTTCATGAGCTCGAAGTGCTGCTTGGCGAGCACGTTCTTGTTGCCGGTGACGGTGCAGAAGACGTCGCCGAGTTTGGCGGCCTCTTCCATGCTCATGACGCGGAAGCCGTCCATCACAGCCTCCAGGGCTTTGGTAGGATCGATTTCGGTGACGATGACTTCGGCGCCGGCGCCGCGGGCGCGCGAAGCCAGGCCTCGGCCGCACCAGCCGTAGCCGGCGACCACGAATTTCGAACCCGCCAACAGGAAATTGGTGGCGCGAATGATGCCATCAATTGTGGATTGTCCGGTGCCGTAGCGATTGTCAAAGAGGTGTTTGGTGTCGGCGTCGTTGACGGCGATGATGGGATATCCGAGCACGCCTTCCTTGGCCATGGCGCGGAGGCGAATGACGCCCGTCGTGGTCTCTTCGGTACCGCCAATTACGTTGCCCAACTCCGCCTTGCGCTTGGTGTGGAGGACGTTGACCAGGTCGGCACCGTCGTCCATGGTGAACTGCGGCTTATGATCGACGGCGGCCATGATGTGGGAATAGTAGCTTTCGTTGTCTTCGCCTTTGATGGCGAAGACGGGGATGCTGTAGTCGCGGACGAGGCTGGCGGCCACATCATCCTGGGTGGAGAGCGGGTTGGACGCGCACAAGGTCACGTCAGCGCCGCCGTCTCGCAGCGCGATCATTAAGTTCGCGGTCTCGGCGGTGACGTGCAGGCAGGCCGAAACCCGGATGCCTTTGAGGGGCTGGTTCTTGATAAATTCCTTGCGGATAATCTGTAGAACCTTCATCGACTGGTTGGCCCACTCAATGCGTTTCTTGCCCAGATCGGCCAGTTCAAAACCTTTCACGTCGCTGCTGATCGATGTTGTAGCCATTTTTCTCCTAATTCCGACGATAATGACGCTGAATGAATCTCCATGCGGCTTGTACGCTGCAGATTCGCCGTTCGGTTTTCTCGGTTGGCGAATCGCAAAGCGAATCGCGAACCGCGAGTGGCGAACAGCGCTTTCCCGGTGGTGTAAAAGCTATTTTCTTGCGCCCGCCGTTTCCCGCTTCAAGCCGGCATCCGAAGCCAGTTTGGCGGCTTTGTCGGTCGCTTCCCAGGTGAAATCCGGGTCATTGCGGCCGAAGTGTCCATAGGCAGCCGTCTTGCGGTAGATGGGACGGCGCAAGTTAAGGGTCTCGATGATCTCGCGCGGCTTGAGCTTGAAATTGGCCCGCACCAGATCTGGAATCAGACTGGCATCAATCTTCTCGGTGCCGAAGGTATCGACCAGGACGCTGACGGGATCGGCAACTCCGATGGCGTAAGCGAGCTGGACTTCGCAGCGATCGGCCAAACCGGCGGCGACGATGTTCTTGGCGATGTAGCGGGCCATGTAGGCGGCGGAACGATCGACTTTGGTCGGATCTTTGCCGCTGAAGGCGCCGCCACCGTGACGTCCCATGCCGCCGTAAGTATCGACGATGATCTTGCGTCCGGTGAGACCGGAATCGCCCATGGGTCCGCCGATGACGAAACGGCCGGTGGGATTGATGTGGTACTTAGTGTCTTCGTCGAGCAGGTGAGCGGGAATGACGGCCTGAATCACGTGCTTGAGGATGTCAGAGCGCAATTCATCGTTGGCGACGGTTTCAGAATGCTGAGTGGATACGACAACGGCATCGACGCGCTTTACTTTGTGTTGGGCGTCGTATTCGACGGTGACTTGCGATTTGCCATCGGGCCGCAAGTAAGGGCAGGTACCATTCTTGCGGACTTCAGAAAGCTTCAAAGTGAGTTTGTGGGCGAGGGAAATGGGAAGAGGCATGAGTTCGGGAGTTTCGTTGCAGGCGAAGCCGAACATCATTCCCTGGTCGCCAGCGCCGCCAGTATCGACGCCCATGGCGATGTCGCCGGATTGCTTATTGATGCTGGAGATGACGGCGCAGGTGTTGGAATCGAAGCCGTAGATGGCATTATCGTAGCCGATCGACTGGACCACGCCGCGGACCAGGTTCTGAAAGTCGACGTAAGCTTTGGTGGTGATCTCGCCGGCGATAACGACCAGGCCGGTGCAGGTCAAGGTTTCGCAGGCGACGCGGCTGTTGGGATCTTCCCGCAGGCAGGCGTCGAGGATGGCGTCGGAAATCTGGTCGGCGATTTTGTCGGGATGTCCTTCGGTTACGGATTCCGAGGTAAACAGGAAACGATTGGTTGCTGGCAAGCTGGTATCTCCTCAAGGTAACTGTCGAGCCTATGCTTCCGATAAAAGGGGGGCAATGAAGCGAAGGGCTCTGGGGTTTGGCTTAGTGTTCCATAAAACGGTATCAGAGATGACCGTCCGAAAGCAACGGAATTGGCGGGTGACGAAGGGATCTGACACTGAGTGGGCGGCAAGCGGTGGTGAATGGTGGAAGTCAGGTGGTAAATGGAAGAAAAGAAAGAGGCAAGCTAAGGCGTCGCGGGTAGTGCCGGGGCATTGGGTAACAGGCCCTGAGGGCCAAAAGTGAGGGTCTTGACCTCTCCCAATTGCCCGGAGGAGTCAATTTTCGTTCCATTGAAGCGAAAGTCGACGCCGCCGGCGTTTCCGGTTTTGACGATGATCTGCCTTCGTGCCCGGAGGTTACGCTGGCTGCCGGGGTAGAGAATCTCCGAGGGCAGGGTTTTGCCATCGATGGTGACCAAAACCCAGGATTCTTCGCGGCAATGAACGTCGATGGAGAACTCGCCGGGGGCGGCGGAAGGGGCGGGAGCCAAGTTCTGAGGATTGGGGGCAACAGTTGCGGCTGGCGCAGTCGTGGTCGTGGTCGCGGCGGTCGTGGGAGCAGAAGGACTGGCATTCTTATCTAAGGCTGGCCGGTCTGAGACTGCTTTGTCCGGCACGGCATCGGACGCGGGTGAGACGGGCGGTGGAACCGCGGTGGTCGTTGTGTCTATAGGGGAGGTGGTTCGAACCGACTCTCGAACCGTTTCTCGGGCTTGTTCGCGGCGGCGATGACTCCAGAGGGAGAGGGCGAGAGCGATGAGGAGCAAGAGCGCGGCGAACAGGCCCCAAGGCATTTGTCGGCGGGGAGAGTCGGAAATGGCTTCGAGGCGGCTGATGGTCTCGGCATCTTCGCGGGCGGCGCTATCGCGTCCTCCGTCTTCACGGGGAGCGATTTCGGTGGAAGCGGGCGGGGCATCGCCGGAAGCTTCGAGGTATTCGGCAACGGTCTGATCTTCGTCGAGGCCGACGCAGCGGGCATAGGCGCGGACAAAGCCCTTATTAAAGATGCCGCCGGGCAACTGGTTGAACCTATCCTCTTCCAGCGCCTGCAGCATGCGGGTGCCGATCTTGGTGGAGATGGAGATCTGCTCCAGTGTGATCTTGCGCTGCTCGCGTTCCTGCTTCAGTTTTTCGCCAAAGGAAGGCAAATCGTCTCCCGCTTTCGACGGACGAGATTCTACTCTGTTGAGCGGCAAGATGATAGGGAATTGGTAATTGGAGTGACTCAAGTTGCGAAACCGGATGCCGCGTGTTGGATGAGGAAACCGGGCCGCCAATTATTTTTCGCGAAACTTTCCCTTACAATGCGGGTTAGCGCATCTTAAGAAAGAAACACAGGAGTGTCTCATGAATCCCCTTGCCTCTACTAAGTGTGCCGGACGCCTGCTGGTGGCTTTCGCTGCGATCTCCAGTATTCTTTTTGCGGCCGGCTGCGGCGGCAGTTCGACTACGGTCGTTCCGCCTCCGGGTGGAAGTTTCAGCAACAGCAGTTTGAACGGCACTTACGTGATCTCGATCTCGGGAACGGATGCCAATGTGAGCCAGAACACGTCGTCCTTTTTTGCGATTGTGGGGACCATTACGGCGGACGGCGGCGGCAACATCACGGGGGGCACGGTTGACATCAACGACCCCAATATTGGCGGGGTGTTTACGGGGCAGGCCTTGAGTACGAGCACATACAGCATCGGCAAGGATGGCCGGGGCACGGGCTCGCTGAAGACTGCGGAAGGGACGTTTGGCCTTGATTTCGTCCTGACTACGACCAGCCACGGGCTGATTACTCGCTTTGACAGTTCTGGGAGCGGCAGCGGCACGATTGACGCGCAGGGCAGCGCCACGCAAGCTTCCCTCAGTGCGCTCGCTTTCTCGCTTACGGGCACGGATGCGACGAGCCAGTTTGCGGTTGGTTCGGTGGGAGGTTTGACGCTGGATGGCTCCGGCACCATTACCGCGGGCACACAAGATTTCAATGAGAACGGCAGTTCCGCTAACCTCACCGATCTTGCGCTTACGGGGTCAGTGGTGCTGAACTCGGGAAGCACGACTGCAGGGACGGCTACACTGACGACGGGCAGCGCGTTCGGCAGCCTGGGCTTTGACTTCTGGGTGGTAGATTCAACTCATCTGAAGCTGATCGAAACCGACAGCGGGGCGGTGCTGGCGGGCGACGCTTTCACGCAACAGACTTCGATTCCAGCGGGTACGCTGGCGTACACCTTGGGAGGCTTCGACTCTGGCGGCGGTCCTTTCGTCGCGGGGGGACTCCTCAGTGTGAGTGGCACCACCCTGACCGGGATAGAAGACTTCAACGATGCCGGCAATACCGGCTCGGAGCCCAATGTTACCGGTCCGTGCGTGCTAACTGCGGGACGGTGCGCACTGTCGTTGAGCGGTTTCAGCAATGGCAGCTTGAACAATTTCATATTCGCCGCGTATCCCTCCAGTGGCGGAATTCAGTTGCTGGAGATCGATAGCCTTGGACTGACGCAAGGCGCCGCCTACACTCAAAGCGCGACATCATTCGCTGCGTCGGAAGGATACGGATTCAACCTCAGCGGTACCAACGGCAACGAGGTCGATGACATTGCGCAGTTTAATGCGCTGGGTGCGACGGTATCGCCGAACATGACCGGTATATTGGACGAAAATGACCTCACTGCTCCGTTGAACCCCGTGACCTTGTCGGGCACGTACACGCCGGATTCGCCGGTGGACGGACGCGGCTCGATATCGGTCCCCAACATCAATACTTCGATTGGCACATTAAACCTGGAGTACTACGTCGTCGACGGTTCAACGGTTGTTTTTGTCGAGGGCGATTCTAATCAGGTGGCTCTCGGAACCTTCGAGCTGCAGAGTCCTCCGACGCAGGGTGCCGCAGCAGTGCAGTCGCACATGTCGATGATGCGGCCAGTGGCTCGATCGCACGCGGCGTTGCGGCGCAAGTAAGCAACTCGTGTAGCTGATTTGATAGGGGGCGCGGCTCTGGGAGCCGCGCCTTTTTTTGATTTCGAGAGCTTCAGTTTAAGATTTCAGTTCGAGATTTTCGGAAGCCGTCCCGAGCGAGTCTCGTCGAAGCGCATAGCGTAGAATCCTGCGTGCTGGCAGAAAACGATCAATTCTGACCAGTGTTGCTGCGCCAGAAGTCCCATACTTACGGTTCCCGCAGTTGAACGCCAGGAAGTCGAGTTTGAGTGCCAGGGTGGCCGCGGAACCGGTCTTCGCTATTGTTTACCAGGAGAGTCTTACTTTGAGCCGAGAGAATCTCGATGTGACAGCGCGGTGGTTTGTCTTATTCCTGCTGGCGTTCGGCGCCTTTGGGTCACGATTGCCATTAGCCAAGGGACAAACGCTCATCGATTCCGAGAGTTCTTCCAGAGCTGCAGTGTTGTCAACCAGCGCGGCGCAGACTCAGCGGGAGTTCAGCTATGCGCGTCCAACCGAGAAGACGAAAGTCCGCAACTATATCTTCGATGCCTACGGGCCGTATCCTATCGCTGCCGCCGGACTTGCCGCGGGCATTGACTTCATTGACCACGCTCCGCCGGAGTGGAGGCAAGGGGTAAAGGGTTATAGCAGGCGATTGGGGTCCGATGCGGGGGGCATAGCGATCACAGCGACGACTCGCTACGCGCTGGCGGAAGCTTTCCACGAAGACACGCTGTATTACCGCTGTGAGTGCAAAGGTGTATTCCGGCGGCTGGGCCATGCTGTGATTTCCACGTTGATCGCGCGCCGCGGCGACGATGGACATCGTGTGTTTTCTGTTCCCGATCTGGTGGCTCCGTATGCGGGCACCATGACGGCGGTCTACGGCTGGTATCCGGGACGCTACAACGCGATGGATGGATTTCGCATGGGCAACTACAGCCTGCTGGGGTACGCGGGCGCGAACATTGCTCTGGAGTTTCTCTATAGCGGGCCGCACTCGTGGATATCCCGCATGCACCTGAATAATTCGCACGGCGCGCCAAGTCCGTAATCGAGGGAGATTTTAGTGCGCAATCGGCGGGCTACTGTTTCGGACCGGACGACCGCAGATAAGAGACGACGGCTTCGGCGTCGCTGCGCTCCATGCGGAACTGCGGCATGGGGAGACGCAGGCGATTGCCGTTGGTCCAGATGCCGGTGGTGAGCAGTTTGATCATGTCGGCATCGCTGGCGGGGGGAGTGCCGCCGATGCGCGGGGCGTTGAGCGGCCAATCCATGTCGGGCTTAGCCGGCAGGTAGGGGACGGGCGAACCCTGGAGCCAGCGCGTGCGATCGAGATTTCCATTGCTGTCGCGCGGAGTGTGGCACTGTCCGCAGACGGCTACGCCTTCAACGATATATTTTCCGCGAGCGAGGTTGGACTCGGCGCCGGTGGTTGGCGGCGAGGCTTTCTTCTGGGCGAAGGCCATTGGGCAGAGGCCCGAGGCGAGGGCGACAGCGATGGCTGTGGAGACTGAAAAAAGCGCAAAGCGAGAGAGCGGAGTCTGGCGGAGGAGGAACGGCGAGAACATGGACGATCTCCTGATCATGAGTTGTCTCGGAAGCATTGTTTGCAAGTCAGCCTTTGGTAATCAGCGTTTGCGAATCCGTGCCCGCTGAATCAGTGATACATTTCGCGATCACTTCGGTAGGCATCCGCTTCATATTGTACGCATGGGTTACTGGATTCGTCATGGGCCGCCAAATTCAGTAGAGGCACGGTTGTGCCATTCGACCCATAGAATCCTGAACCAACAGGGCTGCGAAGGGCACGGAGGAAGCCGGGATTCCCGGTGATTTTTTTGTGGTCAGCGACCAACCGAGGCGTGGACGGTTTTCTTGCCGGATTCACGCGCGTCGACGCTGAGTTCTTTTTCGATGGAAGAGAAACGCTGAAAGACTTCGTGCAGGCGCAGCGCCATGTTGCGGATGGTGTCGGCCTGGGCGAGGACGGTTGCGGGGAGTCCGGGTTCGAGGACCAGCAGTTCGGCGTTGCCGAGGACGCTGGTGAGCGCGTTGTTGACGTTGGTGCGCATCTCGATCATGTAGCGTCCGAGAGTTGCCTCGGCCTGGGCGGCGGCGCAGATTGTCTCGGCTTGGCGGGCGCGGTACTCGGCTTGGACGCGACGGAGAATTTCGCGGCCGATGAGTCCGGTGAGCACGGGCCAAAGGCCAGGCAGGCGGTGCATCTCGAGGACGGCTCCGCGGAGGCGGTAGAAATCGGGGGGTTCGGTGCCAGCGTGAATCTCGGAGTGCACGATGATGGCGGGCTTGCCGGCGGCGGCGAGCGATTGGTTTAGAGTGCTGTTGCGGTGGCGTATATCGTCTTCTTCGCGCTTTTCTTTTCTGTCTTTTCCCCCTGGGTAGGCGTTGTCCCGGTTTTCTTCCGGTTCGAAGGAGGAGGCGTCGGCAATGGCGAGGTCGTAGTGGTTGCCCTGGAGGTCGCGGGATAAGCCTTCGTCGAGCACAATGAAATCCGGACGCGATTGGGGAGTAGAGGAATTGGGGGCGTGATCCGGGGGCCAATGGGCGGTGATCTCGCGGGAGAAGGCGGGGTCGCGGGCGAGGATCAGTACGGTCGGGCGATGGATGGGCATGGTTGTTTTCTGGCTCGAAAGGACAGGCCTGGCAGACGATCAGGGTGTTCCAGAAGCAGCTCCGGCGCTGAGAGAGTGCTTGCGGGCGTCGTTCTGCAGGGCATCGTCGACGGAGGCGCGAAGATCGACGAGCATGCGCAGGGGCTGTCCAGACGAGTATTCGGCATGGAACATTACTTTCCAGGACTGGCAGATCATGCGCAGGCGGGCAGTCGGCTCCTCGGCAGAGAATTGGGCGCGGCGGCAATCGATGGCGGAGATGCCGCGGCGTTCAAGTTCACGCAAACCGTCGTGGATGGCGTTGAGATCGTCGTGCATGAGACGGAAAAATATGCGCCGGATCATGAAGCTGAAGCGGGCGAAGGCGGCCATGGCGGAGGGTTCGAAGTAGCGGGCGGAGCTCTGGGTCTTGAGTTTGCGGCCTTGCTCCAGGGCGCCGCTGTGGAGCAGTTCGCTGAGGCGTTGGCAAGCGGCCGCCGACTGCATGATGGTGTCGAGCGAAGTCAGCCATTCCGGGAGTTTGGGCTGAAAGGGCCCGAGCACGGGCTCGAGCACCTGGGCGACGTAATTAAGGTCCACATCGGCGTCTTCGAGGCCCGAGGGCGTACACAGCGAAAAATACTGGACGAGCAGGAAATCGGTCTTGTCGCGGTCGCTGGTGGATTTTGCGGGTTTGTGCATGTGATGCAGGAGAAGATGGCGCAGCGAGGCTTCGTTCGCCAGGGGCGTGGTCTGCAGGAACTGGCGCAATTGATGTACCTGAATCTCGGAGTCGACCTGTTGAAACCAGGCCTCGGCTTGCGCGACGGACTCGGGCGAGGCCGAGAGTTCATGGGCATTATCCGGATCGATCGGGCAGGTGGAAACCTCGATCACGAACTCGCGCACCAAGGCGGAGTACATGGGCTGCAGGGCGAGGAGCGTTGCGCCCTGATCTTGGAATGAAAGCGGGGTGAATGCAGTCATGATTTCACAATCCAATTGGGAACATGCTTCAGGAAACGAGCCGCAACCACGGTTCGGTCGGGATGATATTGAACCGCGACCACGGAAGCCTCGGCGTGCAGTGAGCCGTCGGTGCTTTCGAGCAATACGCGATCGGCGAATTCCAGGGGCTGGCCGACCATGAACAACACTTCGCGGGGCGTGCCGAACTCGATGACGGTGTTCTGGAGAAAGACGGAGTCGTTTTCAGGGCTGCTGCCGTTGCCATTTCCATTTCCATTTCCATTGCTATCGGAATCCGTGGGGCCGGTGCTACGGCTCAATCGGATGGGAATGCGCACTGGTGTAGCTTCCGGAAAGAATCTGGCCAGGCGACTTACGAATTCTGATTCGAGCGCGCGAGCGGTTGCCGGGTTAGGCACTTGATCCTCAAATCTCGGGGGGAAAGCTGAGCAGGCGAGTCTCCCTCTCTTTCTGGTTTGAAAGAGCATGCAAGAAGGCTCATTCTGCTCGTCAACCATCGATGGTGCACGAAGCCCACCAAAACCGTGAAGGCCATGCACCTATGAGTAAATGCAACCGGGACATGCAGTTAGCGGAAGCGTTGGGTTTCGAGTGCAGGCTCCTTACAGGTCGAGGCGGGAAGTATGTCTCAAAATGGTACGAATGTCTCAATTCGCGTCGGGAATGGGTTGAGCCTGATCGGCGCATTGGAGAAAGTCACTGCAGTGTGGTCGACGGCGGGGGTTCTTCGCCGGCAACGATGTGGTAGCGCTTGAGTTTGCGATAGAGGGTAGCGCGGCTGATGCCTAGCATTTTGCCTGCTAGAGCTTTGTCCCCTTTGACTTGGGAGAATACGCGTTCGATGGTGGCGCGCTCGATATGCTCCAGATCGGTGGCGTGGAGGCCGGTGGCGGGGAGTTCTTGCGCTTCGAGGGCCTCGGCATGGACTTCGGCTTGAGCGATCGAAGGAGGCAGATCGCTGACTTCGATGAGGCGCTGAGCGCCGAGAGCGACGGCGCGCTCCAGGCAATTTTCGAGTTCGCGGACATTCCCGGGCCAGTTGTAAGCGAGCAAAGCCTTCATGGCGTTGCTGGAAACCTGGAGGGCGCGTCCGGGGGCGAGTCGTTCCAGGAAGAAGGCGGCCAGGATGGGAATGTCGGAACGGCGTTCGCGCAACGGGGGGAGGGAAATGGTGACCACGTTGAGGCGGAAATAGAGATCTTTGCGGAAGGTTCCCTTCTGGTATTCGGTGTCGAGATCGCGGTTGGTGGCGGCCATGATGCGGACGTCGACCTTCACTTTTTGATTACTGCCCACGGGGCGGACTTCTTTTTCCTGAAGAAAACGCAAGAGTTTGGCTTGCATCTCCAGGGGGAGTTCGCCGACTTCGTCGAGGAAAATGGTTCCGGTATCGGCGGATTGCAGCAGGCCCTGCTTGGAACGGAGAGCTCCGGTGAAGGCTCCTTTCTCATAACCGAACAATTCGCTTTCGATGAGGGTGGGTACGAGCGAGCCGCAGTCGACGGCGACGAAGGGGAGGTTGGCCATGGTTCCGCGGAAGTGAAGGGCGCGGGCCACGAGTTCTTTGCCGGTACCGCTCTCGCCGGAGATCAAGACGGGAGTGCGGGTATCTTTGAGGCGGGAGATGAGGCGGAGGACATTCTGAATGCCGGTGGAATTGCCGATGATGCCATGGACGGCAGTCTCGGTGTCGGAGCGTTCGCGGAGATAGAGATTTTCCTCGACGAGGCGAACTTTGTCGGCCATGCGGCGAAGGAAATGGCGCAGATCGTCGAGGGGGGCGAAGGGTTTGGCAATGTAGTCGTAGGCTCCGAGTTTCATGGCCTGAACGGCGGTTTCGACGGAACCGTGACCGGTCATAACGGCGACTTCGATGCGGGGGTAGGCGCGTTTGGCCTGCTCCAGGAATTCAATTCCAGACATGCGAGGCATGACCATGTCGGTGAGGACCATATGGACGGGCTGTTCCTCGAGCAAGGCGAGGGCGGCGTTTCCGCTTTCGGCTTCGAGGCAGCAGAACCCGAGTGACTCGCCAACGGTCATGCAGAGGCGGCGGATGGTCTGCTCGTCATCGACGATCAGGAGGCGGATGCGGAAGTCGTTCTTGGTCAAATTGTCAGTCATGATGCCCTGCCCAAGGTCTCTTCGACGACGGAAATAAATTCGTGAACGCGAAACGGCTTTTCCACGCACGGCGCGCCGGTGCGGCGGAGGGTGGCAGCGGTTTCTTCGTTGGCGATATCGCCGGTGATGAAAACCAGGCGGGAAGTCAATTCGGGGCGATGGATGGCGATCCAGGCATAGACCTGGGCGCCATCGACGCCTCCGGGAGTGCGCATGTCGGAGACGACGCCGTGAAAATCGCGGTTGGCGAGCAAATGCAGGGCTTCGGCGCCGGACTCGGTGGGCACGACCTGGTAGCCGTGGCCCTCGAGAACGGCGCGGACTAAAGCCATGACGGCGGGCTCATCTTCGATGAGAAGGACGGGATGTGCGGGTCGAGTTGCTGGCCTGGTTCCTGACTGAGTCATTGGGGATTTACTCCTGCTGCTGCTCCAAACGACGCCGGTTCGGAGGATGCGATCGGGAGGCGGACGGTAAAGGTCGCGCCTGCGGAATTGAGGTTGTTGTGACAGACAATTTCGCCGCCGTGTTCATGGATAATGCCGTAGCAGATGCTGAGCCCGAGTCCGGTACCCTTGCCCACGTCTTTGGTGGTAAAGAACGGATCAAAGATGCGCTCCGGATCGACGATGCCCATGCCATTGTCGCGAAATGAAATCTCGACGAAAGCGCCCGCGCGGGCGCTCATGATCTCGATGCGGGCGGGGCTTGCGGTCTCGCGGACAGCGTCGTAGGCATTGTTGAGGATGTTGAGGAACACCTGCTGGAGCTGGTGCGAGTCTCCGATGACAGAAGGCAGGGCCTCGTCGAGGCGTTCGACGACCTGAATGCCGTGGCTGATGAAATCGTAAGAGCGCAGGTGCACGGTGCGCTGCAGGATGCTGTTGAGCTGCACGGGCTGGCGCTGAGGCGGGTTCTGACGGGCGAAGCTGAGTAGGTTCTGCACGATCTGCTTGGTGCGCTGGGCTTCCTGCAAAATCACGCGCAGATCGCGGCGCGCGCTCTCCGGGATTTCGGGGTTTTCCATGAGGAGGTCGGTGAATCCGAGGATGGCGGTCAGGGGATTATTGACTTCATGGGCCACTCCGGAAACCAACTGTCCGACGGCCGCCAATTTCTCGGCATGCACGAGCTTGGCGCGCAGCATGGCGGAGTCGGTGACGTCGGTCATGACGACGACGATACTGCTGACGCGACCGTCTTCGCCGCTGATGGGGCTGAGGTTGACGGAGAACTGGCCGCTGGCGCCATCGCCGCGAACCAGGGACAGATCGAAGTTGTCGACTTGCTGTCCGCGGGCCACGGCCGCGAGTGCTTCGCAGAGCGCGGGGCGGCGCGGGGCGGCGCAGAGGTCGGGCAGAAGGTGGCCGAGGATCTGGGACTGTTGAAAGCCGAGGCCGCCCCATCGGCGGTTGGCATAGCTGATCACGCCTTCGGTGTCGGTGACCAGAATCAGGCTCTGGGTATGATTCAGAATTTTGCTGGAGAAATCGCGCTCTTTCTGAAGCTCGGTTTGAGAATTTCGGAGGCCGGTAATGTCGAGCATGAGGCCACGATTCTGCAGGACGTTGCCCGCTCGATCGCGCACCGCGAAGTAGTTCATGAACACATGCACCGGCGATCCGTCCTTGCGGCGGAGGACTTCTTCCTGGCCGTGCATGGCGCCGTCGCGCCTGGTTCGCTCCGCGATTTCTTCGCGCCGCTGCTGAGAAAAATAAACCTGGGTGGGAATGTCGAGCTGCAGGACTTCCTCGCGGCTGCTGTAGCCGAGGATGCGAACCAGGGCGTCATTGACTTCGACGAAACGGCCCTCGGGGGTGGCACAGAAGATCCCTTCCTGAATGTTGTCGAAGAGTTGGCGATAACGGCGTTCCGCTTCGCGGCGGTCGGTGATGTCCTTGAGCACGTGCACGGTCTGCCACTGGGTAGCGGTCATGCCTCGGGCGCCGACCCCGAGCGCGGGTGGCTCCGGGGTGGTGGCGCCGTGAATCCGCGAAGTGGAAATCAGGTAGGCGCGTTCGAGGACGGGATGGACGTATTCGTCGAGACCTTCGCCGGAGCGGCAGAAAGGGCAGGAGTGGGGGGAAGCGCCGGTGGTAAGGGCGTCGAGGGCGCGCATGTTGATGCCGATGAGCTGGTCGGGGGCGATGCCGACAAAATCGCCGAGGGAGCGATTGACCCGGAGGATGTTGTTCTGCTCGTCGTGGACGACGATGAAATCGCTGATGGCATCGAAGACTTCAACCCAATGGCGATTGGCCTGTTCCATGCGGGTAAAGAGGCAGGCATTTTCGAGCGCGATGCTGGCATGGCCGGCAATGGCGCGCAGCAACTGGCGATCTTCGAGGGCGGGCGGGGCGCCGCGGTCGGCAAGGCAGAGGACGCCGACGAGTTCTCCCGAGGAGCCGGCGAGACGTACGAGGGTGCAATCGGTCCATCCCAGAATGGAGGCGAGGGCGGATCCGAGGACATCGCTGGCGGGGGCAAAGGCGACATCGGCCGGGTAGTTCGGCAGGGCCAATTTGAGGGCTTGATGAAAGCGGCGAAGCAATTGCGGATCGTCAATCTCAAGGCCGGCTTCAACCCCGCCTTCAGCCTTGGCGCCGGAGTTGGCGCGCATCAAGAAGGTGTCTGTGTCCGCCGTCTGAAAAAGAGTGAGGGCGACGGAGCGGGCGCCCAGCAGGTCGGCGGCGCGCAGCGCAAAGTTGCGGGTGAACTGGGGCAGATGCAGGACGTGATTCAGCTCGAGGGCGAGTGTGACCAGGGCCTCGGCGCGGCGGCGATGCTCCTCGGATTGGTGGAGGTTTCGGGTCAGTTCGAGAGCGATGGCAACTTGCGCGGCCAAGGCGCGGGCGCGGCGGACGTCCTCATCGCTGATGGGCCCGGGTTCGATGCGGTCGAGGACGCCAAACATGCCGAGCACGTCGCCGTTCGAACCGAGCAGGGGGACGGCGAGGAGTTGGCGGATCTGAAAAGCGGCGACGAAATCCAGGTTAGCGCCGGGAGTATTGGCGGCGTCATCGGTGACGAAGACATTTTTTTTCTTCAGGGTCTGGGTAGCGGTGCCGTCATAGAGCGGGATATCGACAGGGCGGGCGACTCCGTTCTCGACTCCCCAGCGGATGTGGAAGGCGGAGTGTTCGAGGAGTCCGATGAAGCAGCGTTTGAAGCCAAGGAAGCTGGCGGCGCGGAGGACGGAGGTCTGCATGAACTCATCGAGTTTTCCGGCGGAACCGAGTTCGAAGGAAATCTCGAGGATTTCGTGGAGTTCATGGGCTTGGGCGCGGGCCATGCCGTACAACTCGGCGTTGGCGATGGCGACCGCGCCAAATCCCGCCAGGGCCGAAATCAGGGATTTGTCTTCCTGAGTGAAGGGGTTGCCGAGGCGGGGATAGACCAGAATGGCGCCCTGGGAGCGGGCGGTGCGAAAGGGCGCGGCGACGAGAACTCCCGGGGGCGAATCGTCTCCGAAATGCGAGGCGCCGTCGATGCTTACGGTGATGCGCTCGCCGGCGGCGACGGCGCGGGTGGCGATTTCGAGGGAGGAGCGGAGGTCGTTGTTCTGGAAACGCGCACGGACCTGAAGGGCTAAGCGGGGAGTCTCGGTCGACACCGCAGGCAACTGAAACAGTTTTTCTTGTTGGACGAAGACGAGCACGGCGGGCGAATGCAGCAGCAGGCGGAGTCGGTCGGCGATGCTCTCGATTACGGATGCAGTGTCAGGTAGTCCATGGAGTGCGGTGGCGACTTCGACCAGAAGGCTGGCACGGCGGTGCTCTTCGCGGGAAAGCTGGTTTAAGCGGAGGGCCTCGATGGCAGTGCCGAGTTGGGCCGCCAGGGTGGTGACCCGGGCCAGGGCATCATCGTCAAAGGCGGCACAGGGCGCCGTCTTCAGAAAGGTGATGGCGCCAGCCACTTCGCCGGAAACCAGCAGAGGCGCGGCTAGGGCAGCGCGTGCCTGGCTGGCGGCAAGCCATGGGTCGCGGGCCACTTCGGGGTAATTGACGAAAACAGGGCGCCGCTTTTGAACCGCGTCCATGGCGATGGACGCTTCACCTGGGCGCCGCCGGAGGCCACGGAAAGCGTCCGCCTGATCGGCATCCGCTTCGGCTCCAACAAGTTCACCGCTGGAGGAGCAGCTCCAGAAGTAGGCGCCGCTGGCATGGAAGAAGGCGCGAGTAAGAGTGCAAAAAGAACGGATCAGCTGGTTGGGATCGCCACTCTGAAGGGCGGCACGAGAAAGCTCCAGAAGGAGCCTCTGAAAGGCCTCATCAGACTGAGACGCGACACCGGACTGCGAATTTCCTGTGTGGGCTGTCAGTGCGCACCGATCATTTGGCTAAGCGGTTGAAAACAATTGAATTACATAAAAACGGTACGCCTGATTCTCAAATTGAGTCAAGGGATTATGAAGGGGGCAGTGCCGAGTTGGGAAACGTCACGAAAGTGATACAGGCGTCTCATTTTGGAAACCGAAGTTGCTGGGTTGGTGCGGGGAGGGCCGAGGGCGAGCGAGAAGGCAGGCCGGGGAAGAGACTGGGGGATCGACGCTTCGTTGTGTTTTTGGAATCACTAAAGTAATGCCCGCAAAGAACTTTCGGTATCGGCCAGTATGTGCCTTGCACGAACATAGGGTTCAGGGGAAGCGACGAGGGAGGAAGTCTGTCTCTTAGAGGCCTAAGCCGTGCGAGCGTAGTAAGTCTGCTGCTGGTTGGCGGATGGATCGCGCTCAGCGCTCCCACCATATGGGGGCAGGAAGGAATCAATCGAAAAGTCAAAACGAAGGTGGCGCCAATCTATCCGGATCTGGCGCGACACATGAACATCACCGGCGTGGTGAAGGTGGTGGTGACGGTCAGCCCGAATGGGACGGTGAAAGAGGCAAAGCTGGTGGGCGGGCATCCGGTGCTGGTGAACGCGGCTTTGGATGCGGTACGGAAATGGCGGTTCGAGCCGGACGCGCAAGAGTCGACGGGGGTGGTGGAATTCCGTTTTAATTCGGCTCGATAAGCGGGTGCGCGGAAGCGGAAGCAGGTTGGGTAAGGAAGGCTGGGACATGAACATCGGGAAGAAGCTGTACTGGAGTTTCGGAGTTATTTTGGGGACGGTGCTGTTGCTGCTGGCGATCAACCTGATCGCGGTACAGCGCGAGCACGAAACCAAGGCTGCGGCGCAGCGCTCGATCGACATGACGGAGGCGACATCGCTGGTGCGCTTCCAGATGATGCAGAACCGGCTTCACCTGCAAAATTATCTGCTCAGCGGGGACACGCGCGACGTCGAGAAAATGAATGAGGGCGAGCGCCAGTTGGGTGAAGCGCTGCACCACAGCGAAGAGCTGGCGAATTCCACGCAACAACGCAGCAGCCTGGAAAGAGTGCAGGGAATGGAGCAGGCGTGGGGCAGCGATTTCGCCAATCCGCTGGTGGAGAAGCGGCGGGCGGTGGATAGCGGGAATGCGACGGTGGCGGAATTGCAGATTTTCTATCTGCAAAAGGACCCGAATTCATGGGTGGCGCGTTCCAGCGAAGTGCTGGACGATGTGGATCGGGAAAACCGGCTATTGCTGGAGACGAGGCGGCACTCCGACGAACTGGCGGCGACAAGCACGATTCTGGCGGCGGTGTTGAGTTGTCTGTTTGCCGTGGGTTTGGGCATCGTGATCGCTTACCGCACCGCCACCGGGATCACCGGCCCGCTGAATCGGTTGATTCATGTTGCGGATCAGATCGGCCAGACCGGCGATCTGGAGCACACGATCGACGTCCACGGCAAGGATGAGATCGGGCAACTGGCCAGGACTTTCGATTCCATGGTCAAGTACCTGAAGGAAATGGCGGCGGTTTCAGAAGCGATTGCGGGGGGTAATCTGGCGGTCGAAGTGCGACCGCGGTCGGCGAACGATACGCTGGCGAACGCCTTCACGCGCATGTTGGAAGGCTTGCGCGGACTGGTGCGGCACGTGCGCGACGCCGCCTCACAAGTGGCCAGCGCCTCGACGCAGGTGGCCAGCGCTTCGGACGAATCGGCCCGCTACAGTCTGCAGACTTCGTCGGCCATCGATGAAGTCACGAGCACGATGCACGAAATGAGCGTGAACGTGCAGAACATGGTGAAGAGCACGCAGACTCAGGCTTCGAGCGTCAGTGAGACCTCGGCCTCCATCGACCAGATGGTGACCTCAATCCAACGAGTGGCGGATACGGCGAAGGTTCTGCTCGACATCTCGAACCGTTCGCGGGAAGAGGTGCATGGCGGCATCGGGACGATGGAGAAGACCACCGACGGCCTGAACCGGATTAACACCACGATTCGGTCTTCGGGCGAGATCATCGACTCGCTGGGGAACCGGGCGGATGACATCGGGAAGATTGTCGAAGTGATCGACGATCTGGCGGAACAGACCAACCTGCTGGCTCTGA
>PLBE01000008.1 GCA_003134435.1 Acidobacteriaceae bacterium
CCGATCCGCATGGCGCGTATCTCGCCCTTGCGGGCGAGTCGTTGAAGTGTTTTCGGGTGGATCTGCAGCAAGGCTGCCGCCTCGCGCGAATCGACTAACCTCTCGAAATGAGGGACCGCCTGGCTGACTGGCGTTACTTCGTGCATCTCGCTCATAAAATCTCCTGCAGCGAGAGTCGAGACCGGGCTGAAATCACCGCGTCGTCTGAAGGTCGGCTTTGGCGTCCGACTTCGTTCGACAGATTTCGAGCCCATTCACTACTCGGCTGGTGTTATTCTTCGCGTCATGGGCGGACGAGAACATTATTCGTATAGAAACCGTACAAGACGCATTTGTTGCTTCCCTTCATAGAATCTTTTTTCTTTTTGACTTCGAAAGAACTTCTCAACAACTGCTTAAAGTGCCGAAAGCGCCTAGAAGTGCTTTAGGTACGTTTGGGGAATCCACGGGAACAGAGCAATGGCCGCAGTCAACCGCCCCCTCCTTGGCGAGGCGGTTCCATCGATCGGTCGCGAGATTTTCCCTCTATCTATAAAAGGAACCTCCAGGAAGAGAAATATATCGAAAATATTTTCGAACAAAGGCGCACAGGCCGAGGACCGATCCCCACGTCGAACAGCATAGCCGGGGTGCGGCTCGCGTCAAGGCTCACGACCGCTTCGCGGCGCACAGAGCGCGGCCTTTGACGCAAGCCTTACCCCCGGCACATTTTCTCCGCCATGTGGGGAATGTGCAGGTGTGGTCCTACGCGAGACCTCAAAGCCCAAGACCGAGACCGGGGACGCCTAGGTCACGGTCGACGCCGACATGGGGAGTCCTTTCCGGTTCCACGGTGTGAGTTGGACCGGAAGATTGCTGCTCCTCGATCTGCTGCCCAGCTTGCCGATTCACCCCAGTCACTAGGTCAACGCCGTGCCCCTTTTCCACGCTGTGTGCGGATAGCTGTTTTCGAGTAAGCTCGATCGCGGACTGCCGCATCGTGGATACACCGACGGATTCACGAAGTTGCTCGCGGTCGCTGGTGACGACGGCGATCTCGCTCCGGCCGCGGCTTGCGGCGACATAGAACAGTTCCTTTTTCATCGCGTCTGCCGAGATGATCACGGTATCTACGGTTTTGCCCTGGCTTCGATGGGCGGTGACCGCATATCCGTGGGTGAATTCGTGATAGTTCGCAGGGAGCGTTCTTCCGTCTTCAAGGCGAATGGCACCGCCATCTATTGACGCCACTTTGACCAGCTCTCCGTTAGTCGCCTTGAATTCCGACCCTCGACGGTTTGCCGTGAGCATCAGGCTGTCGCCCGTGGCAATTTCAATGGGTTGGCGCTCATAAACGGAAAATTCGCGCGTTTGCTTCGGCGAGATATTCAACTCTTCTCCGGTTTCTTTTCGCGCAACCAGAGATTCAGGGCCAGTGCGCACGACTTCCAGCGACTCATGTCGTTTTGCAAGTTTCGTGTCTCTGTGAAACTGCAGAATCTGCCCTTCTTGGTAGTTGGACAGTTCCTCTTTCTGGGCTCTTGTCCACTGGAGCGATACGTACCGATCGAAAGAATGGCCGACTCCCAGTTCGCCGTGTTCTTTCCGATCCCGGCGAATCGCCTCGGTCAGTTGGGAAATCTCAGCATGCGTGCCGGCAACTACAAGCGTTTCCCGCCCTTCGGTACGGAACTCGCGATGCAGATCGGCCACGATCTGGCCTCGGTCGAAGATCGATACCTCGCGAATGGCACCGAGCTTCTCCAATTGTGCGAACCCTTCTTCTGGTGAATGTCTCATGGCCTTTACGGCCTCACGATAGAGGGAGTTCGTCTGCCGCTGTACTTCAGTTAGGGAAACACTCTTGAGTTCAGACTCCCGCTCCAAGATCCGCAACGCATCCGAGGCCTCGACGCTCGGAATTTGCCTCGTATCACCGGAGAGGACAATTCTGGCTCCCTGATCTTCGCCGAGGTGAAGCAAGGCTTGCATTTGCCGGCCAGAAACCATACCTGCTTCATCAACAATCAATACCCTGCCGCGCAGCGTCCCCTGTGGCTCCTGCCCCTCCAGAAGTCGTGAGACAGTCATCGCATCTCGGAAGCCGACCTTTTCCAGTTCGTCCACGGCACTCCGGGTCGGAGCCACCGCAAGAACCTCGTGTCCGGCTTCTCTGAGACCACGGTCAATTTCACGGAGCGTAGCAGTCTTGCCCGTACCGGCAGCCCCTCGAACATTAATCGCCAGATCGCGAGAACCAAGGACTGCCTCGACAGCGCGCCTTTGTTCGGGACGGAGATGTTCCGAAATCTCAAAGTCGCAGCCCTTGCCGAGGCGGTCGTAGCGATCCCCTCCGCGGTTAACCACCGCGATCATGTCGCGCTCGCGTTGGAGGTTCGCGTGTGTCGCAATTTCATCCCCAGAGACAATGAGAGTCCCGTTCGTACGCTGAAGGGAGATAGAGCCCTGAAGGTCGCTGAGTCCGACGTTGCCGCGCCCGTGACGAAGAGCCTCGGTTAGAACTTCATGCTCTCTGGCGACGGAAAGACGCTCGAAAATGTGCTCCTGAGAGTATGCAAGCGAGGCCTCGTGCATTCCACGATTGATTCGAGGTAAATAGGATTGTGTCTGAGCTTCGTTCAAAACCTCACGAAGTGTTTGCCTCTCATCCGCTGACAGTCGTTCTTGCTGAAGATTGCGGACTCGCTCGGTCGATATCTCTTGAAGCTTGTCGGCCCGCGTTT
>PLBE01000078.1 GCA_003134435.1 Acidobacteriaceae bacterium
CATTATCTTGGAGCATCTACAATTCGTGATGGCCGCTTTGACGCTCTTGAAATCACCCTGTTAAACTGATGAATTGCCATCCTACGTTTATTAAAGAAGGAAGCCTGTGCGCGCAGAAACCCGGCATCAACTGAAACAGGACCGCTTCAGCAAGGTCACCATCGAAGCGGCGGAAAACGCCGCTCACTGGAGCGCCGAGCACCAGACCAAGATCATTGTCGCCGTGATTGCAGTCGCCGCCATTGCGGCCATCGCGTTGGGCGGCTGGTATTACGTCAACTCCCAGGACGAAAAAGCGAGCGCCGAGCTTTCCACGGCCGTCCGCACTTTCGAGACCCCGATCCGCCCGGCTGGCGTCCCCGCGCAACCCGGGTACGACAGCTTCGCCTCAGCCCAGGAGCGGGCCACCGCGGCGCGCAAGCAATTCCAGGCCATCGTCGATCAATATCCCCGCACCCACACCGCCGATATGGCCCGTTACTTTGTGGGATTGGCCTCCACGCAACTGGGCGACAACGCTGCCGCCGAGCACAGCCTCCAGGAAGCCGCCGCTGCCTCCAATGGCGACCTCGCGGCCCTGGGCAAGTTTGCGCTCGCCTCGGTGTATCGCACCGAGAACAAAGACACGCAGGCCGTCGATCTTTATAAGCAGTTGATCGACAAGCCAACCCTCGTTGTCAGCAAGGCCACCGCCGAACTTGAACTCGCCGAATTCTACGAATCGCGCCAGAAACCCGATGAAGCCAGGAAAATGTACGAGCAGGTAGAAAAAGAAAATCCTGCCACCGAAGCCGCATCCCTCGCCCAGCGCCGGACCGCGGCCCTCAAGAAATAATCCCGCGAACCCGATCTTAGTGGAGGCCGGGCGCTAGACGGCAATACGCCGCAGACACGCGATCAGCCGCTCGCCATCCTCAATCGTGTTGTAGACATGCGGCGTCACTCGAATCGAACTCCCCCGCACGCTGACGAACACCTTCTCCCGCGCCAGCATCTCCGGTAATTCCCGCGGAATTGCCTCTCTCCTCCGCAATGCCAGGTAGTGAGGCGCTCGCCACGGTTCAGCCGGAGCCGAGAATCCCACCTCCTCCGCGCCTGCCGCCAGTTGACGGTTGAGCCCGCCCACCGTCTCCGAAATCCGCGCCACGTCCCACTCCAGCAGCTGTTTCATGGCGCGCACGGCCGGCGGCAGCAACGCGAAGTTCGAGCGCTCCCCCATGTCAAAACGCCGCGCGCCCGCGTCGTAGCCTTCCGTGTAGAGGATGAGGCTGGAAAAATCGCGCGCATTGGCGCGCTGAATCCAGTTCTCCTCCAGCGGCCTCCCCCCCTGCCATTTCGGAGCGACATACATCAGCCCCACGGAATAAGGCCCCAGCAGCCATTTGTAGTTGGCGGCGATGGCGAAATCCGGCTGCACTTCGCGCACGTTGAAAGGCAGTGCGCCCAGCGATTGCGTCAGATCGAGGGCCAGCGCCGCACCGATCCTGCGGCAAGCTTCCCCGATGCGAACCAGATCGAGCTTTCCGCCGCTGGTCCAGTGCACGTGCGGCAGCGCCGCGATCGCCACCTCGTCCGTCAGGGCATTCAGGACCGCCGCCGTCCAATCGTGACCTTCCGGCCACGCCACCACTTTCAGCGCCGCACCCGTTTCCTCCGCCCGCCGCTGCCATGCATAGTAGTTGGAGGGAAACTGCTCCTCGAGCACCAGAATCCTCTGGCCTTTCCCGATCGGCAAATTTCGCGCCGCCGTGGCGATGCCATAACTGGCCGACGGAATGATGGCAATGTCTTCGGCCGTGCCCCCCACTACTTGCGCCGCCGTGGCTCGAAATTCATCGGATCCGGTAAAAAATTTCTCGGGCGTGAGCTCCCAGGGATGCGCTTTGCGGGCCAGCGCCGTGTTCCCCGCCTCGATCACCGGCTTCATCAGCGGCGACATGTAGGCGCAATTGAGGTAGGCAACATCGTACGGAATATCGAAGAGATGGCGCTGGCAGGGAAGCATGGGCTAGTCTTCTTTCTTGGCCAACAGTGTATCAATGCAGAGGAGGTTGCCGCGATGAGTCGAATCAAATTGCAGGTTGCATTCCGCTTGCTGGCAGTACTGCTGGCGGCAAGCGCGATCGCGCAGACGGGTCACCCGGGGGGCGCTGATTCCGCATACCCGTCTCCGCTTGCTTTCAAACGCGCTGACAAATTGCGCCGCGGAATCAACGCCAGTGAATGGTTCGCCCAGGTCTATGACAAGCGCGGCTACACTCCCGAACATTTTCAGGCTTGGACGACCGCCGACGACCTCGCCCTGATCCAAGCGATGGGCTTCGATCACGTGCGTCTGAGCGTCAACCCGCAACCCATGTTCAACCCGCAGGAGCCCAATAAAATTCCCGCCGACTATCTCGGCCATCTGGATGCCGCCCTGAAAATGATTCTCGACCACGGCCTGGCCGTCGTCATCGACCTCCATCCCGAAAGCGACTTCAAGGCGCGTCTCGCCAAAGAGGACGATGACGACTTTGTCGAACGCTTCGCCGACTTCTGGCGCGCCCTCGCCGCCCACTACTCCACCTGGGATCCCGACCGCGTCTTCCTCGAAATCATGAACGAGCCGGAATTAACCGACCCGTATCGCTGGCTCGGCGTGCAGATGAAGCTGGCCGCGGCCATCCGCCAGGGTGCGCCCGCGCACACCATCATCGCCGCCGGCGCGCGCTGGTCCGATGACGACGATCTGCTTTTCCAGGAGCCGCTCCGCGATCCGAATGTCATTTACAACTTCCATTTTTACGAGCCTCACATCTTCACCCACCAGGGTGCGACCTGGAGCGCCTATTCCTGGCACTGGCTGCGCGGCCTGAAATATCCGTCGGATCCAGAACAAGCGGAAAGCGTCGCCGCGCTGGTTCCGAACGAAGCCGACCGGCTGCACGTAATCCGCTATGGCCATGAGCACTGGGACGCCGCCCGCATGGAATCCGAAATGAAGCAGGCCGCCGCATGGGCGCGCCGCCGCGGCGTTCCGCTGCTGTGCAACGAGTTTGGCGTCTTTCGCGACTTCGCCGACCCCCAGGACCGCGCTGCCTGGCTGCACGACGTGCGATCCGCCCTTGAACACAACGGAATTGGCTGGACCATGTGGGACTACTCCGGATCGTTTGGCGTAGTCACCAAAAAAGATGGGAAGACGGTGGTGGATGATTCCGTGCTGCGCGCGCTCGGGATGAAGTGAGTGGCCAGGGCGTCACTGCCTGGAGGAATCCCTCGCGATTCAGTGCGGTCTTCAAATCCTCTGCGTCTTCCACTTTCCCCGCTTGAACAGCACCGCGCTCGCCCCGGCGATCGAGCATTCGGCAATCACGATGGCAATATACACACCGTTGGAATGCAGGCGCATCGGAATCGCCAGCCAATACGCCAGCGGGATTTCCAACAGCCAGAAGCCAAAGAAATTTACGACTGTGGGTGTGACCGTGTCGCCGGCGCCGTTGAAAGCCTGCATCATGACCATGCCGTAGGCGTATCCGATGTTGCCGTAGCTGACGATGCGCAGACAGGTCGCCGCCAGCGGAACAACCGCCGGATCCTGGGTAAACAGCCGCGCGATCGGCTCGGCCATTAAAATGAAGAACACTCCTACCGACCCCAGAAAAAGCATGTTGTAGAAACCGGTGCGCCAGACGGCTTGCTCGGCGCGCTCGGGCTTGTTGGCTCCTAGATTCTGGCCAACCAGAGTGGCGGCAGCGTTGCTGAGTCCCCACGATGGCAGGATCAGAAACACGACAATGCGTATGGCGATGGTGTAACCCGCAAGCGCGGCGGCGCCGAAGACGCTCACGATGCGCACCAGCCCGATCCAGCTGGTGTGGGCGATGGCAAATTGCAGGATTCCCGTCAAAGACACGCGCACCAGCCGCCACAGCACGCTGAAATTCACCCGAACCTGCCGCGTCAGGATGCGGATGCGTTCGGTTCCGCGCAGCAGGCGGTAGAACTGGTAGGCCACTCCGATGCTGCGTCCCGTGAAGGTGGCGAGAGCCGCGCCGGTTACGCCCAGACGCGGAAAAGGTCCCAGTCCGAAAATCAGACAGGGATCGAGAATCAGATTGATGATGTTCGAAACCCACAGCAGACGCATGGCGATGGCGGCGTCACCCGCTCCGCGGAAGATCGCATTGTTGAGAAACAGCATCAGGATGGCGCCACTGCCGCCGAGCGCAATTCGGGCATAGCCGCCGCCGGTCGCGACAATCTCCTCCGGAGCGCCCATCAGGCGCAGTAACTGGGGCGCGTAAATGAAACACGGAATCCCGATTGCGATGGACGTGGCGAGCCCCAGCAGAATTGCCTGCACTCCAGCCACCGCCCCGCCCTGCGGGTCTCGCTCTCCAATACGCCTCGCCACCATTGCGGTGGTAGACAAGCTCAATCCGATGCCCACGGCAAAAACCAGGCTCAGCAGTGATTCGGTGAGTCCCACGGTAGCGACGGCGTTGGCGCCGAGACGGCCAACCCAGAAAACGTCGACCACCGCGAACAGCGATTCCAGCACCATCTCGAGGACCATGGGCACCGCGAGCAACAGAATCGCGCGGTTCAGGTTTCCCGTCGTGTAGTCCTGATGAGAGCCCTTGATCGCTTCCCACAGCGAACTCCACAGGCCGCGCTCGGGCGCGGGTGGCGGAGTGTCAATTGCGGTCACACCTTCCATAAATTACCTGGCAGACTTTCTACGCGTCGCTTCCGCTGAAGTAAGGTTGCACGACGGCGTGGCTGGAACAATTAGGGACTGATGAAGATAAGACGTCCGCGAGAGCGGATTAAGAGTAAGAGAATGGCGTATTAGAGGCGGTCGAACATCGTGGAATCCTTAGCGGGCTGGCGGGCCTGACAATACGAAATTGCGGTCGGAACCGCCGTGCGTGAGGAATTATAGCCGCAACTCAATCGGCCCGGCAAGCGCGTCGAAACCGAGCAACGACTCAGTCCAAACTCCCCTGCTCAATCACCACATTTTCCCGCACCATCAGCCGATGCGCCGCCATTTCGCGCAGTTTGGGCAGCACTCGGTTCACATGCTCGTCGGTATCCACGAATGAGATCACCACCGGCAACTGGCCTCCGGCTTCGACAAGGTGCGCGGTGTGGATTTTGCCGCGCCCCAGAAAACCGGCCACGGCGTGAAACGCTACCGCTCCAAAAGAATTTTCTTCCCGCAGATACTTCAGGATTTCCAGATGCAGCGGACGATGATGCCAGGAATCGCCCTCGGTCAGATAGATGGTGACTTGAACCGCCATGTGTTCACCGCCTGCCATTCTACAACCCCCGCGCCAGCGCTGCGCCCGCCAAAACTCCGGCCAGGCAGAGACCGTTGCTGGCCACCATGTTGATGCCGCTCAGCAGCCACTGTCCCTGCTCCATCAGCGCGAAGCTCTCGAAGGCGTAACTGGAGAACGTCGTATACGACCCGCAGAAGCCCACCGCTACCAGTAACCGCCAGCGTGGATCGAGCAGCGCGCGCTCCGTTGAAAAGACCAGAAAGAATCCCAGAATCAGGCTGCCCGTGACATTAATCAGCAGCGTGCCATACGGAAATGCCGAGGCATAATTCCGCGCGATCACCGTGCTTAGAAAATACCGGGCGCTGGCTCCGACAACGGCGCCAAGCCCAATCCAGACATAGTTGGAAAGATGGGTCGAGAAATAGTTCGAGAGAGAGTTGAGCTGAAGGTTGGCGCTCACCACGGAGTCCTCCTGCAAAGTTCTGTAGGAGTTATCAGCCCGCGGGCGGTTAACGGCGAACTCCATCGCCTGGTTTGATTAAAATAAAGCCTGAGTATAAACCACAGGAGCCGCGCCAGCAGAGATGACCTCCGTGCAAATCCAGTCGCGAAAATTGGACTGGAAATCCTCCGCCAGCCCCCTAAATTCAAACTGAGTCACGACCACTGGTAGTATCCTGATTCGACACTTGGGCCGTCCCCTTGCATTAAATTAAAGAGAGAGCATTTAAGGAGAGCTCTGTGGGCGCAAAAGAGAAAGAGAAAGAGAAAGGGAAAATGCACTCAATCGGCCGGCCCGTCCCGGAGTTGCCGGTCGCTGATGTCGAACGCGCACAACAGCATTATCGGGATGTACTCGGCTTTGAGATTGGATGGCTTTACCCCGGCAAGGAAATTGGGGCCGTGTCCCATGGGGATATGGGGCCAGTATTTTTCCGCAAGAAGAAGCCCCCGTTCGAACCGGCCGTTCACTGGGTGTTCGCTGAAGATATCGATGCCTCGTACCAGGAACTGAAGTCCTCAGCTGCCAACATCGTCGATCCTCTGGAAAAAAAGCCTTGGGGATTACGCCAGTTCACCGTACAGGACCTGGACGGGAATCTCTTCTATTTCCACCATGACTAACCAAACCTCGCATGCCCCAGCTACTGGAGCGGGCAAATTATCGGCCGTGGAGCGGAAAGGATCTGGTGACCCCCAAGCCTACGGGCAGCGGAGGGCGAGCGGCGGCGTAAATGAGGCATTTGGTTGATTTCATATTGCGCTTCATCGTCGCCGGTCTCGCCGTATGCGTGTCTATGATCTTGGGAGTGCTCGTTTTCTGGGCTATTGGCGGCTTTCTATTTCACAGGGGAATCATCAACGACGCGACCCTCTTTGGGTTTCCGCTTTATGGACCATATCCAGGATTTATCGTCGGTGGGGTCTGGTTCGCAGTAATCATGATTGGCAAGCAAGATTCAAAGTAGCCCTCTACCTGCCCCCACCTTGGCTTGACAGCGTTATTTACCCCCTTTATCCTTACTTATTGCTCCCTGGGAGACTTCCGTCTCTGTGCGCACTTCCGCGGGCCTTTGCGGTAATTGGAGTGGGGGCGGCGGAGGTTCCGGTTCCATGTTCATCGAGCTCAAAGATCTTGAGATTCACCCGGTCGATTTCCGGGAGGAGTTCAGCCCCGGTGTGATTGACCTGGGCGAGGAAGTCCGGCAGCGTTCGGTCTTGCGCACCGAAGGCCGGGCCGATCTCGTCGAAGAACATCACGGTAAACACAAAGTCGTGCAGGATATCCGGATCAAGGGCAAGCTGCAAACCAGCCTCGAAGCCGCTTGCGCCCGCTGTCTCGATCCCGTGCTGCACGAAGTCGAGCGCAGCTTCGATCTGCTCTACCGGCCGCTCGGAACCGACTCCGGACACGCCGAGCTTTCGGTCACCGACGCCGAGGCCGAAATCGGCTATTACGAGGGCGAAGGCTTGTTGCTCGAAGACACCCTGCGCGAGCAGGTGCTTCTGGCCTTGCCGTTGCGGACCCTTTGCCGCGAAGATTGCAAAGGATTGTGTCCGCACTGCGGCGGGAATTTGAACGAAGTTCAGTGCTCCTGCGTGGACGAGGTCGAGGATCCTCGCTGGTCGGTCCTGAAAGAAATTCGCACCAAACTGAATCAGTGACCGGGAACTGAGAACCGGGAACTGAGAACTTAAAAAGGAATCATCATGCCCAATCCGAAACGCAGACATTCCCAGAAGCGCACCGCCACCCGCCGCGCCCATGACTCGCTCTCCAAGCACTCCCTGTCGGAGTGCCCGAACTGCCATGAGCGCAAGATGCCGCACCGCGCCTGTCCCAAGTGCGGAACCTACAAGGGCCGCGAAGTGGTAGAGGTCGAAGAAAAGTCCTAGTTCCTTCTTCCATCATCCTCCATGCCTAGCGTAATCGCACTCGATGCGATGGGGTCCGACAAGGCGCCGAAGCCGGAGATCGAAGGCGCATTACAGGCGGCGCGTCATCACGACGTCCGCGTGCTTCTGGTCGGGCCCGAAGCCCAGTTGCAGACCGAACTCGCGCGCTATCCCGGAGCCCGGCGTCTGCCCATTGAAATTGTTCATGCCAGCGAAATCATCGCCATGGACGACAAAGTGGACGCCATCCGCGCCAAGCGCGATTCCTCCATCCGCGTCGGATTGCGGCTGGTGCGCGAGGGGCAGGCCGCGGGCTTCGTCACCGCCGGCAATACCGGAGCCGCCATGGCCACCGCGAAGGTGGTGCTCGGCGCGTTGCCCGGCGTCGATCGTCCCGCGCTCGCCGCCGCCTTTCCCACCGTCCTGAACACGGCCGCGGTGTTGCTCGACGTCGGCGCGAACGTCGATTGCACCGCCAATAATCTTGAGCAGTTTGCCGTGATGGGAGATATTTACTGTCGCTCGATTTTCGGCATGAAGCATCCCCGGGTGGGCTTGCTTTCCATCGGAGAAGAAGAAGGCAAAGGCAATGAACTGACCCGCACCGCCTTTCAATTGCTCAAGCGCCTTCCCATCAACTTCATCGGCAACGTCGAAGGCCGCGACTTATACAACGGACATGTCGACGTCATCGTGGCCGACGGATTTGTAGGCAACGTTGCCCTTAAGACTTCAGAAGGCGTGGCTCGCCTGGTGCGTGCCGTGCTTAAGGAAACTCTGAAGTCGACCATCACGCGCCAGGTGGGCGCCTATCTTTCAAGGAACGCCTTTTCCGATTTCAAGAAGCGCCTTGATCACACCAATTATGGTGGCGCTCCCTTGCTCGGCGTAAAAGGCGTCTGCATCATCACCCACGGATCGTCGAATACCAATGCCATCAAGAACGCAGTGCGCGTCGCGGCGGAATTCGCCGAAGGCAGAGTGAATGAAACCATCGAACGCGAACTGGCGGAGCTGAGCGTGACCGCTCCGATGTGAGCCTCTCATCGTGTCGTAGACTTGCTTTGAAAGGGCACGGCTTCAGCCCCTGAGCAACGTGTCCGCTTACCAGCCCGGTCCATAACGACCATAACGAGATGATTTCATAACAACCGCAATTTCGTCCGTTGAGCGCGAAGATCAAGAGCGTCGCCTATCCCGAAAATGACGCCCGGCAAAGCGCAAAGCACTTTTTTCTCCTCACAACCAACATGTGACGAATAATCATTGACTTAAGGCCCGCCGTGCAAGAAAATAAAAGTCTTGATTGGGGCAGTTTCGAGGTCCGTCCGCAAGCCCAGACGACCGTCGAAGCTGCCCCAAACCCATTTTCAGCGACTACTTTCTCGTTAAGTCATTATTATTGAATACTTTATAGGAAGTACCCTGGTTAACTCGTTGATTCTAATCGCTAACATCTTGTTAAGTCCTAATTGTTGAATACTTTACCCGCAAGTCATTATTTTCGAATACTTTGCCAAGAAACAATGGCTAACTTGGCTAACCATTTGATTCTAATAGACAGAGAAAAGAGGGGGGGTACCCCCAGGCAGCTCCTAGATGACAAATTCAACCTTCTCAATTGCTTTTCTCTTTCCCGGCCAGGGTTCGCAATTCGTTGGTATGGGGAAGGAATTGGCCAACAACCATCCGGTGGCGCATCAGACCTTTGAAGAGGCCGACGATGCGCTCGGCTACAAGCTCTCCCAACTTTGCTTTGAGGGTCCTGAAGAACGGTTAAAACTGACCGAGATCACGCAACCCGCAATCCTGACTACGTCGGTCGCGGCGTGGCGCGTGCTCCAGGAAAAAGGTCTGAAGCCGGATTTTGTCGCCGGACACAGTCTGGGTGAATATTCGGCGCATGTCGCCGCCGGCACTCTAACCTTCGCCGATGCCGTGCGGACGGTTCGCAACCGCGGCAAGTATATGCAGGAAGCTGTGCCCGTCGGAGTGGGCGCGATGGCCGCGATTCTCGGCATGCCTCAGGGAAAAGTCAGCGAGATTGCCGGCGAAGCCGCCCAGGGAGAAGTTTGCCAGGCCGCCAACATCAATTCGCCCGAGCAAATCGTGATTTCAGGAAACACCGATGCCGTCGGTCGCGCCGTCCGGTTAGCCACCGAACGCGGAGCCAAGAAGGCCGTGAGCTTGCCCGTCAGCGCCCCTTTTCATTGTTCGCTGATGCAACCCGCCCAGGATCGTCTCGCCCCCGACCTCGAAGCCCTGCCCTTTCACCAGCCCTCATGCCCGGTTGTCTGCAATGTCGATGCCGCCGTCGTGGATTCCGCCGAAACCTCGCGCCAGGCCCTGATTCGCCAGGTAACCGGCACGGTTCGCTGGGAGCCGTCGGTCCGTCTGCTCATCCATCGGGGCGCCAGCCTCTTTATTGAAGTCGGTCCCGGCAAAGTTCTCTGGGGACTCATGCGCCAGATCGATCGCTCCAAAACCTGCGCCACCGTCGGCGATGGAGCATCCTTGCAAAGGACCCTGGAGCAGATCGCCGCCATCGCAGCCTAACCGTCAGGTCGTTTCCGCCAGCAACCATCTCGCAGCCTGGATGGGAATCGTTTCTAGTACGGATACACCGTCAGCGTCTTGTCGGATTTCTGTACGAACATGCGCGCATGTTCGGCCCGCTGATTCACAATGACCTCAACCACTACCCCACCACCGCCGAATCCCCTGGTGTTGGCCGATCCGTAGATGCTGTGCGACTTGATCAGTCCCCACTCGCCGCCCGGTCCCCAGTCCCGATAAAAATCCGCGTAGGTGTACTGCGAATACTTCTGCTGATGCTGGCGCCAGCCCGGATCGTGGAAATAAACGCCGTAGGCTGTCTCGTAATCCTGCCCCTGCAGCGCGGCAAAGAATTTGTCCACCGCATGCTCTTCCGGCCAGTTGCGATACATCCAGGCCAGACCGGCAAGCGCGATCACGGCCACAATCGTAACCGCAATCGTGATCTTCCGCCGCCGCGCCTTCGCGGGATCGTAGGTGGGAGCATCCAGCAGGGTCATATCTTCCCTAAGCATAACGGATTTCCGCACCATAAAGGTAGGCGAGATGCCTGCGCGTCTTCCAACCCACTTGCCTATCGGCTCTTGCCGTCTGCCCCTGTTTGCCTAAAGCGACGGGTCGAACTGCCGATGTACAAAATGTCAGACAGAAATTTGGGCTGAATTCTTCGTTCCGATTCTCTGGCGGACTGTGCCTACCGCGGATGGTGGAAATCTATGGATAAGATTCGAGCGCTCATTGTGGATGATTCCTCGGTGATGCGCAAAATAGTCGAGCGTTCGCTGCGCCAGGCCGGCGTGGAACTGGAAAAAGTCGTCGAAGCTTCGAACGGGGCCGAAGCCCTCGTCGCTCTACAGCACAATGTCGTTGACCTCATCCTCTGCGATATCAATATGCCCGTCATGGATGGACTGGAATTTGTCCGCCAATCCGCTACCGTGGAAAACGCCAAAGGCGTTCCGATCGTGATGATCACGACCGAAGGCAGCGAGTCCCATGTCGTGCAAGCCCTCTCTGCCGGCGCCCGCGGGTACATTCGCAAGCCCTTTACTCCCGAGCAGGTGAAAGAGCACGTGGTCTCAGTCCTGGGGAAAAAACTATGAGCGTGGATAGGTCGTTTGTCACGCGATCGAAGGAAGAGAACTGGATGCCCGTTCTCGAACTTGCAGTCGAGGAAGTTTTCGAGATCATGGTGGGCTGTCGGGTGAAGCCGGTGGCCCAAACCGAGCACCCGCCGAACGAGGAATACACCGCCATGATCGGCTTGGCCGGGGCTCTCTGCGGAATTCTTACCCTTTCCTGTAATGCCCAGACCGCCCGCCAGATTGCCCGCAGCATGCTGGGGGGCACGGACAACGCCGACACTGAGGTTGCGGACGCGCTCGGGGAACTCTGCAACATGATTGCCGGAAACTTCAAGAACAAACTGGCAGGCACTGACGAACGATGCATGCTGAGCGTTCCCACCGTCATCAGCGGCGGAGAATACAGCTTTCATTCCCTGGCCGATGGGTGCTCCGTGGCAACCGTCCTGCTCTTTGAGGACGCGCCCGTCGCAGTGCGCCTGCAATTGCAAAGCTGATCCCAAATCGCGAGTTTCCTTATGAAATCTTTGCCGGGATTGCGGCTTTCACCCGGCAAGGGTTGCCGCGCCCGCGCCGCATAAGCCGCTTCCAATGTTGCGCCGCGAGCCGCCCTTCCTAAACGGCTCAGAACACAGTCAACTTTGAAAATTCCTCCCGCTTCGTCATGGCGCTTGGCTTGCTCCTGTCTTACCACCAGCACAAGGAGCCAAACGTGGACAGCGGATTTTATGCGGCGTGCGCCGGACTGCGCGCCGAGAGCCAGGCGCTCGAAGTGGTGGCCCACAATCTGGCCAATCTGAATACCGCCGGGTTCCGCGGCCAGCAGACAAACTTTCAGTCGCTGGTGGCCGTATCCGGTCCCGGAGTCTCCCGTGCGTTCAACCAGCTTGCGAGCGCGTTGCCGAACTCAATGCCGACTTCGCTGGTCAGCTCCGCGCTCAATTCGGCGGTCAACAATTTTGGCGTGCTCGAAGGGTCGCATCTGGATCGAACCGCGGGCAATCTGCAAACTACCGGAAATCCGCTCGACGTCGGCATCGAAGGCGCTGGCTTCTTTGCCATTCAGACCGCGCGCGGCACCCGCTACACACGCAATGGAAGTTTTAAAGTATCGAGCGGCGGCGTGCTGCTGACGGCGGCGGGCGACCCCGTGCTCGGCGACCCCGCCCTGGGACCGAAAGCGCTGATCAACGTGCCGCCGGGAATCGTATCCATCGCTTCCGATGGGACGCTGTCGGTCAACGGCGCCATTGCGGGCACCATCCGGCTGGTGGATTTTGCCCCCACCACCACCCTCAGCGCGGAAGGCGAAACCCTGCTGGCCGCGCCCGAGGGGAGCGCGAAAGCCGCGTCCCAGCCGACCCTTCGGCAAGGCGCGCTCGAAACTTCCAACGTCAATTCGATCAGCGCCATCGTGACCCTGATTGGAGTCGAACGCCAGGCCGAAATGATGCAGCGCGCGCTCTCGCTGTTCGACACCGAGTTTGAGCAGATTGCCAGCAACACCCTGGCAAAAGTCTAGGAGGAACCCATGTTTCGAGCGCTCTACACCGCCGCCAGCGGCATGCAGGCCCAGCAAACCAATCTCGATACCATCGCCAACAATCTGTCGAACTCCAGCACCGCGGGTTTCCAGAGCCGCCGCATGCAGTTTCAGGATCTGATCTACCAGAACATGGTGATGCCGGGCGCGGCGGCCTCGCAGCAGACCACCGTCGCCGACGGCCTGCAGGTTGGATTGGGCACCCGCTCGGCGGCGTCCGAGATCATCCAGTTGCAGGGCGACCTCAGCCAGACCGGCAACCCGCTCGATCTGGCCATCGAAGGCCAGGGACTGTTTCAAGTGCTGTTGCCGACGGGAGAGACCGCTTACACGCGCAGCGGCGAATTTCATATGGACGCGCAAGGCAACGTGGTCACCGCCGCCGGGAATCCGATCCAGCCGGCATTGACCATTCCGGCGGGCGCCACCACGGTCACCATTGCGGCCGACGGCACCGTGTCGGTCACCCTCGCCGGCCAGACCGCGGCGCAGCAGGTGGGCAGCCTGCAGCTGGCCCTGTTCCCGAATCCCGGCGGACTCAACAGCGTGGGCCAGAATCTGTATCTCGCCACCACGGCTTCGGGCGACGCCGCCGTCGGCACGCCGGGCGGCAGCGATGGCCTGGGACAGGTCGAGCAGGGGTATCTGGAGCAGTCGAACGTAAGCGTGGTCGATGAGTTCATCAACATGATCGTGGCCCAGCGCTCCTACGAAGCCAGTTCGCGCGTGGTCGAGGCCGCCGACCAGATGTTCCAGTTGGTCAACCAGATGGGTAAATAGGAGCTTCGAATTGACGACTTCATCTCGAGCCGTATCGCGATCGGTATCGGCAGCAGCTTGCCGAAAGCCGGTCTGCCAAAACTCGATCTACCAAACCTCGATCTACCAAACAACGGTCTGCCCGACAACGATCGCCGCCTTCCTGTTTCTGGGATTGCTATCGGGGTCGTGCTTCATGCCCGCGCTCTGGGCAGAAGAGTCGCGTACGGCGCCCGGAATTTTGCCGACCCCTATTACGCGGCAGGAAGTGTGGCAGGCCGTGGTGGACGACCTGCGGGGACGAGGGCTGGCCGACGGGCAGTTGCCGCGAGCCGGCGATCTGGATCTGCCGGGAGCGGTTCCGGCCCATGCCGGGCGGACGTTGCGAGTCACTGCGTCCTGCTGGGACGAAGGGCCGCGACGCACCCAGTTTCGTCTGGAATGCGGTCAACCTGGGCAATGTCTGCCCTTCTTCGTGTATGCGCGCGCCTCGGCAAATGGGGGGGCGGGGACGTGCCGGTATGAGGCGAAGTCGCGGGCGGCGCTGAAGGACGCACCGGAACCTGCGGTTCACTCGCTGCCGCCGACGATCCGCAATGGAGACCGCGCGACCGCGGTGTTCCTCAGCGAACGTATGCGGATGACCGCTACCGTGACTTGCCTCGATCATGGCCGGGAAGGAGACGTGATCCGGGCGCGGGCTCCGGATGGACATGTTTTCCGAGCGCGAATTTCCGGTCCCGCGCTGCTCGAAGCTTTGCCGCAGTAACCGCCATGCCGAGGAACGGAGTTGCCCCGTTCTTGCACCCGGGAAAAAAGTGATAACGAAACGAACGAACGAACCAAAAATAGAAAAATAGATTGATAGAAACGATCGATAGATAGATCGATCGATAGATCGATCGATAGCGAGAAAGAAAGCGGGACCATGAAAACGCTGCTGTGTTGCCTGCTCCTGCTGACGAGCACCGAGCTGAATGCGTCCAAGCGCGATACCAAGGACGGCGGTCTGGCGAAATATCTCGCCCGGCTGCAGGTGGCGCAACCGGCCGCGCCGCCGCTGACTCTGGGGAGCATCTGGGTGGATTCCGGACGCATGGCTGCGCTCAGCGCCGATTACAAGGCCATGAATGTCGGCGACCTGCTGGAGATTGTCGTGGTGCAGGGCGTGACCTCGACGAACTCCAATGCGGTGAGCACCAACCGCACCCTGAACACCAGTTCCGGCATCAGTTCTCTCCCCGGCAAGATCAAGGTTGGGGGCGTGGCCAGCCTGCTCGGACTGAATTCCTCCGAGGCCCTGGCCGGCAAGGGTGCCGCTTCCACGGCCACGAACGTGACCACGAACCTATCGGGAAGGGTGGTCGCGGTTCTCGCCAGCGGCAACCTGGTAGTCGAAGCCGAGCGCGTGATCGACATGAACCATGAGAAGCAGACCATCGTGTTGCGCGGAGTGGTCCGGCGCGGCGATATCGGGCCGAACAATACGGTCGCTTCCGATGCGGTCGGCGACCTGGAACTGGAAATTAAAGGTAAGGGCGTGGTCTCGGACGGAGTCCGGCCGCCGCGCCAGTGGCTGCGCACGATTCTGAGTTTCCTGGATTTCTAGTTCTTTTTAGGAGCGTGACCTCATGCCCGCTGTCTCGAATCGTATCCCAACCTTGGTTTTCGCGCCCCGCGCCGCGCCTCTGGTCGTGCTCGTTCTCGGTCTGGTGGCAGCGCTGCTGAGTACGCCGCTTTCCGCAAGCGAACCCGTCGCCATCAAAATCCGCGACCTGACCAGCGTCGAAGGCGTGCGGGAGAATCCCCTGATCGGGTACGGCATGGTGGTGGGGCTCACGCGCACCGGGGACAGCCAGCAGACCGTTTTCACCACGCAGACTCTGGCCAATATCATGCAGCGCATGGGAGCGCAGATCCCTCCCGCGACGGCGCGGGTGGCGAATGTGGCGTCGGTGTTTGTGACCGCCAACCTGCCGGCATTTGCCCGCCCCGGCATCCAGGTGGATGTCACGGTCTCCTCGATCGGCGACGCCAAGAGCCTCGAAGGCGGATTGCTGCTGCTGACCCCGCTCTATGGCGCGGACGGTTTGGTCTATGCCGCCGCCCAGGGTCCGGTGGCCGTGGGAGGATATGCCGTGGGGGGGACGGGCGCGAGCAAGCAGATGAATCATCCCACCATGGGAAGAATTCCGGCGGGAGGCCGGGTGGAACGCAGTCTGGGGTTCGATTTCAACCGCCTGGCTCCGGTGTCGTTGCTCTTGCGCGAACCCGATTTTTCAACCGCCGGCGAAATCTCCGACGCCATCAATCGTGACTTCGGACACGTCGTCGCCAGCGCCCGCGATGGCGGACGCGTGGAGGTCGATGCCGCCGCGACCGGGATCGCGAACCTGACCACGGTGCTGGCCCGAATCGAAAACCTGACGGTGCCGGTGCAGCGCCGCGCCCGCGTCGTGCTCAATGAACGGACGGGAACCATCGTCATGGGCAGAGACGTACGTCTGGGTGCGGTTTCGATCCTGCATGGCGGATTCTCGGTGCAGATTTCGACGGAGTATTCCGTGTCCCAGCCCGCAGCCCTCTCGGCGGGAAAAACCGAAGTGGTCCACGAGACCGAGTTGAAGACCAAGGAAGCTCCGGCGAAGCGTCTCGAGATCGGAGAAGGCGCCAGCATCGACCAGCTCGTCAGCGGATTGCAGAACATGGGTGCAAGCGCGCGCGATGTGATTTCGATTCTGCAGGCGATCAAAGCGGCCGGAGCGCTCGATGCCGACCTCGAGGTGATCTGATGCGACGCTGACGAACAGCGAACAGCTAACGATGAACGACGAACGACGAAATCACCACCGGAGACCATCATATGAAGATTATCCTCGCCGCGACTTCTGTCCCACCGCCGGCCGCCAAACTTCCCAACGCGAAAACGCTGGCCAAGAACCAGAAAGCCGCGCGCGACTTTGAAGCCATGTTGCTCACCCCGGTGCTCGACTCGCTGCAGAAGACCTTTGCCGGCAACTCCGCCGATGCTAAGACGGTCGGGGCAAGCGACTATCGCTCCATGGCCACCCAGGCGCTCGGGCAGTCCATCGCCGCCCGGGGCGGGATTGGCATCGCACGGCTCATCTTGCGCCATTTGGAGGCACCTAAGGTATCGCAAGGCGACTGAACGGGGGTTTGGCTTCATACCCTAAAGTTTTCCCCGGACGTGCCGATATTAGATGTTAGAGCCAGAGGTTAGAGCCGGGATGAGCGTTAGACCCCTGGCCCCGACCTCAAGACTTGCATGGAATCTGCCGATGGAATAGGCAGTAGGGGATGGAAAATCTATGAGAGTCAACCTCACGACGTTTGGAGTGGAGCCACCGGAATCGGGCAAGCCGGGCCGCGCGGCGCAAAACAGTGCCGCCTCGACCGCCGGGGCAACCGTCAGCGGGGCAAGCCGGACGACCACCCCATCGGCCGCCGACCAGGCCAGCTTCTCGTTTGATCAAGCGCGGGTGCAATCGCTGACGGCTCAGGTTCTCGCGCAACCTGAAATTCGTCAAGCCAAGGTTCAAGGGCTGCAACAGGCGATTGGCAAAGGCGAATATTCGGTTCCACCCAGCCAGATTGCCGCCGCCATCGCGGGCGAACTGGCCGGCGTCCAAGGGTAAAGGTTGTCGGAATGACAGGAACCACGATTTCAGCAACGATGACGTGACGATGGCATGATTTGTGGAGTGCGTTATGGATCCCCTAATTACAAACGGAGTCGATTCCGTCCTGCTCGGCGGGCTGGGCAAGCGTGGCGATGAGCGCGACCCGGCGACTCAGCGCAAGCGTGTGATCGCCCATGAAAAGCCGGTCGAAGAAGCCTCCGAGGAAGAAGAGCCCGACCAGCAAGAGGAGCCCGAGACTCCGAAGCATGCCGTCGATGATCTGGCCTGATGCCGAGGAAGGCCGGGCCTGATGGCCAGTCCTGACCAACTTTATCTCCACAACATATCCTGCCCACTTGGCTTGACGATATTTCTGACCGTTCGCCCTGGCCTTTCGCCCTGACGAATCGACGATTCGCTCCGACAATCTGCCGGTTGAGTGGGAGCGAGGAAACGAGAAACTCCTCCCCTATGAACGCTATCGACACATCGCTTCCCGAACTCAGCAAACTGATCGAGCAGCGGCTGGCGCTGGTGCGCAGTCTGGCCGAGAGTCTGGAATCCAGTAGTCTCGCCCTGGCGCGAAACGACGCGGAAGCGATCGCGCGCGGGGCGGCACATCAGGCCGAACTCTGCCGGCAATGGAGCCACCTCGAACCCGAGCTTCGTAGCCAGGCTGGCTCGCGGTCTCCGGCCGAAGCTGGAGGCTCCGCACGCCTCCAGGCCCAGTGGGAAGCGCTGGGAGTCCGCATCCGCCACGTGACGCGGGTGCACTGGTCGCTACTGCGGCACCTCGAACGCAGTCTGGCCATCATGCATCGCCTGGTGGACAGCTGCGCGCCCACCTACAGGCCCAATCTCGGGTTGCTCCAGACCACCGTCAAGTCCGAGTTTCATCCCCGGACGGGAGAATAATTATGTCGGGATTGTTCGGCACGCTTTCCATCGCCTTGAGCTCGCTTTCGGTCAGCCAGGAAGAAATGGCCATCACGGGCAACAACGTGGCCAACGCTAACACTCCGGGATACTCCCGTCAGGTTGCCGACACCGCCGCCGGCGATCCCATTGCCATCGGATCGATCAGCGCCGGCACCGGAGTTGTCCTGCAGAAGATCGAAAGCCTGCGCGACCCTATCCTCGAAATCCAGTTGAATCAGGCCACGGCCCAGAACAGCCAGCTCAATACTGCGCTGGGACAACTGCAGCAGCTCCAAACCCAGTTCGGCAGCTCGACTTCCGGCATCGGCGCCGATATCAGTGATTTCTTTAACACCCTGCAGCAGCTCTCCCCGGATCCCTCGAATCTGCAGTTGCGTCAAAGCGTGCTCACGGCGGCGGGCAATCTGGCGACCGACTTCAATACCGCCGCCAACAACCTCCAGACCCAGCGCGGGAATCTCGACTTGAACGTGGTGCAGTCGGTGAGTGCCGTGAATACGCTCACCTCCCAGATCGCTGGCGTCGACCAGCAGATCGAGAGCCTCAAAAACGCGGGCGACGATCCCAGCACCCTCGTCGATACCCAGACCAATCTCATCCGCCAACTCTCCGCGCTGGTGAATGTCTCCGTGGTTCCGACCGATCAAGGCATCTCCGTAACTACCGGAAACGGGACGACGCTGGTCTCGGGATCGCAAAGTTTCGCGCTTACCACCGAATCGAGCGCGGGCGCGCAGCACATTTTTTCCGGCAGCCACGACATTACCGGCACGCTGACCGGTGGAAGCCTCGCGGCTGTCATCCAGACTCGCGACCAGGAAATTCCCAGCCTCGGCAACAGTCTCGACCAGTTGGCCGCCGGACTCGCCAACGGTTTGAACTCGGCCAACGCCACCGGCACCGACCTGAATGGCGCCCCTGGGGGCAACATCTTTGCGCCTCCACCGCCGGGCGGGGTGGGAGCAGCGGCGGCATTGCAGGTCAGCATCACCGACCCGGCGCTGATTGCCGCCAGTTCCGATGGCTCCTCGGGCAGCAACGGCAATCTCGCCGCGCTTGCCGCTGTGGCGACGACGCCCCTGGCCAACGGCCAGACTCCAATCGCTTCCTATTCCAGCCTCGTGTTCCAAATCGGCAACGCCACTTCGAATACCTCCGCCGATGCCGATTCCTCCAATCTGATTCTGCAACAACTGCAGGACCAGCGCGGCAGCGTTTCCGGCGTTTCACTCGACCAGGAAGCCTCCAACCTCATCCAGTATCAGACCGCCTATCAGGCGGCGGCGCGGGTGGTATCGGCGGTCGATAGCCTGCTCGCCGATGCCGTCAATCTCGGCATCGACGCGGCGCAGCAATAGCCAAGTTCTTAGGGGAAGGTAAGAAAAGAGGAACAATCGATGCGCGTGAATCCGAATCCCATACCCGATCTGCTGGCGGCGCTCAACCAGTCGCAACTTGAAACGCAACAGGCCTCGCTCGAAATCTCATCCGGGCGCAGCGTCAACCAGCCTTCCGACAATCCCACCGCTTTTGCCGAACTCGTCGAAAACAACGATCAGGCTACGATCAACAACGGCTATCTGCAGAGCATCGGCACGGTGCAGGGACAGCTTTCCACCGCCGATTCGACCCTCAGTTCCGTCACCTCCGCTCTCCAGCAAGCTCTCAGCCTCGGGGTCGAGGCCGCGAGCGGCACGCTTTCGGCCAGCAACCAGGCTGCCATTACCGTTCAGTTGCAAGGCATACAAACCCAGCTTGTATCCGAGGCCAACACCACGTATGAAGGCCACTACATCTTCGCCGGTACCGCTACCAATACGACACCCTTCGTCGTCGACAACACTGCGCCCTCCGGCGTCCGCTATGTCGGCAACACCGATATCAATCAAGTGTCGGCTGGCAGCGGGTACAAACTCTCGGTCAATTTGCCGGGATCGCAGCTGTTTTCCGCGACCGGTAACGATGTTTTTCTCGCCATCAACAACCTCATCGCGGCGGTGCAGTCCAATTCCGGTATTGGAGCCGCCGTCAACGCGGTCAGCACCGCCTCCAGCTATCTTTCGGCTCAGCGGGTCTTCTATGGCAACGCCATCGACCAGGCACAGTCGCAAACCACCTACCTGACCGCCGCCCAGCTTCAGATCACCCAGCAGCAGAGTGCGCTGGGGGGAGCGGATATTGCCTTGGCGGCCACGAACCTTACCCAGTCCGAGACTGATACCCAGGCTACCCTGGCCGCCATCAGCAAAATGACGCAAGATAATCTCTTCGATTACTTGAAGTAACGAGGCGCTGAGTAGTAAAGCAGAGGCCCGGCCGCTCTTGCGTCCGCACCGGCATTCAGAGCGTTGTCTTCCGGGCTTGCGCCCACTCCGCCGCAGTCGCCAGGCGGGCTCTGGCCGTTTCCAGCCGAGCCTTTTCCGCTAACAGCCGCAAATGGACGTCGGGCAGGAAACGCCTCAGTTTTTCCAGATTGCCGCGGTATTCCAGAGCTTGCTGTTGCAGTGCAGCGGCTGCGTCGGAATTCGCCGACGGTCGACGCAAACACTCCGCCGCCCGCAGAAGCTGTCGAAGGATGCCAGAAAAATCGTGTGGAGTGATGCTCGAACAGCGCGTTCGCTCCGGACGGAGACGAAGTAACGCGGCGCGCAGATTTTCATTCACTTGTCGCAGGGTCACGACCGCGTCCAGCGGGATGAGCATGGGCATCGTCATCCCCGCCAGTTCAANNCGGGGCCGCCGCCGCGGATGACGACGGGTTCTCGGCTTGCTCGACCTTGATCCAGGCTTCGCGCAACGCCAGCACGTCCGTGATCTGCTGGCAGAGCGCTTGCTTCGAAGGATGGAACTGCACCTGAATCAGATTCTGTCGCAGAACGTTATAGAAGTGATCGAGATCCCGGGCAACCTTGCCGCCATTGACAAAGTCGAGGGGTGACTGGAGATGGCCGATGACCAGAATTGCGTGCTGGATTTTCCGGGTCCGCAGCATAATGTCGTTGCTCTCGATGGCCATCCCCGCTCGCCGCAGATCTTCCACGATCTGTTCATAAAGCCGCACCACGAGCCCAACCGGGCTCGCTCCCTGAACCATCTGCTCCCGGTACGACTGTTGGTGAGTCATGACTCGTCCGCCTCTCGATTAACTGCCGCTGCTACTGCTGCCGCTTACGCTCTGGCCCGATGTTGGACCCGTGTTCGTGTTCGTCGTCGTGCCCGTGATCGAACCGGTGGCCGACATCGAACCCAACTCGGCCGTGACTTCCTGCAGTGTGAATGGGTACGATTCGAGAGTTGCGTTAACTTGACTGAACTCCGTTTCCAGTTGTACCTTTTGCGCCGCCAACTGAGTCTGAAAGTTGGTAATCTCGCTGGTCAATTCGGTCTGCTCTCCTTGGTTTTCTGCTAAATCAGAGTTCAGAATGCCTTCCGAGGGGTCGGTCAGACTGGTGAGCGCCGTATTCAAGTTGTCGGCGAATCCGGTCGAGTTGGCGTTGGTAAAGAAATTCTGTGCCGCCGATGGATTCGATGTCAGCGTAGTGGTGAGTGTGGAACTGTCCACGCTCAGCGTTCCGTCGTTGTTTACCGTAATGCCCAGCGCTCCCAGGTTCGACAAACCACTACTCACCGATGTCGGATCGGTCGTGGTGTAGGCTATTTCCGATTCCAGACTGGATTGCAGGATTCGTAAGGCAGAGTCCGAGCCGAGAGGCCCTTCATTGTTGGTGGCTGGATTGACGGCGTATTGCGCGTTGATGTCGCCGACGACCGTATTGTATTCCACGACAAAATTGTTAATCGAATTGGTGATTGAGGTGGTATTGGGACCGACCGTCAGTGTTACGGGCGTGGCTGGGTCGGCGCTGGTTAGGTTCAAGGTGACGTCCGGAATCGCGCCGGTCACCGTATTCGTGTCGCTAGCGTAGGGAATGCCGTTGATCGTGACCTGGGCGTTGGTTCCACCCACCGGCGGCTCAAAGGTCAGCCCCGTGGTGTTGTTGGCGGTTGCCAATGCTCCTGAACTGCCCGTGGCTTGGCTGTAAATTGCCAGGCGGGCGCCGGTGGCGTCCGTCACCACGCTGGCGGTGATCCCCCACTTATTGGTCGCGCTCTGGGAATTGATGGAGGCGGCGAGCTTGGTGAGCGTGTCATTGCTGCCCGCGGTGATGGCAATATCCGCCGTCGTGCCGCCCGATCCTCCAATTTGCAACGCCAGGTCGGCACTGGTCTTGCCGGTGGTCAGAATCGATGTGTCCGCGCTTGCGACCTCGTCGGTGTACAGCGTTCCCGTGGATGCCAGGCCGCTGACCACCACCGTGTAATTGGCGGCTGTGGCCCCAGTCAGCGCGGTGGCACTCACCACCGCCGATAACGACGATGTGGCCGTCACCGCCGTCAGCGCCCCGCTTGTGCCCGTAAGCCCGGCGACGGCGCTCGCCAGGTTCGATAGATCGGTGTTGATGCCGCTCTCGGCGGTGGCCTGGGTTTGAAGAGTGGTGACATCCCCCTGCCATGTAGTTAATTGTCCGCTCTGCGCCGCCTGCACCTCTGCCACAACCGCATTCACATCGATCCCGTCGCCGTTCAACAGACTCGCGGCATTAAAGCTGATGCCCATGATTGTCTTCTCCTTCGCCGGCTGCGGCTGCCGCCCGCTCGCTGGCGCGTAGCGTCGTCGCTTGCTGAACTTCCTGGGCGATACCGCGCTCCACGCTCAGTTCCTGATTACTTGGCACTTGCAGGACCAGGTTCTTGGAGTGGTCCAGATACTCGACGATTACCTGGCCCTTAATTTCAGGATCCTGATGCAGTTCGACTGTATCCTGGGACAATTCGTCTGCTGAGGGAACATTTCTTAGGACAAAACTTTCTTCTCCCGGCGTTCCCGAAACGGACTCCGACGACCTTTCTGGCACAGCCGTTTTCGTAGGCCGTGCTGGAGTATTTCTTGAACGCACGCTCGCTTCCTTTGCAGGCTCACTTCTTGCAGGTGGAAAACCTTGTACCGGTGCGATGCTCATAGCAGGCTCCACGCACTACTCCGGATTTGCAGAAAGGAGGCGGTTGGTTGACCGCCTCCTTTGCTGAAATCGCCCTCAACTTACTGCAACAGTTTCAGAACAAGCTGACTCTGCTGGTTGGCCTGGGCCAGAGCGGAAATACCGGTCTGTTCCAGAATCGAGAGTTGGGAGAGGTTGGCCACGGCCGACGGTATATCCGCAGCCGTAACGTTGTTTTCCGCCGCCGTCAAGTTCTGCGTCTGGTTGTTGATGACGTTGGATGCGCTCTGCAAGCGGTTCACCGTCGATCCAATATTGCCGCGAAGAGCGGCTACAGTGGCAACCGCGCCGTCGATAAGAGACAGCGCCGCTTGCGCGTCCGATTGGGTTAAAAGGTCGTTGACCGATCCCGACGCGCCGCCACTCAGCAGCGCGTTGCCGGTGCCGAAGGTGTTCGCCCCCGACCCCGCCGTCGAGGTTGCGATGGCGTTGCCGATGGTACCCTTCGTCAAGGCGGTGATCACGATCTCGTTGTTGCCTGTCGTCGCGTTCACTGTAGCCACTGCCGAGGCGGAGGCATTGGCAAATACGCCGGCTGCATTGGCAACGATGCCACTTCCGTCGGCGTAGCTTTCACCCGCGCCCGACCCGCCGTTGATGGCATTCGCCAGGTTGGTCAGGCTGCCCGCTTCGGTTGCGCCGACCAGGACTTGGATCTGGTTTGCGGTGGGAGTGGTGAGCGCAGCTACGAAGTTGTAGGTCTGCGATCCCACGGTTACCGAGTCGCCAGCCGCAGCGACCGGGGCCGTTCCAGCATTCGCGCCGCTGGCGAGATCGGCGGTGGCGAAGGTGCCGGCGCCTGAAGACGACGCGGTGATCGTATTGCCGGTCGTGCCGGCGTTATTGGCGGTGAAAGTCACCTGCGTTCCCGTGCTCGCGCCCGCCGAGACTTGAGTATTTTGCGTCGTGCCTATGCCGTAATTGGTCCCGGCTCCGGTCCCTTGGTTTACTGCGAGTACCAGGTTCGCCAGGGCGGTGCCTTCCACTCCAGTCGTTGTCGTACCCCCGCCGAGCACCTCATTCGCCGTCGGAAGGTTGCTGAGGGCAGCGACAAAGGTGTAAGTCTTGCCGCCAATCGCTACCGTGCTGCCAGCGGAGCCGTTCAATAGGGTCGCCGCGCCGGCGGTCAGGCCCGTGCTCGCGACCAGTCCTACAGAGTTTCCCGTGGTGGAGGCATTGCCCACACCATTGATGTTTGCCGTAACCGTGATCACGCCCGAGTTTCCTGCGGTTGTTACCGCAGCCGTCGCGAAAGCATTGGCTGCGGTCACGCCTCCGAACTCAGTGCCCGCGCCGCCGCTCGTGTTATTGATGGCAGCCGCCAGGTTGGTAAGTGCTTGGCCGTTGCTGCCTCCGATCACGACCTGATTTGCGGCTCCGGTAAGGCCAGCCACGTTGGTCACGAATGTGTATACAGTGCCGCCGATCGTAGCGGTGTTATTGGCAACGATAGCGGTTCCGGCGGCGGCGGTCAGCGTGCCAGAAGCGGCAATGGCGTTCGTCGGAGCGGCTCCGCTCAGAACATCGGAGGCCGCGACGGCAGCCGTGCCCGTCGCTTGCGTCAGCGTGCCGGTCGCGGCGGTCGATCCGCCTAAGTTGAGGTCGTTGGCGGACAACAGCCCCGTCGTCACTCCAATCGTACTGCTGCCCGTGGCGCTGCCGTCACCCAGGAACACATTGAGCGTATTCGCGGTGAACACTTGGCCGCCGTTGTAGTTCGTCGTCGACCCGATATCGTTGATTTCGGTTTTGATGGATTGATATTCGTTGTCCAGCGCGACCCGCTGCGGGTCCGATACTGTGCCGGTGGCCGATTCCGTCGCCAAGGTGACGGCGCGATTAAGCAGCGTGGTGACCTGGGACAGAGCGCCATCCGCAACCTGAAGTTCGCCGATGCCGCCGGTCGCGTTGCTCGCCGATTGGGTGAGGGCGGCAATGTTGGCCGAGAGCCCGTTCGCGATGGCCAGTCCTGCCGGATCGTCCGCGCCGCTATTGATGCGTGAACCTGAAGACAACTGCTCCAGGGTTGAATTAAGGTTGCCGCTGGTGATATTCAGCTGGTTCTCAGCTGCGATCGCAGCGATGTTATTTAAAATAGTCAGTGCCATGGAAGTGCTCCTTGTTTGGTTCCGATTTGAGGATCCGTCCCCGAAACCTTCCCGGAGCTCGTTCCGTTTGTCCTGCGGAACCTGATTTGCTTCTCACTACGTCCATCGGCTTGCCCTGATCGGGCTTTATTTCCACAAGTTCCAATCGGCATAGACCTTAGGTAATGCGCCGCTTTTGCTTCCGGCGCGCACCCGCGCCATTCCTGCCGATCTCTACTCTTGAAGCCTTCTTAAGTGGCCAACCTTCTACCGTTCCAAAGTTCAACCCTTAAGAACAACGCCCCGGAAGCCCCATATGATCCAGCTCACCCGTCTCAACAATCACCCGCTGGTCGTCAACTCCGACCTCATCAAGTTCATCGAGCAGGCGCCGGATACCGTCATCACCCTGATCAGCGGCGAAAAAATCGTCGTTCTCGAAAGCGCCCACGACGTCCTCCAGCGCGTCGTGCAGTTCCGCCGCGCCGTATTGCAGGGAGCGATGTTGTGGTCGGACCACGCTTCCGCCGCTCCGCCCCTGCTGCTGCCCGCGCCCGAGAACTGTGCTCCCGCGGCCGGCGAGAAATAGGACCCCGGTGGATAAAGCAACCATCGGCGGCCTGATCCTGGCGATCGGCGGCATCCTGCTCGGCTTGATGCTCGAGGGTGGAAGTCTCGCCCAGGTGCTTCAACCTACCGCCGCCATGATCGTTTTCGGCGGCACTCTGGGCGCAATTCTTATTCAGTATCCCTTGCCCGTCACGCTGGGCGCGTTTCGCCGGCTGGCGCAGGTTTTCATCGAGCCCGCCCACAACGCGCAATCCACCATCAACCTCCTGGTTGGTTACGCCAACCGGGCGCGACGCGAAGGCATTATCTCGCTCGACCCCGAACTCGCTACCATCCAGGAACCCTTCCTCCACCGCGCCCTCATGCTGGCTGTCGACGGCACCGATCCCCAGGAACTCCGCAAAATCATGGAACTCGAACTGGATAACAAGGAAGAACAAGAAGAAAAAATTCCACAGCTCTTCGAATCGGCCGGAGGATTTGCTCCCACCATCGGCATCATCGGGGCCGTGCTCGGTCTGATCCAGGTCATGCAGCACCTGGACAAAATCGACGAAGTCGGAAAAGGCATCGCCGTCGCGTTTGTGGCCACTCTCTACGGAGTAGGCGCCGCTAACCTGATTCTGCTGCCCGTCGCCGGCAAACTGAAAATCCGTATCCGCGACGAGCACATCATCCGCGAAATGACCCTCGAGGGCGTCGTCTCCATCCTCGAAGGCATGAACACCCGCATTCTGGAAGCCAAACTGCGCGGCTTCCTCACCGAGGCCCGCAAACCCGATGCCATCCCTGCCGAAACTGACAACGACGCTTACAGCGAGTCCGAACGCCGGTCCGAACTATGAGACGCCGCAAGCGAAATCCCCATCACGGCAATCACGATCGCTGGATGGTCTCTTACGCCGATTTCGTTACCCTGCTCTTTGCCTTCTTTGTCGTCCTCTACGCATCCTCGCAAGTCGACAAGAGAAAAGTCGGCAAACTCGCCTTGGCCATCCAGGTTGCCTTCCAGGAAATGGGCGTATTTCAGGCATCAACCACGGAAGTCCCCGTCGATCTCGCCAAGCCCATGCCCTTCAGCGTCACCCAAGGCATCGAAAATACCGAGCGCACCGCCAGCCTGGGCCGAATTGCGTCGAGTCCAACTGCCACGCTAGGCGCCGGCGCCGAAAATGGTGATCTGGCGCAACTGCAAGCCGAACTCGAAACCGCCCTCGCTCCCGAAATGCGGCGCCAAGAGATCTCGATGCGCCGCGACCCCGATGGCTTGGTCATTAGTCTTCGCGAGGTGGGATTTTTCGAGAGTGGTTCGGCCCAGATGAAAACTACTTCAGAGGCTGCCTTCGACCTCATCGCCAACATGCTCCGCGACCGCGCCTATCGCCTCCGGATCGAGGGTCATACCGACAACGCTCCCATTCACAACCCCGAGTTTCGCTCCAACTGGGAGTTGTCCACCTCCCGCGCCACCGAAATCGTGCGCCTGTTGATCGTGCGCGAAGGTTTTAGTCCCGATCGCTTGAGCGCCGCCGGATTCGCCGAATATCATCCTGTAGCCAGCAATTTGACCCCGGAAGGCCGCGGCATGAACCGGCGCGTCGACATCGTCATCCTCGGCCCTGCTCGCACCGCCGAACCCCCACCGCAATAACTCCATCCCACATTTTTCGCGCAGAGATCGTCACTGGAGTGTTTGCATCGCACGATTTGTGCCGCAAGTCCTACCCCGACCTCATCCGATTGCGTCCAGCGCCACGGACAATTAAGATTTTGGCACTCCCATGTCTCAAGTGATTTCAACCCAGCCCGCGCCCGTGCATTCCGCTTCCACCTCCGCCCCCGAAACTTCGGTCGAGGTCTTCGCCGTTTACGGAGTTGAGCCCGAAATCCAGGCCTATGCCATGGCGAAGTATTCGCGCTCCTCACTGTCGATGAAAGAGTCGTTGCGGGAAATTACCCTGCAGAAGGCGGAAAAATTCCTCAACACTTTCTATTTTCAATACGGCCACCGTTCCATCGCCGATCTTGCCCATATCGCCCTCGCGGTCGAACGCCTCTCCCTCCTCGCTGCCATCGTTCTCGTCGACGAGCAGCGCTGGGATGGTCAGGAGCGTTCCACCCGCTATCAGGACTTCCGGAAAAGCGGCTACTACACCCCGAGTTTTCCCAGCGATGCTTCCACCCGGCTCTTTCACGAAACGATCCAAACGCTATTCACCACCTACGAAAACGTTTCGCAGCGCACTTTCGAATATCTCGCCGGCATTACACCCCGTCCCGCCGAAATGAAGCCCGACGCTTACGAGCGCACCCTGCGCGCCCGCGCCTTCGACATCTCGCGCTACCTCTTGCCACTTGCCACTAACACCTCGCTCGGCCAGATCGTCAACGCCCGCACTCTCGAAACCCAGGTCGCCCACCTGCTCTCCCAACCCCACAAGGAAGTCCGCGACCTGGGAGCGCTTCTGAAACAAGCCGCCCTTTCTCCCGCCTACAACGCCAACGAAGAATCGCTGCGCTCTCTGGTGGCCGAGATTCGCGCCGTGTCCCCCGAAATCGCTGACCGCGCCGAGCGCGAACTCATGCGCCAGGTGCGGGTTGCACCCACACTCGTCAAGTACGCCGATCCAAACCGCTACGAAATCGAAACCCGCCGCGATCTCGAGCAAGCCGCCGCCGAACTCATGCATGGCGCCGCTATCGAACCCGCTCCCCTCGTCGATTTAATCGACGACTTAATCGACAGCGATTCGCGGAAAAACGATGCGCGCGCCCCCGATGCGCTCGAGATCGAACTGGCTACAACCCTGCTTTACGGCGCTTGCCACTACTCCTACCGGCAACTCCGCAACGCCGTCGCCGCCGCCGGCGAGGCGCGCCGCCGCGAATTCGTCGACCTCGGCCTGCGCCATCGCGGCCAGCATGACGAACTGCTTCGCCCCTTTTTCGCCGGCCAGCGATTCTGCTTCGATATTCTGATGGATATCGGCGGCTTCCGCGACATGCACCGCCATCGCCGCTGCGTCCAGATCATGCAGCATTTCACCACCGCCCACGGTTTCGAAACTCCGCCCGAAGTCGAGGCCGCCGGAGTCCGCGCCGACTATGAATCGGCCATGAACCGCGCCGCCGCCACCGTGCAAAAACTTTCCCAGCCTGGCGATCTCGAGCCTGCCGATCTCGAGCCTGCCGATAAAGAGGCCCGGCAAAACGCGCAGTACGCCATCCCGCTCGCTTTCCGCAAACGCACGCTGTTTAAGATGGACTTCGCCGAGGCTGTCTACATCTCCGAACTGCGCACCACCCCCGCCGGACACGCCTCCTACCGCAACGTCGCCTATGCCATGTACGAAGCGGTCGCGGCAAAATATCCCGCGCTGGCAAAATACTTCCGGGTCCACGATGTCCGCGAACCCGTGGACTTGCTGAAACGTTGAGCGCCCGTGTGCCGCGGGCACTGTTGGCCGCGAAAAGTCCACCGTGCAAAAAACAGTTCCGGGACGAAATTGACGCCGATCAATCCCCGCCTCTAGAATCACTTCACCGATGCCCAACTACGAATACCTGTGCAAAGACTGCGGACACCGCTTCGAACAGATCCGCAAATTCTCTGACAAGCAACTCCGGAAATGTCCCGAATGCGGCGGAACCATCGAGCAGGTCATCTCGGCTCCCGCCGTGCAGTTCAAGGGTTCTGGCTGGTATGTGACCGACTACGCCAAGAAGGGCGCCGGTTCTGGATCTTCGTCCGGATCCTCGGCCTCATCCGAGGACGAGAGCACCGCCAAGAACGCGAAAGAGGCCAAAGGCACCAAGGACGGGAAGGATTCCAAAGAGACAAAAGACGCTAGCGACACCAAGGACTCCAAGAAGGACGAAAAACCGAAGTCCGATTCCTCGCGCAAGAAACAAAAGAAAGACTGAAAGAGGCGCTACACTGAACTTCAGGACGGGCGTCCTAAACGTCCTCAGGAAAAAATTGGCGCTCGGGCGGCTACCCGGTCGTACCACTCCGCTCCGGCATCCCCACCACCATAGTTCGCCGCCGAGGCAGTTCCGCATCGGAGATGTCCGCGAGAAAGTCCAATTCGATGCCCGCTTGCGCGCACTCCTGCGCCGCCGCTTCGTTGAAAAAGTACACTACGTCGCCCCCAAACCGATCCTTGAACCGGCGGCGTTCATCGAGATCGAACGGACTCACCGAATACACTTTGATCTCCGGACGCTCGCGCAACACGGCGCCCAGTTCACGCTGAAACCCCAGCGCTCCTTGTCGCACCTGCGCCATGGTGAAAGCAACCACCCGATAAGCCATAATCTGCACGAAGCATCGCAGTTCGCGTAAAGGCACGCGCACAGCCCGAAGAACCTTATTCCGGCCTGATTCCCACCGCCGCCATCATCCTGCCCGTGATCCCTTTTTCCGCTCGGTAGCTGAACAGCAATTCCGTATGACAAGCCGTGCACGGCCCTACCGAGGTAATGCTCTTTGCCGGCACACCCGCGTCCAGCAACTGCCGCCGGTTCGCCTCCACCAGATCGAGAAAAATCTTCGTGGGCAGTTCGCTGTGTCCGGGCGCCCGCGCCGTCAAAAACAGCAACGGATATTTCTCCCGCACCGGGTCCGATTCTTTTGCCTCGCGGAACAAGCTCGCGGCATAGGCAAACTGAGCTTCAAACTTGGTGCGGACTTCTTCGCCCACTTCGTAACAACACCCCTGCACCCCCGGCCCGATCGCAGCCATCAGACTTCGCGGATCGCTCTTGAAATGTTTGCGCATTTCCCCCACGCCCTTCTCGACAATGCGCTTGACCGTTCCGCGCCAGCCCGCGTGAAAAACTCCCACTGCGCGTTTTTTCGGATCCACTAAAATCACGGGCAGGCAGTCGGCCGTCTGGACCGCCAACACCAGCCCCGGCGTGTCCGTTACGAGCCCGTCGCCAGCCAGAGATTCCACCGGCACTCTGTCCACGCAATGAATCAAATCAGAATGAATCTGCCGTAACCAAGCCAGCGGCCAGCTCTTGCGTCCCTTCACCGCACCCACAGCCCGCAGAAGACGCTCGCGGTTGTCTTCGACTGCCCTCCGCGAATCCTGCTTCGTGAACCCCAGATTCAGCGAGTTCCCCCCGTAGACGCGGGAAACGCCTCCCGTCCGGGTCGAGAAACCATGCACCAGCCAAGCCAGCTCGCCGAGTTTCTCGGAACTCAGGATTTTTAATTTGTTGGTTGCGACGCGATTGGTCACCACACTTCGATCATACCGAAAAGGTCACGTGGTCCAGCCCAGCAAAACTCGGCGCCTGCCCGCGCCCACCACAAATCTGCTTCGCAATCGAAACCAAGACAGCCGCAGAACCCGCTTACTTCTTCTTCACCAGCTCCGCGTCAATCTGGATCTTCACGTTATCTCCCACCACCGCTTCGCCCGTCTTCAGCAGGTTGTTGTAGACCAGGTTGAAATCCTTGCGGTTGATGGTCGTGCTCGCGGAGATTCCGCGCCGCGAATTACCCCACGGGTCGGTCAGTTCCGGCGTCGGTCCATCCACGTCCAGCGTCACTTCACGCGTGGTTCCGTGAATGGTCAGATCTCCAGTCACCTGCAACTTCCCGCCATTGCTCACAATCTTTTTGGACTTGAATTCGATAGTCGGATATTTATCCACATCGAAGAAGTTTGCGCTCTTAAGATCTTTGTCGCGCATCTCGACCCGCGTATCGACCGAATTCACATCGATGCTGGCCGAAACCTGCGATTGCGCGAGGTCTTTCTCATTCAGAAGCACGCTTCCCGTCACCTTCGTAAAACTTCCGGTGACATTCGAAATGCCCAGGTGACGGACCGTAAACTGCGCCGTCGAGTGTGCCGGGTCGATGTTCCAGTTCGAGGTTTGCGCCAGAGCCGGCAGACTCCAGAGCAGCACAACCAAGCCGATGTTAGCGATCGTGGTAGTGAGAAAGATGCGGGAGCGTTGGGATGTTTTCGCGATTGCCATTGATTATCCTTAGTTGATTCTCGTTAGTGGATTTTCCTTCAATCGATTGCCCTTAATCTTGGGATTCTTGAAGCGCCAGAACCCGCTGGCGCTTGTAGGATGTGGTGCCGTTCTTTAAAGATGCAAATAAAAAATCCGCAGGCGCCGGGCGTCAACCGCCCCGGCCCCTTTCCGACTCGATGCGAAGCGATCTCTCCAGCGATCTCTCCTAATGAGAGCGCGATCCCGTCACTGCTCGACGTCGAAATAAATCCTCGTCGTAGCCCGGTACTGCAGCACTTTGGCTCCATCCAGTTGCATGTCGAACGAATCCACGTGAGCCCATTTAATTCCCCGAACCGTTTTCGCCGCTTCCTGAACCGCCGCTTCCGCCGCCTTCGCGAAGCTCTCTTTTGAAGTCCCGATTACCTCTATAATTTTCTGCGTCATTCCACTTTCCTCCGTGCCTTGAAAATTGTACGCGATTCGCCTCAGCGCGTCAGATTAACACCCACATTGCTTGCCATGCCACAAGCACGCATCTTACCGACTCGAAAGCCAAGGCCACGCGCCTTTCACGTGGCCTCAGCTTTCCTTGTCCGGATTGCAATCACTCTTCTATTCCTTGCCGCTGCCGATACCCGTCGCCGCCGGTTCGGCGACCGGCCCCGATTCGCCCGCGGATGTCTTCGCCGTCACCGTCACCGTGGCCAGAATCTTCTCCAGTTTGGCGAAAACTTCATCGCGATTCACTGGCTCAATGCCACCCTCGGTGGCAAATCCTTCTGTGCCCAGACCGAGTACGTATTCGTAGCACGTCCCATTTTCGTAGTTATGGTAGTACTTCGTTTCTGCCTGCTTCATCGCGCTGGCCGTAAAAGTCGAAGTCACCTCCATGTCCGTCGACCCGACTTTAACTTTCTCGGCGTCCACCGGTTCGCCGTCCCCATCGCGCGTGTCTACGAAAGCGAAGTGGGAACACTCCTGCTCAGAAAGACCACGATTCACGTTCACGTTGAAAGAAGCCGAGGCGAAGTCCGTTCCCGCATAAGAACTCCCCGGTAATGCAACGCTCGCCACCGCAACTCCACCTGGCTGCGTAAAATTCATCGGCACATCACCCACCGCAATCAGCTCTCGCTGCATCTTGTCTCCCGAAATCAGCTCCGCTTTTCGCGGATACAGGAACGACACACCATAATTAGCGTCGCTATAAGTAACGTCCGCGGGACGATGCTTCGTCGTCTTCTTCGCCGGCGCCTTCACCAATCCAGACGATTCCGCGACCGCCGGGTTCGCGGCATTCGTGGGGATGCTCGCCTGGGCCGCGGCCATCGCCAGGTTCGCTGCCGGGCTGGAAACCCCAACCAGCGCCGGTTTCGGAGATTGCTTCGAGCACGCGATCGCCGCCAGCAACAGCCCCAGCGTCGCGAGGCCTGCGCCCGTAGTCAGTTTCTGCTGCCGCGACCAGGACGAGAGCACCCTCCCCGTCCCCGTTTCGAAGCTGGTGTTGCTACTATTCTGTCTCGTCGCTTTCTGTTCATCGGATTTCGAAGTCGTTGCCATTTTTGTCACCTCCTCTGCGGCTGGCGCAGTCGTAGGTGATATCGCAAGATTACGGCCAACGACGAGACTATTGACGGATCACGACTTATCCGCGACCGTGCCGCGCAGCCATGTGCGCACGCATACACGCCCGTGGGGCAGGGAACACGGGCAGGGAACACGCATCCCTTGACTACCGCGCCTCCCGCTAGAATGCCTTTGTGAGTCACTCCCCTGTCGCCTCTCCCCGACCCTCTCGCCAACCGTATCGCGGACGCCTCGCGCCCTCGCCGACCGGTCTGCTTCACCTTGGCCATGCCCGCACCTTCTGGATCGCCCACCAACGTGCCCTCGAAAATCATGGAACTTTGATCCTCCGCAACGAGGACCTTGATCCCCAGCGCTCGCGCCCCGAATTTGTCCAAGCTATGTTGGAAGACCTGCATTGGCTCGGAATTCGCTGGACTGAAGGCCCCGATTGTGGTGGCCCCTTCGGCCCCTACTCCCAGAGCGAGCGCCGGACGCACTATCTCCAGGCATGGCGGCGATTGCGCCAGGGCGGGCTCCTCTATCCGTGCCTCTGCTCGCGCAAGGATCTCGCCCAATCGGCCAGCGCTCCAAACGAAGCCGACGACGAGCCGCGATATCCCGGAACCTGTCGTCTGCGCAAAGATGCAGCCGGTTTCACCGAACCCGCGGGCGTGAACTGGCGCTTTCGCGTCCCCGACAGTGTCCCGGTCGAGTTCACGGATCTGAATCTGGGCCGCCAGAGCTACATCCCTGGCAAAGATTTCAGCGATTTCCTGGTCTGGCGTCGCGACGGCGTTCCCGCTTACCAACTCGCTGTCGTCGTCGACGACGCGCTCATGCGGATCACGGAAGTCGTGCGCGGCGCGGATCTGCTGAAGTCGACCGCCCGGCAGTTGCTGCTGGTGCGCGCGCTGCAGTCCACCCAACCCGAATACGCCATTCCCGATTACTTCCATTGCGAACTGGTGCGCGACGCTGATGGATCGCGCCTGGCAAAACGGCACGATGCTTTGAGTATCCGGCATTTGCGCGACCGCGGCATGACGGCGGAAAATGTGCTGGCACTGGCCGGTTGGCCATGATCGGCCGGCACTTTCGTTTCGCTCCCGAGTTACTTACGCCGCTGCAACCTGCCCCAAACCGGGCTACCATTAAGGCAAGTCGGCTTACGGGCAGGAGGATCATGCTGCGCAAAGTTGTGCTCCAACCGTTCCTGAAGATCTCGGCAATTTCGCTGTTGCTCATCCCCGCCACTTACGGCCAGTCCCTTGGAGACGTCGCCAGAGAGAACCGCGAGAAGAGCGCCAGCGATCCATCGTCCATCTCCAAGCCGAAAGTGATCACCAACGCGGATCTTCCCAAGGCTCCTGAAACCGACCAGGCGACGCCCCAGGCAGAGACGGAAGCAGGTTCAGCGGATGCCGGCAAGCCTGCCGATCGTACCGCGGCCAATCAGCGCTCGGCAGATCGTCATTTTGCCGAGCAACGCCGTGCCGAACAACGCGCCGCTGAGCAATGGAAAAAACAGATCCTCGCCCAGAAAGCCAAAATCTCGACCCTGCAGGCGCGCATCGACAAGCTCAATGCGTCCATCCATTTCATCGACGGCACCGTCTATTACGAGGCGCCCTACAACCAGTATCAGGCCCGGCAATTGGAGAAGGTAAGGGAAATGCAGCAGCAACTCGAGGAGGAGAAAAGCCACCTCGCCGACATGCAGGAAGCGGCCCGCCGCGCCGGCATGCACACGCCGGTCTACGATCCTTAAAAGATGCCCTGCAACCCATCCATTGTCAGCCGTCCATTGTCTGCCTGTCTATGAATCGGCCCGCCCCGTCCGGCCATCAAACTATGTGACTTCCGACCGAGTCTTTCTCACCGCGGAGTGGCAACACCTGGCCATGCTTAACTATGAGGTGGATCCCGCCCTGCTCTTGCCGTTCGTCCCCGCCGGCACTCAACTCGATAGCTGGAACGGCCGCGTTTTTGTCAGCCTGGTTGGGTTTAGATTTTTGAAAACCAGACTTCTCGGCTGCCTGCCAATTCCCATGCACTCGAATTTCGACGAAGTGAACCTGCGTTTCTATGTGCGCCGGCAAGTCAACGGCGAAGTCCGCCGGGGTGTGGTATTCATCCGCGAACTGGTTCCGCGCTGGGCGATCGCCTTCGTGGCTCGAACCGTCTATAACGAAAATTACCTGGCTTTGCCCATGGCGCACGAACTGCGCTCCGTTCCCGGCAACCGCCTCAGCGTGGCCTACCGCTGGCGCAACGCAAAGCGCTGGAGCGAGATTAACCTCGAAACCTCCGGCCCTCCCGAACTGCCGGTCGTGGGCTCGGTGGAACAGTTCATTACCGAACATTATTGGGGCTATGCGGCCCAACCCGCCGGCGGTTGCGTGGAATACCGCGTGGCCCATCCCTCGTGGAGAGTCTGGCAGGCTCCGCACTCGGCGTTTCAGGGCGATGCGGAAAAGCTCTACGGTAAAGAAATCGCGGCCCTGCTCCAACGCGAGCCGCAATGCGCTTTTCTCGCCGAGGGATCGCCGGTCAGCGTGATGCGGGGACAAAAATTGTGAGTGTCATGACGAATACCGAAACTCGACAGCCAGCTAAGCCCGGCACACCTAAATCCGGCGTGCCTAAGCCCGTTGTACCCCCAATTACCGCGCTCCTCGGCGTCGTTCTTTACGATGGACGCTGCGGTTTCTGCTCGCGCTGGGTCAAGCACTGGGCGGAAACGCTCGCGCATCGCGGATTCCAGATCGCCTCGCTGGATGAGCCTTGGGTGGCCGAGAGGCTGAAGATGCCACAGGAAGAATTGTTCACCGATATCCGCTTGCTCGCCGCCCATGGCCGGCTGATCTCCGGCGCCGATGTCTACTTGTATGTGATGCGACGGATCTGGTGGGCTTGGCCCATTTACGCCGTTTTCAGGTTGCCGGGTTTCAACTGGCTGTTCCGCGCCGGTTATCGATGGTTTGCGCGGAACCGCTACTGCGTGTCGCGAGCCTGCAAGCTTTAACCGCCATCACCCTCGATCCATCGGCCTTGATCATCGCCCTCGATCAAATGAGATCAGTTTCGCTCGGCTGGGACGGGGCATGGCCCCGTCCCCAATCCAGCCCAACCACTCGCTAGAACAGCGCCGTTGGTCTTCTCTTCCAGTTCTTGCCTTTGTCTTTCGCGATGTTCTCCAGATCGTTGACGTAGGCGCCCGTCTGCGTCAGAACGTGGTGTAGGTCGTTTCCCACACTCACAAACGTGAAACCCTTTTCCAGAAACTCGCCCACCCGCGATGTCCCGAACAAAAAGAGTCCGAGAATCACATTGTTCTTGCGCGCGTGCTCGACCAGCTTTTGCGTGGCCGCGTTCAGTTCGGGCGAAGTGTACATGTGCGGGAATTCATACTTGTTATAGAGCCCCATCGACATGCAAAGATCGTTCTGTCCCAGGAAAAGAATGTCCACACCCGGCACCGCGGCAATCTCCGCGATGTTCTCGATGCACGATGCGGTTTCCACCTGCAGCGCCACGATGCCTTCGTTGTTCCAGTTTCCGGCGTAGCCCAGCAGTCCGCCTTTGTTCATGCTGCGCTGGGGAAAGTAAACCGACCGCGTCCCCACCGTTGGATACTTCGTGCAACTGATCGCCTGGCGTGCCTCTTCCGCCGTGTTGATGTAGGGAACAAGCACCCCATCGGCGCCCAGATCCAGCGCCTGCTGAATGCCCGGCCGGTCGTCGTATCCGCCCACCCGCACCAGCGATTTTGCCCCTCCATTCGCGATTCCGCTCAGCATCGCCGAGAGCTTTTCATAATTCATCGGCCCATGCTGAGTATCCACCAGCAGCCAGTCGTAACCGCTGTGCGCCAGTTGCTCGGCCACAGTCGGGCTATGCGAGTTCAGGAACAGGCCCATCTTTGGGGCGCCCGCGCGAAGTTGCTTTTTGAATTCGGCGCCACTGAGAGCGGCTTCCGCCATAAGTAAATCCTCCTCGATTCCTGCTCAAACAAAATGGTGTTCAGTGTACCCCAACGCATGGCCCGCGAGGCTGGCGCGAACCTTACTTTTTTCTAGTAGGTGACTCGCAGGCAGGAAAATTGCCGAGCCCAAGCACACTGTCTCGTTGACATTGCCTGCGATTCATTCAACTCCAGTCGTCTTCCACACCCTTAATCGCGTTTCGACCAAAAAAAGTTGCGCTCCGTTTTCGCTCTAAATCCACGAACTCATCGCACTCCGGCTCCCAAAACCCGCGTTTTATGCCCGGTTTCCGGGGGGTACCTTTCTGGGAACCGCATAAAATCTGCATAAAATGCTACTTTTCCACAGCGTAGTGCGTTAGTATGCGGTGGATACACGAAAATTTGTAAGTTCCCGTAAGGAGGAATTTCATGGCTTCTGGCATGACGAAAACGCAACTGACTCGGCACCTGGCCGAAAAGCTCGAATCCAACAACAAGACCGCCGCGGCTTTCCTGGAACACCTCGCGGACACGGCGATTAAAGAGACGAAGAAGAACGGTGTGTTCGTGATCCCCGGCCTCGGCCGCCTGGTGAAAGCGCATCGCAAGGCCCGCCTCGGACGCAACCCGCAGACCGGCGAACCCATTCAGATTAAGGCGAAGACGGTAGTGAAGTTCCGCGTGGCCAAGGCCGCGAAGGACGCAATCGCCCCGAAGAAATAGCCTGTGGCGCGGATACTCCTGTCCGCGAAAAGTTGGCGGCGGTAAGAGTCAGCAGGCAGAAAAAAAGAAGAGAAGGCCGGCCTTTCGTGCCGGCCTTTTGTATCTTCTCACCTGTCATCTCCCGTCATACTCACCTCGCCCCAAGTCTAGCCCCATGGAAGCTTTCGCCTATTCATCACCATTCCTGTGTCGAGCGCTCACAGACACCAACAATAGCTCTAACGCTATACTGCCGAGAAGGCAAGAAGCGAGAAGATCCAAAATGAAGAATGCCCGAAACAAGAATGCCTGAAGCCGCAAACCTCGCCGATGTGCTTCGCCGCTATTGGGGATACCACGAGTTTCGTCCCAAGCAGGAGAGTGTCATTCGGAGCCTGCTTGCGGCTCACGATACCTGCGTTGTAATGCCCACCGGGGGCGGAAAGTCGCTGTGCTATCAGCTTCCAGCCGTGGTTTCGGGGAAGACCGCGGTGGTGGTTTCTCCGCTGATCGCGCTCATGCAGGATCAAGCCGCGCAACTGGCGCAGATGGGCATTCCAGCGGCTGCACTCAATAGCGTACAGAGTTCCGAAGAACGACGCATCGTCATGGAGAAAGCCGCCCGCGGCCAATATCGCCTGCTTTATCTTTCACCGGAGAAATTGTCGGCTGGAAATACTTTCGAGTGGCTAAGCAGAGTGCCGGTTGGATTTTTTGCGGTCGATGAGGCGCATTGCATTTCGCAGTGGGGCCACGAGTTTCGCCCGGAGTACCGGCAACTCAGCCGCCTGCGCAGCAGTTTTCCTCAGCTTCCCATCGCCGCTTTTACCGCCAGCGCGACCCGCCAGGTCCGGCACGACATTCTCAAACAGTTGCAGATGCGCCAGCCCGATTGCTACATCGCCAGTTTCCATCGCAGGAACTTGAGCTACGTGGTGCACGAATGCGAAGTCCGCACTCAGATGGAATTGCTGAGCCGCGCGCTGCGCCACTATGCCGGAGAAAGCGTCATCGTCTATTCGCCCACCATTCGCCGCGTGGAAGAGACGGTCGAATACCTTGAGGAGAGCGGGATTGCGGCGATTCCTTATCACGCCAAGATGGAAGCTTCGCTGCGCCGCCAGAATCAGGAACGGTGGATGTCGGACGAAGTTCGGGTGCTGGTGGGGACCATCGCCTTCGGACTGGGCATCAACAAGCCCGCGGTCCGCGCCGTGATTCACCTGTCGGTGCCGCAATCGATCGAGCAGTATTATCAGGAAGCCGGACGCGCGGGGCGTGACGGCCTTCCGGCCGATTGCGTGCTTCTCTGGCAGAAGCGCGACTACATTCTTCTGGAATACTTCATCAATAAAATCACGGATGTCGGCGAACGTGAGCGCGCCGCGGGCCGCAAGCGGGTGATCAGCCGGTTCGCCGATTCTCACGGCTGCCGGCAGCGGCAGATATGCCTGCACTTCGGAGAAAATCCGCCCTGGGAAAGCTGTGGCAACTGTGACAATTGCGGGTCGAAGCCGGAATGGCTGGGCAAGAAAGCGTTGCGAGTCGAGGTTCCCGAAGCCGAGGCGTCGTCCGCTTTCCGATCGCTGCCGCCGCGAGAAAAGCCGAAAGTGCGCGAAGCCGCTCCGGCGCAATCGAATCCGGCGCTGGCCGATTATCTCCGCGAGTGGCGGCGAAATATGGCGCGCGAAAGTAAGATGCCGGCGTACATCATTCTGCATGACAGCACCTTGGAAGAATTGTGCCGGCGCCGTCCCGCCACGTTCGCGGAATTGAAAAAAGTCCCCGGCATTGGCGAGAAGAAGGCGGACGTGTATGGCGCCGAAATTCTTCAGGCCTTGCGCAACTTCGATGCCGGAGGGCGCGCCGTCCCAGCTCTGCGCAAAGAATCGAGCCCCGCCGAACAGACTCTTGAGCTCTTGAAGGAGGGGCGCACTTTTGAGGAGATTGCCCGCATCCGGGCCCGCCAGATTTCAACCGTGGTCGGCACAGTGGCGAACCTGGTCGAGACCGGCCAGGTGAAGCTTGATCCAGATTGGATATCTCCGGACGCGCAGCCGTTGATCGAAGCGGCTTGCCTTCAGCAGGGAATCGAGAAGCTGAAAGAAATCAAAGAAGCCGTGCCGCCGTATGTCAGCTTCGAAGACATCAGGCTGGTGGTGGCGCACCTGCGGGCAGAAAACCGGGTGCGGCCGAAGTCGGCATGAGACGTTTGCTCGTGTGTGGCGGCGGGGCAGTCACACGCCCTTGGCGGCCGGATCCCAGATCAGTTTGTGAAGCTGCAGGCTAAGCCGCGCCGGAACGTTGTCGGCGAGCATCCACTCGGCGAGTGCTTGCGGATCAAGTTGACAGTGCGAAGTATCGCGCGCGCCGAAAGCGGTTTTTTCAAATGCAGGCGAGAACAAAATAGCGTGCACCCGTTCATCCAGATGATGCTTTATCAGAAAATCGCGGGCGAATTCGTAGTCCGCTCGACTCGTCAAAACAAACTTAAGTTCATCGTGAGGCCGGAGCGCCTGCAGATTCTGCGTCGCGAAGGTCCCCGCTGCGCCGGAGTGTGGACACTTAACATCGACGATCTTGATGACTTGCTTTGGCACCCGCGCCAGCGGCCGTTCCCCGCTCGTCTCGAGCAGGACTTTGTAGTCGGCGTCCAGAAGCTGCTCCATCAGAGGAATCACTTCCCGCTCCTGCAACATCGGCTCGCCCCCGGTAATTTCGACCAGTCCGCCCGACGGACTCAGCCGGGCAACTTCGCCGAGCACTTCCTGGAGCTCCATCTTTCGTCCGCCCGAAAAACTGAACTCACTGTCGCACCACGAGCAGCGCAGGTTGCATCCGGTCAGACGCACGAAAACACACGCCAGGCCGGCATGAGTCGATTCGCCCTGGAGCGATTTGTAAATTTCGGAGATCTGCATGGCGAGCTGTAAGCGACCGGTTGTCAGCCTTCCCGTCGATCGCGCCGCGCTATTCCGTGTACTTGGCCGTGGTCACATCGGTTTCAAAAACCGTGACATCCTTCACTCTCACCCGGCCGTTGGTCACCTTGCTCAATCGCGTGTTGGTCTCGTCATAAAAGTACTTTGCGAGATTTTCGGCCGACGGGTTGAGCACGGTAAAAGGCTCGATGTCGTTGATCATCTGGTGGTCGAGCCGGTCGATGGCGAGCTTCATCACTTCTTTCAGATCTTTGAAATCGAGCAGCAGTCCCGCCTTGTCAAGCTCCGCGCCCGCCAGGGTCACGCGAATTTTGTAATTGTGGCCGTGCGGATTTTCGCACTTGCCTTTATAGTTGCGCAGGTAATGCCCGGCCGCGAATGTGTCTTCCACCGTGACTTCAAACATGAATCCCGTTTCCCTCGGCTGTTTTTATTGTACATTTTGAGAGCTTAGGTGACACGATTCCGCCATGCCTCCGCCTGAAGTCACAATTCGAGCGGCAACTGCGAGCGAATCCGCCATCATCCTTCATCACCGCCGCTCCATGTTTCGAGACATGGGCGAAGGCTCCGCCGATGAACTCGATCGCATGGTCGAAGTCGCAGGTCCCTGGCTGGCGCGGGCTTTGGCCGACGGCTCCTATCGCCACTGGCTCGCGCTTGACCCTGCCGGACGCGTCGCCGGTGGTGGCGGCGTGCTCCTCTGCCCCTGGCCTGCAAACCCCAAAGATCCCTGCACCCAGCGGGCGGTGATCCTCAACGTCTACACCGAGCTCGAATTTCGCAAGCGCGGAGTTGCCCGCCAGCTCATGTCCACCATCCTCGAATGGCTCCAGCAGCAAGGCTTCCGCGGCGCTAATTTGCATGCCAGCCCCGAGGGCCGGCACCTCTATGAAAAGCTTGGGTTTGAACCCACCAACGAAATGCGGTTGAAGTTCTAGCCCTGCCTCACAGACCTCGGTCCTACCCTCTGTCTCCCGCTGTCAGGCAAACCACGGGTTAACTCCTTATAATTTGCTAACGTTCCGGTTCCTGCTCCGTCTATCTCTGTGCAAGCGAAGAACCAGCAAGGAAGCACAGGGATTGAAGGATTGATCACTTGTAGGGGACCGAGACCATGCCGGCCGATTCTTACGCTGTAGCAATTCCGGTTGGCGACCATTACCGTCCGCGGCGGGCGGAACAGGACAGCCGCAACCAGAACCCCACGTCGCATGAGAATATGAGGGGCTCTTTGGCAGCGCAGGGCAACCGCATCGACGACACCAGTCTGATCCGGGAGGCGCAGCAGGGCAACCGCGCCGCCTTCGAGGTCCTGGTGCGTCATTACGATCAGTCGGTGCTGCGGCTGGCGCTCCACCTCACCGGATCCGAGTCCGACGCGCAGGATGTCTATCAGGAAGCCTTCCTCAAGGCCTACAAAAATCTCGGCAGTTTTCGTTTTGAGTGCTCTTTCTACACCTGGATCTACCGCATCGTTACCAATCTTTGTCTTGACCATCTGCGGAAACGCAGCGTGCGAAAAGAGGATGCTCCGGTTGCGGTGGATGCCTCGGGCGAAGAGTACAGCCGCTTGGAGCAGTTCGCCGACGCGCGCGCGGGAGCAAACCCGGAACGCGATTTGATGCGCCGCGAACTGGGCCGGAAGATTGGAACCGCTCTGTCGGGACTGACGCCCCGCGAACGCATGGTGTTTGAGTTGAAGCACTATCACGGACTCAAGTTGCGCACCGTGGGCGAGATGCTCAATACCACGGAGGAGACGGCCAAGAATACATTGTTTCGCGCGACCCAAAAACTGCGGGCCGCGCTGGCGGAGATGCGATGATTTCGGAGTCAGCCCGCGAAGGAATTCGCCTATGAAATGCGATTGGGTACGGCAAAATATTCTGTTTTATGTCTACAACGAGCTGGAGGACGATGCCCGCTACGAAGTAGAGCAGCACCTGGCGCGGTGTCCGGAATGCGCCACCGAGTTGAAAGCGGCGCGCAAATTTCACGCCACGCTTTCGGAAATGCCGGTGGCCGAGCCCACTCCGAACCTGCTCGCCGCATCGCGCATGCGGTTGCAGGAAGCGCTCGAAACCACTGAGCGCCACGGCCTCTGGCGGCGCCTGATTCTTGAGCCCGCGGTTTGGCTGCGGCAGATTCGGATGGCGCCCGCGCTGGCCGCCGCGATCTTCATCGTGGGATTTGGCGGCGGCATTGCCGCCACTTACAATTTTCTTTCCGCCCGCGGCGGGGATGGCGTGGTGACCAGTTCGCTCGAATCGGGCAGCGGCAATCAGCCTCAGCCGCTGGAATCGTCCGCCATTGCCGGCATCCGCTCTGTTACCCAGGAGCCCGGATCGAATCGCGTCAGCATCAAGTACGACACGGTTTCGACTCAGGAAGCGCAGGGCTCGCTCAACGACCAGCGCATTCAGCAGTTGCTGTTATTCGCGGCGCGCAACAATTACAACTCGGGAGTGCGGATGGATTCGGTCGACGTACTCACGCAGGCGCCCGACGATTCGCGGGTGCGCGAAGCCTTGATGTATGCCCTGCAGAACGACACGAATCCCGGGATCCGCTTGAAGGCGCTGGACGGGCTGAGCAGTTTCGTGGGACAGGATGCTCAGGTCAAGGATGAAATTTTGCAGGCCCTGATCAGCGACACAAATTCCGGCGTTCGCATGCAAGCCTTGCGCCTGGTAGAACCGATGAAAACCGATAGCAACGTACGCTCCGTGCTCACCCGCGTGTCGCAGGCCGATCAGAATGCTTCGATTCGCTCGCAGGCCCGCACCATGCTGGCGCAAATGCCGGAGATGGATTAGAGAACGGTCGTCGGTCGATGGTCGATGGTCTTTGGTCGTTCGCGAAGACCTGTTAGCGAAGACCTGCGCCCCACGACGAATGCCGAACGACGAACCACTTACTAACTGAGGAGGACTCTCATTGAAGCAGGCAATCAAACTCGCCGGGATCGCACTTTTCATGGTTGCGCTGGCGTCTCTGGCTCCCGGCCAGCAAACTCGGGAGTATCGCGAAGGCAGCAGCTGGGTTCAGGAGATGACTGGAGACCTGGGCGCCGCGAAAAATCTGCGCGTAAAACTGGCGGCAGGTTCGGTGCGGGTACAGGGCGGATCGCAAGCGGGCATCACATACGTCATTCATCGTAAGGCCTATACCTCGTCCCAGGAGAAAGCCCGCCGCGAATTTGAGTCCTACCGCATCAGCGCTACCTTAAAGGGAGACACGGCGTGGATCGTGGCCGAGTCGAGCCGGCGCGATTCGAAGTGCTCCGATGATTTCGTCATCAATGTGCCGCGCAACCTCGACTCCGCCAAAATCGACACTGGTGGCGGCAACGTAAATGCCGCTGGGATCGCCGGACATGTCAGCCTCGAAAGCGGCGGTGGAAGTATTCATCTCGACGATATCGGCGGCGAAGTATCGGCTGAAACCGGCGGCGGAGCGATTGAAGTCGGCAGCGTGCAAGGCAACGTAAGTCTGCATACCGGCGGAGGAAACATTAAAGTCGCCGCCGCCAGGGGTGAAATCAAGGCCGAGAGCGGAGCCGGCAACCTCGTCATTCTTTCCGGCCTGCAGGGCGCCGTGCTGGAAACGGGCGGGGGCAGCATTCGCGTGGAGAAGTGCAGCGGCCCCGTGAAAGCCACCACCGGCGGCGGCAGCGTGGATCTGGGAGACATCGGGGGGCCCGCCGAAATTGAGACCGGCGCGGGCAGCATCCGGCTGGCTTCCGCCAAAGGCCGGGTGCAGGCTCAGACCGGTGGAGGCAGCATCCAGTTAGATGGCGCAACCTCGGTGCAGGCGGAAACGGGTGCCGGAGGTATCGTTGTGAAATTGCTGGCGGGCGCCGATCACGGCAGCAGTTCCATGCTGGAGACGTCGGCTGGCGACATCACCGTGTATCTGGCCAACGATCTGGCGATTTCCATTCGCGCCGAGATCGAAATGGCGAACGGCCATAGCATCCGCAGCGAGTTCTCCGATATTCATGTATCCAGTGCGGGCGGACCGTGGGAGAAAACGGTTACGGCGGAGGGTCAACTCAACGGCGGCGGACCGGTGTTGAAAGTGCGGACCAACTCCGGCAATGTAAACTTCCGCCGCGTCAGCCGCTAGGTTTCCAGGCTGGAGACGGGAGTCGAAGCGGGGAACGACGGGCGTCTCGCCTGTCCTGTGGGCAGCCCGGCGCACCGTTCACAAGTGGGTTTTGTTCGATCAGTCGTAGTGTGCCGTCATTCTTGGAGGGCCTATGATCCACCGTTTCCTGTTGTGCCTCTTTGTTTTTTCGCTGGTCTTCGCCATAACTTCCAGCGCCCAGCCTGAGCAACTGAATTACGATCGCGCCGGCGAAAGTTGGGACTGGAGTGGTGGCGGCGAAGAGGGTGGCGCGTCATCGTATCTCGGTGTAGATATTGCCGACGTTTCGCCCGAGCGGCTGGGGGAATTAAAGCTGAAAGAAGAGCATGGGGCGGAAGTCACCATGGTCGACCGCGATGCGCCCGCCGGGAAAGCCGGACTGCAGGAGCACGACGTGATCCTGACGCTCAACGGCGCCGCAATCGAAAGTGCCGCGCAATTGCGCCGCATGATTAAGGAAACTCCGGCAGGCCGCGTCGTGACGCTCGGCATCAGCCGTGACGGTCAACCCCAAACCATCAAGGTGCAACTTGCCGACCGGCACAAATCCATGACCTGGGCCCCGAAGAGCGGCGATTTCAGTTTCAATATGCCCGATTGGCCCGCCATGCCTGACTTCGAGTTGCCCGTCTCCGTCGTGGTGGTTCATTCTGCCGCGCGCAGCGGACTGATGGTGGAAAACATTACTCCGCAACTGGGAGATTTCTTCGGAGTGAGGAACGGAACCGGCGTGCTGGTGCGTAACGTGGAGAAAGGCAGCCGTGGAGAAAAAAGTGGGTTCCGCGCGGGGGATGTGGTGGTCAAGGTCAATGGCCAGCCCGTCCACGACACCTCGGATTTTTCCCATGCCCTGCGTTCCTCGACTGGCAACACCGCGGCAGTCACCGTGATCCGCGAGAAGAAGGAGCAGAATCTCACCCTGACGCTTCCCGAAAAGAAGGATTCCGGCAGCCTGTTGGAAGACAGCTTTGACTTCCCCGAAGTGACGGCGGAGACACAGGAGGCGATTAACCGGGCCGCTAATAAGATCGCCCGACTCGCCCCAGCCATCTCGGAAAGGATACAGCACGAAGCATCGCGCCTGAGCGAAGTCGAGAACAGCCTGCGAGATTCGGAGCGGGCCTTGCGAGATCAGCAGCTCGAGATGGAGGAACAGCAGGATAAACGGCAACACCAGCTATCCCACGAGCTATCCACAGACTGGGCCGAAATCTGATTCCGGCGTAAGTCTCGTTACGTAGGTCACCGGCGGCCGAACCCATGCCTGGGTTCGAAGTCCAGAGTTAACAGCAGGATGGCCAGATTCCACAGGTGCACTACCCACTCGTTACCTGTCCCGGTAACCAAAATACCGCTAATCTGTTGTCGCGATGGCCTTCCGTGCCCTGGTATTTTCCAAGAACCCTGAGACGAACAACGCGATCGCGGCAGCCTGCCAGCGGGCTGACATCCGCGCCCAGGCTTACTCCGACATCTTTTCAGCCATCGAAAAAGCGAAGACGCAGACGTTTTCCTGCGTGATCGCGGACTGGGCCGATCAGCCCGAAGCGAGCTTCCTGTTGAAGCGGGCTCGAGAGTCCGTGCCCAACCGAGACACAGTGGCGATCGCCATCATCGATCACGATCCCGCAACCGCGGAAGTGCGCGACAATCGGCTCGCTTTTCTCATCCAGCGCCCAATCTCCGCCGAGGAAGCCGACGCGGTACTCAGCAAAGCCAGCCAAAAGATGCAGCCGTCGAGCGCGCAGGATGCAGCGAAGTATTCCGTCGAAGACGAAGCCAGCAGCGCCGTCCAGCGGGCCCTTTCCAGCAGCGCTGAACAGAATCACCAGCATCAGTCAGCGACTGGATTCTCGGAATCGACCCCGGTAGCGAACGAGGTTGCCGAACCGGCAATTAACCGGGATCTGCAAGAACGTGAGCATCGTCATGGGCTCGGGCTCCGCGGAGTTTGCGCCGCCGCACTGATCCTGGTTTCGGCGTTTGTCCTGTGGCGATCACGCGAAACGCTGCAGTATCTCGCCCAAACTCCGGAAGGAAGATTCAACGTCATACGGGAATCGGTAGCGGCGCTTTTCAACGGAAACCAGGCCGGAGCCTCGCCCGTCAGTCCCGCCGCCAGTGATGCGCAAAGCAACGCGCAACGGGAGGCCTACTACAACCGACTTTCCAACTCTAATCAGCCGGAGCCTGTCCTCGGACTCGTCGCCACCGAATCTACTCTCGACACGCGGCCGCCCTTGCCCAAGCCCGCCGACCTGCCCTTGCCCGTTGCCGTGCTTGAACACCAGGAACCGCCGCCGGTCCACGTGCAACGCGCCGCGATTCCCGAAAGCATGAGAAACTCGGCGCCCATTGCGCCCCCCGTCGTCGTAACCGTCGGTCCGGCCCAGATGATGCCCGTCTCCGCCCCCCAGCCGCAGCCTGCCGCCCAGCAGTTCAGCGAACCCGTCGCCATCAGCGAAGAGTCCGCCCGCGCCCTCCTGGTTCACTCCGTTGATCCGGTGTATCCGCCGGAAGGGCTACCCCAGAAACTTCATGGAGCGGTCGTGCTGCAGGCAGTGGTGGGCCGCGATGGCGGCATCGAGGATCTCAAACTCGTGCGCGGAAATTTTATTCTGGGCCGGGCGGCAATTGCCGCAGTCAAGCAATGGCGCTTCCAGCCCTACAGCATCAACGGCCACGCCGCCGAGACACAAACCACGATCACCGTCAACTTTACTTACCCGGGCTAGTGTAAGGCCCGGGCTAATGTGGAGAGAGGGCTGGGCCTCATCTGGAGAGGACTCCCCACCCTCCCTCGCTTAACTCGGAAACCAGCGTGGGAGTAGCAGGAATTTAAGCCAGCCTTCAAAAATGTCAGACCAGGCATGGGACATGATGTTGGCGCGAAGGTTGCCCCGGAGGGCGGCCAGCGTCCCATATAAGATCCCCAGCACCGCGATCACGGTTACCGGATTTCCAACCTTGATACGAGTGCACCAATCCAAAGACCAACCCCTGACCGATCACTGCGGCAACGACGCTGCCGCTGATCGCGAGCAACTGGCGCTGCAGGTATCCGCGAAAGATCAACTCCTCGCAAAAGCCCGCAGTCAACGAAAGCGTGACCCAGGCGGCAGCCTCGGCTACGGTCCGCGGCAGTAGAGGAAAGACCGGGCTCGCTTGATTGGGGCCGAGCACCCAATAGACGCCATAGGCAACGCCTTCCCAGACCAGCCAGAAAGGGAGGGCTAGTCCGATGTCACCGGCAAGCTGTTGCCATGTCGTCCAGCGGCCACCACTGAGCGCCAGCAGGTTGCCACCTTGTCCGCGAACTCCCGCCCAGCAATACAGCAGGAAGAGCAGGTCGGCCGCCGCCGCGCCAAGCCAGGCTTTGCTGGCTCCCGGATGGCTCGGGGCCAGTGCAGCGCTGCTGCTTTGCGGATGCTCGGCCGCATGTTGCTGCGCCGCCCAGCCGGAATAAAGGGTCCCTGCGACAATGAGAAAAAATACGACGAAATGCCACCAGGGCGCGATCATTTTTGGCCCGATCAGTGCTGGCTCGATCGTCGTTTGTTCCCCGATTCCGTGCCTCTCTGGAACCGTCGCCGCTAGGTCGCTGTGGGGCTCAGGCTCTGGCTCTGGCATCGGGCTCCTCGGGCATACGCCGGACAAAGATCGGCACTACTTGTGCTCGTCGTGCGCTTCCGGCGCGCTAGCGGGAGGGGCTGCGCCACTGGCATTTTTCCAATACTCCTGCACCGCCGGCGGCAGTTTTTCGATGCGCGTGAGAAATGCCGTGAGTTTCCACATGTCCGCGTCTGACAACGTCTTATCCCACGCGGGCATACCTGTGTAGCGCACGCCGTTGCGAATGACATAGTAGACGTGCCATTCCGCGTCGTCCGGCGGCTGAAGAATAAGATTCGGCGGGGGAGGGTACATCGAAGTCTCCAGCGTCGAGGGCTGGCGGTCGATCCCCCCGTGGCAGAGCGCGCAATTCATGGTGTAGATCTTCAGCCCGGCGATCAGATTCTCGTCGGTGGGAGGGACGGGATTGTTCACCCGCGGGGCATGGCGCTCTACGGAATTATCCAGCGCGCTCATCGCAATGTGCCGTTCCATTTCAGGGGGTGCGCTGTTGGCCCGAGTCGGCAAAAAAC
>PLBE01000021.1 GCA_003134435.1 Acidobacteriaceae bacterium
CCCTCTTCGAATCGGCCCTTAACATTATCAGGATATCAGGCTGAAGCGCCCGATTTTCGCCTCCCGTTGAGAAGGTAACCGGGGTTTCCTTCGGAGGCGGGCCCAGCACTTTGGATCGACCCGCAACCCTTGGGCCCCGCCGACAGACGAGAGGCTTACGAACGCCCCGTGATAGGAAATCGTCCCGTAGCGAAATAATCGCGCGAGCAGTGCGAGCGCGTGATTGGCCAGTGTCGGATTGACGAACGGCTCTTGCCGGTCGAGGGCTTCGGCCGCACTACAGCTTGGCAGATCGTCGCCGTCCATTTCGGTTTGTATAACTTCAGGGAAAAGCTCCGACACTGTGCGTAACCGTAGCCCGCGCCTGCGGTTCCTTCGATTCAGCGGCTCTCCCAGCACGAATTGACCGCTATCGGCGTTATTACCTAAGTCCAGCCAGTAGTCGACCTCGCTCCATTCTTCAGCGCACTTGGCGATTGTGGCTCGTGCCGCCCGTGTGTCGACACAGCCGATCACGATGTCAACACCATCCAGCCTGCGGTTCGTATCAAGGTGCTCGGGAATCCCGGCCCAGTCCAGACCCCAAAACAGATTCAGCCGATTGGCGAGGACCACAGACTTGTAGAGGCCTACTTCAGACCGGCTGAAGGGCTGCCGTACACAGTTCGTTGGAGAGATCACGTCTGCGTCCAGCAAAGTGACGTGGAGCCCTTCAGGGTGGCCGTATGCGAGGAGGGCCTGATGCAGATACGGCAACCCGGCCGCCATCGCACTCCCGTTGCCGCCACAGCCCACCACCAGCACACGTACCTTGTGCTTCAGCAATTCTGGATGAATATGGTGCGCTTCCATGGCTTCATGGTTCTCCCCGTTTTTGCACAAACTCCTGCAGCGTTTGGTTCGCATCGGCAAGAAACTTGACTGGAAACCTACGGTCTCGCCCTGCCAACCTTGACCAGAGTCCAAGAAACCCGCCGGGGTGGGTGGTCAGTTGGACAGCACCACTTGGATGAGTGAATTCGCTGGCAAAATATGCATCCTCCCAAACCGATAGAGAGCCGGCGCTCGCTTCTTCCGGAACACGCATGCTTCCGAGACAAACGCGTCCTTGCGCGTCGGTGTTCCAGTAGGGAGCGCTCTTGAGGCGTGTATCTGCCGCTGGCCGCCGATTTTCTCCCAAAGACCTCACCAACAATTCCCGGCCGTTAAGCATGAACACCAACGCAGGGTGCGGATACATCCGGCCGTTCAACTCCGTTGTGTCTTTGTTGCCGTCACCGAAGAACATCAGTCGAGGTTTCTCCGGACTCCACCAGACGATCAGCTCCGGCGTCCTTGACAGTATGTTGGCTGGCAACACCTCCGGCGCCAGGCTCGCTCCCAGCCCTTTTGCCAGCCTCTCCAGAAACCCGGTGGTGACCGACTGGCCGGCACCCAAATACGGCACACCCTCGTGAGAACTCTTCACCTCATGCAGAGTTGCAAAGTTTGTGCTCCCATCCTGATACAACAGCACGGCCTGTTTAAGCGTGAAGATCCGGTTGTCTCCAATCCGTACATGGGAAGTCATGGCTATTTCTCACATCCAATCACTCCGTCGTCGTTCCCCGGCATCAGGTCGATCAGTCGACTCGCGGCGGCCAACGTCTCACACGCCACGCCGAGCGTCCGGAAGCCTTGGCGCACGCTAGCCGGTTCCGTGAGCTTGAGCGGAATGATGAGGTTTGGTAGGGGTGTCGTCTCCAATGCGGTCTCGGCCTCATCGTCAAAACAGCCGGCGACGGCATCGCCCGGAGAGAAGACCGCCAGCAAACACGGCAGAGGCGGGTTGCAGTCCATGAGCTGCTCACCCATCTCCTCCGTAAACTCCGGCCGTTTGGCTCGTTTTGAGATCCGGCAGAGATCCAGTAAGCCATCGACCAGGTCTCTGGTTTCGTCGCGCCGTATCGCGTCGCCTATCGTCCTGAGAATTTGCAGGCTCAGAGGGCGATCCTTCAGGCACTGCGGGACGCATCCCTCTACATCGGGTACCTCGTATTGCTCCGCATTCGCCTCACCCTCGTACCACTCGCGAAGCATTTCGATCCGTTCTTCAGCATCGTGGTAGTCGTACACCCGCACCCATCGATTGAGTGACCCCACGAAATNNAGCACCGCGAACGCCGCGGCCTCCGGATCGACGATCAGGTAGAGCGTTTCCCGCGGTCCGCGTTCGTCCGAGTAGTCCACCAACCGGTCGCTGAGGCTTACGTCGAGATCAAAGCGGCGGTCGATGGTAGCCCCGCCATGATTGCAGATCCACCGCTGGAGAGTCAGCGACGCGTACTTGGTGGGATCCCTTCCGCTTTGACTCCAGTCTTCGACCGCTCCAATGCCCAATGTCACTAGTATCTCTGCCAACCTGATCGTTTCCCGATCGTCAGCCAAGAAACGGTGCTCGGTTGGGACGTCGCTCAGTCGTGGAAGCACAACACCACACTCCGGAGCTATCAACTGCTTGGCGGTAATGATCCTCCTGGCGCCAAGAGTTTTTTCCCGCAGTGCCATCTTGAACATTGCTCGATCGCCTTGGCTAGCAGGGCTGAGCACACCTGCAGTTCCTGACATTGCAAGAACCTCCCAAGTACAGCTTGGTTCCGCGAGTCGCGGTCCGTCGCTAACTCCTTCAGTTCTCGTAGGACCGTTCTTCTCGCGCTATCTCTCGGGCGAATACTTCGGTTAGCACCAGTTGTCTTCATATTCTGATTCGCCTGGTCAGTGAACCTCCTCTGGATTGAGGCACTTGGCGTGACTAGAACCGCTCTGCGGACCACTTTTCCACAGAAACTAAGGAACCGTCCGCCGGATCAATTGCGCTCTGGGCAGCCTGTCCTGGATCGTCTACAATTTGCGCGGAGAATTCCGATGATGACGAACCCAGCCTTCGCTATCAAACTTGAAGTAAGTCAATTGGTCGAACTGCAAATCGAAACTCTCAGGCAAGAGTCGGCTTTGACATCCGCTGAACTCCTGGATTACCGCATGCGTGCTGAGAAGATCAAGATCCTGTACCAAGAGTTGGATCGGATTGGAAGAAGGCGCGTCGAACTGCCATGGCGCAGGGCATCCTAACGCGACTGTCTTTGGTGCGGAGCGATGTTGTTCTTGCCGTTCCTCTCTCGCGCCTACCCCTTCGTCCCAATCGCGCGAACGAAGCTGTACTGCAAGTTTTCGCCTGAGGCCTCAGGCCCCGTAATCGCGGCTGTGGTCAGCTCGGGGTACTGGTTGCTGTAGATCGTTTTCACTTCTTCAGCCGTCAACCTCGGATCAGGGTCCGGAAGCTTCACGCCGTTGTACGAAAAACTACGGGACATAACTTTTGCTTGAATCATGACGTGGCATTTCTCCCTTCTTAGCTGCCCGCCTGGGCCGGCTGTTCCCCAGTTTGTTGTTGCGGAGCGAATAGGCTGGGCGTTGTTTCTGTTGGGGTCGGCGTGGCGGCTGGAGTGTCCTGCTTGGACGGGGTCTGGTCAGACTTCGGGGTCTGCTGAGTTGCTTTCGCTCTTTGACGAGCGGCCTTCGCCGCCGCATCCATTTCCGCCTTTGCTTCGGCCAGGGTGCTCCCGAGTGCACGTGTGAATCCACGTAGCTGGCCAGATGTTTGCCCAGTTCCGCATCCAATTCTAGGCGATCCCGTGTAGCTTAGCGGCGTGGTGAGCGCATGGTCTTCTGAGTCCTTAGCCTTTGTGGGGATCACGTTCACTTTCAGTTTTCCATCAATCAGCGCGACCGTGATCAACACCGTTCGCTCTTTGAGCATTGGCATCAATTCGAAAAACACGTTTTCCTCCTTATTCTTCAGGCTGGTTTCACAAACTCCGGGCGAAAGACTCACTACTGCTATGCGTAGTTTTGATGGAAACGGTGGGAGCGGTGCAAGGCCGAATGTCTCTAATGCTTCTTTTCGGAAGGAGA
>PLBE01000254.1 GCA_003134435.1 Acidobacteriaceae bacterium
AACGTTCACCGATAAGGTGTGCATTCACCACCGAACGATGGGTACTGCCCAGCGAGGCGCGCTGAAGGCCACGTTTAAACAGGGAGCCAAGGATTACTCTTTGGGAAACCATCCGCTCTGGGAATTATTCCGGACGTTATATCAGAGCAAGAACTCGCCTCTCTTCGTCGGCGGCCTGGCGCTGGGAGCAGGTTATATCTGGTCCATGGCGCGGGGGGCCGACGTCTCGGTATCCAAAGATGTGGTGGCTTTTACGCATCGCGAACAGATGCAGAGGCTGAAGAAGCTGGTCACCAGGTCTTGAAGATTTTTTTTTGGCCGCAATCTTTCGCAGTCGCTCGTTGCAAACCTCTCATGGGATCGTGGTGGCAAGCCTCCTGGACGACTCCTCCGCGCCTTTCGTAGTGAGGCCAAAGTAAGCAGACTGCATCGGTACGGAAAAATTTAGCTGGAGATTAGAGCATGTATATTGTTGACCGAAGTTTGCAATTCTTCCGCGGGTTTCTTTTGAGCTATGGCCCGTCGAATCTTAAGAAGCGCTTTTGGGATAAGGAATACTCCGAGGAAAAATGGTCCTTCGCCTATGACACGGTTGGGGACTGCGTCTATGGCCATCTCGAAAAGCATGTCGCGAACGGAAATATCCTCGACATCGGTTGCGGATCAGGCAATACGGCGACAGAACTGGCGCCGATCTATAAGACTTATCTCGGAGTAGACATATCCGAGGCGGCCTTGGCCAAGGCCAAGAAGCGGAGCGAGGAGTGCGGCCGGCAGACTAAAAATAGTTTTGAATGCGGCGATTTTCTCACTTACGTTCCACCCGGTAAGTACGAGGTAATTCTCTTCCGCGAGTCCATGTACCACGTTCCTTTGGGTAAGGTTAAATCCACTTTGGACCGCTTTTCAGCCAACCTGAAAGACGGCGGCGTCTTCGTCGTCAGGTTGTTCGCTTCGAGCGGAAACAGCCTCGACGCCAAGGACAAGCATAGGCCGGCAGCAATGTTGAACATCATGGAGACCGAATTTGACGTTCTCGAGAAGCGCCGGTATGAAGAGCCCGGGCACCCCACGGTGATTGTTTTTCGGCCGAAGGCGCGGTTGAGGTATTGAGCAGATTCGAAAGTTAATGAGGGAAGAAAAGGGTGCCACCGTTTCTCGAAGGGTCGATTACCACGCAGCGCGGGTCCATCCTCATGATTAGCCGGATTGGGGACACCCTACCAATCCCCGCTCAACGCCCGTCGATCAGTCCGCATGTTTTGAACACACAAATCGCTGGAGGACTGGGGCGGCGAAAGCTCTTGATTTCAGCTTCATTTTCACATCGGTTCGCATGATCTCAAGGACGAAACATGTCACTGTTTGTGTCTGCACCTACCGGAGGCCCGACTTTCTTAAGCGACTCCTTGACCATCTGGTCCGGCAGGAGACAGCAGGACAGTTCTCCTATTCAATTGTGGTAGCGGACAATGACAGTTCTCAGTCAGCCCAGCCGGTGGTCGCCGAGTTCGCCGCTCGCTCGGCGATTCAAATTCGCTATTGCGTTGAGCCCCGGCAGAATATCGCGCTGGCGCGGAATAAAGCGGTCGAGCATGTGGAAGGTGACTTCGCCGCCTTTATCGACGACGACGAGTTTCCAGAGAAGGACTGGCTGTCAGTGTTACTCTCAACCTGCGAGGGCTACGGGGTGGACGGCGTGCTCGGGCCGGTTAAACGCCATTTCAATGAAGCGCCGCCCGAGTGGCTCGCCAAAGGCCATTTCTATGATCGGCGGATCAATCTCACAGGAACCGTCGTGCGGTGGTACGAAGCGCGGACCGGCAACGTTCTGCTTAGAAAGAAAGTCTTGGAAGACGCCGAACCGCCCTTTCGGCCGCAGTTCCGTGCCGGAGAAGACAAGGATTTTTTTCGAAGAAAGATCGAGCGGGGGCACACCTTCATCTGGTCGGCGGATGCCGTGGTCTACGAGACGGTTCCTCCGGCGCGATGGAAGAGACGTTACATGCTGAGAAAGGCTCTGCTGCGCGGCGCGAGCGCACGACTGGATCCCACCTGCAACGCTGCCAGCATTGTCAAATCGCTGATTGCGGTTCCACTTTACACCGTCGCGCTTCCGTTTGCGCAACTCGCGGGGCATCACCGCTTCATGACTCTGCTGGTCAGCATGTTCGATCATCTGGGAAAACTGCTCGCTGTGGTGGGCATCAATCCGGTGACGGAGCAGTACGTCAGGGGATAGACGTCACTTCCGAATTCGACAAACACTTTTTTCAACCGACGCGAGGCCCGCCGGAAAACGGCTGTCGTATTTTTAGACTTGTGTCAAGACTACGGAGAGGTCGCCATTGGCTAAGGCAGCGGCCAGTTCACCGGCCGTAGTGGGTGGCACCACTCGGGGTTCAAATCTCTTCCCTCCCCGCCAATTTCCAAGCCGTCCTGGAGGGCGCTTGGCTGGTTCTTTATAAATGAAAAGTATTGCTCGTGAATAATTACGCGATCTATGCTTGTCGCAGACGCCGGGGAGTCTGATATCTATGAATATGCAGGGCAAAGAAATTAAGATTGAGGGACGGCTGATCCGCACGGCTCGCCTCGATGCCGATAAATACATGTTTCTTGAAGATCCCAAGCCCGTGCTCGACGGCTTGCGAAACTGCGGAACGCGAATCGATCTGTTCACTTTCATTCAGAGATTGCCGGATACTTCGCCCAAATATCCCTATCCGATGGAATGGGATAATTTTGCCGCTCTGCCGATCTCCACGTTCGACAATTGGTGGAATAAACAGGTCGGCTTTAAGGCCCGAAACAAGGCCAAGCAAGCGGAGAAAAAAGGCGTAAAGATCCGCGAGGTTCACTTCGATGACGCGCTGGTGCGCGGTATCTGGGAAATTTACAACGAGTGTCCCGTGCGCCAAGGAAGGCGATTTCCGCACTTCGGCAAGGATCTGGAAACTGTCCACCGGGAAGAGGCGACGTACCTCGACAGCAGCCAATTCTTGGGAGCGTTCTATGAGAATAAGTTGATCGGTTTCGTCAAGCTTGTAACCGACGAAACGGGAACTCAGGCTGGGTTGATGAATATCGTCTCCATGATTCAGCATCGGGACAAAGCTACGACCAACGCATTGGTGGCCGAGGCCGTACGGTATTGTGCCAATCGCGGCATTTCCTATCTCGTGTATTCGAACTTCGCTTATGGCAAGAAGCAGCGGGACAGTCTCAGTGACTTCAAGGAACGGAATGCATTCCAGCGCATCGACGTGCCCCGCTACTATGTTCCTTTGACGCCTCTCGGGCAGGTCAGTGTTCGTCTAGGCCTTCACCATCGGCTGGTCGACCATTTTCCTGAATCAGTAACGGCCAAGCTCCGGGAGTTGCGTAACAACTGGCATAACCGGGAGCGTCACCGAGGTTTCATAAAAACCAAATGCCAGGGACCGTCGGTCTGATTACCCAAATGCCCCTCCCTAAGGCTGCAACCGACGGTGCAACGCTGCGGGTAATGCGAGGTCGAATTGAGGAGCTTCCCTTGACGCGGATCGTAATGAATACCATCAAGTTGTTTTTCTCGTGCTCGGAGGTTTGCCGGTGAGTGGCTTAGCCCCAGTGCCCATGGAAGCTCAACCTGTCGCTGCGGCCTGCCTTGAGATCAGCGTTAAAGGCAAGTGGGTCAGCGTCCCGGCTTTGAACGTAGACGGAAATATCGTAACCATCAAAGGAAAGTGGACCCGGATCGCCTCCGTTCACGACGAAGAATGGCTCGTGCGTGAAGTTGCCGAGCCCTCAATCTACCTGGAGATCCTGAAGCGATCGACGGTTGCCCGCGCGGACGTCTTCACCTTCATGCAGAAACTTCCAGCTGTGGTTCCTAAGTATACATACCCCTTGGAATTACAAAGTGTTGCTGTGGTGAAAATCCCTTCGTTTGAAGAATGGTGGCAGCAGTTACCCCAGGAAACGCGAAAGAATGTCCGGAGATCACAAAAGCGTGGGGTTGAGATTCGAGTTCAACCCTTTGACGACGACGCGATTCGTGGAATAGCAGGAGTGCAAAATGAGTGTCCGGTGCGGCAGGGACGACGTTACCCGCATTATGGANNACGAGTTCATCGGCTTCCTGAAATTGGTTTACCGGGGCGATGTCGCTTCTATCTTGCAACTAAATTCGAAGGTGGCCCATTATGATAAGCGCCCCTCAAACGCTTTGCTCGCGAAAGCGGTCGAACTGTGTGCAGCTCACGGAGTCAGCCATCTGACATATGGGCGGTTCAATTACGGGAATAAGAGCGACAGCAGTCTGCGAGACTTCAAAGTTCGCAACGGATTTCGCGAGCTGCTGGTGCCGAGGTATTACGTCCCGCTGTCGGCGTGGGGGAGATTTTATGTCCAAAACAAGCTTTACCGCGGGCTGATGGAGTTTCTTCCGCGTAGCGTCATCACAACTCTCTTAAACGTGCGAGCTCGATGGTACTATCGACAGAAATCCCAATGAGCCGGTGTAGCTCAATGATAGAGCGGCCGAACCGTAATCGGCAGATGGGGCGTTAAAATCCTCCCGCCGGCTCCAATTTCTAGCCTCGAAACTTTTCAAGACATCTTCATTTCGGGGTGAGCTTGTCAGCGCGACTCTCTATGCCTGGAATCTTCGGATTGATTACAAAAAAACCCCGTCCATGGGCGGAGGTTCAACTTCAGCTCATGCTTCAGTCTTTGCGCCATGAGTCTTTCTACGACACTGGCACGTGGATCGATGAGGATCTGGGACTCTACATCGGGTGGGTCGCGCGCAACAATTGCTTTGCAGCCGGCATGCCTCTCCGCAATGAGAGGGGCGACATGGTCCTTATTTTTTCTGGTGAGGAATACCCTGAACCGGGCACGGCCGAGCGGCTCAAATCGCAGGGGCACTCGATCGAGCCCGGTCATGCATCGTATCTGGTTCACCTGAGCGAAGAAGACTCGGATTTTCCTGCTGGACTGAATGGCCGTTTTCACGGCATGCTGATCGACCGCACGCGTGCAAAGGTGACCCTATTTAATGACCGCTACGGGATGCATCGCGTCTACTACAGCGAAGGAAAGGACGGGTTCCATTTCGCGGCAGAAGCGAAAGCGATCCTTGCTGTTCGCCCGGAACTGCGCCGCGCTGAACCCCGCGGACTGGGAGAGTTCATTGCCTGCGGATGTGTTCTGGAGAACCGCACGCTGTTTCGGGACATATTTGTGCTGCCGCCTGGCTCGGCGTGGACTCTTCGCAATGGCACCGTTCAGTCTCGAAGCACGTACTTTCATCCGTCGGAGTGGGAGAATCAGACACCGCTTGATCCCGAGGCCTATTATCGAGAGCTGCGCGACGTTTTTACCCGCAATCTCCCACGCTATTTCAACGGCGGAGAGCGCATTGGAATCTCACTGACCGGCGGGCTCGACACCCGAATGATCATGGCGTGGTGCAAAGCCGCCCCCCAGACCTTGCCGAGTTACACATTTGGCGGACCTTTCCGTGACTGCCAGGATGTGATCATTGCACATAGAGTAGCGGACATCTGCCAGCAGTCCCATCAGGTAATTCGGATCGGAGACGATTTTCTCTCACGCTTCCCAAAGTATGCGGAGCGCACCGTTTACTTAAGTGACGGATGCGCCGCGGTGAGTCGGGCAGCCGATCTCTATGCGAACGAGTTTGCTGCGCAAATCGCGCCGGTTCGAATGACTGGAAATTATGGAAGCGAGATTCTTCGGAGGTTGGCGGCTTTTAAGCCCGTTATGCCCATGTCAGGGCTTTTCCAGCCAGAGTTCCTCTCGCAGGTTGCTCTTGCCAAGGAGACTTATGCGAAGCAGGTTCAGGGTCATGCAGTCTCCTTTACGGCATTTCGGCAAGCGCCCTGGTACCAGTATGGGCTTCTTGCCCTAGAACAAACACAGCTGACGCTACGCTCTCCGTTCCTCGACAACGATCTGGTGCGCACGGCCTTTCGAGCGCCGAATTCCGCAATTGCGAAGAGCGATATTTTTGAAGACAATGAAGATTGTGCTCGCCTCATTGCTGACGGAAACGGGCATCTCCGGCAGCTCCGCACCGACCGAGGTCTTGGTGGCGCGCCCGGAAGTTGGTCCGCTCCGATAGTACGCTCGTATCTCGAATTCACATTTCGTGCAGAGTACGCATATGACTATGGAATGCCTCAATGGCTCGCACGCATGGACCACGCATTGTCGCCGTTACGCCTGGAACGACTCTTTCTTGGCCGCCACAAGTTCTGCCATTACCGTGTGTGGTACCGGGATGCACTCGCGCCCTACGTTCGCGAGATGCTGTTAGATTCCCGTACGCTTTCCCGTCCTTACATTCAGCGTAACGTTCTGGAATCATTGGTACAACAGCATGTCAAAGGAGAGGCTAATTTCACTACCGAGATCCACCGCCTTTTGACACTGGAACTTCAGCACCGTGTTTTTCTCGATGGCCAATGAACCCGCACATTGCTAGTATTGTCTACCTCGTGCTGATCCTGGCGCTTTTCTGGTTCGACCGGGACCCCAGGGTACGCATCTCAAGCGCTCTTTGGATCCCGACACTCTGGCTGCTGATCACTGGGTCGCGTGCGGTGTCTATGTGGTTCGAGTCGGGGAGCGTGATGCCCACGGAGAATCCGGAGGGAAGTCCCCTCGACGCGGCGGTGTTTGGAAGTCTGCTGCTCGCCGCCTTGGGCGTGCTCGTGTGGCGCGGACGGAGGACGGCAACATTTCTGCGGGCCAATGCACCCATTCTTCTATTTTTCGGCTACTGCGCCATCAGCATTCTCTGGTCCGATTATTCTTTCGTCGCTCTCAAACGCTGGAGCAAAGCTATCGGAGATCTGGCTGTAGTCCTGGTCCTTATGACGGAAGTGAATCCGACCGCCGCCCTGCAACGGGTTCTATCCCGAATGGCCTTTATTCTGCTGCCGCTCTCGGTGCTGTTCATCAAGTATTACCCCGACATCGGACGCAGCTACAACTACTGGACCTGGGTACCACAATTTGGCGGCGTCACGCTGTTCAAGAACTTGCTAGGTGAGACGTGTCTGATCGCGGGCTTGGGTTCGGTCTGGAGTTTCATGATCGCCTACAGGAAGCGGCCGGGCCGCGACCGTCTCTATCATTTGGGACCTCACGCCATCATCATCGCGATGGCGATCTACCTGTTCTTGACCGCCGATTCCATGACCTCGTTCTCCTGCTTCGTGTTCGGTGGAACTTTGATCTTATTAACAAATCTCAGGTGGATCAGCCGCAAGCCGGCGGCTATTCACCTGCTGGTCGCGGCCACGATCATGCTTGCTCTGTGCGCGGTATTCCTTCCGGGATCGAATCTAGTTGAGTCTTTGGGCAGGGACTCGACTCTCACTGGCCGGACTGCCATTTGGGCTGCGGCGCTATCGGTGGTCAGCCACCCCCTCGTCGGAACCGGATTCGAGAGTTTTTGGGCTGGCAACCGGCTGCTCAAGATTTGGAACCTGATCAACGAGCCAGGCATTCAGGAGGCGCACAACGGCTATCTCGAGATCTACTTGAACTTGGGTTGGATCGGAGTGACTTTGCTCACACTTTTGATCCTGAGTGGGTATCGCAATGTGATCGCTTTGTTTCGGCGAGACCGGAAAGCGGGAACGATCCGGCTGGCATTTTTCGTGGTGGGCGTGATCTTTAGCTTCACTGAGGCAGGCTTTCGGATGATGTCCGTGTCATGGATCGCCTTTCTGCTTGCGATCCTGGCGGTTCCGCCTAGCAAGCAGCGCAAAGACCGCTCGGTGAAGAGCGGTGAATCGACGAGGCACGCTACTACCGAGAGCTGCGTCGCTTACGAGGACGCGATTGAAGCCATTTGACGAACGGGGCGCGTTCCGGCCTATTGCGCCGGAGGGCAAGGGTTTGCGGCAGGCCGCCGTGCGCAGTGTGGGCGTTACGTTGTTTTCTGGAGGTCTCGGACTAACCATTCAAATCGTTGCCGTTGTCGCCCTGGGCCGATTGCTTACTCCGCGGGACTTCGGGCTGATGACCATGGTGACGACATTCAGCCTCCTTCTGGTGAACTTCGGATTGAACGGTATCACCGAGGCGGTGGTGCAGCATGACGTCATAGATCATCAGCTCGCCAGCAACTTATTTTGGATTAATGTCGGAGGCAGCCTGGTGCTAGCCCTCGGATTTGCAGCTGCTGGACCCCTCTTGGCGCGTTTGTATCATGACCCGCTGATCACCGGTGTTGCCGAGGGTGTTGCAGTAACCATCTTTCTCACCGGACTGTCCGTGCTGCACCTGTCGCTGTTGAAGCGAGCCATGCGATTTTCCTTGGTCTCCTTCAACGACATCTTGGGCCGTGTCGTGGCGGTGGCGGTTTCGATTGCGCTTGCCTGGACGGGATGGGGATATTGGGCGCTGGTAGCCGGTGTCGTGGCGCAGAGCCTCAGTTTGTGCATTGGAAGCTGGGTGGGCTGTGCCTGGCTTCCCGGCCGACCGCGGCGGCACGTGGGAACCGGATCTATGGTTCGCTTTGCGGCTAGTACCTATGCGCGATTTTCTACCTTTTATTTCACGAACAATCTCGACAATTTTCTGGTGGGATGGCGCCTTGGATCTGCCACCCTGGGATTTTACAAGAAGGCATATGACCTGTTCGCACTGCCCGCCTGCCAGCTCTCGACCAGTCTGACGATTGTGGCGGTCTCGGCGCTAAGCCGGCTGCGGAACGACTGGGCCCAGTATCGGCGTTATCTGCTCGGCGCGATTGGGGTTACGGCGTTTGTTGGCATGGGCCTCGGCGCCGACCTGACCTTGGTGGGAAAAGACTTGATTTTCGTTCTCTTGGGACCGAAGTGGCGGGAGTCGGGCCGAATCTTCACCCTTTTGGGACCGGGCATCGGAATCATGATGCTTTACTTCATCAATGTATGGATTCACTTTTCCATCGGGCGCGCAGACAGGCTGTTTCGATGGGGCCTTGTAGACTTGGGGACGACGACTCTATTTCTCGTGGTGGGACTGCGCTGGGGCGCAGAAGGCATAGCAGTGGCATGGGTCGCATCTTATTGGGTACTGGCATTTCCCGGTTTGTGGTACGCCGGACAGCCTATAAAGCTGAGCATCTCCTCGATCATCTCGTGTGTTTGGAGATACATTTTGGCCTCGCTGCTAGCGGGCGGGATTTCAGCTTTCCTTGTGCCCGATGTTCCCGTTTTCTCCGTGGCCGAGTCCGGCTGGTTTGCGGCCGCGAGGCGTCTTGTGACAATTTCCGTCGTGTTCGGATTCCTCTACCTCGGTGCTGTCATCCTTTTGCACCGGGGAATTAGGCCCCTCACGCAGTTTGCGGGACTGGTGCGGGAGATGATTTCGTGGAAGCGATCCGCGAATTTGGGTTCCAACGCCTCCCCAAAAAGCAATCCGGACTTTTCCGGTGCCAGCGCCGTGCTCACTCCAGCGGGCCCAGGGGAAATCGCCTGACATTTACTGCGGATGCGGAGCTCTCTGAAAAGATGTGCCCAAGATTAATCACGGCTCGAACGGTTTCGCCCGCCGCCCCGGAAGGGCGTCCACTGCCCCTGGTCTCCATTCTCATACCCGCCCACAATGCCGGGGAATTGATCATCCACACACTCCGTTCCGCCCTGGCGCAGACTTGGACACGAAAAGAAATCATTGTGGTGGACGACGGTTCGACCGATCAAACGCTGGCCATCGTGCGCCAGTTTGAGATCGAAGGTGTTCGAGTCGTGACGCAGACGAATCAGGGTGCCGCTGCCGCCAGAAACCGGGCTTTCGCTCTCAGCCACGGAGATTACATTCAGTGGCTGGACGCGGATGATCTTTTGGCTCCGGATAAGATTGCGCGACAGATGGAGGCCCTGGAGGAAGGTTTGAGCAGTGGAATCGTGCTGTCATCGGCATGGGGGCGGTTCATGTACCGTCCTCATCGTGCAAAATTTATCTCGACGGCGCTCTGGTGCGACCTGTCCCCGACAGAGTGGTTGCTGCGCAAGATGGAGGGGAATCTTTACATGCAGACCGCCACGTGGCTGGTCAGCCGGGAGTTAACGGAAGCTGCAGGGCCGTGGGATACCAGGATGTTGAGCGATGACGACTTAGAGTATTTCTGCCGGGTTCTTCAAGTTAGCAAAGGAGTGCGCTTTGTGCCTGAAGCCAAGGTGTACTACCGGGGTCCCGGGATCGCATTCGGAGGCTTGAGCCACATTGGGGGTTCCGAGCGCAGGATAGAGGCTCACTGGTTGTCAGTGCGATTGCACATCAAGTATTTGCGTTCGTTGGAGGATGGCGAGCGGGCGCGAGCCGCTTGTCTCAGATATCTGCAAGCTTCCCTGATACATTTTCATCCAGAAAAGCCTAGGATTGTGCAGCATGCTAGGGAAATTGCCAAGGATCTAGGCGGACAACTGAAAACCCCCACCTTGCCTTGGAAGTACTCTTGGATGAAGATCGTCTTTGGCTGGCCTCTGGCCAAGTATGGCCAACAAGTTTTGTTGAAATTCAGATGGAAAACGGCCAAGTGGTTTGACAAAATCGTTTCTCGCAGCGCAGACAACAGACTGGATATGATCGCGTTTCAAGAAAGGAATCCAGGCCTTGATTGCCGGTCCGTCAAGCCGGAGACAAAGATTCTGCAGGAGAAGACATGAGCGACGTCGTAGGAGGGGTTCCCGACCGCCACTCGTTGGAGATTTTCGACCGTCGCCGGGCGCCTT
>PLBE01000179.1 GCA_003134435.1 Acidobacteriaceae bacterium
CAGTGATTGTCGTTGTGGCGGGCGTAAGCTGAGGCGACCGGCAATCGCGTTAACGTGACGGTTCATCGGCGTCCGTTCCCCGCGCCAACGAAAAGTTCCTGCTGACCTTTTCTGGGAGGCGCTTGGGGAAGATTCTTGACTTGCAAGCTGTAATCATCGTGTCCCCACTCACAACGTGCGAGCACCGTCTTAGGAATCTTCTTGACTGTCAGATTAGGCCAACGATCAGCTTTTCCTCGAAACGCTAGACATAGGACGAGCAAACTGCGTTGTCGACCGACCTCATCGTTAAGTTCGTCAAGTTTCTCCGCGCTAAGAGTTTGCGTCGTAACGAAGATGAAATCTCGTTCGGTCGAGTGGCCGTGCTGCCAGTATGTCGAATCGCTAGGGGCGTATTGAAAACCTTCCAGCTTGCAGAGTGCCTCGGCTAGCATTGTCGCGTTGTACGCACGGTTGATAATCCAGTTACCCCAGTTGTCTTTTTCGAGTAGCGAGGGTGCAAGATGGAAATAGCGAAAACCACCACCACCGTTCCAGTGCATAGCGTCGGTGATACCGCCACGATCAGTTCCATCGACGACTTTTTTCAGGCGCGGGATAATGTGTGTGTGACAGTGCTCACCCAGTTCCACCATGATCCACTTCCGTCCCATCTTGTGCGCCACTGCCCCTGTCGTTCCAGAGCCAGAAAAGGAATCGAGCACCAAATCCCCTGGCTTGGTGGAAAGCTCTAGGATTCGCTTGAGAAGCAATTCTGGCTTCGGCGCTGAAAACGGATCGTTTTCGTTAAAGGCTTTCACCTCGACAGCGGCAATTCTATTCTCGCCAACTTCGGAATAGTGCCAAACTGTCATGCAGACAACTCCTTGGGATTCGATCTCCGAAAGAAAGCGCTTGACTGTCGGCTTGCTTTTTCCATCTTTGCCGAAATACACGCGGTGCTCAGCCTTGAGGCGCTCAAATGAGTCTTTGGTGTAAGCCCAGCACCTGCCTTTGGCAGGCAATACTTCGCGACCAGATGGCGTGATAATCGGATACAAGTTTGTGGAAATGCCCGTCTTGGCGAACTGTTTACCGCGCTGTCCGGTGGTCAAGCTAATCGTGAAGTCACCGGGGAACCAAGGTCCTCGCCCATAGTTTCGACCCGAGGCATCAATGCCGTCGTACTCGTCGGATTGTTTGTATATCGCGTTTTGCTCTTCTGTCCTCACGAGCTTGGCTGGTCTCCAGATCTCCTTATTCTTGGCATACACCAATACATGGTCGTGCGAATCAGATAGCCAAGTGGCGTTGGACTGAGAGGATGACTTCTTCTGCCAAATTACATTCGCAACGAAGTTCTGGCGGCCAAATATTTCGTCGCAGAGGATCTTAAGATAGTGGGACTCAGTGTCATCGATGGTGATCCAGATCGAACCATCTTCGGAGAGGATCGTCCGAAGTAGTTCAACGCGATCCCGCATCAACGATAGCCAGATAGAGTGCTCTACTCCATCGTCGTAATGACTAAATGCCGATCCAGTATTGTACGGCGGGTCGATGAAAACACACTTGATCTTACCGGTGAACTCCTGTTCGAGTGCTTTGAGCGCTAGAAGATTGTCTCCGAAGATTAGCCAATTATCGAACACATCGTCGTCGGTTACGCGGTGCGGAGCGTGATAGGACTTCCCTGGATCTTCGAGCAAAATGCGCGGTTCCAGCTTGGGGCGGTTTTCTTTCCCGATCCACGTTAACTCAAGTCTTTGCCTGTTGCTCATGAGAGGTTCCCTATTTGTGGTGCCTTTGCCGCCAGATACGCAAAGAGATCCTCTGGATAAGGCTGCCCTGGCTTATGTTGTTTCTGTTTGTGGCCCACCACCGGGTCAGCTCCAAGAGCGTAGTGCTCAATGGCGATTTTCTCGACGAGCGGCGTAACGTCCGTCTGATTGCGAAACAGGGCGAGCGGGCCCTTGCCTACTGCCCTCGTCAGATTCCAGTGCGTTTGGCGGAGTTGGTCGAAGGGGGCGCTAAGTTGTGCCTCTAGTTTCTTCTCATCGATAAGCACGGGAGCGATCGCAGCGTCGCGGACTCGCTTGGCAAGGATCCATGCAGCCACGTATGTGCCGTGTTTGTAGGCCAGCCGTTCGAGCCCCTCCGCGTGCGCAGCTTCGGCGGTCATTCTTTTTACAACATAGCGAAGGAAGCGGACTGAGTTTGCGACCTGGAATGGCGTGACGGTCTGGGCGAACAGGTCCTTATATTGGACGGAGTTCATATCCAGCAGCCGAGCCGGTTCCTTTTTCAACCATACAATATAGCGGGGATCGATCTGAAACATGGCCAGCGCCTGAGCAGCATCATCAATGCGGATATGATTTGCGCTGGCCGCAGTATCCAGCACTCCAGGTTTAAATGCATAATGGATGCCCAGGTAAGCCAGCTCTCGCCGAAGTGTTTCCTGTCTGTCATCGAGTGCGGCGAAGTCAGAGAACAGCACCGGAGTTTGATGATTTCTTGCGCGAGTGACTTGTTTTCCGAATTCGGTGTCAGCGTCGGATTTAATTAAAGTGAACGAGACCTTCGCTGTTGAGATATCGCTACCTGCACTATCTGCAACGAATTGGGCGGACGTGGCGATGGTTTGAGCCCCGTTGACTACGGACAAGCCCCGAATTCTCAGCTTCCTTCGAGCACCTTTGTGACCCTTTGGCTCGACTAGCTCACATAGGGCTGTAACGCCGTTGTTCAGATAGACAAAATTTTGCGGACTGGTTCTGAGGCTTTTCTGGATAGAAATGTTCACCTCGTTCTTCTTGATTCCTAGAAACGTTCTAATGTTTTTCTCATAGAGTGCTTTACCGTGAGTCTTGTGGAGCGCCACAAGGTCGATCAGTTGGGCAAGGCCAAAATATGTAACCCGCGGCTCAGTCACCGACGTGCTCTTGGAAAGCCAAAGGTCAACATTGACCTTTTCGTAAGCCTTTGCAGCCACGAGATCTTCAGTGACTTGCCGAGCGTCGTAATCAATTACTGGTCGCTCCAGTCGCACATCGCCGTCATCGTCGCCGGGAAATAAATCATCCAGTGCGTCCTCTGCGTGTTTGCTGATGCCCGAACCAGTGTGGGCGATAACAAGCTTAATGTGGCTGCAATTATCTAAAGCATCCTCGATTTCTGCTTTGCGGTTTTGAACATTCGCATTAAATCCCGTGAAATCTTGCTCCAATAGTTTCCGAATACCCTGGCCGAAAGCTAGGGCCTCATCCTGGCTGAATTGCTCCGCAGCTTTAAGCTTTGACTGCACCAAGTAGAGCGTCTCGGACGGACCGCGATAGTAGATTGCGTCAATCCCAAAGTCGTCAAAATCGTCCACGACTGCCTTGGCGGAATCGTCAGCACCAATGCCACAGACCTTGCTAAGCGCGTACGCGCCGAATGCACGCGACAAATTCTTCTTTTTCTGCTGATCTGGTGGTTTCGTCTTGTCAAGTAGCGGTGGCAAATGCGGGACGAATTCCGCGTCGAGCAGTTTTTCGAGCATGGCAAAATGAGCTTGATCGAGTGCACTCATAGTCTGGCGGCGCGGCTAAGGGTTCTCATTTGCTGAATGCGCTATCGAAGTGTCCATCTCATAATGAAAACCTTTTCGGTTTGGATCTGCTGAGCAAGCCTGCTCTCAATTTGCAGGATGAGATCATCGCGCCTCTTGTCCACCTCATCCTGGGCATCGAAAAGCGAGCGGCGGCGCTGATTGCGTTGTGATTCGAGAGCCTTGATCTCCTTTTGTTTCTCCAGCTTCTCCTCCAAAGTAGCGGTTGTCATCGCCGCTCGTTTGGTTTCTTTGATTTGCCGGTCAAGTTCCTTAATTTCACGTTCCAGGCCCAGTTTCAGATCGTCAGCCCATCCGTCGAGTTTCTTTGTTTCGGCCTCGAAGAACTGCACGTTCCGATCTGAAATGGTCTGACTGATTGTAGCTTGCCTCTTCTGCGTAACCGTTTGGAGCTGCGATTCTACATCTAGGACCAAGGCGGGAAACACAGCGGAAGGCTGCACCACTGCGGGCAAGGAAAACATGCGGCCGAAAACGTTCTCGTCCAGTTCTTGCCCGCCATCTGTGAAGGCCGCGAATATCAGATGATCTTCCGATTGACCGAGGGATTCGACCGTGAAATTGGACAACATNNGGGCAGATCACGACTCTTGGCTTTTGCCAAGACCGCTTCCGCCAGAGGATGGTTCAGACGGTAGAGGTGCGCCTCTCCAGAACGCCGTGGCAGCTCATACAGCCCGAGAGGAATATCGCCGGCGAATGGACAGCTGGCGACACGAAATGAAGACTCATTGAGAAACTCGGCGTGGTCTCTCATCTCATAGCGGGTGAGTTCGATCAGCAATCGCTCGTAGCGATTCAGATAAGCCTTGGAGGCCTCGTCGCGGACCCTCAATTTCTCCCTCACCTCATCGTCGAANNAATGCTGTTCGGATCTCATCCGGTTTGCGGCAGTGTTGGTAGATATCGGCGATGCGCTTCTCAAAGTCGACGCCAGAGCCAATGGCACCCAGCACCTCGTCACTTGCTCCGAAGACGCCCTCGAACAACTTGAATTTCTCGGAGAGAAGCTCGAAGACGCGCTGATCGGCGGCATTCTTCCTATTCAAGAAATTCACCACGACAACATCGTGCTTTTGTCCGTATCGATGGCAGCGCCCAATACGTTGTTCGATTCGCTGCGGATTCCAGGGCAGATCGTAATTCACCACGAGTGAGCAAAACTGAAGGTTTATTCCTTCGGCACCCGCCTCAGTGGCGATCATGATCCGGCCCTCCTCCCGAAAGTAGTCTACGAGAGCCGAGCGGATGTCAGCCGACTTGGAGCCTGTGACGCGATCGGTTCCCTGATGCCGCTGCAGCCAATTGGCGTAGATCCGTTTCGAGGTCTCATCGTTGTTCGAACCATTGAACAGGACAATGCCTTCGTTGAAAGGGCTGTCCGCTAGTACTCGAAGAAGATAGCTTTGGGTCCTGCAAGACTCGGTGAAGATGATGGCTTTCTGCGCAGCTCCAAAGCTGGCAGCTCTTTTGAAACCGACTTCGAGTGCCTTGAGTAAGGCGCGGCCCTTGGCATTCTGTTCGATGGACTTGGCGAGTTGTGCAAAACTGTCGAGGTCGGCAATTTCCTGCTCAAGGGCAGAACGTTCGTCGGC
>PLBE01000211.1 GCA_003134435.1 Acidobacteriaceae bacterium
ATGTAGTTGCAGGTGCCGTTCAGGATGCCGGCGACGTTGCTGATCCGGTTGCCGGCCAGGCCCTCGCGCAGCGCCTTGATGACGGGGATGCCGCCGGCGACTGCCGCCTCGAATCCCAGCGGCACGTTGCGCCGTTCCGCCGCCGCCGCGAGCGCCGCGCCGTGCACCGCCAGCATCGCCTTGTTGGCGGTAACGAAGGGCTTGCCGGCGGCGATGGCGGCCTCGGCCAGGGCGCGCGCCGGCCCGTCCGAACCGCCGATCAGTTCGACGATCAGATCTCCTGCTTAAAGCATCACGTTTCGCTACTGACTCTCGATGAGGCATTGTCCTTTGTCGACGGCACGAACAAAGAGAAGAAGAGCCGCTGCCGTGTGTTGATCACATTCGACGACGGCTATCTGGATAACTACAACACCGCTTTTCCCATCCTCCGTTCGCATGGCGCGCAGGGGGTTTTCTTTCTCGCCACGAGCATGGTTGGGTCGTGTCATGTTCCGTGGTGGGATCACATCGCCTATCTCGTGAAGACTGCGCGAAGGCGCCGCTTTTCGCTGAGTTATCCCACCGATTTGGCCGTCGATATCGATGAGAACGGCTTGGCGCAGAGCCTGCGCGCCGTCCTTCGGTCCTATAAGAGTCCCGCGAATTCGGACCCTGCACGATTCATTCTGGAGTTAGCGGAACGGGCTGGGGGCGAAGATCCTCCCAAGACGGTGCGGCGCTTTTTGAGTTGGGACGAGGCCCGGGAGATGAGCAGAGGCGGGATGGCCATCGGCTCCCACACAGATTCCCATCATGTGCTTAGCCAATTAGAGCCGGGCAAACAACTCCAAGAGCTTTCCACTTCCCGAACGATCCTGAAGGAACAGCTTGGCACCGAAATCGATGTTCTAGCCTATCCAGTCGGTGGCAGCAGTAGCTTCACCGATCAGACACAGAGCGCGGCGCGAGACACGGGTTACCGCGCTGCCTTTTCGTTTTATGGGGGCACTAACTTGCAAGGGAAGACTTCCCCTTACGACGTGAAGCGAATCGGCATAGAAAATCAAAACCGGGACCGCTTCCGGGTTCGAACGGCTGTCTGTAATGCCACAGGCAAGTTCTGGCCCTGATTTGGGTGCCAGAGTGGAATTGGCGCATATCCGAATTGAAGGATTGCCGGAACTCAAGGTCGGAAAGGCCTCGGGGTATGTTATGAAGGTGTCGGAGCAATCTCTATGAGCAAACAATCGCGCATCGACCGGCCGCCCGTAGTTGTGGCAGGTGCTTATCAAACGGGCGTTGTGCTGATGAGGAACCTGGTTCGTCGCAAAGTCGAAACCTGCTGTATTGACTGCGACGATTCCCAGCCGGGATTCAAGACAGTCTACGGGAAGGCCTATCTTTGTCCCAATCCAGACACTCAACCGGCAGAGTGGGAGCGGTACATGATTGCACTGGCTAAGAGCATTGGACGCAAGCCGGTCTTGATTCCCAGCGCAGACCAGTTTGTCACTGCCATCGCCGATCACGCCGCCGCGCTGGAGCCGCACTATATCTTTCGACCTGCTTCAGTCGTCACGCAAGCACTTCTGGCTACCAAGAAACGGCAGTACGAAATTGCGGATCTTAACGGGTTGCCGGTTCCCAAAACAAGGTTTATTGAATCCGTCGAGCAGTTGCGCAGCTTTGCGAGCGAGGCGCAGTTTCCCTGTCTGATGAAACCTGTGCATTTTCGGGAGTGGGAGAAGTTACCGGCCGGGCATCCCCTGTTGAATCAGAAGATATCTCTGGCATCTTCTACGACTGCGCTGGAAGAGAGTTACCGCACGGTAGAGAGTGTAACTCCTGCGGTAGTCTTGCAGGAAATCATCGAAGGGCCCGATGACGCCAAAATGGTCTATCTCTCATGTTACGGGCAAGGCGGCAGACGCCTTGGATCGTGCCTTGTTCGCGAGCTCCGAACTACGCCTATTTATTTTGGATCAGCAAGTGTTGTGGAGCCATTCAGCGATCCGGAAATCGATGCGCTCTGCGATAACTTCTTCCGATCAATTGGATATGAGGGCCTTTGCGAACTGGAACTGAAGCGGGACAGCCGGGACGGGCGCGTCAAGTTGATTGAAGCGAACCCGCGATACAGTGTCACCGCGGATGCGGCGCCTTACGCGGGCGTTGACCTGGGCTGGCTGCATTACCAGGATCTGATAGGAGAACCGGTCGCGCCCGTAGGATGGAATGGGCGGAATTTCCATCACATTGTTCTCAGTCGTGACGTGAATTGTTTCCGCAGTTACCTCGAAGCGGGGCTGACCACCTGGGGCGGCATCGCCCGGACGTATAGGTCTCCGGAGTTTTTCGATTTCGATCTCTGTGACTGGCGCCTGACTGTTCGGACCGGTGTCTATCTGCTGAAGGTTTTGCTATACCCAACCTATCGCAGGTTATTTCCCAAACGAAAATGAATCACTTCGGCAATAGCAGTCACTTCAGAGGTAACGTATAGACTCGGATCTAACTTTCTTCGACCTCGGGGTCGACTCCTCACGGAGGAGTTCCTCGGTTAAGCAGCCTATGAACGAGCAGGATCAGGTTGGTAGGCTTGAAGCACGCGAACACTGACGTTAGCGTGCGAAGACGCGCCGCCATCGCATCTGGAGCGATCTCTTGAGAGCTCCAGGAAGTGACATCAAAAGGTAACCGAGG
>PLBE01000183.1 GCA_003134435.1 Acidobacteriaceae bacterium
CTTTCGGCAGCTTCTCGATCTCTTTGTAAAGATCGCTGAGCACGGCCTGCGGCCCGATACCAATCTTTTCGAGGACAGGCGTGACGATGCCCTCTTTATCCTCGACCAGCGCAGCCAGCAGATGAAGCGGCAGCATCTCCGGATTGCCGTGCTCGGAGNNGCTCGTTCGCGCGCTGGATGGCTTCCTGCGCCTTGACGGTGAATTTCTCCCAACGGATCGCCATGACTTTTGTTTCCTCGAGTCTTACAAATAAAACGGGAGGCGCTGTTCTCGCCTCCCGCTGAGTTTACATCCGCCGGGCTTCGCGCACCCGGTCAAGCCAAAATCGGGCTGGCCGGGGGCCCCGGGTTGCCCGGCTGGCGGACGAGGGCGTCCGCCTCTACGTGAGTCCAGGTGGAGGGGCATAGCCCCGTCACCACACGAGCTACGGTTACGCGGCCTGCCCGGCGCTCTTCGGCTTGCTTTCGAGCGTCTTCTGGCTGCCCAGCTTCTCACCACCTACGTTGACTTTGATCTGCTTGGGCTTGGCTTCGGCTTTCTTCGCCAGCTTTACCTTCAGCACTCCCTTGTCATAGTCGGCTTGGACGCTTTCCTGGTCGACTGTGTTGGGCAGAGTGAAAGTGCGGGTGAAGCTGCCGTACTGACGTTCAACTCGGCGGTAGTTCTCTTCTTTTTCTTCCTTCTCGAACTTGCGTTCGCCATGCACCGTCAAGGTGTTGTTCTCGATGCGAACGTCGATGTCCTTCTCGTCGATTCCGGGGACCTCGATCTTCAAGGTCACATTATGCTCGTCTTCGTAAACATCGACCGGCGGCGCGAAAGCGCTGGTGCTCAGTGACTCATCCTGCCCTTCGGGACCACGGGCATCGCGGAAGAGGCGATTCATGCGGTCTTGCAGGGTGACAAACTCATGGAACGGATCCCAACGGTTAAGCAATGTCATGACTCAAATTCCTCCTACTTGAAAAATTCAAACCGGAGCTACCATAGCTCCGTGGCTTAGTTAGCATGAACAGAGCATAAAATATGAGTGGTGTATTGTCAAGTATTAAATATATTATATTTATCAATCACTTACGCACAATATTAGGCACTGTAAGTAGCGTGTTTCAGGCACATTAAGCAAGACGGGATGGTCCTTTGCGGCTCCCCGGTGTTCGATCAAGCGCAACGATTTATGGGCATCCTGGGCGGCGTCGGCCACGACTTTCAGGAAGTCGGCGGCGCTGACGTGGAACGAGCAGGAGCAGGTGACCAGAATGCCCCCCGGGCGCAGCATCTTGATCGCTCGCAGGTTGAGTTCTTTGTAGCCGGCCAGCGCCTTTTCCAGGTCGCGCTTGGTCTTGGCGAACGGGGGCGGATCGAGAATGATGGTGTCATAGCGCCGATTCGCGGCGGAGTACTCCCGTAAGAGATCGAAGGCGTTGGCCTCAATCCATTCCAGTTCGCGTCCGTTGAGAGCCGCATTCTTTTCCGCCATTTCGAGGGCCGGACGGGAGCTGTCGACTCCGGTGACGCTCGAACACTTTGCGGGAGGGTCCGGAGGGGAGCACAGAGCAAGATGCAGCGCGAAACCTCCCTGATAACAGAATGCGTCGAGGGCTTCGCCGTGGGCGTATTGCGCGGCGGCAGCGTAGTTTTCCCGCTGATCGAGGAAGGCTCCGGTCTTCTGGCCTTCAAGGCCGTCGTAGTGACAACGGACGCCGTTCATATTGATGACCGTCGAACTTCTATCTCCCCAGATCGGCCCAGACGATCGGGGCGGCAAATGCTCCAGTTCGCGAATGCGGCCATCGACGCGCTCGACGATTCCCGCCGGCTGCAGTTCCTCGCGTAAACACTCGATAATGGCAGCGCGCACCGGAGCGGCGTCCATGGCTTGAGTCAGGATCTGCACGGTCACAACGTCGCTGTAGCGATCGACGATCAACCCCGGCAGAAAATCGGCTTCGCTGAAGACGATGCGGTAGGCGTCGGTATTGGTGACGAGGTTGTTCTGTGTGCGATAGGCGATGGCGGCGCGTAAGCGCTCGGCAACCAACGCTGGCAGATCGGCTACGGATCCGTGCGAGACCATGCGGATCGCGATCTGCGACGAAGAACTGTAGAGCGCGGTTCCAAGGAATTTGCCGCGCTGATCGAGGACGCGGACGACCGAGCCGGGTGACGTTTCTTTTTCTTCGATGACGTCCGAGCGATAGACCCACGGGTGCCGGGCTTGCAGGCGAGCAACGCCTCGGCTCGAGAGTTTTACGGAGGGCTCCGCGTGCTGGGCGGAGGGGGCGTGCTTTTTAGGCATCAGTAGATGCTATACCGCAGGACTGACCTTGTGGCAACGGACTGTGGCAGTGTGTTTTGCCATGTCGTTCTCTTCCCGTTCCCGGTTTCCTGCCCGCCCGCAGAAAGCCGGAGCGCCGAATGATACCAAACGTGGCGTGATCGGCATCACATCACGCATGGTTCGTCCAAGCTACGGTCAGGATGGAGGCTTCGATGTTCGCCGGATGTATGTTCGCTGGGCACCTGACGCGAGCCATGCTACGCGGGCTCGATTGGCTCGCAGGCCTTACGTTGGCGTCGGAGGACATGCCGGAACACCAGCGGACTGGCCGACGCGGCGAAGAGGACGCCTACTTCTACCTGCGTCGGCGAGGCTACACCATCATTGCCCGAAACTACCGCTCCCCGAATCATCGCGGCGAACTCGATCTGGTTGGCTGGGACCACGATGTGCTCTGCTTTATTGAAGTGAAAACCCGGACCAAGCGCGACCTCAAGCCCGCCGAAACCGCCGTCGATCACGACAAACAACGAGACTTGTCGCTGGTCTCGCGCGATTTTCTGCGCCAGATGCCGATCGTGTGCCAGTCGCGGTTTGATGTGCTTGCCGTCTACTATGAACGGGGCCATAGCGGCCCTGCATTCGAGCTGTTTCAAAATGCGTTTTCTGTGGCGTACAATCGTAAACTCGTAGGCTTCTGATTCTGAAAACCTTTACTGAAAGGGTTTAGTACGTGCCTGAGCTGAGAAAAGACCCCATCGTGGGCCGATGGGTGATTATTTCCACGGACCGCGCCAAGCGGCCCACCGACTTCGTGCGTGAGGCGGTGAAGATCAAGGGCGGGTTCTGTCCGTTCTGTTATGGCAATGAGAGTAAGACGCCGCCGGAGATTCTCGCATATCGTCCCAGCACCAACGGCAATACTCCTCAAAAAGACAGTCCAGGCTGGACAGTCCGAGTGGTTCCGAACAAATTTCCGGCGCTGGGCATTGAAGGCACTCTGAACAAACAGGCCGAAGGCATGTTTGACAAGATGAACGGCATCGGGGCCCACGAAGTGGTTATCGAGACGCCCGACCACGGAGCCACTCTGGCCTCGCTTCCTCCGAAGAGAATCGAAGACGTGCTATGGGCGTTTCGCGATCGCATTCTCGATCTCAAGAAGGATCGGCGCTTCAAGTACATTTTGCTTTTCAAAAATCACGGGGAAGCGGCGGGCGCGTCTCTTGAGCATGCGCACTCGCAGTTGATAGCGTTGCCGATTCTGCCCATTTACGTGGTCGAGGAACTGCAGGGAGCCAAGCAGTATTACATCTATAAAGAGCGTTGCGTGTTTTGCGACGCGATCCGGCAGGAGATGGAGAACGGAACGCGAGTCGTGGCCGAGAACGAAGATTTTATTACTCTCGCGCCGTATGCTCCGCGCTTTCCTTTTGAGACCTGGATCCTGCCCAAGCGCCATGAATCGGCCTTCGAGAACTCGTCGTCGCACATGTTTGAAAATCTGGCGAAAGCGCTCAAGTTGCTGCTGATGAAAGCGGACCGGGTGCTGGAGAATCCGCCGTACAATCTGGTTGTGCATACATCGCCGGCGCAGGATCCGACGAACGAGTATTACCACTGGCACATCGAATTCATGCCCAAGCTGACAAAGACGGCAGGATTCGAATGGGGAACCGGCTTTTACATCAATCCCACTCCGCCGGAGGAAGCGGCCAAGTTTTTGCGCGAAGCAAGCGTGGAAGATGCGGTTCCCAGCGCGGTTGCGGCGCGCTAGTTTTGTCCATGTTGACTGTTGCGATCCGAGAAAAGTTGTAGGGGAACAGCATCCCGCCGTCGCACTTCTTGTGTATTCTTGATGCCGATCCTCAGGACCACAATATGCAACGCCTTCCGCACGTGCTTTTGCTCACTTTTCTCTTTCTCACCGTCCCGCTTGCTGCCCAAGCGCCGCATGCGCCTCTGCTTGCCAACGTTTCCAGCCGCAAAACCAAGAGCCTGAATGGAGCCTGGCACATTATTGTCGATCCGCTGGAATCCGGACTGGGTAGCAAGTTCTACCGCAATCGCAAGCCAAAGGATAAAAGTGATCTGGTCGAGTATGACTTTGACGCATCGGAAACGCTGAACGTACCCGGCGACTGGAATACGCAGAAAGAGAAATTGCTTTTCTATGAAGGTCCGATCTGGTATGAGCGGACGTTTTCCTATTCGGAACATGAGCACGCTCGCGTCTTCGCACATTTCGGCGCAGTCAATTATCGCGCTCGAGTTTATTTGAACGGCGAGCCCATCGGTGAGCACGAAGGCGGTTTTACGCCCTTCGATTTCGAGGTCACAAAGTCGCTGCACGACGGAGAGAACTTCATTGTGGTCGAGGCCAGCAACCAGCGCCGCGAAGACGCGGTTCCCGGTCTGAACACCGACTGGTGGAATTACGGTGGCATCACCAGCGATGTGGAGATGATCGAAACGCCGGAGACTTTTATCCGTGATTACTGGGTGCAGTTGGCCAAGGGATCACGCGACCAGATTGACGGATGGGTGCAACTGGACGGGGATTTCCGGCCGCAGCAGTTGGTGTCCATCGAAATTCCGGAAGCCGGGATCAAGATTTCCGCGATTTCGGATGGGGACGGCCGCGCGGCCTTTCACGTTTCCGCCAAACTGCAGCTGTGGTCGCCGGGGAATCCAAAGCTGTACGAGGTGCGGATCTCGTCGGGAAACGATGCGGTTCGCGACTTGATCGGGTTTCGAACCATCGAAACGCGAGGTTCTCAGATTCTGCTGAACGGAGAGCCGATTTTTCTGCGCGGCATTTCTTTGCACGAAGAGGCTCCAGTTCGCGGTGGGCGGGCCAATAGCCTGGAGGACGCACAGACGCTGCTGGGGTGGGCTAAGGAACTGGGCTGCAACTTTGTCCGGCTCACGCATTATCCGCACAGTGAGGCTGAAGTTCGACTCGCGGATCGGATGGGACTGTTGGTATGGTCGGAAATTCCTGTGTATTGGGATATTGCGTGGAAGAATCCAGCAACGCTGGCGAACGCTGAGTCTCAACTGCGCGACATGATTACCCGCGATCACAATCGCGCCGCCGTAATTTTTTGGTCCATCTCGAACGAGACTCCGGTCAAACCGGATCGCCTGCTTTTTTTGCGCACTTTGGCGGACGACGCGCGACATCTTGATCCGACGCGCCTGATTACTTCCGCGATGAACGGCGCGGAAGACGATGGGGCCGATCGGCACATTCTGAAGGATCCGCTGGGAGAATTTCTCGATGTGCTGGGCTTGAACCAATACTACGGATGGTACAGCGGGCGTCCGGAAGACGCCGATCGTCAGATCTGGACCAGCCCTTATGACAAGCCGCTGATCGTCAGCGAATTTGGCGGCGGCGCGGCCTATGGGCGGCATGGAGACCCCGCCACCCGCTGGACGGAGGAGTACCAGGCGAATCTCTATGTCCATCAATTGAACATGGTGAACAAGATTCCGCATCTGGCAGGACTTGCCCCATGGGTATTGATGGATTTTCGGTCACCGCGAAGACCCTTGCCCGGAGTTCAAGATTATTTCAACCGCAAGGGATTGCTGTCGAACCGGGGCGAGCGCAAGCAGGCTTTTTTTGTTTTGCAGAAAGCATATCGGGAAATGGAGGCACGGGAAACGCCGCACCCGTAATTTGAATGGCTCGCCCTTTCGATCAGTGGACAAGAGTGCCCGCGCCACACGAGCTACCGCGGTGATCACAGGCCGGCGATTCAAGATCAGCCCTGAGTTCGATCCAGAACCTCGGAATGCCACGCCATCTGGATGGCCTCAAGCTTGGCCTCGTTCGACTTCGAAGGGTCGTCTTTGAAGTCGGTGAGCGCGGTCACATATCTGTGGAGGTCGGTGAAACGAACTGCAAGCGGGTCAAGATCCGGATATTTTTCAGAGAGCAAAATTCCAATGTCGTCGGCATCGTTCCAGGTAAGTTCCTTTGCCATGAATCATCGCTCCTAACGGCCGCTAAGCGTCGGCTCAACCCGCTCCGATCGAAGGTAAACGAAGAGCGGACGGTGGAAACCTGACGCTGTTCTAGTGTTCTTCCGAAACGTAATTCCGGTTCCACGCCGGTATTTCCACTACCAGTTTACCGGGCTTCCTGATCACAGTCTGGCACCCGAGGCGCGAGTTTAACTGAAGGTCAGCTGCCATGTCGAGTTTGTCGGCTTCATCGTCTTCCATCTCCGAGATCAGGTCCGCGCCCTCCTTCACCCAGATGTGGCAAGTGGTGCAGGCACAGTTTCCGCCGCAGGCGTGATCGAGGTGAACACCGAAGTTCAGCGCCACATCGAGCAGCGACTCCTGCTTGCCGTGGTCTTTGTACGGCAGTTTGCCGTGTTCGAAAGTCACCGTCCTGCCTTCGGGAAGAAACGTGACCTCTACCGTCTTTCCACTGGGAGCATCCATGGTCGTGGCTCCAGATCCTTTTCCTTGCGTTGTTTCTTCGGACATATGTAGATCCCCTATTCGAAATCGGCTTTTGCCACCGGATGCCCAGCCTGCGGGCCTTCGTCCATATCTGTGTCGTCCATCGCTTTGCCTTTGAGCGCGGTGGAGACGGCAGTATCCATCATCAATTCCGCCAAACGCATGGTGGCCTGGTTGAGTTCGTCAATCGCGGTTCGGATCGCATGATAGTCGTCGCCATCCTTTACGCGAACCAGAGTTTTCTCCAGTTCCTCGACCTTTCGGCGCTCGTCGTTAGTGAGTTCATGCCAGGCGTGGTTGTTCTTCGCTTTTGCCAGTGCGGTCAGGATCGTGTCGGCTTCGCGGCGCGCTTCAATGACCTGCCGTTGCCGGAAATCTTCTTCGGCGTAATCGAACGATTCGAGCAGCATGTTCTCGACCTGTTCGTCGGTGAGTCCATAGGTTGGTTGGACGTCAATCTCCGCTTCTTTGCCGCTGCGCTGCTCGCGAGCCGAAACCCGCAAAATGCCGTTGGCGTCGATCAGAAACTTTACCTCGATGCGGGGCAGTCCGGCGGGCATCGGCGGAACGCCTTTCAGATCGAACCGGGCCAACGACCGGCAATCGCGGGCCAGTTCCCGTTCGCCTTGCAGAACATGAATTGCGACGTTGGTCTGGCCATCCACCTGGGTGGTGTAATACTGCGTGGCCGAAGCCGGTATGGTCGAGTTGCGCAGAATAATCTTATCGGTGACGCCGCCCGCCACTTCGATTCCCAGCGAGAGTGGAGTAACGTCGAGCAGCAGCATTTCCTTCGTGATTTCAGAGCCGCCGCCCAGGATGTTCGCCTGGACCGCCGCGCCCAGCGCCACCACTTCGTCGGGATTTAAATCGGTGTGTGGCACGCGTTGAAACAGGTCCTGCACCAGTCGCCGCACCTTGGGAATGCGCGTCGAGCCGCCGACCAGCACGACCTCGTCAATCTGTTCTGGTTTCAGACCGGCATCTTTAAGCGCCTGTTTGCAGGGGCCGACGGTGCGGTCGATGATTGGTTGGATCATCTGCTCGAAAACTTCCAGCGAAATCTCCCGCTGATATCTCTTCCCACCGGGCAAATCGACGTCAAGTTTGGCCGTGGGTTGGGAGGAGAGAGCAATCTTGGCCTCAATCACCGCGTTGCGAATGCGGGCGACGGCTTCGCCGTGATGGCTCAAATCGAGTCCGAGATCGCCGCGAATGTCGTCGAGCGCAATTGCGATCAGCAGATTGTCGATATCGTCGCCGCCCAGGTGGGTATCGCCATTGGTCGAAATCACCTCAAAGATGCCATCGTGCAGCTTGAGAATCGAAATGTCGAAGGTGCCGCCGCCGAGGTCGTAGACCACCACCATGCCATGCTTTCGCTTGTCCAGGCCATAGGCCAGCGATGCCGCCGTGGGTTCGTTCACCAGTCTCAGGACGTTCAGGCCGGCGATGCGGCCGGCATCTTTTGTGGCCTGCCTTTGCGCGTCATTAAAGTAGGCGGGGACAGTGATCACGGCGTGGTTGACGGGCGCTCCGAAAAAACGCTCGGCGTTTCGTTTCAGCTGGCGCAGGACGAACGCGGAAATTTCCGGTGGCGTATAGGTTCGATCGCCTATCTTGATGCGCAGGACTTCTCCTGTCTGAAGATCGTCAGCCAGTTGAAAGGGAAACAGTTTCAGTTCTTCGCGCACATCTTCGAAGCCTCGCCCCATCAGGCGTTTGACCGAGTAGACGGCTCGCTCCGGTGTTTCGATCAGATAGCGTCGGGCTGCGTTGCCCACAACGATCTGGTTTTTCTGGTCGAGCGCCACCACGGAGGGCACCAGGTTCAGCCCGTCTTCTCCGGGGATGACGACAGGGGAATCCCCTTGCATGTAAGCCACGAGCGAGTTCGTGGTGCCGAGATCAATGCCGACGATGTAGTCCGTAGTCATTTGGCAATTTTGTAATCGGGTAATTTGAAGGCAAGACTTCGGCTGACTTTGAATTGCAAAATTACCAGATTACGAAATTACAAAATCCTACTCCAGCGCTTCATTCACATCCCGCACCAGGTTTCGAACGTAGTTTCTTCGATTCAGCACATCGAGCATCGCATCCAGGATTTTCCGCTGGCCAGCTTCGGTTCCACTGTCAACGAGTTTGTCCCACGCGTTCCATTCGGTCTTGAGTTCACCGAAGAGCGCGTCGTATTTTTCTTCCAGAGAAAGCTTGGCCTTGCCGATTTCCTCGAGCAATGCGGGATCGTCTTCGCCCGCCTTTTTCTGTTCGCGCAACTCTTCCAGATGCAGGTTGAGATCGAAGACTTCTTCCAAAAGATCGGGAGGCACGACCTGCTTCTTCAATTCTCCCGTGGCGCGAGCTTTTTCGGTGGCCTGCTTCGATTGCTCTTCCAGTTCAACGCCTTCGAGGCGCAACAGGTATTCGGTGCGCTTGATCGGATCTTTCAATGTGCGGTAAGCGTCGTTCAGCATGGAACTTTGTTCCAGGCTCCAGGCGCGTTCCCGATCATCGGATTGTCCAAAGACGTCAGGATGGAGATGGCGGCTGAGCGCGTAAAACTCTTTTTCGAGCGCGGCAGTATCCAGGTTGAGTTTGCGGGGAAATCCAAAGAACGTGAAATAGTCCACCGGGACCGGCGGCTGTACCTTGCCGCAGGAACTGCAGAAGTGCACGGCGCGCATGGTGCCGCACGACCAGCAGCGTGGAGTTGCCTCTCCGGGCGCTTGTCCGGGCGATGAATTGGGCATAATCAGCGACGATCTGGAATCGGTCATTTTGTAATTCTGTAATTTTGTAACTTGAGGGCAATCGGCTATGCGGGCGTCAATATCGCAAACTTACCCGACTACCAATTACAAAATCATCTCTACGAGAACGAACTTCCGCAGCCGCAGGACTTGGTTGAATTCGGATTCACGAACACGAAGCCCTGCTGCATCAGAGTTTCCTGGTAGTCGAGGGTCATCCCGTGCAGATAGATAAACGACTTCGGATCGACAAAGATTCGGACATCCCCAAACTGAAACACACGGTCGCGCTCCCGCGGCTGCGTGTCGAACCGAATGTTGTAACTCAGGCCGGAGCAGCCACCGCCCTGCACGCCCAAACGAAGGCCACCTTGCTCGGGCGAAACGTTCTCCTTCACCATGGCCGTGCGAATCTTCTTGAGAGCGTTGTCGGTCACCTGAATGCCCTTGGCCGGTGCCGCGGGCACAACGGGTTTTACGGCTTGGTCTTTGACAGCTTGGTCCATGATTTCCCGAACTTGTACGGCACGCACAGGCTTAAAGCCCGTATCTCTTGGTTCTGAGCGGCGCCGCTTTAAGACTCGCCCTTCCCAAAACTTACCCAGGCATCAGTTTACTGCGCCGCCTGTGCTTCCACCGGCTTCGCGGTTTCCTGTTTCTTCTTCCAGTCGCCAATCGCGGCCCGGATGGCATCCTCGGCCAGCACCGAGCAGTGGATCTTCACGGGTGGCAAGGCCAGTTCCTTTACGATCTCGGTGTTCTTGATCTCAAGAGCCTGGTCGATAGTTTTGCCCTTGACCCACTCGGTTGCCAGCGAAGAAGATGCAATCGCCGAGCCGCAACCAAAGGTCTTGAACTTCGCGTCTTCGATAATGTTGGTCTGGGGATTGACTTTGATCTGCAACTTCATCACGTCGCCGCACTCGGGTGCGCCCACCAGGCCGGTGCCCACATCAGCGTCCTTTTTGTCCATGGAACCGACGTTGCGTGGATTGTTGTAGTGGTCGATCACTTTATCGCTGTATGACATTTGCCATCTCCTTAGAAACTCTAAATTGAACCCCACCGGGGCCAAAGCCCCGTGCTACCCGGCGAGAAACAGATGGGGGGACGCAGAACGCTTTCCGAGCCGCACCCCTGCCAAACTGCCCCTTTGAACTCAGTGCGCTTCTGCCGCCCACTTTACGCTCTTCAAGTCCACACCCTCTTTCGCCATTTCGTAGAGTGGCGAAAGTTCACGCAGACGGAGCACAGTTTCCACCACGCGGTCGCCCACATAATCGATTTCGGCCTCGGTGTTAAATCGCCCAATCCCGAAACGGATGGAGCTGTGGGCCAGATCGTCGCCCGTGCCAAGAGCTTTTAATACATAGGATGGTTCCAACGTCGCCGAGGTGCATGCCGATCCGCTCGAAACCGCGATATCGTTAATGCCCATCAGCAGGGACTCACCTTCCACGTAGGCAAAACTGATATTCAGGTTGCCGGGCAGGCGATGCTCCATCGAGCCATTGATGTAGACCTCGTCCAGGCGGCTCATGATGCTGTCTTTCAGCCGGTTTCGCAACCCAGCGATTTTGCAGGATTCCTGCGGCATCTCTTCGTGCGCGATGGCGCAAGCCTTGCCCAGGCCGGCGATGCCGGGAACGTTGAGCGTTCCTGAGCGCATTCCGCGCTCGTGGCCGCCGCCGTCAATCTGTGCCACCAACTGCACTCGCGGGTTCTTCCGGCGCACATAGAGCGCGCCCGCGCCTTTCGGTCCGTACAGTTTGTGTCCGGTGATGGAGGCGACATCGATATTCATCTTGTTCACGTCGATCGGCACTTTGCCGATGGCTTGTACCGCGTCGGTGTGGAACACCACTCCCCGATCGCGGCAGAGCTTGCCGATTTCCGCGACCGGTTGCAGGACGCCGATTTCATTGTTGGCCGCCATGATCGTGACCAGAATCGTCTTGTCGTCAATGGCGCGCTTCAGGTCATCGAGGTCAACCAGTCCGTCTTTTTGCACCGGCATGTAGGTTACGCGAAAGCCGAGTTTCTCCAGATGCTTGCAGGTGTCGAGCACGGCCTTGTGTTCGGTGACCGCGGTGATGATGTGGTTGCCCTTCTCGCGATACATCTCGGCCACGCCTTTGATGGCGAGGTTGTTGCTTTCGGTGGCACCCGAGGTGAAGATGATCTCTTTCGCGGTGGCGCCGATCAGCTTGGCGATGCGTTCACGCGACAACTCCACCGCTTCTTCGGCCGCCCATCCAAAGGGGTGATTACGGCTGGCGGCGTTGCCGAACTTCTCCATGAAGTAGGGCAGCATCTCTTCGAGAACTCGCGGATCCATTGGGGTGGTCGCGTGATTATCCATGTAAATCGGCAGCTTGATCCCGTTGGGAGTCGCACGCTGTCCGATGTCCTGACTGCTGGGGGTCGCCGTCTTAGCATTCGTGCTCATGATCACCGTTCTCCTTAAAAGTGCTACGAAATTGTCACCAGGTCCGCCGGCTTTCGCGTCCCCGGCTTATCGGCCTGGTTACGGTCTTGGTTATGAACTCGGATAACTTCCGGTTCTTCCTTCATCTGCGAGATTTTGATGTTCTTCAGAACCTGCTCGATGCTCTCATTTACCTTGCGCAGCGGCTCCCGAATCGTGCAACGATCACTCTGGTCGCATTCACCGCGAAGCGTGATGCAGGAAGTAATGAACAACGGACCGTCAATCGCCTTGATCACCTCGAAAGCGGAAATCGTCTTCGGATCACGCGTCAGCGTGTAGCCGCCGTTCATGCCATGCTGCGACCGAACCAATCCGACCTTCGCCAGCCGTTGGAGAATCTTCGCCAGCGCTTCCTGCGGGATCCCATAAGCTTCGGCGACATCTTTGGCGCTGCACGAGCCGTGGTCGGCATGCTCAGCCAGATGCTTCATGGCCATGAGCCCGTAGTCGGCTTTTTTCGTCAGTTTCAGCATGGTGGAGAATGCCGACCTTTATAGTCGGACAAAATTGCGACTATTTCGGTCGTATTTATAATAATCGCAGCGGCCCATTCGCGCAAGCCCGGCCAGTCAGCGGTCGAATTCTCTCGTTGAACCGTAAGTTTTGACAGGTGAACGGGTTATGGGATTGGCGGTCGGGATTTTGGGTCGAAGGTCCGGCCGGGCTCCAAACTTCCGTTGATTTCAGGACTGCGGCGGATTTTTCAACCCCTTGAGGACGAGGGCGCAAATTTCGTCGGCTAAGCGGTCTTCGAGCTTGTCGTGGCGGATGATAAAGCGGAGGTAGATGGGACCGTAGAGCGAGTCGAGGATGAAGTCGAGGTTGATGCCAGCGGGTAACTCGCCCCGGTCGATGCCGCGCTGCAGAGTTTGATAAGCGTGCTGACGCCGGGGCCACAGGAACCGATCGCGAAAGGCCTTGAGCAATTCTGGATCCGATTGGCCACCGGCGAGCAGAGCCGAGACTACTCTGCCGCGCTTCGATCGCAGGATTTGGATCAGCCGCCTCATCTGCAGGCCCATGTCGCTCACCACGGAGCCAGTATCCGGGAAACGAAGTTCATCGGCGGCGCTATGGGAGAAGGCATCGGCAACCAGAGCAGCCTTGGTCGGCCACCAGCGGTAGACGGTGGTCTTGGCCACATTAGCGTCCGCCGCGATCGCCTCGATGCTCAACTCGGAGAATCCGCCATCCTCTTTGAGCATCTTTATGGTGCTACGCAGGATAGACAGACGGGATTCTTCGCTGCGGGGCCTTCCGGGGGAGCGCTTGACGCAAGTTTCCTTTTTTTTGTTCGTTCCACTGCTTCCGGTCCGGGGCGCGGCACTCCCAGCGTTGTTTTGAGCGACAACATTTTGAGCCATGGCAAAAAGTCCAATATAATTAAAATCCGAAACGTACTGTTTTGAATCTTATCTGCAAGTGCGTTGGCCCGAAGAGGCCTCGGCCTCTGCCTTGGTAGTTTCCGCTAACATAGACTCTACCAGTTATTGTCAGTCCTATGTGGATCGTCGCATTAGCGCTCCGCCGCCCTTATACGTTTGTGGTGATGGCTTTGCTGATCATCATCCTTACACCGATCACGATTCTGCGCACCCCGGTCGACATTTTCCCTGAAATCAACATTCCAGTGGTCAGCGTGGTGTGGAACTATACCGGTCTCTCGCCGAGCGAGATGGCCGACCGGATTGTAAGCAACTCCGAACGCGGGTTCACGGTTACGGTCAACGACATTGAGCATCAGGAGTCGCAGTCGCTGAACGGGATCGCGGTGATCAAAATCTTCTTCCGGCCTTCCGTCAACATCTCCATGGCGGTAACGCAAGTGACGGCCATGTGCCAGACGGTGCTGCGCGGGTTGCCGCCGGGAACGACTCCGCCGCTGGTCATCACGTACACGGCCTCGTCAACTCCGATTGTGCAGCTGGGCTTGAGCAGCAAGACACTTTCGGAGCAGCGGTTGTTCGACGTCGGGCAGAATTTTCTCCGCACCCAGTTGACTACGGTGCAAGGCGCGGGCACTCCGTATCCCTTTGGCGGCAAGCTGCCGCAGGTGCAGGTGGACCTTGATTCCGCCAAGTTGCAGGAGTACGGTTTGACGCCCGTCGACATCGTGAACGCGGTAGCGGCGCAGAACCTGATTCTGCCGGCGGGTACGACCAAGATCGGGCCGACGGAATACACGGTGGAGATGAATGGCACTCCGCAGACCATCGCCGAACTGAACGACCTGCCGGTGAAGACATTGAATTCGTCGACGCTTTACCTGCGGGATGTAGCGCATGTGCGCGACGGATTTGCGCCGCAAACCAACATCGTGCGGCATGACGGTGCGCGCGGCGCGCTGATGTCCATCTTCAAACTCGGCGGATCTTCGACGCTGACCGTCGTCAGTGGCGTGAAAGCCATGGTGGAAAGGGCGTCCAAGTCTCTGCCGCCCGAACTCACGGTCAAGGCCCTGTTTGACCAGTCGCTTTTTGTGCGGGCCTCGATTCAGGGCGTCTTGCGCGAAGGACTGACTGCAGCGTGTCTTACAGCGGTGATGATTCTGCTCTTCCTGGGAGACTGGCGGCCGACCGTAATCATTGCGGTTTCGATTCCGCTGTCGATCTTTGTTTCCGTGATACTGCTCAGCGCCCTTGGCCAGACCATCAATATCATGACTCTTGGCGGGTTGGCGCTGGCGGTCGGGATTCTGGTCGACGATGCCACGGTGGAGATTGAAAACATCGAGCGCAACCTGGCCATGGGTAAGGAGATGAAGCAGGCCATCCTCGACGGGGCGCAACAGGTCGCGGTGCCTGCGTTCGTGTCCACGCTGTGCATCTGCATCGTGTTTGTGCCGATGTTTTTTCTCGCGGGAGTTGCGAAATTCCTTTTCGTGCCGCTGGCGGAAGCGGTGTGTTTTGCGATGCTGGCGTCGTACCTGCTCTCGCGAACCCTGATTCCAACGATGGTAATGTTCATCATGCGCGGGCACGAGCACCGCGCCCTTGAGCCGAAGAGCTACCTTGGGAAATTTCAGCGAGGGTTCGAACGGTGGTTTGAAAGCGTGCGCGGCAGCTACCAGCAACTGCTGGAGACGACACTCGAGCACCGTAAGCTGTTCGCCATCGGTTTTACTGCGTTCTGCCTTCTGTCTTTGGGGCTGGTGTTCTTTCTGGGACAGGATTTTTTTCCTCAAGTGGATGCGGGCCTGATTCGACTCCACTTCCGCGCCCGCCCCGGCCTGCGGGTGGAAGAGACCGCGCGGTTATGCGACGAAGTGGAGAGTGTGTTGCGCAGCGATATCCCGAAAGACGAGTTGGAGACGATGCTGGATAATATCGGGGTCCCTTATTCCGGCATCAATCTCTCTTATGCCAGTTCGGGCGTGATTGGGACGGGGGACGCCGAGATTCTGATTTCGTTGAATCCAGAACATCATCATCCGACCGCCGGGTACGTGCGCCGGTTGCGCCGCGAATTGCCCGCGCGTTTTCCGGGCGTGGAGTTCTTTTTTCAGCCCGCCGACATCGTGTCGCAGATTCTTAATTTTGGATTGCCGGCGCCGGTAGACATTCAGATCGTGGGCGCCGACATGCGCGCCAATTACGACATCGCTCAGAAAATCGCCAATCGTGTCCGCCAGATTCCGGGCGCCGCCGACGTGCACGTGCAACAGATGATGGGCCTGCCCACGCTTCACCTGGATATGGACCGAACCCGCATTAACCAGGTCGGGCTCACGGCTCAGAACGTAGCTCAGAGCGTGCTCATCAGCTTAAGCGGAAGCTTCCAGACGGCTCCGAATTTCTGGCTTAATCCAAAGAACGGCGTTACCTATCCCATCGCCATTCAGGCCCCGCAGTATCGGGAAACGTCATTGCAGGATCTGATGAACACGCCGGTGAACAGCGCCGGAGCGCAGGCTCCCCAGGTGCTCGGCAATCTGGTGCAACTCTCGCCGGTGTCGCGTCCCGCCGTGGTGAACCATTACAACGTGCAACCCGTAATCGACGTATATGCGAGCACTCAGGGGCGCGATCTGGGTGGAGTCGCGTCGGATATCATGAAGGCGCTCAAGCCCTTTCAGGATCCGGCTCAGTTGCCGCGCGGCACGCGCATCGTGGTTCGCGGCCAGATTGAGACCATGCAGTCTTCGTTCTTCGGTTTGGGTGTCGGACTGATCGGCGCGATCGTGCTGGTCTATTTGCTCATTGTGGTCAACTTTCAGTCGTGGCTCGATCCTTTTATCATCATTACCGCGTTGCCTGGAGCGCTGGCGGGCATCTGCTGGTTCCTGCTGATTACGCGCACCACACTGAATGTTCCGTCGCTGACGGGGGCGGTGATGTGCATGGGGGTCGCGACGGCGAATTCGATTCTGCTGGTTTCGTTTTCTCGCGACCGCATGAATGCAGGAGTGCCCGCCCTGCAGGCGGCACTGGAGGCAGGTTACACCCGCATGCGTCCTGTAATTATGACGGCCCTCGCGATGATAATCGGCATGGTGCCGATGGCGCTCGGCTTCGGAGAGGGTGGTGAACAGAATGCACCGCTCGGTCGCGCCGTAATTGGCGGGCTGCTCTTCGCAACTGTGGCCACGCTGTTTTTCGTGCCCAGTGTTTTCTCGATTATTCATGGCCGCCGCGAGGCCAGGCTGCGGGCGGAGCAAAGGTAAGAGTAGTGGAAAACAGTAGAGAGAAGTTGATGGAGAAGAGTAATCATGCCCATACAACCGCCGCCTGAAACGACACAGCGGATCGAGACCCATGAGATGTCTCCGGATGAGACTCGGCAATCCGGCGGGGCACCGTCCGCTCGCGGGAAGATTCTGGTCGGCGCCGTGTTGCTCGTGCTGATCACCGCCGGGGTAGTGACGTTTCTGAACCGGAGCAGCGAATCCAGCGCGCTGGCCAAGGAAACCGAGGCGGTTGCGGTTCCGACGGTGGCGCTGGTGCAACCCGCATCCGAGTCCGGGAACGATGAACTTGTGTTGCCCGGGAATTTGCAGGCCTTTGAAGAATCCCCCATCTTTGCCCGGACGAATGGCTATCTCGTGCGCTGGTACAAGGACATGGGCAGCAAGATTGAGAAGGGAGAACTGCTGGCGACCATTGACACTCCGGAAGTCGACCAGGAGCTTTACCAGGCGAAGGCCAGTCGTGAGCAGGTGAAGTCGGCGCTGGACCTGGCGAAGATATCGGCCGACCGCTGGGCGAATCTGCGCAAGTCGGACTCGGTCTCGCAGCAGGAAGCGGATCAGCAAGCGAGCGGTTACCAGCAGGCGCAGGCCAATCTGGCGGCGGCAGACGCGAATGTTCGCCGCCTTGAACAACTGGAGTCTTTCAAAAATGTGTATGCGCCTTTTTCCGGCGTGCTGACGCGGCGCAATGTGGATCCCGGAGCGCTCATCAATTCCGGCGCGGGCGCGACTGGCAAGGAGCTGTTCGATATCGCGCGGGTTGATCCATTGCGGGTTTATGTCAGCGTTCCGCAGGCGTATGCGCCTTCCATGAAAGTTGGAGTGAAGGCAGTCGTGACGCTACAGGAATTTCCCGGCCAGAAATTTATGGGGACCGTGGCTCGCACCGCGGATGCCATCGATCCCGCGACCCGGACGCTGAATACGGAAGTGGATGTTCCCAACAAAGATGGAAAGCTGCTGCCCGGCTCGTTTGGCGAAGTACATTTCGCGACGGGGAGTTCGGTTCCGAGAATCACGATTCCGGTGAACGCCATGCTGTTCCGGGCTCAGGGACCGCAGGTCGCCGTCGTCGACAAGGACAGCAAAGTGCATTTGCGGCCGATTACCATCGGGCGCGATTACGGTGCCACGCTCGAGATCCTCGGCGGGTTGGATGCAAGTGATCAGGTCATCATCAACCCGTCCGACTCACTGGAAGAAGGAGAGACAGTTCACGTCGCAAAGCCGGGCGGGGGGGATGCTCACTCGTGAAGCCGGGAAATCACCACGCGGGCATCGGCGTCTTAGTGGTTGCCGCGCTGTTAGTGTGCGGCGTGGGCTGCACGGTTGGGCCGGGATACCAACGCGCTACCGCGCCGGTTCCGGCGGCGTGGAAAGGCGAAGGGCCTTGGCAAACGGCTGCGCCGAAGGATGCGATCCCCAAGGGCGCGTGGTGGCAGATATTTCACGACGAGGAACTTGACCGGTTAGAGCAGGAGCTACTTCAGGCCAACCAATCTTTTGAGGCCGCACGGAATCGTCTCTTGCAGGCGCGCTCGCAAGCGCGAATCTCTTCTGCCGCGTACTTCCCCGCGGTCAGCGTCGACCTTGGCGGTCAGCGCGAGGAATTCTCCAGCAAACGCCCGTTTTCAGGTGGCGAGTTGCCGCCTTTTACCCAGAATAATTTCACCGTTCCGTTTTCCGTGAGCTACGAGCTTGATCTGTTCGGACGGGTTCGCCGCAATCTGGAAGCGGCCAACGCCTCGCTGCAGGGAAGCGCCGCCGACCTGGAAAATGTGCGCCTGGTATTGACCGCCGAACTGGCCGCCGACTACTTCAACCTGCGCGAACTTGATCGCGAGTCCGGGGTGGTAAGGCAGTCGGTCGAGATCCAGCAAAAAGGATTGGATCTGGTCAACCACCGGCACGAAGGCGGAGTCGCCAACGGGCTGGAGGTGGCGCAACAGGCGGCGCTGCTCGATTCGACTGCGACGCAGCTTCAGCTGGTACTACAGCAGCGCGCGCAATATGAACATGCCATCGCCGTGCTGACCGGAAAATCGGCATCGGCTTTCACTCTGGTGGAAGCGCCTTTCGACGCCAATCCTCCCGCGATTCCCACGGGCATTCCATCGGAGATTCTGGAGCGCCGGCCGGATGTTGCGACCAGCGAGCGCCAGATGGCGTTTGAAAATGCGCAAGTCGGGTTGGCGACGGCCGCGTTCTATCCGCATATCACCTTGGCTGGCGGAGGAGGATGGCAAAGCCGTGACATCGCTACGCTGATCACCGCTCCCAGCGCTTTCTGGTCGCTGGGCGGGGATCTGCTGCAGCCGATTTTCAACGGAGGCCGTAATCGCGCGAATCTTGCGCTCACGCGCGCTGCCTACGAGGAATCGGTGGCCAACTACCGCCAGGCGGTGCTGGTCGCTTTTCAACAGGTGGAGGACGGTCTCTCCGGGTTGGCACTCCTGAACCAGGCGGCAAAAACGCAGCAGGCGGCGGTCGCAGACTCGCGCCGCGCCCTCGACATCGCTAACAACCGGTATGTTGGTGGCGCCACGACCTACCTCGATGTGATTACAGCTCAATCCACATTGCTCGCGAACGAGCGGCTCGCCACCCAGTTGCTCGGTCAGCAAATGGTTACGTCAGTCTACCTGGTTAAGGCTCTGGGTGGCGCATGGGACGCTTCTGAAATTCAGCGCGAGCACGTGCGTCCGGCGCTGGTTCAGGCCGTGCAACAGTGAACTGGGAGCGGGACGGTTTACAAACTTTTACCATCGTGCGCTTTTCGGGAACCATCTCTTTAGAAGAGTATGGTGATTCTGATTTTTCCGGTTTCTGCGCCTCTTAATCTATGAAAACACGCACGCGGAATAAACATACGCGACGAGAATTGAATTGGCGGTACGTGGCGCTCGTGTTGAGTTTGCCAGGGCTGCTGGCGGTGAGCGGTTGCCAGAGTGCTGGCTCCGCATCCGCCAGGGACCAATCGATGGCGGCTACGGTCCGGGCAGTGCCAGTCGCAGTAGCGTCCGCCGTCGAGCAGGATATGCCGGTATATCTGACCGGATTAGGCGCGGTCACGGCTTACAACACCGTGAGCGTGAGAAGCCGAGTGGATGGCGAACTCAAGCAGGTGAATTTTCGGGAAGGCCAGCAGGTCAACAAGGGCGATCTGCTGATCCTGATCGACCCGCGACCTTACGAGGTGCAACTGGCGCAGGCGCAAGCGCAGTTGTTCAAGGATCAGGCTTCCTATCGCGACGCGCAATTGAACTATGAGCGCTATCGCGATCTGCTGAAGCAATCGGGGGCCATGTCACAACAGCAGGTGGACACGCAAAAATCGACGGCGGACACGTATGAAGGCGCGATTCGAGCCGACCAGGCGACCATCGACAACGCGAAACTGCAAATCGAGTATTGCCACATCACGGCGCCGGTCAGTGGCCGGATCGGTCTGCGGCTAGTCGATGCCGGCAACATCGTCCACGCCACGGACACGAATGCCATGCTGGTTATTACGCAACTGCAGCCGATCGCGGTTATATTCACGTTGCCGGAAGACAGTCTTCCCGTGGTCGTCAAGCGGATGAGGCAGGGAACGCTTACGGTGGACGCTTACGATCGCGACGACAAGATCAAGCTGGCTACCGGCACCTTGCTGACCATCGACAACCAGATTGACCAGACGACAGGCACTGACCGCCTGAAGGCTATCTTCGATAACAAGGAGGGTGTTCTCTTTCCTAATCAGTTCGTAAACATTCACCTGCTGCTCGATGTGCGCAAGAACAGCACGATCGTTCCCAGCGTGGCGGTGCAGCGCGGGCCGCAAGGGAATTTCGTTTATGTGGTGAAAGCCGACAACACGGTAGAGGCGCGGCCGGTGACCGTCGCGCTGACGCAATCCAATCAAAGCGCGATTGGGAGCGGACTGCAAGTCGGAGAAGTGGTAGTCACCGACGGTCAGGACAAACTGCAGAATGGCGTGAAGGTTGAAGCTCGCACCCCGACGGGGAACTCGATTGCCTCGCCCTCCAACTCGCAGCCCGCGGCTGCCGCTCCAAGGTCATGAACCCGTCTCGTATTTTCATTTTGCGGCCGGTCGCGACCTCCCTGTTGATGGTGGCGGTGATGCTGGTCGGATTCGTCGCTTACCGGCAATTGCCGGTCTCCGCCTTGCCCGAGGTGGATTACCCAACGATCCAGGTGATGACTTTTTATCCTGGCGCCGCTCCCGATGTCATGGCGTCTTCGGTCACTGCCCCATTAGAGCGGCAGTTCGGACAAGTTCCCGGACTGAATCAGATGACCTCGACTAGTTCGTTCGGGAGTTCGCTGATCACCTTGCAGTTCGCGCTGGACCAGAACATTGACATTGAAGAACAACAGGTGCAGGCTGCGATCAACGCGTCCTCCACCTATCTGCCGCAGAATCTTCCCAATCCTCCGATTTACAACAAGGTAAACCCAGCCGATGCGCCGATTTTGACGCTGGCGCTGACNNCTGGTTTCGATCAGCGGAGGGCAGAAGCCGGCGGTCAGAGTGCAAGCCAACCCCACCGCTCTCGCTTCTTACCAGTTGAGCCTCGAAGACGTGCGGGCGGCGCTGGCTGCGGCAAACGTGGATGAGGCCAAGGGTGTGATTGATGGTCCGCGCCAATCGTTCACCATCGGCGACAACGACCAACTGCTTTCAAGCCAGGGCTACAACGGCGTGATCGTCGCGTATCGCAACGGTGCGCCGGTTCGTTTGTCGGATGTGGCCACCGCCATTGATGGCGCCGAAAACGTGAAGCAGGCGGCCTGGGTGAACACGAAGCCCGCGGTTCTGCTCAATATCCAGCGCCAGCCCGGGGCCAACATCATCAGCGTGGCCGATCGCATCAAGAAAGTTCTACCGCAATTGCAGGCTTCCATGCCCGCCGCCGTCAAGGCTCAAATCCTGATCGATCGCACCCAGACGATTCGCGCATCGGTTGACGATGTGCAGTTCGAGTTGATGTTGACGGTGGCGCTGGTGGTGATGGTTATTTTTCTATTTCTGCGAAATCTGGCCGCAACCGTGATTCCCAGCGTCGCCGTGCCACTGTCGCTGGTAGGTACTTTCGGAGTGATGTACCTGCTTGGCTACAGCCTGAACAATCTCACGCTGATGGCGCTTACGATCTCTACTGGTTTCGTGGTCGACGATGCGATTGTCATGATTGAGAACATCGACCGCTATCTGGAAGAGGGCGACTCGCCTTTAGACGCGGCGCTCAAGGGAGCGGGACAGATTGGGTTCACCATCGTATCGCTGACAGTATCTTTGATTGCAGTGTTGATCCCGCTGCTTTTTATGGGAGACATTGTTGGCCGTCTCTTCCGCGAGTTTGCAGTTACGCTGGCGGTGACCATTCTGGTCTCCGCCGCAGTGTCGCTGACCCTGACGCCGATGATGTGCGCCAAGCTGCTCAAGCAAAGACAGCCGGGCAAGGAATCGCGTTTCTTCCGGGTTACCGAAGATCTTTTCAATCGCGTGATTGCGTTCTACGGCCGGACTTTGAAGTTCGTTCTGAAGTATCAGACCACCACTCTTCTGATCACCGTATCGACTTTAATCGCTACCCTGCTGCTCTATGTGTACGTGCCCAAGGGTTTCTTTCCGGTGCAGGATACGGGTGTGATCATGGGGATCTCGGAAGCGGCGGAGAACACGTCGTTTGCCGCCATGTCGGTGCGGCAGCAGGCGCTGGCGAGAGTGATTCTGAAGAATCCGAACGTCGACAACCTGGCTTCCTTCATCGGAGTCGATGGAACCAACGTTACACCGAACAGCGGGCGCATCCAGATCAATCTGAAGCCGCGCAATCAGCGGAAAGAGACTGCGTCGGAAATCATCCGCGACCTGCAGCCGGAGTTGGCCACGGTGGAAGGCATCACGCTCTATATGCAGCCGGTGCAGGACTTAACCGTGGAAAGCCGAGTCAGCCAGACGCAATACCAGTATTCGATGGAAGACGCGGATTCAGCAGAATTGGCGACCTGGTCGCGGCAACTTCTGCAAAAGCTGCAAAGCATTCCGCAGTTGCGCGACGTGGCCAGCGACCAACTGAACAACGGACTGCAGGCGGACCTGATCATCGATCGCGATACGGCTTCACGGCTGGGCGTTCTGCCGCAGGCGATCGACGACACGCTGTACGATGCCTTTGGACAGCGGCAGGTTTCCACGATGTTTACGCAGCTCAACCAGTATCACGTAGTGCTGGAAGTGGATCCGCGATTCCGGATCACACCCGACGATTTGAAGAACATCTACGTGAGGTCGTCCAACGGGGCGTCGAGCGCGGGCACAACGGCGACGAACACCACCGGCGCCAGTCCGGCTGCGACGAATAGTGGCGCGCAGGTTCCGCTTTCCGCGTTTACTCGCATCGAAGTCCGTAATGCACCGCTCGCGATCAATCACCTCGGCCAGTTTCCGGTGGTGAACCTGTCATTCAACCTGGCTCCCGGCGTTTCCCTGGGAGATGCCACTACGGCCATCGAAAAAGCGGAACGGGAAATTAACCTGCCGCGCAGCATCAGCAGCAGCTTCCAGGGAACGGCGGCTGCCTTTCACAATTCACTTTCGAGCGAACCCTGGCTCATTCTGGCCGCGATCATTACGGTTTACATTGTGCTGGGCGTGCTTTATGAGAGCTATATTCACCCCATCACGATTCTCTCCACGTTGCCCTCGGCCGGGGTGGGAGCAATTCTCGCGCTGCTGATTACCGGCAACGATCTCGGCGTCGTCGCGCTCATCGGCATCATTCTGCTGATCGNNATCATGATGATCGACTTCGCCCTCGAAGCCGAGCGCGTAGAGCACAAGGAGCCCGAGGAAGCCATCTATCAGGCGTGTTTACTGCGTTTCCGCCCCATCATGATGACGACCATGGCGGCTTTGCTGGGTGGATTGCCGCTGGCGCTGGGCGGCGGCACGGGTTCGGAACTTCGGCATCCGCTCGGCATCACCATTGTCGGCGGATTGCTTTTGAGCCAGTTGCTCACGCTTTACACCACTCCGGTCGTGTATCTCTGGTTTGACCGGCTGGCGCAGAGATTCGCGCGCTACAAGATTGGCAATCCGATGGAAGAACCGGCACCCGAGGCGACCGGGGACTGAAGCATGAATATTTCCGCTCCCTTTATCAAGCGCCCGGTTGGAACCTCGTTGCTGGCGGGGGCGTTGCTGCTTTCCGGAGTGCTGGCCTTCAATTTTCTGCCCGTGGCCCCGCTGCCGCAGGTGGAGTTTCCCGTCATTTCCGTGGGGGCGAGTTTACCGGGAGCCAGTCCGGAGACAATGGCTTCGGCGGTGGCAACTCCGCTGGAGCGCCAGTTTGGACGCATCGCGGGTGTGAACCAGATGACGTCGACCAGCCAACTGGGTTCGACCAGCATTGTGCTGCAGTTCGATCTCGGCCGCAATATCGATGCCGCCGGACGCGATGTGCAAGCGGCCATTAATGCGGCGCGCAGCCAACTGCCTTCTTATTTGCCGGGCAATCCTACGTATCGGAAGGTGAACCCGGCGGATGCGCCCATCATGATTCTGGCGTTGAGCTCCGACACCATTCCGCTGCCTAAGATATACGATGCCGCCGATTCCATTCTTTCCCAGAAACTGGCGCAGGTGGATGGGGTAGGGCAGGTTTTCGTCGGCGGGGGCGCGAAGCCCGCGGTTCGCGCCGAAGTCAATCCCATGCTGCTGAATAAGCTGGGCGTGGGTCTCGATACGGTCCGCGCGGCGCTCACCGCGGCGAATGCCAACAGTCCCAAGGGCGAGTTCAGCGACGCGATGCATGCATGGACGATTCGCGACAACGACCAGATGTTCCGCTCCGAGCAATATCGAAATCTGATCGTGGCCTACAACAACGGTGCGCCGGTCCGGTTGGCGGATGTCGCCGATGTCGAGGACGCAGTCGAAGATATTCATAATGTCGGTCTCGCCGCAGGCAAGCCGGCGGTGCTGATCATCATCTCGCGCCAGCCCGGCGCAAACATCATCGCCACCGTCGATCGCTTGTACGCCGCGTTGCCCCAATTGCAGGCTTCGATCTCTCCCGCAATCGACGTCAGTGTGGTTCTCGACCGGACGACAACGGTGCGAGCCTCGGTGCACGATATCGAGTTGACGCTTATCATCTCCGTCGTCCTGGTGATACTGGTGGTCTTCGCTTTCCTGCGGACGGGGCGGGCGACTTTGATTCCCAGCGTAGCCGTGCCACTGTCGCTGATCGGCACTTTCGGAGTGATGTATTTGCTGGGCTACAGCCTCGATAATCTGTCGCTGATGGCGCTGGCGATTTCGACCGGATTCGTCGTGGATGACGCGATCGTCGTGCTTGAGAACATCACCCGCTTTATTGAGCAGGGAATGACTCCGGTGCAGGCGGCGTTTCGGGGGGCGCGCGAAATAGGATTCACGGTGCTCTCGATGAGTCTTTCGCTGGTCGCCGTATTCATTCCGATTCTGCTGATGGGTGGCCTCGTGGGCCGCATCTTCCGGGAATTCGCGGTTGTGCTGAGCGTTGCCATCGGTGTGTCGCTGCTGATTTCGTTGACGATGACGCCGATGATGTGCGCTAAATTCCTGCGGACGGCGGCGGAGAAGCATGGACACGTTTATCGCGCCAGCGAATGGGCTTTTGACCGTTTGCTGGGCAGCTATCGCCGCAGTCTTGATTGGGTATTGCGGCATCAGCCCTTGACTTTTGCCGTGACCATTGCGACGGCCTTTTTCAGCATTTATCTGTATGTCCTGGTTCCCAAGGGCTTCTTTCCGCAGCAGGATACGGGCCGGATCAGCGGTTCGGTGCAGGCGGCGCAGGATATTTCCTTCTCCGCCATGAGCGATAAGATGAGCCAGTACGTGAACATTCTGATGCAGGATCCGGCGGTGGCCACGGGCGTCGGCTTCGCTGGCGGCAACACGCAATACAACACGGGTCGCATGTTCGTCACGCTCAAGCCACTTTCGCAGCGCAAGATTAATTCCGATCAGGTGATCGACCGTCTGCGATCGAAACTGGCGGTGGTTCCCGGTGCGACCCTGTTCATGCAGTCGGCGCAGGATCTGACCATCGGCGGGCGATGGGGGCAGGCGCAATATCAGTACACGCTGCAGGGCGAAGACTTAGCTGAGATGAACCGCTGGGCGCCGCGTTTGCTCGAGAAAATGCGTACGCTGCCGGAGTTGCGCGACGTCAACACCGACCAGCAGGACAAGGGACTGGAAGCCAGTGTGGTGATTGACCGCGATACGGCGGCGCGTCTGGGAGTCGCCGCCTCCGACATCGATAGCGCTCTCTACGATGCCTTTGGCCAGCGCCAAGTCTCGATCATGTACCGGCCCTTGAATCAGTACCACGTGGTTATGGAAGTGGCGCCGCAATTTGCCAACAGCACCGACTCGCTTCAGAGCATCTACGTGCGCGGGAGAAACGGTACCGCCGTGCCCTTGTCTTCGCTGGCGCACTTCGGGCCCTCGAACACCGCGCTCGCCGTCAACCATCAGGGACAGTATCCATCGGTGACCATCTCTTTCAATCTGGCGCCGAATGTGGCGCTTGGCGATGCGACCAAAGTGATCGAAGATGCCGAGCGCAGCATCGGTTTTCCGTCCACGATCCAGGCTGGTTTTCAGGGCACGGCGGCCGCGTTCAAAGACTCGCTCTCCAGCGAACCCATCCTGATCTTGTGCGCGCTACTGACCGTTTATATCGTACTGGGAATTCTTTACGAGAGCTACGCGCACCCGATCACGATCCTGTCCACGCTGCCCTCGGCGGGCGTGGGCGCGCTGCTCGCGCTGTTGATTACCAGGAACGAACTCAACGTGATCGGACTGATCGGGATCATTCTGCTGATTGGCATCGTCAAGAAGAACGCCATCATGATGATTGACTTTGCGCTCTATACCGAGCGCGCCCACGGAAAATCTCCGACGGAGGCGATCCGCGAGGCTTGCCTATTGCGTTTCCGCCCCATCATGATGACCACGATGGCAGCGTTGCTGGGTGGATTGCCTTTGGCTTTGGGCACAGGCACGGGATCGGAGTTGCGACGGCCGCTCGGCATCACCATCGTGGGTGGGCTCATCGTGAGCCAGATGCTGACGCTGTTCACGACTCCCGTGGTCTACATCTACATCGACCGCCTGCGATTGTGGCTGGCTGGCCTTGGCAGTCACGGCCGGCCGACTGTGGCAACGCACCCAGCGCAAAGCCAGTAGGCAGGTCGCGGCTCGAGGCCGAATTCCAGACTGCAGATCCTGCCGGGCTATGCCGAGTGCTGGTGGTGACTCCCGTGACGCGAAAGGATCTCGCGCTCCGCGATCAGCCAATCCTGATCTTTGTTCCCGCCGTTCCCGCTATCTCCGCCCGCAGTTGCTCGACGCTCCAGATAGAGCTCGTAGGCGCGGCGCCGAATCTCTTCTTCCACATTGACGGGAGCAATGCGAGGAAGGACGCTGGCGGGCTTCCCGTTCCTGGGAACCTCGGGCGCAACCTGCACTGCGGCGGGTGGCGCCGGAGCCTCAGTTTTCCTGCTGCGATTGGTGGTCGTGTTTCCGGTGGTCTTGCGAGCCATGCAGTACTCCTTACAGATACCTAACTCCAAAAATGGTCTTGCGTAATGAAGCAGCGACATTACCCCTACTCCAGTCGTCGCCATCCGACTACGTGCTTGAGCTACTGCTCTAACTATAGCGCGAACGCTCGCGAAAAAGTTCGCGGGAGAGCGAAAAATCTCTCCGGTGTACAAGAATAGGAAACCCTTTTGTTAGTCACGAGGGAGGACCGGGTTCGCGGGAGAGATAAAAGTACTCTGGTAACTTGTCGAGAAGTTGGTTCTGCCCGCAGGATGGATGAGAAAGGCTAATGGTCACAACTATGTCATCGATGGGCAATCAAGGCGTCGCAGCCAAGGCCGCCAGGCCTAGCGTTAGTGACTTGGAGCGCATGCTTTCGGAATCGCCTACTTCGGATCGAGTTTGTCTGAAACTGGCACAGATTCTGCGCGTGCACCGCAACGAAGTGGCGCTGCTGCGGTTGGAAAAGGGCAGTCTAAGATTTATTTTCCCGCCCGAGCTGCGGTCGGCGGGCGTTCTGCCGCTGAATGGATCGGCGGTGGCGGCGCGCACGGCAGCGACTCGCACACCTCTTTTGTCGAATACGTTCATGCGGGTAAAGCATGTCAGCCTGTTTGAAGCGGTGAAACTCGGAGCGGAGGTGGAGGATCGGAGCCTGGAGCAAATGCCGATCCAGAAAATCATATCCGTCCCGGTGACGCACGACGGAGGAATCGTAGTGGGAGTGGTGCAGATTTCGCGTAAAGGGTTAGATTCCTCGGTTGCGGGCGCAGACTTCACCGGCGAAGACCTGAAGCAACTGGAACAGGCTGCTGAAATCCTCGCTCGCATGCCATTTATGAAGGAAGGCGCCGATTACTAGTATTGCTGGACGGTCTTCCGCGTGCCAAGTGAACTTGAAATTTCGCGTCGAACTGGGATTGTCCCCGTCTCGCACTGCCCCAAGAAACCAAGTTCGCGCCGGTCTCGATAAGAGTACAACCGCCATATTCACCCAAGCGACCTGATGACGCACCATAACTCAGTGCGTGGAAGCGGCCGCTTGTTGCACTCCCGGCAGCAGCTTTTTGACCTTTTGCATCTGTGCCGCGAACATGGGTGCGTTATAAGCGGAAGGATTCTGAACCTGATCGAAGAGCCGGTTGATGGCGGCCCGCAACTCCTGCTCATTCCCCGACTTTTCGTTCTTTTGATACGCCAGCGAGATCGAATCGAGCGCCATGGCGGCCTGTGCGGCAGAGAGTTCGCCTTGTTCGGCGATGGGCGCACCGTCCGCGGCGATGGCCTGCATTACGCGCGCGCTCAAATCGCGGCCATAGGGCTGGCGGCGAAGCCCTTGTGCGATCCGATCAGCCATGCCCGAGGCCTGCTTGGCGGCGGATTCAATCTGCTCTCGATCCGAACCGCTGCCGACTAACGTGGAAACCTTCTCCAGTTGCGCATCCAGTTGACGGCTGTCTTCGGGACTTATTTGCTCGACCAAGTGCCGGAACACCACGTAGCGTGAAGCGTCCCACGCGGGCGCGCCGGGGTTCCTACCCGCATAACCGCGGGCTTGCCGCCAACTGTCTTGTGGCGACGTGAGGTTGTGATGGCAGGAGTAGCACTCCAGTTCCGCGAATTCCGGCCACGACTTGCTCGCAGCACTGCGGCTCAATCTGCTTAGCGACTCGCGCAACTGCACCGCCTGCCCGATTCCCCACTCCTGCACTCCCGCCCAGGGATCGCCTTCGGAGGGGAACTTCCAATGCCGCGGCATGACTGCGCTGAACGTATCCAGTTCGAAGGTAAGGTCGGGGTGCCCGGCGGCAATCATCTCGTGATCCACGCGCTTTTCCGGAGTACCGACATGGCAGCTCATGCATCGTTCCGAGCGCGACAGCAGGTCCCGCGTATCGTATTGCCCCAACTTTATCGACTGCTCGCGGGTCCAATCTTTAGTGGTGTGCGGGCCCAACCACCCCACCGCTGGGCCGTGGCAGTTCTCGCAGCTGACGCCCTCGTCGCCCTGAAAAGTCTGCGCCCGCAAATTCTCCGGGACATTGAGGGCGTGGCAGGCGCGGCACTTGTCAGCCTGATTTGGAGCAGTCGACAGTCTGAGAATCTTCCCCATGCGCAGCGAAACCGGATTGGAAAGTACGGTGTAGGCGCGCCCGTGCTTGTCCTGCGCCGCCCAGATGCTGTATTCGTTTTGCCGGATGCGGGTGGTCGTGCGCGGAGTCACGCTGCCGTGACAATTGCTGGCCGCGCAGCTCCCGGGACCGCTGTACTTGCCGACATCCTGAGCGAAAGCGGAAACAGCAATGGCTACCGACGCGAGTGCGACGGTGGGCCACAGAACAGGCAATGAGCTTTTCGGATACATGCGCATCTACCTCCCAGCACGTTTAGGTTTCCGAACCCCGGGGCACGATGGCGGTCAAATAAGGCACATATACTACCCCAATTCCGCCCGTGCGAACAGGAAGACTTTCAGGGTATGGCAGGGCAGTTCATGAACGTCGTGACCGTATTGCCGGGTGGGTAGAGCTTCAGTTTCTGAGGCACTACCGCCCGGTGTTTTGCGTGGACAATCGGGAACCCTTTTGCTATATTCGCTTGCCTCAGAGGGACTGCGAAGAGGCTTTTTCGGTCGCAGCGATGCTGACGGTCCCCAGTTCTACTCATTCATCTTCATCCCGGCCGCAAGGAACGATAAGGAACGATTCTGAGGGGCGATTGGCGTGTTTGACGAGCTTAGGGCGATTCAGCGCGAGTTCGGATTCCTGCCTGCCGAGGAATTGCATCGTCTGTCACTAAAGCTCAAGCTGCCGGTCAGCCAGATTCATGCTGTCGCCAGCTTTTATCCGACGTTCAACCTGGCGGCTCCGGCGAAACTCGATGTGCGCGTTTGCTCCGACATGACGTGTCATCTGCGCGGCGCCGACGAACTTCGCTGTGCGATCGAACGCGCCTTTCAGGGTGCGCCCGAGAACGAGATTTCGGTTCGCACCGCGTCTTGCCTGGGCCGCTGCGACACCGCTCCCGCCGTCTTCGTGAATGACACGATCTATTCTGGATTGCGGGCCGAGCAAGTGACTGAAATGCTTCGTGGAGCGAGCGCCGGGCGGCCCCTCCCGCCCGTACCCCGCGACCACTCCAAGCCCGTGCTGGCTACCGACCCTTATGCGGGGCGGAGCGACTACCGTGGGGTTCGGCGGTTGCTCGAAACCAAGGACTTCTTAGGGACTATTGCCACACTGAAGGCCAGTGGCCTGCGCGGCCTAGGCGGAGCAGGATTCCCCACCGGCACCAAATGGGAGATCGTTCGCAACGCGCCCGGTTCCACGAAATATATTGTTTGCAATGCGGACGAGAGCGAACCGGGTACGGTCAAAGACCGCTTCATCATGGAGCACATTCCCCATCTCGTGATCGAGGGCATGATCCTGGCGGGCCTGGTTACGGGAGCCCGCAAAGGCATCCTTTATATCCGTCACGAATACGAGGAGCCCAAAGAAATCCTACAGGAAGAAATCAACCGCTGTTACCGTATTGGAGCCTTGGGCTCGTCCATCTTCGGACACAGCTCGGGTTTCGATCTGAGCATTTTCACCAGCCCCGGCGGGTACGTTTGCGGGGAGGAAAGCGCCTTGCTCGAAGCCATCGAGGGCAAGCGCTCCGAACCGCGCAATAAGCCGCCTTTTCCCGGCAACCAAGGCTTGTGGGGAATGCCGACCGCGATCAATAACGTGGAAACCTTCACCGTCGCCACCGCCATTCTGGTGCACGGCCTGGAGTGGTATAAGGCGCAGGGCTTGAATGGCCTGCCGGGCTTGAAGTTTGTGGCCGTCAGCGGCGACGTGGAGAGGCCGGGCATTTTCGAAGTTCCGATGGGTATTTCTTACGACGATCTGATCTACAAACACGCGGGCGGCATCCGGGCTGGTGGCAAGTTGCTCGGATTTGCGCCTTCCGGGCCGTCGTCGGGCTATCTACCGGCCGAGATGACAAAACTTCCGTTGGATTTCAACGCCGTGGCGGCCGCCGGTTCCATGGTGGGTTCGGGAGCCATCGTGGTCTGTGCCGAGGGTCGATGCATGCTTGATATGGCGCTGAATTCGGTGCGCTTCTTCCGCAATGAATCCTGCGGAAAATGCGTTCCCTGCCGTCTCGGTTCACAGAAACTGGTGACTCTGCTAACGCAATGGACCAAAGGCAAGGCTGCGCCCGGGGATCGCCAGACCATCGAGGATCTGTTTCAGGCCATGCGCATGAGTTCGATCTGCGGGCTTGGCCAGATCATTCACGCCCCCATCGCCTCCGTCCTGAAACACTTTCCGTCACAGGTCGAGGCCCACACCCAACGCCAGCAGTGTCCCGCGGGGGTTTGCTTCCAGGCCTAGGGGCCGGACGCCCGACGTATGCCTCAGCCGACCGCAACTCGCATCGTCGACGTTCCGCTGGTTGAGTTGACCATCGATGACTGTCCTGTGTTGGTTCCGGCGGGGACAACGATCTTCGACGCCGCGCGCAGCCTGAACGTGCGGATTCCCACGCTCTGTCATCAGCAGAATGAAAATCCTGTCGGCGTTTGCCGGATGTGCGTGGTCGATATCGGCCAGCGCGTCTACGCGGCTTCGTGTATTCGCCCTGTCGAAGCGGGAATGAAAGTGAAGACCTGTACCGACGAAGTCAAATCGGTGCGACGCACACTGCTGGAACTGCTGCTCGCCGATCACCCTTCGCCCTGCGCCCGGCAGGAGTCGACCGGCGATTGCGAAGTGGAACGACTGGGCGCCGAAGCCGGCATTGTCAGTTCGCGCTTTCCTCCGCGGCCCACGCCCCGCGGACGCGATGAATCCTCCGCCGCTATCGCCGTCGATTTCGAGGCCTGTATTCTGTGCGACCGTTGCATTCGTGGTTGCAGCGAGGTCCGGCACAATTTCGTTCTGGCCCGCCGCGGCAAGGGCTACCAGGCCGGCATTTCGTTCGACGACAACCTCCCCATGGGCGAGTCCAGTTGCGTGAGTTGTGGCGAGTGCATGGTTTCGTGCCCCACCGGCGCCCTCACCAATCGCAAGGTGATCTCGACCGAACTAGGCGAAGGCGCCCCGCTCAGTGTGCAGGAACTTCGGAGTCTGGACGTATTCAGCGAGGTTTCCGGCACTTTCCTTAGTTTGAACAGCAATGCCGTGCAGAAGCGGTTCTATAAGCCTGGCGAAATTGTCTGCCGCGAAGGCGACTACGGATCGACCGCCTTCTACATCGTGAGCGGTAAAGCCGACGTATTTCTATCCGGTCCCATGGGCCATGTGACCACGAAAGCTAAGAGTCACGGCTTGCTGCGCAAGCTCAAAGCCGCAATTTCGCCCCGAGCCCAGAATCGGCGCGACGAGGAAGGCGAAGAAGCGCACGACCGACCCTTCATCCCCATCGACGCGCCCGTGGACTTGCCCTACGCGAATCCGATCGCCGAACTCGAAGCGGGCGACCTTTTCGGCGAGATGACATGCATGAATCAGTATCCGCGCTCCGCCACGGTGCGCGCGCAGACCGATTGCGTCATGCTGGAAATGCTGCGCAACGTGCTCGATGTGCTGCAGCGCAACAAGACTTTCCGCGCCCGACTGGAGCAGAATTATCGCAAACGCGCGCTCGAATCCCAACTGCGCAGCATTCCGATTTTCTCCTCCCTCACCCCGGATTTCATCGAACATCTGCGCGACAAGGTCGAGCTGCGCCGTTATAACGCCGGTCAGATCATCTGCAAGCAGGGCGAGGCCGCGCATAGTTTTTTCCTGGTGCGCATCGGTTTCGTGAAAGTGAGCCAGGCGCATCCCGGCGGCGATCTCGTCCTCGGCTACATCGGACGCGGCGGCTTTTTTGGCGAACTCTCCTTGCTCGGCGAAGGCATTCGCACCGCCAGTTGCGTCGCCATGGATCACGTCGAGGCGGTGCAGATTCGGGCCACGGAATTTCAGGAAATGATCGAGCGCTTCCCCGAGATTGGCCGCCAATTGCGGGAAGCCGCACGGCAGCGCATCGATGAAAATCGCAAGCGCGTGAAGATGGTACAAAACGTCCCCGTCGACTCTTTCCTTTCGCAGGGTTTGCTGGAAGCGCAAAGCCTGCTGATTCTCGACCTGGAGCGCTGCACGCGCTGCGATCAATGCGTGCGCGCCTGCGCCGACGCCCACGATGGTGTTAGTCGTCTGATTCGCGATGGCCTGCGCTGGGACAAGTATCTGGTCGCCACCTCCTGCCGACATTGTAAAGATCCGCTCTGCATGGTGGGGTGCCCTGTCGGTTCTATACGCCGCCGGAACAGCCTCGAAATCGTGATTGAAGATTGGTGCATCGGCTGCGGCCTGTGCGCCAACAACTGTCCCTACGGCAATATCAACATGCATCCCTTTGATGTGCGGGTGGAAGATCTGGTGAACCCGGGAAAGAAAATTGCCGAAGTACGCACGAAGGCGACGGCGTGCAATCTATGTCTTGACCAGGAAGAGCCGAGCTGCGTGTATGCCTGTCCGCACGACGCCGCCCATCGCGTCAATCCCCGCGAATTTTTCGCCGAACAAGTGCGGACCGGTAAAGCTCCCGTTGCCATCGACAGCCCGGCCCGGTCCGGAGGCCGCTAATGCTCATCGATCGCAGCCATCGGCCCTGGCTCATCTTTAGCGTGTCTGCGCTTGCGGTATCCGGAATTGGCTACGCGGTCTATGACTCGCTGTCGGTGGGTGGGCCGAGCGGCGGCAGCCTGTTTGGTCTTATTTATGGAAGCGTCGGCTATGCCTTCATGGTATTTGCCGGCTTGCTCGGCTTGCGCAAAAAGTTTCCCATCTGGCGTGTGGGACGCACCACCACATGGATGCGCGGGCACCTGTGGCTGGGGCTTCTAAGTTTTCCGCTGATTCTGTTTCACGCAGCCTTCTCCCTGGGAGCGGGAGCGCTCACGAGGACGCTGATGGTGTTGTTTATCGTGGTGGTGGTGAGTGGTCTGCTCGGCGCCGTTTTCCAGCACTTTATCCCCCGCCTGATGACGGAACGCGTCCAACTCGAGACCATCTACGAGCAGATCGACGCCGTGCGCCTGCAATTGCTTGAAGAAGCGGAAAAGATTGTGGCCGATCTCTGTTCCGCCCTCGAAGGCGACATTAGTTTTATCGGAGAAGAACAACGGACGGTCGCAGCCTCCGCCGGAACCCGCGGCGGCCTGACGGTTGCCTCCGGCCTGGGCGCGGACGACCGCACCAGCGATATTGTAGGCGAGTTTTTCCAAACCGAGCTGCGTCCTTTTCTGCTCCAGACCAGAGGCCGCTGCCCACTCGCGGATAAAGATCAGGCTTCCGGCATGTTCGGGCAGTTGCGGGTCGAGATCCCGCGCAATCTCTGGCCTAAGCTGGCTGACCTGGAGAGCCTTTGCGACGAGAAGCGCGGGCTCGACCGGCAACGTCGCATGCATCATCTGCTACACGGCTGGCTCCTGGTACACATCCCAATTTCCTACGCTCTGCTGGCACTGGCGGCCATCCACGCCATCTTCGCGCTCCGGTACTGACCATGCCCCGTATACGTACAGCCAAGTCGGTAGCCAAGCGGATCGATCTGCAGTACTTCGCCCGGCTTCATCCCTTCCGGCGCTGGAAGCTGTGGCTTTCGATCGGGTTACCCGTGCTCGCTCTGGGCTGGATTCTCGCGGTTAACGCGGTCGGTCATCAGAAGGTCTACAGCCCCGGCCCGGTGTCGGAAGCGCACGCGGTTTTCGGCGATCGCTGCGGTCTGTGTCACCTCAGCACGGGGAGTTTTCGCGCGCCGGTGGTGGATGCGGCATGCCAGGCTTGTCATCAGGCTCCGGCCCACAATCAGCGCCAGACGTTCACTCCCGCTTGCAGTTCCTGCCACGTCGAACACCGCGGCACAATTCGCCTCGCCGCCACCGCTGACAATGCCTGCGCCCAGTGCCACGCGGACCTGAAATCCAACGACGGAACCCAGCGCTTCGATGGGCATGTTTCCGGGTTTGATCGACACCACCCAGAGTTTTCCGCTCTGCGCTCCGGCCACGATCCCGGCACTATGAACCTGAACCACTATGTGCACTTGCAACCGACACTTCGTGGTCCTGCGGGCGCCGTGCAGATGAAGTGCGACGACTGCCATCGCCCGCTCAATGTGGATGAGCCCTGGCCTTACTCGGTGGCCGTCGTGCAACCCGCGAGCCAGCAGCCGGTCGCGGTTGGGCCCACCGGCGCTCAGCAGCGGAAACGGCGTAGCGTGGAAGCCGGGCCCGGCGCGTACATGACTCCAATCAAGTATGTAAATCAGTGCGCCGCCTGCCATGTCCTGCAGTTCGATCCGCTGATTGCAGCGCCTGCGCCTCACAGCAAGCCCGAGCAGGTGCATGCATTCATCGTGCAAAAACTCACGGAGTATGTCGCCGCGAATCCGGCGGTTCTGAATAGCGACCCGGTAGCCGCACTCGCTTATAACGACGAGGGACCGCGCAACTTTCTGCGGCCACTTGGCGAATCAACCGAGCCGCGCAACATCGTACGTCCTCTGCAGAATGCGCTCCCGCGGGCGCAATCCGCCACGGAGTGGGTGCAAGTCCGAACCGCACAAGCGGAAAAGCTGCTGTGGAGCAAGAACTGCCACGTTTGCCACCAAGCGACCGAAGGCGGGGGCGAGGGACTGCCAACCTCCGTCCAAGCGATCATTCCCTCCCGATGGTTTCCACATGCCGAGTTCGATCACGAACAGCACCGGATGATGTCGTGCATTTCCTGTCACAGTCGCATCCCGCAGAGCCGCCTCACCGCGGACATCAACGTGCCTGGGATCGAACTCTGCCGCGACTGCCACAAGCAGGGAGGACGAACCGTGAGCGCTGCGCCTGGAGGGTGTTTCGAGTGTCACAGTTACCACGACTGGCGCAATGAAAAGCGCATGGAAGGAACGCTCGATCTTACCAAGTTGCGCGGCATCCATCCTGCGGGTACGGAGAATGCCTCATCGCTGCCCGCTGCCAGCGGCACCGCAAAATAGGCTTTGGCGCCATGAGCGGGTCAGGCCTTCAGCAATTCCCACCCAAGGGCAATTCCGTTGGAGATGTAATCGCGAGCCGAGCCCTCGCCAACGTGCATGGCCAGCATTCCAGCAAAAGAGCGCGGACTCGATTGGAATACCCGCATGGTCCGCGCCCGCAACTGGCTGTGTCTACCCATGAAGAGCATCATGCGAGCCATCAGGGCTGGACGCCGGCTAAGCCTGCGATGGCCCCATTGATAGCGAGCGAGGTCCCGGCTGGCGAGGCAATCGCCCAGCAGCGCAGCCTGTCGAAAAGCGAGGCAAAGGCCTTCTCCGGTGATGGCGTCCACTCCTCCCGAAGCATCGCCCACTAAAACCGTGTGGCCGCGATACACGCGCCGCAATCTCCTGGTGATGGTGATGGCGCCCCGTTCGCTGGAAGCATGTTCCGCACCCTCGAGGCGCGTCCACAGTTCCGGAAACTCGGCGAGTCCATCTTCAATCCGGAGACGCGACTTCGGGGTCGACGAGATCAGCGCCACGCAAACTTCGTGGTGGCTGACGGGCGTGACGTAGACCTGACTATGAAGGCCCCAGTGCAGTTCCATGAAGCGGGTCCAGGGCGCGATGCGATAGTGGCGCCGGAAAGCGAAGCGCAGACTCTTTTCATGATTTGGATGGGAGCCTGTGTCCAAGGGTGTATCGAACTCGCATTGGTCCAGAGCTGCCCAATGGCGAACGCGAGAGCCGGTTCCGTCAGCGCCCACGACCCAGCGGGCGCGAACCAGTTCTCCCGCCAGCAGCGCGCCTTCCGGATGGAGTCCAGTGACCGCCGCCTGCGACAGCATGCGTATGCCGCAAGCGGCCGCATGATCCCACAGAGCGCGGTGCAGATGCGTGCGCCGGATTCCATAAGCGGTTCCGCGGGGAAAAACAGCTTCGGCGGAGGCGCCATTGTCCAAGAAACGAATGCCGCGAAAGGGATACGCTATGCCCTCGGGAATGGTGATGCCGAGATTATGTAAAGCCACGACTCCGTCCGGCATCAGCCCCTCGCCGCAGGGCTTGTCGATGGGTGGTACCGCGCCATCGGCTACCACGACCTTCAAACCGTGGCGCCGCGCCGCAATGGCCGTGGCCAGCCCGGCAGGTCCACCACCGACCACGAATACATCCCACGAATTCGCCGCAGCGCTCGCCATACTTTTATTCAGGTGCGTTAGCTTCAGGCTCGCGTGAAAAAGCGAATGGCCAAGAGCAGTCTTCCCCCTACCACTCCAGCAACACGAATTCCGAGCAGAACCCCGGGCCCATCGCGGCCAGCAGGCCGAGGGTGCCAGGCGCGGGCCGGCGATTCTTCATGACTTCTTCCAGGACAACCAGCACGGATGCGGAAGACAGATTGCCAGTCCGGCGCAAGCATTGCCAGGAGACATCGAGTTCGCCGTTCTTCAAGCCGAGTGCCTCAGCGGTCGCCTCGAGAATTTTCGGGCCGCCAGTGTGCAATACCCAACTGCCGATGTCGGCGCGAGTCAATCCACGTTCCGCCAGAAAATCGTCGAGATCGTGCGCTAGATTCTTTCGAACCAGATTCGGAATTTCACGCGAGAGCACAATCCGAAAGCCCTTTTCCGACACATCCCAGCCCATCATCTCTTCCGTGTCGGGATAGAACACGGAGCGAGTGGCCAGGATCTTAGGGCCGGAAAGTCCGCAATCGGCGCCAGCCACCAGCACCGCGGCCGCACCGTCGCCGAAGAGTCCGGAAGAAATCAGGTTGGCCATCGAGATATCCGCGCGCTGCAGCGTGAGCGAGCAGAGTTCCACCGAAAGCACCACGGCGACTTGATCGGGATAAGCGCGGACGTAATCGGCGGCGCGCGAAATGCCCGCCGCGCCCGCCACGCAGCCCAGCCCAAAAACCGGAACGCGCCGGATGTTCCGGCACAAGCCCATGCGGTTGATCAGCAGCGCGTCGATGGACGGACTGCTGATGCCGGTGACTGACACAAAAAAGAATGCGCCCAGACTGCGGCCATGCAAGCCGGCGTCCGCCAGCGCGCTCGTCACCGCTTTCTCGCCCAGTTCTTTCGCGGTGCGAATCCAGTGATGATTGGCCTCGCCCCAGGTTTTCATCCTGAGGTATTCCTCTTTGGGAAGCGAGAGGAATCGCCCGTCAACGCCTACATGACGATGCAGACGCCGCAATACGTGCGGGTTTTCGATCTGATCGCCCCAGTATTCCTGGAGCGCCGCCAGCAACATCTCCTGGGAGTAGTAGTGTTGGGGAAACGCGCTCGCGGCGCTTACAATTTGCATTCGGTTTAAGTCTCCGACGATCTGAGCGAAACGATCTGAGAGGATCGGTCCGCCGGGTTACCAAAACTGGGTCCCGATTAAACTAGCTTAGATGCAAACCGGTAGTGTTAAAGTACTAAAATTCAGAAAGGCAGGTTGAATCGGTGAAATTTTTTGCCGGATTGATACTCGGTCTACTGGTCGTTCCATTAGGCGCGTATATGTATTTCGCAGGAGGCAGCGCTCCGGTTGCCACCACTGACTCCGACATGCCCTTCGAGCAGTATTTCGCACACAAGGCTCTGGATGCGCGCATTGCCAAAGACATGCCGAAGACGGTGCCAATCCAACCGAGTGAAGCGAACTACCTTGCCGGCGCCGACCTTTATAAGCAGCATTGCGCGGTCTGCCACGGGTTACCCTTGACTCCGAAGACAGCGATTGCGACCGGCATGTATCCCAAGCCGCCGCTGTTGCTGGAGGGCAAAGGAGTGACTGACGATGAGCCAGGCGAAAGCTACTGGAAGATCTCCAACGGCATTCGGCTGACTGGGATGCCCGGTTTCAGTAAATCGTTATCTGAAACTCAGATGTGGCAAATCGCGCTGCTGGTCGCCAATGCCGAAAAATTGCCGCCGCCGGCAAAAGCCTTGCTGGTCGCGCCGCCTCCGAGTATGCCACCGGCGCCTGCGGTGCCGCCGGCTATGAACCCTCCGGCATCGACCAGTCCCGCATTGCCGCCGAAATAAAGCACCGGCAGAGGTGACTTCGTGGGGATATTGGTTTGCGCTAACCCCAACGCCCCGGCTCGCGATATTGTGTAGCAATGGGGTTTGGACGTCCCAGAAAACTCTTTACCGAAGCCGAACTTTACGAGTATGCCGTAGGCGCGCTGGCGCGGCGGATGCGTTCGGTCGCCGAACTGAAGCGCCTGCTGCGAAACCGGGTGGAAGCCGATACCGAAATCGGCAAGACGCTGGTCGAACTGATTGTGGTTCGCCTCAAAGATCAGGGCTATCTCAACGATGCCAAGTATGCGACCGCGTTTTCTTCCTATCGCCGCGACAACGAAAAATTCGGACGCATGCGAGTGGTTAACGACCTCAAGGCAAAAGGAGTTCACGGCGAGGTTATCGAGAAGGCGGTTTCATCCGTTTATGACGATGTGAAAGAAGAAAGTCTCGCCCGGGCCTATCTGCGGCGAAAGCGCCTGCAGAAGCCGAAAGACAGAGATCAGAAACAGACTGCGCGTATCTTTCGCCAGTTGATGCGGGCCGGCTTCGGGTCAAGAACCATCTTTACGATTCTGAAGAAATGGGACGTGGATGAAGAGATGATCAGCGAACTCGAAAACGAAGCTTCCGAAGTGTCTCACTAGACCTTGACGACACTGATCCATAGCTCTCGCCGCAACCCTTGCCCTAGTTGCGAGCATGCTTCATACTCTTAAACGAACTTGGCAAAAACCATCTCCGCAACTACCCAGGAGGAAGAATGAATATGAAGAAGATATCTTTGACGATCGCGGCCGCCTTGCTCGCTCTGACTGCGCTCTCGTACGGACAGGCCGGTACCGATGTGAAGACTGCGGCCGACGATACCGGTAAAGCCACCAAGAAAGCCGCGGTGAAGACGGGACACGTCACCAAGAAAGCCGCCGTAAAGACGGGCGACGCGACCAAGACCGCCGCCAAAGACACCGGCAAGGCCACGGAAAAAGCCGCCGATAAAACCGGCGATGCCACCAAGACCGCAGCCAAGGATACCGGGCACGGCGTGAAAAAAGGCGCCAAGGCGGTTGGCCACGGCGTGAAGAAAGGCGCGGACAAAACCGCCGATGAAGTGAAGTAGTCGATCCTCAAGCAAAGGATGTAAATCTGCTTTCGACGGCGTCGAACCGCCTGCTGCGTGTCGTCTGCGCCGCAAGGCCTTCGACGCCGTTGTTTATGAGCCTGATTCCCCGTTGTTTCCTCTGCCCCGCGGTGTCCTCGGTGGTGAAGATCTGGCTTTCATTTAAAATGAAAGTTTCATGCTCACAGGCAACGAAATCCGCCGCAAGTTCCTCGACTTCTTCATCCAGAAGCAACACCGCGAAGTCCACTCCTCTTCGCTCGTCCCGGCCAATGACCCGACGCTGCTCTTTACCAACGCCGGCATGAACCAGTTCAAGGATGTTTTTCTGGGTCTGGAAAAGCGCGACTACTCGCGAGCCACGACCTCGCAGAAGTGCGTGCGCGCAGGCGGCAAGCACAACGATCTGGAAAACGTAGGCTTCACGAATCGCCATCACACGTTTTTCGAGATGCTGGGAAACTTTTCATTTGGCGACTACTTCAAAAAAGAGGCCATTGCCTACGCATGGGAACTGATCACTTCGCCCGAGTGGTTTGGGATTGATAAAGCGAAGCTCTACGTCACGATCTTCAAGGGCGAAAACGGTGTTCCCCGCGATGCCGAAGCCTACGACTTGTGGCTCGGGCAAGGCGTGCCGAAAGATCGCATCTACGAGTTCGGATCGAAAGACAATTTCTGGCAGATGGGAGACACCGGTCCGTGCGGTCCATGCAGCGAGATTCACTACGACATGGGAGTGGCGGCGAGCGATCAAGGCCACACCGACTGCACGTTTGGCTGTGATTGCGGGCGCTACGTCGAACTGTGGAATCTGGTGTTCATGCAGTTTGACCGGGATTCGAGCGGCAAGCTGAATCCGCTGCCGAAGCCATCGATTGACACGGGGGCGGGCCTGGAACGGCTGGCATCGGTGCTGCAGGGGGTGATTTCGAATTACGAGACGGATTTGTTTACGCCGCTGATTGAGCGGGCGGCGGAACTGACTGGGACGTCGGTCAAGAAAGAGCTCGATAAAGAAGCACGTACGAAGTCAGCTGCTTCCTTGCGCGTCATTGCTGATCACTCGCGTGCGGCGACATTCCTAATCTCAGATGGCGTGACTCCCTCGAACGAAGGGCGCGGGTACGTGCTGCGCAAAATCATCCGCCGCGCCATTACCCACGGACGCTTGCTCGGCCAGACGAAGCCGTTTTTGCATGAGATGGTGTTTGCTGTGCGCGCTTTGATGCAGGATGCGTATCCGGAGTTGAAAGAGACGGCGGATCGAGTATCAAAGACAGTACTGTCTGAAGAGACGAGATTTGCGCACACGCTGGCTATAGGGCTAGGAAAACTGGAGGAACAGCTTAGATCCTCGCAGTCTGATGCAAGCAAGGCTTGCTATGCGTCTTTCAAAGGGACCCACCCGGACTTCGACCCAGCGGATGAAGGTATCATCGACCTAGTTTTGCCGGCTGGTCACCTAGATCCACGTAGAAAAGCCGCCGGTACTACAAAATCCTTCGCGGTGGGCGAATACGAAAAAGACTTATATATGCATTTTCAAGAGAACTACCGCCCCGTTCTCTCAGGTAAGAATGCCTTCAATCTCTACGAAACGTACGGCCTGCCGCGGGACTTCATTGAAGATGCAGCGCGGGACCAGGGAGTTCTTTTTGACGCTGACGGTTTTGAAACCGCATTTGCAGCTGAGCGCGAGCGCGCCCGCGCCTCCTGGAAAGGCGCGGCCAAGCAAACCGCCAATCCTGCCTACCAGCAACTTCCGAAGTCTGACTTCGAAGGCTACCGTCAGACGCGCTCTGACAATTGCGAAGTGCTCGCCATCATCAAGGGCAATCAGGGCGCGCAGGAACTCAAGCCCGGCGAATCCGCCGAGATCATTCTCGATCACACGCCCTTCTATGCTGAATCCGGCGGCCAGGTCGGTGACCGCGGATGGCTTTATTCTGACGATCACAATACCGTCGTTGCCGAGGTGACTGGATGCTACTACCCCGTGCAGGGCGTGCGGGCGCATCAAATTACTGCCAAGCAGGCGATCCGCGTTGGCCAGAAAGTTGATGCCGTAGTTGACACCGCCATCCGCGAATCTACCATGCGCAACCACACGGCCACGCACCTGCTTCAGGCGGGACTGCGCGAAGTGCTGGGCAAGCATGTGAAGCAGGCGGGATCGCTGGTCGCTCCCAACCATCTCCGCTTCGATTTTTCGCATTTCACTGGCGTCGCCGAAGAAGAACTGCAGGATATTGAAGACCTCATCAACCAGGAAGTGCTGCGCAACGAACGGGTCGAAGTCATCGAGAATGTTCCGATTGACGTTGCGGTCAACGAGTATCACGCGATGGCGTTGTTTGGGGAGAAGTATGGCGATAAAGTGCGGGTGATCAAGATCGGCGATTTTTCGACTGAGCTTTGCGGCGGCACACACACGGCGCAGACGGGCGAGATCGGGCTGATCAAGATTTTGAAAGAGGGCAGCGTGTCGTCGGGCGTGCGGCGCATCGAGGCCGTGACCGGCGAAGGATCGCTGCGACACTTCCGCAAAGATCACGAGTTGGAAGGCGTGGTGGCGAGTCTGGTGGGACCCACCCTTTCGCAAAAAGCGAGAAAAGATGGGACGCCGGGCGGGAAGGAAGCGGAATCTCCCGCGGAGGCGTTGCGCGCGGAACTGGAAAAGCGCGATTCGGAAATCAAGCGGCTGACGCGCGAACTCGACCAGGCGAGGATGAAGTCGGCTTCCTCTTCGGCGGCTTCGGCGACCGAGAAAGTCAAAGAAGTTCGGGGCATCAAAGTGCTGGCGCATCGAGTCGATAATCTTGAGCGCGCGCAGTTACGCACGCTGGTCGATCAACTACGCGACAGGCTCGGCTCGGGCGTAGTAGTGGTCGGTTCGGCCGCGGACGGAAATGTCTCGCTGATTGCGGGCGTCACCAAAGATTTGACGAGCCGCATTCAGGCCGGAAAAATAGTGGGGAAAGTGGCTGAAAAAGTCGGCGGCAAAGGCGGCGGGCGTCCGGATCTGGCCGAAGCAGGTGGGAAGGATGCTGGTGCCCTAGATTCGGCGCTGGACTCGGTTTACAACATAGTGGAATCGCTGTTAGGGTAGCTTTCCTTGGTGCTTCCCTCGGTTGCGGTGGCTTCCGTGGTTAACGTTTTGGCCACTGGAAACAAACCCACACAGGGCACCACTCGGAGCCCACAATGGATGATCGTATCCACTTCGTCGAGCATAAGGGCCAGCAGATTCTGCTGTTGGATTTTTCTCACGCCAATGCGCATGAAATGCAGCTTCTGCTGGAGCATGTGCGGATCGTGGTGGCGCAGCACGCGCACGAGTCGCTGGTCACGCTTGCCGACTATACCGGCGCCATTGTGGATCACGCGGTCGCCACCAAGCTCAAGGAAGTGCTGACGCTGGACCGTCCGTTTGTGAAAAAGACGGCGTGGGTGGGTGCGGAGAGCATTCCGCACGCCTTCATGGAAAATTTCCACAATTTTTCCCAGCGTGAGATTGTGACCTTCAAGACACGCGCCGCGGCGATGGACTGGCTGGTGGGGCAGTAGCTCTCCGTTCGTAGTTGTCAGTGTCCGGCAGTTCTCTGTTCTGTGTCGCGACTCGCTTCGGGTTGGATGGGTTGCAGTTTTTTAGGAGAACTGGGAACTTAGAACTGGGAATTGCTCTTCAGCTTCTCCACCTCAGCGCGACCGGCCCGCTCAGGGGATGCCGAAACTCGCCGCCATTCTTCTTCACTTCCAGCATGGCGTTCTTTAAACCGAAATACCACTTGGCGGGGCGGTCGGCATCGTCGATCAGCATGAGGTGGGGATTGTGTTTCAGGCCTTCGGACTGGAGTTCCATGGTGCGGCGATCCTGCTCCACAAATTTCGCGAATACGAATTTCAGCAACTCGGGGCCGAAGGGGATCCAGCGGAAGAGGTTCCAGGCGGCGACTACGTCGATGCGGCACTGGTTGCGGGTGATGGGAGTGACGGTAGTCAGGCTGGAGAACCAGTATTTTCCGGCGCGAATCACTTCCGAACGCAGGTTGGGCAGGACGAAGTCGATAGTGGTGGTAACCGAATCGGCGTCGGCGTAGAGGCGCAGCAGCTTGTAGGGAGCGCTGTTCGAGCTGGGCGTGTGGGCGCTCATGCGAAATCCGTAGGGGATGGGTTCGAAGTTTTTCCGCTTCTCGTGGATCGATTCTTGCGTCCGCCACCACCAGGCCTGATGGACGAAAGGACCGTGCGCCGGATCCATGAGGCCGATAATGCCGTGGTCGACGGAGCAAGGCAGGTCGGCGGTGAGATAGGCGAGTTTGTAGTGCTCGCTGAATTTCGGAATCTCCGGGGCGGGCGTGGGCGCGGGCGCAGGCTTCGAAAATCCAGCGCCGACCGGGCCGGGATCGGGAATGAAGACCCAGATGAAATTGTCGCGTTCTTCGCAGGGATAGCTGCCGGCGTAGATGCGGTCGACCTTCAGGTTCTGATCGGCAACCAGCGACGGAATCAGTGTGCACTGGCCGGAGTGGACGTCGAATTTCCAACCATGGTAGCAACATTCGATTTCGTGCCCGTCAAATGGACCGCAGGAAAGCGGCATGCCGCGATGCGGACAGGCGTCGCGCAAAGCGAACGCCTGGCCTTGCCGGTCGCGCCCGATGACCAGAGGCTGTTCGAGCAGCATCGCTTTCGTTAGGCGTCCACGGTGAATTCGATTGGCCGGCAGGGCGCGGTACCAGAAGCCGAAGAGCATGAGCGCATCGGGCGTCTTGGACTGAAGTGGGAAGTCGTCAGGCATTGGACAGGTGAGAATACCGCAGCGGCCGCAAAATCTGAAATCGCAATCGGCAAAGGCCAAGTCTTTACCACGGAGCCACAGAGATTCACCGAGGGGATGAAGACCTGTGGTCTCGATCGCCGGAGAGTTATGCGCGCGGTCGCAGGCGCTTCGTTAACCCGACGTAGACTTCGCGGGCCGTGCCCGGCATCTCGATGTGGGTGAGAAAGAGTTTACGCAGGGCGGTGGTGGTGAGGCGGCCATCGAGGTAGGCCTCGTAAAGATCGTTGCCGGTGAGATATCCGAGTTGCTCGGCGACGTATTCATATTTGTGGCCGCTAAAGTCTGGAGCTGACCAGGCGGGAATATCACGCTGGCGGTGCTGAGTCAGGAAGTCGAGCGCTTCGACGGCGTGGGCAAAGGGAAGCGAAGTCTGTTGTTCGAGGTCTTCGCGAGTTATCTCGAATAAGTCCGCCAGATCAGAGTCGCGCAGAGCAGGGCGAGCGGGGTATAAGATGCGCGATCCGAAGAAGGCGAGCGCGTGCTCGAATACGGAAGTATAAAACGCATCGTCCTTGTCCAGAGCCCGGGTGGCTGGCGAACTGGGTAAACAAGCACGCTGGGCGGGGACCTTGCCTTTGCAAAGACTCGGTAAGCCTCGGCAAGCCTGGTGCAGGAAGCGGGTAGCGTCCTCGGCACAAGATGCCATCCCGAAACGGCGTACGTACACGGCATTGATGGGCGCAAGATAGACGCTGCCGCGTTCGCGAACCTGGCGAAGCAGGCAGCGCCGGTGCTCGGCGGTGAATCCTTTGCGCGAAAGCAGACGGCGCAGAAGGGCGTCCGATGTCCGCGAATAGACTTCGGGCATGAGGTCCACCAGCAGCCTGGGCTGGGTCGTGTTATGCGGAGAATACTGGTTGATGCCTAGAAAACGCACCATGCCATCGATCAGGTTATAAAGCGTGGGGCCGAGATCGGGCGCGCTGCGATCATTGCGTCCCCAACGATCGAGACAGAGGCGATAGTTCTCGTATTTTTCCAGCGGTGTGGCGTTGAAGACACAGAGTACGTTTTCGCGAACCTTGACGGCTTCGACGCGGTCGTGGGCTTCTCCGGCCGCCAGCCAGTAGAGGGCGTCTACGTTTTGCAGGACGGTCAGCATGGATTCCGAGGGGAGTCGCTGTTGCAGCAGGGCCGGCAGATGCTCGGGCGCGAGGTGCGACTCACCGAAGAGGACCAGGATGAGCGCGTCGGGATGTTGCTGGCGGAGTTCGGCAATCTTGTCGGCGGCGTGCCGGTCGCGGGCTCCAATCTTGCGCAGGTCTTCGCGGGGCATGCAATCGAGCCCGTAGATATAGGCGCCGAAATCGCGCGCGGCGGACAGCAGTTCGTAGAATGGAGTCCAGTCGTAACCCCAGTCGAGTTCGAAGCGTATGCGCTGCCGCAGTTCGTCTTCTTCAATTTCGCCCTGGACCCATTCGTCGAGGATGTGCTGGTCGCGGGAAAAAATGGTCTCGACGCCCAGCACTACCGGGCGCTGGTGAAATTCGTAGTCGTGAAGGAGCGAGGCGATATAGCGTTGCGAATTGGGCAGGGCATGATAGTCGCCGACCAGAACAGTACCAGCTTTCGCAATCTCGCGGCGCACGTCGCTGGCGGAAAGCACTCGCTGGTAGGAGCGGTAAGCTTCACGAAAATCGCGAAGATACTTGCGTCCGCTGGCGGGATCGATGGCGCGAATCTCACGCTCCACGCTGGCGAGGGCGTGGAGTTGGGCGGCGCTACGCCGCGATCGCAAGATGCCGGTAGTGGACATAAGCTCGTCGTTGGTCGTTCGCTGTTCGTCGTTTCGGATCGGGGCACTGCCTTAGCGATGCCGCAAATCCTCGAACCGAGACGCCCCTTTTTAGTGGCTGCGCGGCGAATGTTGAACGTTTACGCACGCTGCAATCCTTGACTTGCTTTTCGTGCGTGCCTATCCTCAGTTCTTCGAGGCCGTGAACGGAACTGCCTCGTGGAGCGCCAACTTTGCCTTTTCTTCCGCCGGAAAACCTGACTGTTGCCACTACCGGCGCCAGTGGGTCGCTATTTCTCAAGCAATTTCTGCTCGCTGTCGAACGCGATTCGCGGGTGAAGACCGTAAACTTCATCGCTTCCGACAGCGGCCTGCGTGTCATCGCCGAGGAACTCGGCATCGAGGGCCGTTCCGACCTCCTACGTCAGATCATCGGCTCCAATCCGGCAAAGATTCAGCAGCAGTCCAACAGCGACATCGGCGCCAACATTGCCAGCGGGTCCTATCCCGCGGACGCCATGGTGGTCATCCCGTGCAGCGTCGGCACGCTCGGCCGCATTGCCAATGGAACCGCTTCGCGACTGATCGAACGCGCGGCCGATGTAACTCTCAAAGAGCGTCGGCCATTGGTGCTGTGCGTGCGCGAGACGCCGCTCAATAAAATCCACCTTCGCAACATGACGCTGGCGGCGGATGCCGGGGCCACGATATTTCCCCTGATTCCGACGTTTTATAACCATCCGTCGAGCGCCGATGCCATGGCCCAGGAATTCGCCAACCGCGTGCTGGCACATCTGGGACTGGCCCAGCCGAACGCCTATCGCTGGAAGGGCTGAAGTGCAGTTCCCGGTTCTCAGTTCCCAGAGAAGTTTTCGTGCTTCGGTTCCACGAGTTGCACCCGTTGATTATCGAGAACTGCTTGAAAGACCGATGACTTGGGGAGTGAGCCGTTCCTGCCTTGCAGGGGTACTTTCAGTCTAGGGAAGACGTGGTGACGAAGGTAGGTATCTGGCGGGCATGTACCGCGAGTGCCCAGGGCTGCAAGGGTTCGCTGCTGATCTATGCTTGATTCTGCCGGTTGGAACTGTTTTTCTTCGTGATGCTGCCCAGAATCTGAGACCACGCGGCCACCCAGGGAACGACCAGGGAAAAAAGCAAGCGCGCGGCCCACATGCGCAGGGGAACTTTTCGAAGATCGCGCCAATCCAACCGGAAGGCGAAATAGAGTTCGAGCGCGAGCACGCACAACAGCGGTACGGGCGAGAACACAAGAGCGAGAGTGGCCAGGACCTCCACCAGGCAGCGCGCGAGATTTCGCCCCAAGCGGGCCCAGCGGCCTCCCAACAGGCCATACGATTTGGAATATCTGGCCATCTGGCGGACGGCTGAGCCGAAGCTTTGATGCGTCTGATAGCAGGCCTTGGCGCGGGGTGGGAAGGCGGGGGGCGCCAGTTTGCGTGCCTCGGCATCGAATAAAGTGTCTTCTCCGAGCAGGAAGGTTTCGGGAAATCCGCCCACGCGGCGCCAGAGTTCTTTGCGGAAGGCCATGGAGCGGGCAGTGCAGGACTTGGTGGGCGCGTCCGGGTGGAGCTTGACCGCGAAGAAAGGAGCGGAAGCGATGTCCCAGACCGCCGAGTTGGGGGTTTCGAGATCGAGACTCGTGAGATCAATGCAAGATCCGCCGAGAGAGTACTGGAAGCCTCCGCTGAAAATCGGCGCCGTGAGGTTGGCGAGCCATTCGGGAGGGTAGGTACAGCCGGCATCCACACAGGCGATAACGTCGGACGAAGCCGACGCGATCGCGACATTGCGGCCGCGCGCGACCGGTCCGGGCGAATGTCTTAAGCTGCAGCTTTCATCGCGGATGGGAACCAGCGACGAGTATTTCGACGTGGCCTGCAGCAAGCGCTCCCAGGTTCCGTCGGTCGAGCCGCCATCGACGATGATGACTTCGGTGGGAGCCAGCGTTTGCCGCATCAGACTCTCGACCAACGGGTCGATGACATCGCGCTCATTGAGCACGGTGGCCACCACGCTCACGGCAGGCATACTGTCAGAGACCTCGTGGGGGTGGGTTTCATACGGCGAAATATCGCGAAAACAGTGTACCCGCGAAAGGGAGTTTTCCGTTCCCAGTTCTCCGTTTCTGCCCCGCCGCGTTGGCACCGAAAACCTATTGCCTCTTCCGGCACTCCACCTCCGTGCCGTTGACTCCGGGGCGGCTTTTTTTGTAGTCTGCGTTTACACCGGAAAGGAGGTGGTCGGATGACAAGTTCTGATAGTCACTGTAGAAGTACCAGACCAGGTGAGGTGGCTGAGTCTTAGGGCGGTTGCTCTAAGCGGAGTTCTCGAGGAACCTTTGGTCGGGGGAATCGGGAACAATCTCTCGCAAACAATCCGTGCGTATGGGCTGATTGATAAAGTCTGATCCGCCGGGCACAAGCTGTGTCCGGCACCGGAACGAGCGAGGGGCCACGAGAGTGACCACCTCAGTCAATCCCAAACAGTCCACCGGGCAGCCCGCAGGCTGAGAAGCTTGCGGGCTGTTCTTTTATTTGGGTTCTCGCTTGTCATTTCCGACAGACGCAAGCCGGGTATTGTATTTGCTTCACTGCGAACCAAGAACTAATAGCTTTTATGGACGACAAACACTACCGGGCCCGTATCACCAAGCGCCTCGATTTTGCGCCCGATCTGTGGATGATCCGGGTTGATCCTAGGGCGGAGTTCAGCTTTGTTCCGGGCCAGTACGCCACGCTCGGGGTGGAACGCGACGCCCGGCGACTGGAGCGTCCTTACTCGATTGCATCTTCTCCCTACGAGAGGGAATTGGAATTCTTTTTTGAACTGGTTCCCCACGGCGAGACCACGCCACCACTTTATGATCTTCAGTTGGGCGATGAAGTTCTGGTGCGCAAAGTGGCTAAGGGGCGCTTCACCTTCGACAGCGAACAACCGGAACGCGCGAATCACCTGATGGTGAGCACCGTGACCGGAATCGCGCCTTTCGTCAGTTTTCTGCGCACCTTGTTTAAGGACTGGGAAGAAGGCCGTTTTACCGGCAATCACAGGCTATTTCTGCTGAACGGGGCGAGCCGGCCGTGGGAGTTTGGTTATCGCGAGGAATTGGAGAATCTTGCGCAGCGAGCGCCCTGGTTTCGCTGTGTTTTCACAGTCAGCCGGCCCTGGGAGGACGAGACTTGGGAGGGCGAGGTCGGCCGTGTCGACGAACTGATTCGCAAGTACGCCGACCTGTGGGGATGCACTGGGGCGAACAGCATCGCGTACCTGTGCGGGCATCCCGAAATGGTGGAGCACGGCAAAGGCATCCTGAAGCGCATCGGCTTCAAGAAAGAAAATGTGAAAGAAGAAGTGTATTGGGTGCCGGGCAAGGCATCTGGGTAGACGGCGCCATTCTCACTGGTCCGAGGAGACTTGGGCGTCCTCACCCGGCCCCCAATTTTCAGGGTCGCGTTTTCAGTGTCCAATCGCATCAAGAACGGCTTGATTAATCGCGTAAGCCGTACCGTCGGCACCGATTACCGTTGGCGTATAGGCCTCGCCGACGCCGCTGGATAGCGTTATTTTTTCCGACAGCGTGTTCGAAGTCAGGTCCCAGCGGTAGAGATTTCCGTCTTCGCTATTGGCGAGAACCGACTTGGTAAACGGATCCACCGCCGCCGTGTTGATACACCATTCCTTCACCCCTCCCGGCCACGCCGGATCAGGCGTGACTCCCAGAATCGTGAGCACTTCTTTCATGACCAGCGTTTTGTGGATGATGGGGTCATGCTCGGTGGCGTTCGGATCCAGGATGGCAATGCGGTTCTTGCCATCGCCGGTGCCGATACCCGCGTAGTTGTTGTACTTGGTCATCAGCAGGTAACTGGACTTGCCCTTATAACTCGAGACCAGTGACGCGGGAACGATGGATGCGGTATCGTCCCAGCCAAAGCTGCCGGGAATCTTGGTCTGCGAAAGGTCGCTGCTGTAGTGGAGCAGCCATCCACGGTCGTTGTGGCTGGGAAAAGGATTTTCGATAACTCCGAAGTAAACATCGCCATCGGGTCCGACGGTGGGCGCGGCAGAACTGGCGTCGAAGATCAGGGCGTCCATCCCCGACGACGGATCGGTCAAGCGCACGCTGTTGACCAGCGCGAGAGTGGTGCTGTTGAGGGCCAGCAGGTAACCAAATCCAGTGTTCGCGTCTTCCACCGCGACATACAACAGGCTGCCGTCCAGTGAGAGCGCCGGGGCGGCACTGATTGCAACCTGAGTAATCGTCGAGTCACCGCTGACGGTCGCAGCCGAAACCCAGGTTCCCGTGCCATTGGGGGCAATGCGTGCGATGCCGCTTTGCAGATTGATTGGCGTGGCGCCGAGAACAATGAATCCGAAATAGAGATTGCCGTTGGCGTCCGTCGTGAGCGGAGTTTCGATCTGCACATTCTGCTGATAGACCGCCGGGTCCTTCTGGTAATTCTTGGCGCCGTAAAAATAAAGGTGAGTGATCGCGCCCTTGGCGTCGTCCGGATTTTGCCGCACCAGAACGCGGCCGCCAATGTCGGGAACGAACAGCTGGTTGCCCGAAATGGTTGGCCCCAGGCCGGGAACAAATTCCGCCTCCGGCGCCTGCCAACCCGTGTTCTGCGTCCAGATCTTCGCACCGGTGGCGCCGTTATGGGCCTCAACTCGGAAACTATTCGTGCCGGTCTTCACCGGAACGATAACGGTATTCGCCGCCGTGACCAGCGGTGAGCCGTAGTGAATGAGGATTTCGCCCCCCGGCGGATTCAGGTCAACCGGCACATGCCAGTGAATGGTGCTGAGCGGTTGGGATTGGACGGTCGAAAGCGCGGTGTGCTGTTCGTCGTGGGAGTGCGTCAGCCACGCGCCGGTCTGGGCCTTTGCACTGGCCGTGAGCATCCCAGAGCAGGCGCAAATCCAAAGCAGGAGTTTTGGAAAAACCAGTGGCGACGGTGCATGCTTCATCGAATCCTTCATCGGTAAAATACCTCGCATTGCGGCTATGGGCGCGGGAAGTCACCCTAGGCGATCTAGTGTAACAGCCTACCAGTTTCAGGTTTTGGAGTTGTCAATGGAATGTAAAAAGTGCGGCCCGCGCGTCTGCCGGTTGAGAGCTAAACCACCGTGTGTTGAGAGTTACCCCACCGCGCCGTGAAAGAAAATATCCGTGAACTGCTGCACCAGCGCGTCTCCGGTGAGCGGGCCGTCGGGCTTATACCACTGGTAGATCCAGTTGATCATGCCGACCAGGGCAAAGGCGGCGGCGCGCGGTGTGACCCGCGAATGAGAATTACGCTTGCGCTGGACCTCGGCGATGAGGTTTTCGACGAAGACCAGGTAATCTTTCTTGCGTCCGTTGATCTTGCGCCGGAGTGCCAGAGGTAGAGGATGGTTCTCGTGGAGCATGACCGTAATTTCGCGGTCCTCGGGACTCAGCACCACCTGAATGTGCAGCCGGATTAGCGTGCGCAGGCGCTCTTCGGTTACGTCCACGCCCGATCCGGCAACACTGGCGGGGTCGATGCGACGCACGACATTGATGACGCGGTCCTCGGTGATCTGCATGGCGTGCGACATGATGTGAAACAGGATTTCGTCCTTCGACTGAAAATGGTGATAGAGGCCTCCCTTGGAGAGCTTGAGGGCGGCGGCGACGTCGTTCATCGACGTGGCGTCGTATCCCTGCTGTTGAAAGAGGCGAGCCGCGGCGCGCAGGATTTCCTGGCGCGGTTCCTGGCGGATTTCCTTCCGGTTTTCCTTCTGGGTTTCAAGGGCAGCTTCGCGGAGCATCACCAGAGATGGTATCGCGGAATGGGGTATCCGCTCTACTGGGCGCACAAAAAAGCACACTGGTACTCAGTCGGTCCGCCAGCGAAATCGCATCACCGCGATCGCGTCGAACAACAGGGTGAAGAGCAGCAGCACAACGATCGGCGCAATCGCCGACGAGAATCCCAACCCGCGCCAAGTCATGTTGTCCATTCCATCCATCGCCCATCGGGTGGGCACAATAACGGACAGCTTCCGCAGCCATGCCGGGAATACGAAGGTCGGCACCCAGGCGCCGCCCAGCATCACCATAAAGAGCGTGGCCATAATGGCGTATCCACGGGTCGCTTCGACGGTCTCGCCGATGGCGGCGACCATCAGGCCGAAAGCGGCGGTCATCAATGAGAATGCCACGCACACGCCGACCATGCCCGCCACACTGCCCAGGATGCGGACGCCAAATACGACACGCGCGAAACTGAAGAGGACAATCAGAATGACGCACGCTATTAGGGACGCGCTAACTGTGCGGCTGCCCAGCAGCATGGTTCGAGAGAGAGGCGCGGCCCGCAACCGCTGCCAGAGGCCAGTCTGCCGTAGTGTCAGCAGCGCGATGCCGACATCAAGTCCCATGAACAGGATGAACTGAACTCCCATTCCTCCGAAAGAGTGCGCGTAGCCGTTGTACTCGACATTGTCGCCCGAAGTGATCGCCTGTTCTCGCGTCTCGTAGGGCATGGACAGGCCGCCATAGGAATCCAGTTGCCCGGACGCGCCTGCGCGGCTTCGCTCCGCGTCCTGACGTTCGTTTAACTTCTGCACGCTGCCCAGCAGATCGGTCAGAGCATGACGAACGTCGGGGGCGATCTGAGAATTGTTCTCCACCTGGGCCAGTGAATCGTTCACCATTTCGCGGCCGCTCTTGCCGGTGAACATCTCTTTGCTGACCGTCTGCATCACGGCGCCGCTCAGGATGCCTTTCACCATTCCCAGTTCCACTCGATGCGAAGGATCGTAGAGCACGCCCAGTTCGGGCTTGCCGTTGCCCGTAAACAGCGCGTGTCCTGCATCCTTGCCGAAGTCCTTGGGGATGAAAATCGCCGCCGTCGCCTTGCCTTTGCGAACGGCCTCGCGGGCGGTGTCCATGGTCGCCGGTTTTACGTCCAGATTCTTGTCGCTGGCAAGCTGAGCAATAAGGCCGCGGGAGATGTTGCTGCCGTCCTGATCGATGACCAGCACCGCCACTCTGCTGGTCTCTGCATTGCCGCCTTGCCCGCCAAACAGATAACCGAAGAAGGACGCCAACACGATGGGCACCAGCATGCCCACGGCCACGGCTCTGCGATCGTTGAAGAACAGTCGCAGATCCTTGCGTACCAGAGCCATGAATTGGATCATTCAGGAGTCTCGAAGGCTCCTTCCCGTGAGAGTAAGAAACACCGTCTCCAGATTCGGCTGCTCGCTCGAGACATGATGGTAGGAATGGCCGTGATCGGACAGCCAGCGCAGGACCCCAGGCGCGCCCCGCGCGAGATCGTGGACTCCCACCCGCAACGTGCTTTGTTTCACCTCCGCCGACTTCACTTCCGGAAGCGCCAGCATCTGCTCAGGACTGAAACCGTCCGCCTGGTCCAGTTCGACGGCAATCACGTTGGTGACGGGCAAGAGCCGGTGCAGCGCGGGCAGCGTGTCGTTGGCCACCACCTTACCGTGATCGACAATTACGATACGGTCACACAGGCGTTCGGCCTCCTCCATGTAGTGGGTGGTGTAGATGAGGGTCTTGCCGCGCTTCTTCAACACTTCGAGATTCTCAAAGATGGCGTTGCGGCTCTGCGGATCGACCCCAACCGTGGGTTCATCGAGTAACAGAAGCTGCGGATCGTGAAGCAGGGCCGCCGCCAGATTGAGGCGGCGTTTCATGCCTCCACTGAACGTTCCAACCTTGTCGTTGGCGCGATCCAGAAGTCCAACGAGTGTGAGAGCGTCGTCGATGGACTGCTTCGCCTTCGCCCCCGCGAGCGAGTAAAGGGCTGCGAAAAAAATCAGGTTATCGCGCGCCGTGAGCTGGTCATAGAGCGCCATGTCCTGCGGAACCAGCCCGATCTTCAGTTTGACCGGGTCGGTGTCACTTTTTTACTTGCTTGCCTTCGATCAGAACTTCGCCGGAATCCGGGCTCAGCAAGCCCGCGATGATGGAAACCGTAGTGGTTTTACCCGCGCCGTTTGGCCCAAGCAGGCCGACGGTTTCTCCCCGATCAGCTCTAAAGCTGACCCCGTTGACGGCCACCAGCTTTCCATAGGCCTTGGTTAGGCCGTTCACTTCCAGCATGGTTGACGAGTGTATCACCGTTACATTTCGACCTGATGAATGGCATTCGGGCAGGTGTCAGCGGCGAGCGCGCCGTCCCCGTCCAGTGTCAATCGCAGTAATCTTGCGAGCCACCTCAGCCGGCGAACCGGCTCCGCTGCCCAGTCGCAGGACCGGCCGCTGAATCTCATCGAGCGCGCTGATCGGAAGAACCTTCTGCTGCGGAGCTTGCACGGCCACCTCGATACCCGCAGCCGCGCGCCCACTGCGGCGCTGGAGCAGAAAATTGCGAGCCGATGCGGCCTCGCGGAGGCTGTGCGGCAAACTGCCGTCTTCCAGAGCCTCGAAGCGGACGTTCTGCAAACCGTCTTTGTGTCCTCGATCCGCAGGGTTGCGGTCGCCACTCCGCAGGCGCTGAATCCGCGACAAGGCGCGTTCGACCACGCGAACCAGTTCAGCGCCGAAGTCCTTCGGCCGGTCCTCGAGCAGGCGCTGCTTCGCTTTTTCAGCGGGAAACCAGGTTGGATTGCGATTCGACTCCTGCGGCGGTTCCAGTCGGGAAACCTCGCAAAGGTGGGCCAAGACCGCCAGTTCCAGGTCGGTACATCGAGCCGTAGCTCTCCCGTCTCTTACAAAAACCGCCGGCTCAGGTTTCCGGCGGTAGTAGCGGGCGAAGGGGATTGTTTCTATCCGGCCATGAACCCCGGCCTCCTCAAAAGCCTCGAGGGCAGCGGACTGGGCATGGGTGAGCCCCGGTTCCACGCCGCCTTTGGGGAAGATCCAGCGTCCGCCGCGCGTCTGAACCAGCAGAAATTCGACGCTCCCCCGGCGAAGGCGATAGCAAACGGCTGCGACCTGCTGGCGCCCTTTCGGCAGCCACGTCGGCCGCAAGCGCTTCTTGCATGGCGTATTCATGATTCGGTTCTTGTCGACCGATGTTTGCTGGAGGACTCAACTCTGGCTGATTCGACGCCCATGACAGTAGAGTGCGTGATGACATGCGCTTCTGGCTAGAGTAAAGCTTGGTTCTCTCTGTTCCTTCTCGGGTCTTTCGTGCGCGATGGTTCGACCTTCCCGATTTGCCGCAGCCATGTCGCAGAAAATGGCAGCCCTCCGCGGGAACGTGAAGTCGCGCCAACCCGGAATCTCCCTACATACTTGTGCCCGTGGCCACTCCTTGGAGAAAGTAATTGCATTCATTGATCATCAATAGGCCAGGGGAAGAACTTGTGGAGAACGTACGTTGCCTGCGCTGTAACCGCGAGCTCGAGTCGGGACGAAAATTCGTCGCCATCTACATGTTCGCGCAAACTGTTGGAATCAAGCCGCGTCAGAAATCGGCGGCGCAGCGTATTGTCTTCTGCCCGCAGTGCTCGGTCTCGCTGGCGCTCGGACTGGCGCCGGAAGGCGCGCTGAATATCGCGGCATGGGATATGATCCGCGACCTGGTGAGCTCTGATCCCGCGCTCAACCAGGCGGCATGGGAAAATCTGCGCGGAGTCGTTCGCTTGCTGGAAGCGGCCGAAGCCCAGCCCGAAATCCTGCCTGAGCCGGAACCGAAGCCTCGCTCCGACGCGTGGGTAAACTTCAGCCGTGCCGGCTAGCAACCGGTTTTTTGAACGCTTAGAGACGGGAATTGCCTCGTCTCTGGAACGGGTCGTAAAACGCGGCCAGCCGCGACTCTAAGAAGTAATAATGGGGTGGAGGCCAGACTCTTGGACCACTTGTATTGTCTTCGCTGTAATCGGGAACTCGAGGCTGGTCAGAAGTCGGTGGCGGTATTCCTGTTCGCGCAGACCGTGGGAGTAAGGCCGCGTCAGAAATCTTCAGCGCAGCGCATCTGCTTTTGCCCGCAATGCTCCGTTTCATTAGCCATGGGTCCCGCGCCCGAAGGAGCCCTCAACCTGGCCGCCTGGCAGATGATTCGAGACATCGTTGGCGCTGACCCGGCACTAACTGAAGCCGCCTGGGAAAGCCTGCATGGAATTGAAGAAGGTTTGCTTCCCGCGACCGGAACCAACGGCTCCGCTCACCCGGCGCGCGCCGGGTCGTACCTCGAATTTTGAGTGGGAGTTCGAACCTGGAATTTCCAAGCACCTCGAAGCCAGAACTCAGGATGAAGCGTCAAGGGATTGCCCCGGGGCGACCGCCCCAGGGCATCCCACGCAGTTCCTGCAAACGTGTGGAAACGTTCCGCTAATTGGCCACAACGAATGCCTGCACGGTTGCGGTCCCGACCTTGAAGCCGCCCGAAAATGCGGTGACGCCGAATACCGAGTTCAACGTCGACGCGGCCGTGTCCGTCAGCGCCAGACCAAAACCGCTCAGATTGATGAAAGCGCCGTCCAGCGGTTTGAGTGGCAAGGGGAATACCTTCGGCAGTTGCACTTCGAACAACGGGAGGGCTCCCGCCACGCTGCCGTTGACCGAAGCGACTCCATAAAGGATCGGCGTCGTGCCCGTCGTGTCGATGGTGAAGTTTCGCAGAGCGACGGTGGTGCCGCCCGCAGTCAGGGTCAGACCGCCGGCATGCGTGATTTGACCCGCAGCAGTTTTCGCATCGACCGCGCCACCCGTGATCGGGAACGTGACCACGGCCTTGCTGCTGATGGTGGTTGGGTTCAATACGCCCGGAGTTACTTTCAGGGTATTGAGAGCGCTCAAAAACCCGCTGGCGAGCTGCACCGAGGTCTGTCCCGATTGGGTGACGACGGTTTGAGCGAAGGCGCTGCCGGTGACCAGGGTCAAGGCGAGCACGAAGACGAAGAGCCGCGACATTTTATTGACTGACATTGGAGATATCCTCGGGAGATTGATAGTTTCGATGGCAACTTTGCCATCCGCTCACGAAAACGACGGACCCGAGCTTTTGGATCTCTACTCCAGAACAAATCTCTTTTTTTCTCACCTATACTGTTGCCCATGAGACCGCTAAACCATCAGTTCTGTGTTCGAATATGCCTGACCTTTTTGCTGCTCGGCCTTTTCTCACACACGCTACGCGCCCAGGACGACGCCCGCATCGCCGAATCGCGCATCCACGAATTGGAGGACCGCGTCCGTCGTCTGGAAGGTATGGTCGAGATGCTGGTCGAAGCGCAGCGCTCGGTGGGAACGCTTTCTCCGCAGCGCGCCAATCTCATCCTGGCCGACTTAAGCAGCCCGAGTGCCATGGCCATGGCCGAGGCCCGCGATTCCGTCCCTTCCAATCCGCCACAACCCCAGGACGCGCCCCGTGCCCTGCCCCAGGAACTGCTTCCGAATCTCGGAAAGATCGGCGCCACCGCCAGTTTCCGCGCCGGCGCAAATTCCGGACCATTCGCACTCAACACCGGGGGTTTCTTCGGCGGCGCCATTGAGTTGCCTTTAGCGCTGCTACCTGGAGGGCGATTGAACTACGAAATTTCGCTCGGTCTAGCTCAAACCAGTCGAACCCTCCCGGTCACCTCGAACGTTGCGCAGATCTCGAATCTCGCCGTGTTGACCGCTTTGAATCCGAATAACGGCGCGTCCAATATCCAGCAGGCGCTCTCGGGCACCGGGGATTCGCCCTTCCCCGTCACCAGCAACGGCAACTGGAAGGTCCAGGTACTGGAACTCGTTCCTTTCGCCCTGAAATACAACAGCACGCTGCTTGACCGCTATCGCCTGCGTCCTTACGCCGTTCTGGGGTTGGGCACTTATGTGAGCATCTCCAATCAACTCGTCGCCAGCGGCATCCGAGCGAATTCCACACTCAGCCCGCCCACCTTGCAAGCCCTGACCGCTCTGTTGGGTCCGTCGCCCTTCGGCGGAAGCCTGATTGGCGGACAGATTGCCCCCGCCAGCCAGCTCAGCGCTCAGGGTCTTCCGGCTGGCCAAGGCGGAATCGACATCGGAGTGCACTTCGGAACCGGAATCGAGTATCGATGGACCAACGGGCTGTCCGTCGCATTCGACGCCCGTTTCAATAGAGTGCCGGACGGACTTTCTTATCACACGACAACCGCCAGCTGGGGATGGCATTTCTAAAGCACTTGGCGGAGTGACGGGCGTTGTCGCTCGCCCTTGCGGACTCGATCAACTGGAGTTGGCCGGTCGGGGAGGCTGACACTCCGCAGGTCAGCGTTATTGCGCGCCAAAAAGGAGCTTGTGTCCTCTGGCTGAGACGCTCCCACCCTTGGGCTCGTCCGTGATAGCCAGACCGGTGAGTTGCGCCAGATCGTTCGTCGGAGGCGCAAACAGGAAGCCGCGCCCGTCGTCGGAAGTCTGCAGGAGCCCACCACTCAAGATCGCCGGCGCACCCTTGCGAATGAGCCAGAGTTGATAACACTTCTCGTGATCCAGTTTCGGAAGCGAGGTCGCGACCAGCAGCAAACCGCCCTGCGGCGAATACAGCACTCGCGCATAAGCTTTGCCGGCGGACGGATCCACCGCCCGTAAATCAACTTGTTGGATCGATCCCGATTGCAGCAGGCTCTCGATCTGAGCATTGCGAATCTTGACTTGCCCCAGTCGCTGCACTTCCGCGCGACTCTCCGAGAGCTGGTTGTTAAGCGCCGCAATCTCAGCCTGATTCGCTGCGGTCGAAGAGGTTTGCGCGGCTTCCAACTTTCGCGCCAAATCCTCGGTTCGAGTCTCTGCCGCACTCATCTCCGATTGCAACTGGACGCCCCGCTGCTCCGCCTCGGCTCGTGCGGTGGCGAGCGAGGAGTTTTCTTTCTGCAGGTTGGCGATCTCAGTTTCCATCTCCGTCAGCTTCTGTTTGAGAGCAGCCGTATCTGCGGACGTGAAACGCGCGCCCTGGGCGGGATTTAACTGCGGATTGGGAACGCGCACAGCCGGTGGGTTCTCCGCCGAAAGCCTTTCGGCAATCGCCGACTGCGAAGCCGGAGCGGGCGTCGAAGTCACCGCCCGGCGCAGTGTTTGAATGTCGTTGCGCGCCGTAGTTAACTCCGTGCCTAACCGGCGCTGCTGCCAGAAAAACCATCCGGCAAGAACCAGACAAGCTGCCGCCAAGGCCCAGGGCGCCAGACTCCACCGCAGCCATGCAGGTGCAATTCCCGGCCCGGTCGCTGCCATTCGCTCTTCCTGGCGAATGCGCTTCATCAGATCCCGTTCGACGCGGGCGGAGGGCTGATGAGTCGGCACAAACGAGGCGATCGAGACCACGCCCGTCTGCGCCTCCATGTATCTGCGCTGGCACTGCTGGCAGCCGGATTGCAGATGGGAAGCCATCTTCTGTTGGGCAGCCTCATCGAGGCTCCCCAACGCAAACAGATCCCAATCCTCTTCCATGTGAGCGCAGTCCACGCTCATAGCATCACCTTCCTGTAGTCCTTCATCGCTTTGCGCAGCTTCGACAAGCCCAAGCGGATTCGTGTCTTCACCGTGCCCAGCGACTCACCCAAGCGCACGGACAACTCCTGATGCGTCAGTCCTTCGAAGTAGGCCAACTCAATCGCCGCTTTCTGTTCCGCCGGCAATTCCTGCATAACGCGCCGGAGGGTGCGATTCAAGTCCGGATCTTCGACCGCAGCCATATCCGGCAGAGTATCCAGATCGAAACCGCCAGACTCTTCTCCTGTAAGGAATACGCTGGACTCCGCCCTCCTGGATTCTTTTCGTTTGCGATCCAGCGCAAGATTGCGGGCAACGGTAAGCAGCCACGAAATCAACTGGCCTTTTTCAGGATGGTAGAGATGAGAACGATCCCACAGCCGATAGAAAGTATCCTGCAACACCTCTTCCGCTGCCGCCCGATCATCGAGAATGCGATAAATCAACGAAAATACGCGGCTGCTGTACTTGCGATAGAGCGCAAGCAGCGCCTCGCTGTCTCGCCGGGCGATCCCGGCGAGCAGTTCAGCATCTTCGTGGTCCCAGGTGGACAATCCGCTCCTCGCAATCGATTTTGGGCCCGCAAATCATAATACCGCCGACACCGCGCTGGCCGTAAGCAAACTACGATAGGCACGCGGGAAATCCAAGGCATCCAGGTAGGGCCTGCCAAGTTGACAGCGGGAGGCCATGGTAGGTAGCATTCCATAAACCGACCGATCGGTCGGTTCCTGGTCATCCAAAGGTCGTCAGGTCGTGAAGACTCGATTTAGCATTCATTCATCGACATCTAATTAAGAGGAGTATTCCAGTGGCCACGGTTTTTTATCAGAACGACGCCAATCCTGCCGCGCTCAAGGGCAAAACCATCGCTGTTTTTGGCTACGGCTCCCAGGGACACGCTCAGGCGCAGAACTTGCGCGATAGCGGATACGAGGTCATCATCGGCCTCGATCCCGAGCGGGGTTCGGCAACGCAGGCGCGCGCCGATGGCATGACCGTGGTCGCTCCGGCCGAGGCCGCCAAGCGCGCCGACTGGATCCAGATTCTCACGCCCGACGAGACCCAGGCCGATTTCTACGAATCCGCGATCAAGCCGCATCTACACAAGGGAAAGATTCTCGGCTTTTCGCACGGCTTTGCCATTCACTTCAAGACGATCGCGCCTCCAAAAGATGTGGACGTGGTCATGATTGCGCCCAAGAGCCCTGGCCATTTGCTGCGTCGCGTCTATGCGCAGGGCGGCGGCGTTCCGGCGTTGCTCGCCATTCATCAGGATGCCAGTGGGCGCGCCCATGAATTCGCGCTCAGCTACGCCCACGGGATCGGTTCGACCCGTGCCGGCGTCTTGCAGACGACCTTTAAAGAAGAAACCGAGAGCGATCTTTTTGGCGAACAGGCGGTCCTCTGCGGCGGCCTGACTTCGCTGATGCAGAAAGGTTTCGAGACGCTGGTCGCCGCGGGGTACGCTCCCGAGATCGCCTACTTCGAGTGCGTGCACGAGATGAAGCTGATCGTCGACCTGATTTACGAAGGCGGCCTCAGCCGAATGCGATATTCCATTTCAAACACGGCGGAATACGGCGACTTGACCCGCGGCGAAATCGTTGTCGGAGACGAAACCCGCAAAGCGATGAAGGAAACGCTGACCCGCATCCAGGACGGCACCTTCGCCAGGGAATGGATTGAAGAGAACAAGAAAGGCGGCAGGAATTTTGCCGCGCTGCGCGAACGCGCCAAACAGCACCCCATTGAAAAAGTAGGGGAGCAGTTGCGCGCCATGATGTCGTGGCTCCCCTCGGAAAAGAAAAAAGCGCCCGAAGCCAAGCCTGCGGGACCGAAAGCGGTCAACGCGTAGAAGAAAGTTCCCGGTTCTCAGTTCCCGGTTCTCAGTTGGGTTGGCGAGGCTTTAAGTCGGTCGACACCATCAAAACTGGTTTTCTGAGAACTGAGAACCGGGAACTGAGAACTGCTTTCATGGACCTCAAACATCGCAGTCGCTACATCACCGACGGGCGCGACCAGGCTCCGGCGCGCGCCATGTACAAAGCCATCGGCTTCACGGACGCCGATCTTGCCAAGCCCCTCGTCGCGGTCGCCAACACCTGGATCGAGACCATGCCCTGCAACTTTCACCTGCGCCGCCTTTCCGCCAAGGTGAAAGAAGGGATCCGCGCCGCCGGCGGCACGCCGATGGAGTTCAACACCATTGCCATCTCCGACGGCGAGACCATGGGCACCGAAGGCATGAAGGCGTCGCTGGTCAGTCGCGAAGTCATTGCCGACTCCATCGAACTGGTGTGCCGGGGACAGCTTTTCGACGCGGCGGTTTGCATAGTCGGCTGCGACAAAACCATCCCCGCCGCCGCCATGGCGTTGGCTCGAATGAATCTTCCCGGACTGGTACTCTACGGCGGTACGATTGCCCCTGGAAAGTACAAGGGCAAAGATGTCACCATCCAGGATGTATTCGAAGCCGTGGGCGCCAACGCCGCCGGCAAAATGAGCGATGCCGACCTGCTGGCGCTGGAGAATGTAGCGTGTCCCGGCGCGGGGGCATGTGGCGGCCAATACACTGCGAATACCATGAGCACGGTGATGGAATTCATCGGCCTCTCGCCCATGGGATTCAACGGCATTCCAGCCATGGACCCGCGAAAGGATGAAGTGGCTTTCCGCTGCGGCGAAGTCGTCATGAATCTTCTGCGCCGCGGGATTCGCCCCAGTGACATCCTGACCCACTCCGCATTCGAGAATGCCATCGCCGGCGTGGCGGCTACGGGAGGCTCGACCAACGCCGTTCTCCATCTGCTCGCCATCTCGCGCGAAATGGGCCTGCCGCTCGAGATTGACGATTTTCAGCGCGTCAGTGAACGCACCCCGTTGCTCGCCGATCTCAAGCCTGCGGGAAAATATGTGGCCGCCGATGTGGACGCGGCGGGCGGAATCCAGTTGATTGCCAAGCGACTGCTGGAAGGCAAGCACGTCGATGGCTCCGCCATGACCGTGACCGGAAAGACATTTGCCGAGGAAGCAAGCGCGGCCCGGGAAACAGCGGGACAAGCCGTAGTCGCTCCCTTGAGCAAGCCGCTGAAGGCGACGGGCGGCCTGGTGATTTTGAAAGGCAACCTGGCTCCCGGGGGAGGAGTCGTGAAGATGAGCGGGCATGAGAGGGGATCGCATACCGGCCCAGCTCGGGTCTTCGATTCCGAAGAGGCCGCCATGCAGGCGGTGACCGGTAAGTTGGTCAAAGCAGGGGATGTGGTGGTGATCCGGTACGAGGGGCCCAAGGGCGGACCGGGCATGAGGGAAATGCTGAGTGTGACGGCCGCGATCGTAGGGGAGGGGCTGGGTGAGAGTGTGGCGCTGATCACGGACGGACGTTTCAGCGGGGCGACGCGGGGGCTGATGGTTGGCCATGTGGCTCCGGAAGCGGCGCTGGGCGGGCCGATTGCGGCGATCCGCGAAGGGGACACGATCACGATTGACACCAAGAGCCGCAAGCTGGAACTGGAAATCTCGGACGCCGAAATTGCCCGGCGGATGGCGGAATGGAAGGCTCCGGCGCCCCGTTATAAGACGGGGGTGTTTGCCAAGTACGCGGCGCTGGTCCGTTCGGCCTCGGAAGGGGCGATTACGGGGGTTGCAAGCCATTGATAACGCTGGGGCGCTGGTGTGGCTGAAAAGCCACGAGCGGGCACTTCCTACACGGTAATTTTTACAAAACCAAATTTCGCGTTCAAAATGTACGTACAGTGTTCCACGTGGAACGTTGTACGCGTTGTTATGTACGTACAACAATGGATATGTATATGCGGACATGGGAGAAAGTCGCATTGACGGACGGAAGAAGTTCCACGGACGGGCAGTTTTCAGGAATTTAGCCTTCCCACCCTTGCGCAGAGGGCGCGCAAGGATGGGGCACCCGCTTTTTGGCGGGGCGGGTGGAGCACGGGGTATACTGCGCGAGGCATGGCTGGCAAACGTCATATTGCGGTGGTCGGGGCGGGTGCATTCGGGGGATGGACGGCTCTGTATCTGCTGCGCGGGGGGGCCCGGGTCACGCTGCTCGATGCGTGGGGTCCGGGAAATTCGCGGGCGTCGTCCGGCGGGGAGACGCGGATTATCCGCGGGGCCTATGGGCCGGACGGGGCGTATACGAAACTCGCGCAGCGGGCGCTGGCGCTCTGGAAGCAGCATGAAGCGCGATGGAAGCGGCAATTCTTTTTCCCGATTGGAGTGCTGTGGATGGCGCAGCGCGACGACGCGTACGAACGGGCGTCGGTCTCCGCTCTGCAGGATGCGGGAATCGGGTTCGAGCAGCTAGCAGTCAAAGAGCTGGGGCGGCGGTGGCCGCAGATCAATTTCGAGGATGTGGAGTGGGGAATCTTCGAGCCCGGCAGCGGATATCTTCTCGCCCGCGCGGCGACGCAGGCGGTGGTCGAGCAGTTTATCGCGGAAGGCGGAGAGTACCGGCAGGCGGCGGTGGCGGCGGAGGATCTTGAAGGCGGCGAGTGGAAGGCGCTCGCGCTCTCGTTTGGTTCGCATGCGAAGGGAGCGACCCTGGCCGCCGACGGTTATGTCTTCGCCTGTGGTCCATGGTTGGGAAAGATGTTTCCGCGGACGGTGGGCCCGCATTTCATCTCGACCAAACAGGAACTGTTTTTCTTTGGCACTCCCGCGGGCGATGCGGGCTACGACGAGGGCAGCCTGCCGGTGTGGGGCGATCACGCGGAGCGTTTTATGTACGGAATTCCGGGCAAGCAGGGGCGAGGCTTCAAAATGGCCGACGATACACGCGGGCCGGAGTTCGATCCCACAGCGGGGCAGCGACTGGCGAGCGATGAGGGGCTGGCGGCGGCGCGGCGCTACCTGGCGTACCGCTTTCCGGGGATGAAAGACGCTCCGGTAGTGAAGTCGCGGGTATGCCAGTACGAAAATACGAGCGACAACAGTTTCATTATCGACCGGCATCCGGCAAGCGCGAAGGTTTGGATTGTCGGAGGCGGCTCGGGCCACGGGTTCAAGCATGGCCCCGCGCTTGGGGAGATGGTGGCGGGGTTGGTACTGAAAGACGAAGCGGCCGACGCGCTCTACCGGCTGGAAAGATTCAAGGGATAGAAGGGGCGCAGGGAGGAGCCATTGACGGGCGAGTTGACTCCCGTCTAGGCGGGGCGAATATTCCGACGCTCAGCCCCTAAAGG
>PLBE01000119.1:0-24815 GCA_003134435.1 Acidobacteriaceae bacterium
GCCGCGCCCAGGTGGGCGGAGCGGCCATCACTGAAGAACTTCATCCCGGCTTTCGCTGCTCCACGCTCACGCATAACACCGGCCCGCTCCGCGCCGACATTGTGCGCGACATGCAACTCGAGCAGCACGGCCTCAAGCTGACAACTCCCGATGTGAGCACCGTCTCCCTGCTGCCCGACGGCCGGGCGCTCGTCCTCTACTCCGACGCAACAAGAGCCGAGCAGGAAATCGCGCAGTGGTCGCAGAAAGACGCTGCTTCCTACGCTGACTTCGGCACGGCGCTCGGAAAGATCGGAAAAGTCATTGCCGAAGCCCTTGCCCTGACGCCACCCAACATTGACAACCCCAGTAGTGGCGATCTTTGGGGAATGCTGAAGACCGGCCGGTCCATTCGAAATCTCGGCAAGAAAGATCTGTATCGCGTGCTGCGCTGGGGACCGATGGCTGTTGCCGATCTGGTCGCCGAGTTCTTCGACACCGAACCCCTGCGCGCCACCATCGCCACCCGCGGCATCTTCGGGACTTTGCTGGGCCCATGGTCGGCGGGCAGCGCGCTCGTGTTGCTCTTGCGCGCCGCTGCCGATGCAACTCCCGCTGGAGGCGTTCAGTTCCCCGCCGGGGGCGCGGGCGCCATCACGCTGGCCATGGCTGGCGCAGCAAAAAAGGCAGGCGCGGAGATTCGTACTGGGGTTGAAGTCGCTGAAATTCGGGTAAAAGACGGCGTCGCTGGCGGCGTTGTGCTGGTCTCAGGTGAAGAAATCTCGGCGCGCGCCATTGTTTCGAACGCCGATCCCAAACGAACGTTGATGCATCTGGTTGATCCCGCCCATCTTTCTCCAGACTTCGTGCAGAAGATCAAGAACTACCGCTGCATGGGAACGGTCGCCAAAATCAATCTCGCACTTTCCGCGCTGCCGGAATTCACTGCCCTGAAGACAAAAGGCAACGCGGATCTTCTGAAGGCCCGCATCCAGATTAGCCCGGAAATCGACTATCTGGAACGCGCGTTCGACGAATCGAAGTACGGCAACTTCTCCAGCAAGCCATACATTGAAATTGCGTTCCCATCTCTTTCCGATCCGTCGCTCGCGCCGGCGGGACAGCACGTGATGTCCATCTACATGCAATACGCACCCTACAAATTAAAGACCGGCGACTGGGAAACTCAGCGCAAAGCGCTCGGTGAGACCGTCGTCAAGACCATCGCCCAGTACGCGCCGAATTTGCCGCAGACCATCCTGCGCCACCAGATCATCACGCCGAAGGATCTCGAAGAAACCTATGGTCTCACGGGCGGCCACATCTTCCACGGGGAACTTGCGCTCGATCAGTTCTTCACCATGCGTCCACTGCTGGACTGGGCGCGCTATCGAACGCCGATCGTAGGCCTGTATCTGTGTGGCAGTGGAACCCATCCGGGGACAGGGCTCACCGGCGGCTCGGGAGCCAATGCAGCGCGGGAGATTCTCAAGCACGTGCGGAAATAGATATCATCGGGCAATGAAACCGTGGTCTACGTTTTCTCAGATCAAGGCAGCCCTCGATGGTGAGGATATCGAGGGCCTCGTGACAAGCGGATGCCCGCCTGATGAGTACAATGGCGAGGCTTCTCTTATCGAGAGCCAAATTGCAAAGTTGACGCGGTTCGGGGAGAAGCCGTTATCTGAAACGCAGGTCGAAAGAATAGTCGAAGAGGTCTGGAACGAAATGTTTGGTCCCTTCAGCGACGAGGACCTCCAAAAGCGGCGCCCAGCCTTTACCGCTGTTGCCCGAAAGATTGCTGGCTTGTGATGCACAACTCCGCCATCCTTCTCGTCTCCTGCCCTGACCGCAAGGGCGTTGTTGCGTCGATTGCCGAATTTATCTTCCGCCACGGCGGCAACATTCTTTTCAATGACGAGCACGGAGATGAGGAATCCAATCTGTTTCTGACGCGGGTAGAGTTTGATCCGGCAGATTTCGATTTTGACCTTGCCCAGTTTGCCGACCGCTTTGCTCCCATCGCCCGCGACTTCCAGATGGACTGGCGTCTCGCCGGCTCCGCCGAACGTCCTCGCATAGCCATCTTTGTTTCGAAGTATGACCATTGCCTTCAAGACCTGCTCTACCGCCACCAGAGCGGAGAACTCCGGTGCGAAATTCCGCTGATTATTTCCAACCATCCCGATAATCAGCGTATCGCCGACTTCTATCGCATCCCGTATTTCGTGGTGCCGGTCACGAAAGGAGACAAACGCGAAGCGGAACAACAGCAAATCGCGCTCGTCCGCGAGCACAAGTGCAGTCTTGTCGTCCTGGCGCGCTACATGCAGGTGCTCTCGACCGATTTCATCTCGGCTATGGGATCCCAGAATGTGATTAACATTCATCACTCCTTTTTGCCCGCGTTTGTCGGCTCCAAGCCCTACCACCAAGCGTTTCAGCGCGGCGTGAAGTTGATCGGCGCCACGGCTCACTACGTGACGCAAGTGCTCGATGACGGCCCTATCATTGAACAGGATGTTGTGCGCATTCATCATCGTGACACCATCGACGACCTGGTTCAGAAAGGCCGCGACATTGAAAAAGTTGTGCTCTCGCGCGCCGTTCGCTGGCACGTGGAAAACCGCATCCTGCTCTATGGAAATAAAACTGTTGTTTTTCAATAGCCCTGCAGAGTTTTCCGCGTGGTCCACCCACTTCCGTAACCAGGTAAATAATTGCGCTGCCGTTCCCTTTAGGCTTTACTAAGGGAAACGCTGCCTCTGCAAACATTACCGTGCGATCTCGAAGGAGCTGAGTTTGGTTGAGGATCCCAAGTGGGAACTGGCGTTGCTCGCCACCGTCCAGGGCTTCTACCAGCGGCTGCTGAGTGATCAACTCGGCGGAGAGTTGCCTGCGCCCGCCGAACTGGCTCCCGACGTCATCAGCCACGTTGAAGACGTCGGCTCCACTCTGGATCGAATGCAGCTCTGGATTCGGCTTCTCGACATGGCCATCACTCCCGCTATGTTGCGGCTGGGAGTGCAATCCGACCTAGATCCCGAAGTGGCCGAAGCGTTGTTGCGTTACTTCGCGCGCCATCGCGACGATTCTGCCGCCAATCGCGACAAGACCGATCTGGTCGCAACTTTTTTGTTTCGCCATCCTCGCGTTGCCGGCCAGTGGGGTCGGCGAGGCTACGGACTCGATGGTTCTATTCCGCTGTCTCCGTTTGAAATTGCGCTGCTGGAAATCCTCTCGGAGTCTGATGTTCCAGTGCTCTCGGATTCGGATGTGCAATTGCTGCGTGAATTCGGACCCTTGCTCGATCAGGCAAATCGCTTCCATGACTTCAGCGCGCTCATGGATTCCGGCATCATCCCCAGGGTTCGGCAGTTGAAAGCCGCCCTGGGCGAATCGATTTATCATCCCGGAGTGCTGGCCACGCTTGCGCCTTATAACGCCGCGTTCGGAGACCGCTTCCAACGGCTGTTCTCCGCCGCCACACAAGAAATCAAGGACTTCGGCCGCCGCCTGGAACAGCTTGGGGGCAGCATTCTAAGCACCGTCGACGGCATTGAGGTCACCGTTGAGCATGTCGAGGCCCTGAACCAGGAGGCTTTGTTAAGAGTTGACTACAGCGCGGCTTTGGAGAAATTCGCCCGCGTTTCACGCCTGAAAAGAGAATTGGATCGCAGGCCGCCGATCCGGTGCGCCCAACCCGACAGTCGGCATTCCAGCCCTAATGGTGGCGCTAGGGCGACGGCGCTCGCTCCGGATTTGGCTCCACCCTTGCCACGGAAATATGCTCCAAGTTCCGTCACTCCTCAGGCACTCTCGGTCGAAGAGGCAAAATTGCGAAGGGTGGAGGAATCGATTCGCGTTTTCGTGCGCGTCGCCGATCCTAAGTTCCGCCAGATCGTGCCCATGCGCTATTTCAACCTCATGCTCAGCCCCGCCGAAGTTGACGCATGTACAGCTGACTATCTTGAACAAACGGGTTCGCGTGCCGAGACCGCTCGAATGCTGCTCCGCATGGTCGCGGCAGCGGCGCGCATGACGACTGAGATAGAGGAACTCAAGCGCTCGCAGAATTCTCCTTCGGTCTGGAAACTGCATGCCGATTCCTTGGTAGTTCTGATCGATCTCGCCAAGTCCATCGCGGAAGCCGTCAACAGTGTCACGCCCTCTATCGATCGGCAACCCGCCAGCCGGCAGTTGGAATCACAGGCAGCTGGCGAGCTTCTCCGCACCTCACTGGAGAAGCTACGCGAGCGCACGATAGAAGCCACCAAGCTCATTTTCTCGGCTTAGCCCACGAAAAAAGGACGGGCCTTCACCCGTCCCTTGTTCCCGACTAGCCTAGGTTCCGCTGCCTGCTAGTGAATATCGAATTGCTCCTGATGCAAAGCAGGATCTGACTTGATAATAATCGTCTTCTTTGTGAGCTCTTCCATCTCACCCAGAAGTTTCGCGTTGTTCAGTTTCAGGGCCTTCGCAACTTCCGGGTTCACCCGCAACATCACGTCGCTGTGCTCGAGATGACTCGAAATCTTGCGCATCTCAACATAAATCTCATTGCAGATGGTGTTCACCGCTTTCACGAAGCCCGTGGCCTGGCAATAAGGACAGGGCGATCCGATCGTCCGCTCGAGCGACTGCTTTACGCGCTTGCGAGTAATCGCCACGAGGCCGAAATCATTGAATTGAAGCACCTTCGATGGCGCCCGGTCGAGACGCAAAGCCTCTTCCAGCGCCTGCATCACTTTCTGTCGATTGCGGCGCTCGTCCATGTCGATGAAGTCGATGATGATGATGCCACCCAGATCGCGCAACCGCACCTGACGCACGATTTCCTTGATGGCGTCGACATTTGTCTTCACGATCGTGTCTTCAAGGCGAGCGGTCTTGCCGACGTACTTGCCGGTGTTCACGTCGATGGCAACCAGCGCTTCGGTCTGATTGATGACGATGTAGCCACCGCTCTTCAGCCAGACTTTCGACTTCAGCGCTTTGTTGATTTCCTCGTTCAGCCCAAACTGGTCGTATAACGGCGTTTCTTTCGTGTAGAGTTTGACGCGCTTGACGAGTGCGGGCTGGAAGCGATTTGCAAATCGCACGATGCGTTCGTATTCCTGCTCGGTATCGACCCAAATGACAGAAAATTCCGAACTAACCTGGTCGCGGAGCACTCGTTCCACCACATTCAGATCGTGATAGATCAGCGCCGGAGCCTTGCTGGTGTCGGAGCGCGACTTAATCTCGCTCCAAAGATTTTTCAGGAAGCGGATATCCGCTCTCAGCTCCTCGTCCGAAGCTCCAGCCGCGGCGGTGCGAACGATGAAACCACCGCCGCCATTCTCGCGCTCGCTTTGGATGATGCGCTTCAGCCGCTGACGCTCTTCTTCGGATGCGATCTTGCGCGACACGCCCGTGTGATTCACCGTAGGCATGAAAACCAGAAAGCGACCCGGCAGTGCAATGTGACTGGTAATGCGCGCGCCCTTCTTTGCGATCGGCTCTTTGGCAATCTGGATCAGCACCTCCTGGCCTTCCTTGAGCAGTTCGCTGATCTGCGGCACNNCAGTGCTTCCGCCTCGGCTTGCGCTTCCTCCAGTTCCAATTCCTCGGCTTCCCGCTCTTCGGCTTCCAGCACGGATTCGGGAACGGCTTCGCCATTCGCTGCCGGCTCGCTGCCGATGGTCAGCGCGGGAACGGCTTCCACGCCCCCAACACCCGTTGCCGACAACTGGCCACCAGCCGCCCGCGTCTCCTCTTCAAATTCTTCAAAGCCCGCGTCGTCTCCCGGTTCTTCACCGTAGGACGCGAGTTCGGCTTCTTCTTCCTCGATCTCTTGCTCTTCCATGTTGCCGGGCGCAAGATCGTGCGAAAAATCACGCGTGACATCGCTTGTGATCTGGAAAGTTGTCCCCTTGTCGGCTTCGCGCGGGAGTTGGCGCGGCTCGATCACCGGCGCGGAATCGCCTGCTGCCGATGCTCGCGCATCGTTCCCGGCTTCCGCTTCTAGCGCTTCGGTAGAAACGATCGAATCCACCTCTTCGCCAACTTCAACGTCCGCCGGATGCTCGTGCTGCTCATGCAGTGGCTCGGCAACCTTGGCCGCGAAAATTGGCTCATCTTCGGGAAAGTTCGCGAGGACCGAGGCAGAGACTGATGCCGGCAGCGACTCTGCAACCGGCGCTCTTTCCGCCGGAAAAGTGGCGGCATGATCCTGACCATAGTCTGGACTCTGCCCGTGACGTTGATACTTCGAGATCGATTCACCGGGAAGCACGATCGGTTGATATCCCGGGGGCGGGCCGTAATCGTAATCGCGACCGGTACGAGCCGTCGAAGGCGCCGGTCTCTGGAATCGAGAATCAGAACCGGCTCGTCCCGGACGGTCTCCGCGGTTGAAACGGTCGCTTCGAGGTTCGTTTCGCGGTTCACTCCCACTTTCGTTGTGTACTTCACCGCGCGGTTCGTTCCGAATCTCACCACGCTCCGCGCTTGGCCCGCGCCCGATCTCACCACGACGTCCGCGACGACGACGACGACCGCGAAAGTCGCGCGCGCCACTCGTGACGTTGCCCGAAGCTTCTGCGGCGGTTCCCTCCACCGCTTCCTCGCTCGCCACGCCTTCGGAAAGTTGGCCTTCCCCATTGCGCATCGAAGCGACCCCGTCCGAACCATCGTGCGGACGCGCTTCCGTCACCGGACGATTCGCCGGAATCGCTTCATCCAGATCTTCATCCTGCTGTTCCAAATCCATGAAATCGGAGACGTACAGGAACGCATCGCGTTCCAGACCGATATCTACAAAGGCCGACTGCATGCCTGGCAGCACGCGCGTCACCCGGCCCTTATAAATCGAGCCCGCCAAGGTGTATTCATTTTCTCGTTCGAGGTAAATTTCCGCTAGTTGATCGTCTTCCGTGATCCCCACTTTGGTTTCGTGAGGGGTGGTCGATACAAACAATTCCTTGTTCATTTCTACTCCGGTTATTCTTACCGGACCAGAAGCGCAAGGCGGACCATCGGATCGATAGCGTTCAGCGCCGTTCCGGGTAGGAGCGGGCGCGGTCCCGGACTTCTTCCCGGAACCTACACTGCAGTGAATTGTCTTGGCTCGTCTGCACTGATCGCGTTAAGCCTTCGTCAGGTCTGTGACCACACTCTCGTATTCCACTGAGGGGGCCGTTCCCCGCCTGACCGGCTTCAATCCTGTCCGGCTTCGACTTCTGCCGGCATTCTGCCCTCCTTTTTCGCGAGGGCCTTCGTAATCTTGTTCCGTGCCTGATCTTTAAGTAATTCTGCAATTCTGCATTCAACGTAATCCTGTTTCGTAGCGCCGTTTTCGTTGCCAAGCCGGGCGCCCTAACTGCCGCCGACCGTCTCAATTCACGAACCGGCGCATCCTGACGTTCATTACCATCCCCAGCGCCAAAAACATGAAAAGAACGGAAGACCCACCATAACTCATGAGCGGCAGAGGTATTCCTGTGACTGGCATAAAGCCAACCACCATGCCGACGTTGACCAGAATGTGAAAGCTAAGCACAGCAACCACACCCATTACCAGAAAAGCGCCAGCGCGGTCGGTCGCGGTCTGTGCATTCTGGGTCAACCGCATCAGCACTATAAAGTATAACAGCAGAAGGGCAAGAGCTCCTACAAACCCGTGCTCCTCGGCGAATGCTGCAAAAATGAAGTCCGTCTGCGGCACCGGCAGAAAGGCCAGATGCGTCTGCGATCCCTGGCTGCTTCCCCAAATTCCGCCCGACCCCACCGCAATCAGCGATTGATTGACTTGATACCCGGAGCCCTGGCGATCCGCGTCCGGGTTAATGAAACTCGTCAACCTTTCCTTTTGATAGGGCTTTAGCACCTTGATCCATGCCACCGGAATCAGTAATCCCGCGATGAGCACCACAATCAGCGCCTGCTTCCAGCGCAGTCCCCCTAAGAACAGCCCCATAATCGCCACGGGCAGATACGTCAGCGCCGTTCCCAGATCCGGCTGCGCCAGCACCATCAGCATAGGGAAGCCAACGATCGCACCCGCCTTCAGAAAATCCGGCCATGACAGTTCCCGCTCATGCAAGTCCGCAAAGTACTTCGCCACCGCCAGAATCAGAATGAGCTTTACCCACTCTGAGGGCTGAAAATGCCCTCCCCCGGGCATCTTGATCCACCGGCGCGCGCCCAGATATTTCTGCCCAAATAGAATCACCGCGATCAGAGAGGCCAGCGACGCGATGTACATCCAATGAATCTGTTCCAGCAGGGCCTGGTAGTTGACCAGGCTGACCAGGAACATCGCTCCCACGCCCGCCAGAATCCAGTAAATCTGCCGGATATGGGATCCCGCAAACTTCGTGTGCTCGGTTGCACTGTGAATCTGCACCACGCCGAGAGCACAGATCGCCAGCACGAAACCCAGTAGAACCCAGTCGAAATCTCGGTAGGAAACGTAGCGCGACATCGGATCAGACGCCCACCCGAGGGCGTGTTGGATGGAACTCAGGAATGGAATTCACGGCAAGAACTCGCTCGAACAAATTATTGGCACGTACTCGTCGGGCAGGCCGGACTAACCGGGGGTTCCTGCCGGGTCCATATCCAAATCGCGGCCCCACCCACGGCCGCTAATCCGCCATAGACGACCGGAGCAGAACTCATGATTCCTCCGCTTGCCGCAGTCGCCGCGCCCGCTGCGCGCCGGCGCCTTTTCTTCTTCTTTTCGGTATCGGTCGTGTCGTCACGTGTGGTCTGCTGCCCTTGCGTCACGGTTGAAGTTCCCTTGTCGTCCTGCACCATGACATCACCCTTGTTGGCGGCGATCTGCACTCGTCCATCCACGTCGGTAACCTGAAATTCAGTCCACTCATTACTCGCCGGCTTGACCGTCACGTCGCCGGCGCGCGCCGCCAGTCCGCGCGAAGTCGTCACTCGCACCGCTCCATGCTCAAGTTCCACTGCCGGCCCTTCAAATTTCACCAGCGAATCCGCCAGCACCATCACGTTCGATCCGTTCGATTGAATGCTGGCCGTCGAATCGGGCCTCGTCTGCAAAAGATCTCCCGAGAATACGGCGGCCGACTTCGGCACTTCGCTCCCGTTCAACCACGCCGCACCACTCGTGTACAGCATCGCCGACGCGGTCTCGCCGGCTAGCATCACTTGCGCGGGAAACAGAACCGCCAGCAAACAGCAAACAGCAGACCGAAACGCCGACTGTGACATGGTTTCAGATCGCTCCACACTTCTGAATTTCCACTATCGTAAGCCTCTCAAGCATTTCAGGTCAATCCGTTTTGTTCTCTTTGCCGCACTTCTGAGTTAACGCCGTCGGTGGAAAGTCTTCGATCAGCACGGGGCTGGCGCAAGGCTACCAACAATTGAAGGGAGCTCGGTTCAGTTGGCCGCTGAAGCCAATCCTAGTCAGTAGAACTTTTCAGCGGCGAGGAGGCACCCGAGTTTGGCTCGCCGTGGCGACCGCCCGTGTTCAGGCCGATATGGTTTCCCCCAAGAGCACATCGCCATTGATCCCTTCAACTCTTAGCTTCATCCAGCGGTTCGACTCATGACGCCCGGGAATTCTCATCTTCAAATAATTGTCGGTTAGGGCCTCCGTGTAGTCCGCTCCGCCAGATTGCAGCGTAATCGCTTCGACGACCGTCCCCATCAGCGACCGCAAGAACGCCGCCTTCTTCGCTGAAGCAATGTCCCGCAGCACGCGGTTTCGTTCCCGCGCCACGGCTGCCGGAATCTGCCCCGGTTGCTGTGCCGCTGCAGTTCCCGGACGCGACGAATAGGTGAAGACGTGTAGATACGTAAACGGCAACTCTTCGACCATGCGCCGCGTCTCGTCAAACTCCGCCTCAGTCTCGCCTGGAAATCCCACCATCACGTCGGCCCCGATGGCCGCGTTTGTCATGACCGATCGAATCTTCAAAATCTTTTCCCGGTAATGCCAAGGTCGATACTTACGATGCATCCTCCTCAGCACTGCGTCGCTCCCTGATTGCATCGGCACGTGCGCATGTTTCGCAATCCGCGGAGACCGCGCCACTAGCCCGATCAGCTCTTCACTCCAGTCCATAGGTTCGACCGAACTGATGCGCAGTTTCTCCAATGCTGTGCGGTCGAGAATGGCGCGAATCAGATCAACCAGCCGTGGGCGATTCGTAGCGCGCCGATCGGCGCTCGGCTCCAGTTGCCAATTGGAATCCATGGAGCCGCGCGCGTTACCTCCCAGATCTCGCCCCCATCGCCCCAGATTAATTCCCGAAACTACCACCTCGCGATAACCCGCCTCCACCAGCGTTTTCACCTCCGCGATCACGCGTTCGCCCGGCAAAGAACGGCTCTGTCCCCGAACATATGGAATGACGCAGAACGAGCAGCGGTTGTCACATCCATCCTGCACCTTCAGATTCGGGCGGGTACGCTCATTGGCCGCTTCAAATACCGGAGCCGCCAACAACTCGGTATGCGCAAAAATGTCGCCCACAATCACGCTTGCGGATGTATCCACGAACGGCAGAGCACCATGAAACCTACCTCCACCTGGCGACGGGATCGGGTGCCCCACGCCTGCGCGTTCTTCGCGAAAGGGTGGGTTTCGGCGTCGTTCCCCTGAAAGCTGCGCCAGAGGAAAAAATCCCCCCGAACAAGCGGAAGAAGGTGATGATGAACCCGATGAAGAAGTCGCAATCGCCGCAACCTGATGCTTGTGCGAATTGCCCACGACCCAGGTCACACCTGGCAGCGCCGCCAGTTCTTCCGGAGCCCGCTGCGCGTAGCACCCCGTCACAAGAATGCGGCAATCCGGGTTCACCCGCCGCAACCGCCGGATGGACGCGCGCGCATCTTTATCGGCGCCATCCGTCACCGTGCAGGTATTGAGCACGACAATCTCGGCTTCGCGAGCCGCCCCAGCGCGGTTCAGTCCGCGCTCCAGAAATTGCCGCTCCAACGCCGCCCCATCCGCTTGGGTGGCGCGGCAGCCAAAATTCTCTATGTAGAAGCTAGCCACGCTCCTATACTAAACGAGTGGATGCTGCGGCTGAAGTTCCCGCGATTTTCAGATGAGGACACATGAAACGTCGCATTCTTATTGTCGACGACGATCTAGCCGTCTTACTGACACTCAAAGCAGTTCTCGAACTCCATGGGTTTGAAGTTGACACCGCGGGCAGTTCCGCGGAGGCTTTTGCACGAATGACGTCCAATATCTACCACATGGTCATCAGCGACTTGCGCATGGAGACTGAAGAAGCTGGACTGGAAGTCATCCGCACCGCGCGCCGCCAGGCTTACGATCCTGCCACTGCCCTGCTTACCGCCTATCCACCCACTGGCGAGCATTGGCGCGGCCAACGTCGGAACGGAGAGCCCGGGACCGTGGCTGGTGACGTCGAAGATTGGACCGGAGCAGACGCCGACTCGTTGCTCATCAAGCCACTAGGCACCGGAGATCTTCTGCGCCAAGTGGAAGCCTTGCTTATCCGCCATGCCGATGCACGGCTCCGCCCCAAGAATTCTGTCTCTAAGGCACAGGAAAGCGGTCTCCAGGCGGGATGAGCGTCCCACTGGTCCCCGCCGGCGTTCCCGCGACGAGTCTTTCAATAACCTATCTTGCGATGATCAGAAAATCAGGCGCTCGCCACCTGCCGCCCATTCTGAAAGCACTCGCGGCAGAGCACCGGACGTCCTTGCGTTGGCCGGAACGGCACCGTGGTCTCTTTGCCACACTGTGAGCAGTTCGTCCGGGTCTCCGTCTTCGTGTAGGCATGCCCACGCGAAGCTCCCTGTGACGTGGAGCCAACCACGGAAACTCGCTTACCCTTGCAGTTCTTGCAGCGCTTAGGTTCGTTCTTGAACTGTTTGTCGTGGAAGAAAAGCTGCTCGCCCGCTGTAAACACGAATTCCGTGCCACAATCGATACACTTTAACACCTTGTCCTGGTATTCCATTGAAGAGGCGCTCCCATTACGCATGCCTGCTCTGCACGGGAGACCCGAATAGGGAAGGATCCGGTTCACAACGTGGGCAGGAGATTTACATCCCCCTCATTCTGACCCCCTGGGTTCGGCCCGCCACACGGTGTGCGCCGCATGGTTAGTGCTTTAATGCTTAGCCCTGCGCCCGGGAACTTACAATCATCCTCGAGCTCAAACAGTCCGTGGAACGGGGTTGTCCCCGTTTCCCGCACAAATTATGGACGAACAGGCCGTCCACGATTCGGACGGCCGTTGTCCTCAGTCTTGTTCTTTGCGTGCTTTCTTGCGGCTGCGTTTGCGAGCCAGCGCTTCCTTTACTCGCTTCCTTTCGCCGGGCTTCAGATAAAACGAGTGACGCTTTACTTCCTTGATGATGTCCTCGGTTTGTACCTTCCGCTTGAATCTCCGCAAAGCATTTTCGAGGGATTCACCCTCTTGAAGTCGAACTTCCGCCAACGGACTGCACCCCCCCACTTGTCCTAAGTGGACTATTTAGTTATGGCAAGCAATGTACCTCTAAGTCAAGTGGAATGTGCAGGACTCATCGTCCCACCTCAGAAATTCACTCGCATCGAGAACTGCATTTGTCGTGGAGCAAACGATGCTGTCGGCTTCATCAAACTCATAGGTTGCTGATAATAAGCCGGATAGTAGGCTCCGCCCGCATATTGGAAATATTTTATGAACTGTCCAGCGGCATTGTAATAGCCGTTGTCGTTCACGCCGTACCTTTGATTGTCGCGATTGAACAGATTGAACGATTCCGCCGTCAGTTCAAAATGATAGCGTGAGCCAATATCCATCTTCCTGGCTATTCTCAAATCCATGGTCGCATAGTCTGGACCGATGAACGCATTGCGTCCATACCCGGATAAACGGTCGTTGCTGGTATTGCCATCCTGATTGGGATCGCCCGAGACCGTCGCGTTCGCCGGTCTTCCGCTTCCGAACGTCATGATCCCCGAGATTTTCCAGTGATCAAAGATAGCCGCCAACACATGCTGCCCTCCTGCGAACGGATTCGGCTCTTCGATCGCTGAAATCGTGAGCCTCTGCCGCTGATCGGTCACGCTCGAAGCCTTTTCGCTCTTGGTTGCGTATGAGTTCTGCACGGTTGATGGCGCTCCCGCTACCAGCGCGTCCTGTCCGTCGTCGATGGCGTGCGCCCAGGTGTAGGCGAGACGAAAGTACATCCCGGTCGACATCCGCCTGTGCAGCGAAACTGTCATGCCGTGATAGACGCTCGAAGCCGCGCTCTCAAACTGATCGATTGCCCCGAGTTGCGAGATGGGACGATCCAAGGCGTTGAGACACGGTGGAAACGGACAACTGATGCTCTGGTTCTGCTGCCATGTCGCAAACGACTCCACGTTATAAAACGCGTTTTGAAAAGTGCTGCCGGTCGGATCGTAGATCGGATAACTGTAATAGGTCGGAGAGGGCAGGTTTACGTCTCGTGCTCGAATCATATCCACCCCATGCACAAACAGGTAAGACAACGTCGCCATAGATCCGCCCGGCAGTTCTCGCTCCAGGCTAAGGCTGGCCTGCTGCACGCGCGGCGTCTGGAAGTCCGGCGCAAAAGCCGCAATCTCGCTGCTCGCATACTGCTGCCACGCAGCCGGCAGGGCGCACGAGACTGGCCCCCGTGGACAACGGAACGCTGCACTCGGATAGGTCGGAAAGACCTGCTGCTGCGCGGCAACCGAATTATCTAGAGAAAGAAAGTTGTCGCTAAGACCATTGTTATTGATCACGGCGGACTGATAAATCTGGGGGATGCGCGTATAGAAAATCCCAAATCCCGCGCGCACCATGAGCGGCCGCTGGTCGCCGATAGCATATCCGATCCCCACCCGCGGCGCAAAATTCTTCTCTTGCAATGGCATCTTCCCGGCCGCCGGCCACAACGGATTACTCTCCATACCGGTTTTCGAAAATGTCTGCAGGTCGTAGCGCGCTCCCAGGCTCAAAGTCAAATGAGGCGTGAGCCGGACAGTGTCCTGCACAAAACCCGCGTAGTCGTTGCCATCGGGATGCGAGGCTGGATTTCCGAAGTTCTGGATGTAGTATCGCGCCAGGTTGGCGGGCGGTCCATTCCAGCTACCGGCATCCCAATTCCAACTGGGCATGATTGTGTGCGCATACGCACGCAGGGAGGTCAGCTTCAAATTGCCCGAATTTGCGGGCTCGGGCGCAAACGTAAACGGATTTACATAAATGTCGTCGAAGTAATACTCTCCGCCGTACAGCGACGGAAAGTAGTTGTAGTCCCAGCTCCGCATCCCGTCAGCCCCAAACTTCCACTCGTTTCGGCCTCGGCTCCAGCTCAAGGTTTCCGCTATGTGAAGCCGGTGTTCCCGCGTCTGCCGCGGCAAACTCGACGATTGCCCCAAGTCGTCCATCCAACTGTAGATGCTGGTCCTCGTCCCCGTGGCATTGGGAAAAGACTGCTCCAGATCGCGCGAAAACTGCACGCGCAGATGGCTTGTCAGTCGCGGCATAATGCCGCCCAACAAACTCAGTGAAGCACTCTCCGTCGCCACATCTTCTTCTCCATTTCCGCTGATCGCAGAATTTGTGATCGGACTCCCCGAATCAAAAGAGACATTATTTGTCCCGTAGGACCGGGCTGTGCTTACGCGCGCCGAAAGAAACTGATGCGCAGTGAGCACTCGATCCAGTTTCAAAGACCCCGTTTCTCCCAGCAACTGAGCCGGTTTCGTCCCTCCATTCCGGGAAAGCAGCGCGGCCGCAGCCAGGCCGGCAGGCTGACTACAGGAGGGTCCACCCGCGCCAGCAACCGGACAACCCGGCACGATTGCCTGATCGCAAGCCGGGCCACCAATGTGCGGATCGCAAACTTCGTAGTCCAAGATCGTCGGATAGATACCGGGTTGCGGCACCACGGTCGTTTGCCCGTTATCGAATTGAACTACCGCCGGAACGTTGAAAACATGCTGGTCGTATCCCGCAAACAGGAACGTCTTACTGTGCTGAATCGGACCGCCAACGGTTCCGCCAAACTGGTGCTGAACATCGTTGGGATTAAAGCCCACGAAGGCCGGCGCAGCACCTCCCAGCGAACTGTCGCGCAAGAAATAAAATGTACCGCCGTGCCAATGATTCGTGCCCGACTTGGTCACCGCATTTACCACCGCGCCCCCAGCCCGTCCCGACTCCGACCCATAGCCGCTCGACGACACGCGAAACTCCTGCACAATCTCGTTCGACAATTGATAGGGCGCGCGATAACGTCCCGATGCCTGCGCATAAAAGCCGTTATTGTTGTCGTCTCCATCGACTAGGAAACTGGTGTTGTATCCCCGAATACCACCGTAGGAAAGATCGCCATTCGAGCCCGACGTCAGGTCTCGCGGATCCTGAGTAACGCCCGGCATCAGCAGCAACAGGTCCGTGAACCTCCGCCCGTTCAGTGGTAGATCCCGAATCGCCCGCTCGTCGACCAACGCCGATAACGAACTCGGGTTCATCTCCAACATCCGGGGCGAGTCCGAAACCGTCATCTCTTCCCTTGGACCGGCTACCTTTAGCTTGAAAGTCAACACTGAAGCCGCTCCAATCTCCACCTGCATTACCGGAGAAACCTGGGGGGACATGCCTTCTGCCTCCGCACGGGCCGAATACCGGCCAGGCGGCAGCAAATCCAAAGAAAATCTTCCCGCTGAATCAGTGGCCGAGTGGTAGCGGATACCCGTCTCCATCCCGATCGCCACAATGTCCGCATTTGTAATCGCCGCGCCTTGAGCGTCCAATACCACGCCCCGCAAAGCGCCGGTTGACGCATCCTGGCCCCAAGCCGCGGAAACCATCAGAACGAACTGACAGATAAAAGCCCTGAAAATGAATTCCCAGAAAGCACTTCGCACCCGAACCAGCAGTAACCGCCTGCAGCGACCCATGGCAATTCCCTCGTGTCCCAGACTTCGGAATCGGAGGGGATTCCTGAAACCCTGCCTATCGATATACCAAAGTACGTCTTAACGGAATGTGACGCAGGTACGGGAAATATGTTCAGTTTTGTACAGTCGCTGATTGATCGTCTTTAGCTTTGACGAAGCCTGAAACTGAAGACAGAAGACAGATGACCCAACTCGCGGTTTTCCGCGCAGCGATCCATCTGTGCAACTGTTTGCACCCGCCGACCACTCCAGACACTGCAAGCCACTGATACTTATGGACTAGCAATCTGGCCCTGAGGGTGCCCCGTGAGCAGTACATCGGCGATCCCTGCAAATCAGACCCAACCGAAATCAACGTTCGGTTCAATCGAAGAAACAGCTTCAAGTAGCACAGGAGGTCGCATACTATGGGACAACGCAAGAGGAATCAGAAGGGCTTTTCGCTAATCGAGTTGCTGATCGTCGTCGCGATCATCCTGGTTATCGCCGCCATCGCCATCCCGAATTTGCTGCGGGCGAGAGTTTCCGCCAATGAAGCTTCTGCCGTGGCTTCGCTGCGAACCATCAACAGCGCGATGGTCACCTACAACAGCAACTATCCGGCGGTTGGGTTTGCGCCGACGCTTGCCACACTCAGTGGGACCGTTTGCGCACCGCCCGATCAGAACAACGCCTGCTTGATCGACACTCTACTCGCCTCCGGCACCAAGAACGGATACAACTTCAACTCCAGCAGCATTGCCGTCGTCGTCGTACCCGCGGTACCTGCGAGCCAATACCTTGCCACCGGCTTGCCCATTTCGGGCAGCGGCCGCAGTTTCTGCTCCACGGAAGACGGTACGGTCCACTACGATCCGACCGGCGCCAACATCGCTGATCACGATTCGTGCCTCGCCTTGACTCCCCTGCAATGATTCTTGTGGAAGAGCCGGGCGGAAACGCCCGGCCCTCCAGAGACATGCTTGGTTTTGCTTAGTGCGCGGGCGCAGGCGCAGCCGCCGGTACTGCCGGCTTCGCGCCAAAGTCCACCTTAGGCGCCTCGCGCGAAGCTTCCGTAGCCTGGAAGTACGCCGGATTCTGCTTGTAACCCGCAAATCCCGCATACAGACTGTTCGGAAATTGCAGCACGTAAGTGTTGTAGTCCTGCAATGTATCGTTGTAGCGCTTGCGCTCGACGGCGATCCGGTTCTCAGTCCCTGCCAGTTCATCCTGCAATCGCAAGAAATTTTCGTTCGACTTCAGCTGCGGATAATTCTCCACCACCACCAGCAAACGGCCGAGCGCGCCATCCAACTGCCCGTTGGCGGCGATCTTGTCGGTCGGTGTTTGCGCATTGAGCAGCGCCGACCGAGCCTTGGCAATGTCTCCAAAGACCGTCACTTCCTGTTGCGCATATCCCTTCACCGTTTCCACCAGGTTTGGAATCAAATCCGCCCGCCGCTGTAGAACGATGTCGACCTCAGACCATGCCGCCTTCACCGCCTGGTCCTTGGCCACCAGTTGATTGCGCACTCCCACGTACTGTCCAAAGAGCACGAGCACAATCACCACCAGCACCACCAGTACAATCAGACCCTTTGTCATTTCACTCTCCTGGATTCAGAATTACATTTTGATCTTCAGTAGAGAACCGGGCGTGCCCACCCAGCCGCCAAACTGCTGGACCTTCGACTCCGCATCACGACGCCGGATCGAGCATCTTGTCCACCGCCGACGTAGCCTGCTCCACCAGTTTCAGATAGCGCGCAAACACTTCGTCCACTTGCGCTGACTTCCGCTCTTTTTTTCCCTCTCGTGTATCGAGCAATTCGGCGAATACGCTGCCATCAATTCCGAGTTTGCCGGCCAGCGCAGCCGCTGTGTCCCGCTTCGATCCAACTCCCGCTTCGCCCAGCGCTATCAGCGCATGACGGAACAGCGTCCCAAATGCGGGCACCGACCGCAGCAACAGATCCCACTTTGTCTCAGAGTTCCCCGACACCATCAGCAGGCGCTGGCGCAGCAAAATTGTCTTCTCCCGCAGTTCGTACTCCACCTGGGCCCGATGCCAGCGCATTGGAATTTCCAGCGTCTTCAGAATGTCTTCTCCCCAAAGCAGCCGATAGTGCCGCTGCATGTCGAGAAACTCGATCGAGAACACGTCCGCCGACTGGCGCATCTCGTCCGCGCTCAGCAGCAGCGGCACGCGGTGCTTCTGCTTACTCCACCATTCGATCGCCGGAGCCAGCGCCTCGATCGCCGCAAAAGAAGTCTCCCTCAGAACGCACAGCAGGTTTACGTCCGAGTAGTCCGCGACATAATCTCCGGCCGCCGCCGACCCATAAAGGATCGCCGCCAGCAGATTCGCGCCTGCCGCCGTCCGCACCCGCTCGACAAACTCGTTAATCAGTCTTTCCGGAACCATACCGCGCCTCTCATTCTCTGGCCGACGGAGCGACCGGCGTCGCGACGGGCTATCCATTCATCTCGGTTACCAACTGCCACCCGCCCCGCCTCCGCCGGTACTGCCACCGCCGAACCCCCCGAATCCGCCGCCGCCGAATCCACCTCCACCAAAACCGCCTCCGCCAAAGCCTCCTCGGCCTCCACCGCCCATGTTGCTGAACAGCATGGACCACAGCAGTCCCGACCAGAAGCCGGATCCGCCGCCACCTCGACCTCCGCCGCCCCGAAATATCGCGCGCAAAATCGAGAACACCACAAAAACAACAATGAGGATGATGACGAGCGGCGGCAACCATCCGGTCGGCGCCGGCTGCTCACGCGGCGCGACCATGGCTGGCTGATTGTCCAACGTAACTCCTGCATCCTGCGCAATCACCGCAGCCACGCGCCCTGTAATCAACGTGACCGCTCCGGCATAGTCAGCGCTCTTCAGCAGGGGCACCATTTCCCGGCCAAAACCGCCCACTTTGCCGTCCGGAAGAATCGACTCCAACCCATATCCAACCGACGTCCAATACTTGTGATCGTCCGTCGCCAGCAGGATCAGCACGCCGCGGTCTTTCCCCTTCTGACCGATACCAAACTTCTGATAGAGCGCTACCGCGTAGGTAACGACGTCCTGCCCGTCAACCGACTTCACCGTAACCACGGCGATCTGGGCGTGCGCTTTTTGATCCACTTGCAGGCAAAGGTCGTTCAGGCGCGACTGGGTAGCCGCATCGAGCACGCCGGCGAAATCATTCACGTAATTGGTGGCATTTAGAGAGGCTATCGGCTCGGCCGCGACCAACGCCGACGCAGAAAGCAAAATTAACCCCGAGACAATACAAAAAATCGTCGCAACTCTCGCCCGCCGCTTCATTCCGGAAAATTGTACAGGACGGGCTCCGCAAAAACGCTGTCGACTGAAACCGTCCCACAAAATCTCCGCAAAGCGCGGTGGGTCTATACTGAGAGTCGTTCTGCAGAGGAGTGGGGAATTCAGCGGTAAACATGCGGTAAACATAAGGAGATCGACCGTGAAGAAACTTCTCTTGCCATCGTTGGCGCTCTGCCTGGGATTCATGCTGATATGCCAACTGAGGATGCTCCCGAGGATTGCCCTGGCTGCGGATGCGCGACCGATCGCCGGAGATTGGGAGGGAACTCTCAACCCCGGCGCCCAGCCCAAAAAGCACGTCGTCGTGCACATTTCCGCTGAGCAGGACGGCAGTCTAAGCGGCACCATCGATTATCCCGACCAGGACACCTCGGGCATCGCTATCACAGCAATCACATACAAAGACCCCGCTCTGCATTTCGAAAGCAACCCCAATCTTTGTGTTTACGACGGCACCGTCAACCAGGACGATACAGAGATCGTGGGCACCTGGAAGCAAGACGGATCGAGTCTGAGTCTTACCCTTAAGCGGACGCGCTAGCTTTCCCGCAGAGTCCCCGATGTTCCGTCGGCGATCGACTCAAGTTCACATTTTCTCAATGTCAAATTTTTTCAATACTGAGCAATATTGAACAGATACCGCGCCAGCGATGGTGCTAGCTTTGCTCGATACGAGGATATGCACAGGAACTGACGCGGCCCTTCCCCATTTGTCCGCAGTTCCCGTGGTGGCGCAGCGAGGGCATCCGTTGCGCCACTTGCCCTTTGTGGAGGCAGGCCTTCCCATGATGAACAGAATACCGGTTGCCGGGCGCTCGCCGCTCAGGACTAGCATCCCCCAGCATCCCGATGAATTCCCCCGATTGGAACAGCCAAACGCAGGATCCAGGACCACGTTCCAATGGCCGCCAGAGTGTCCGTGGCCGTTCACGAATCAAGAATGGATTAAAACGACAGATCCCGAAATGAGTCTCAGGGCAGGACTCACCCGAACTCGCGATGCAATGAAAACGAAGTAGCAGTTAAGCCGCCGCTGCCTTCCGCATTTCTTGCATGTGCCCCTCCATCGCCTGCGTCAGCTGCGCATCCACCTCGTCCGCGATGGTCATGACATCGGGCAAGAGCACGCTGAAATCCAGCGAACTCAGATTGCTCTGCAATGTCCCGAAGAGGGTGACTTGGAGTATCCGCGATTCATGCACCAGCATCGCGGGCGTGTAGCCCTGCAGGAAGCGAAGCTTGCCATGGGCCAGGGCCGCGGGGGAAAAGGCGGCATCGCTGTCCTTCGAAGTGGCACTGGGCTTACTCAACCGGAAAGCCAGGTCTTCCACCAATTTGGGAAGGTGTCCGGTACGCTCCTCGTCATTCAGCGGAAGGTGGTTGAGCTCCCGGCTTTGCTTTACCCGTGTCAACCAATCTCCAATCACCTCTGTGATGCAGCGTTGCAGGATGGCTCCGACTCTTTCCTTCTCGAAGCGCGCAGCAGGTTTGCGAACCATCAGCCTTTCGCGGAGCAGTTCGGCCAGTTTCGATACTTCGAATGGTTTCACGACGATCTCGTCCGCTTCCAAAAGAATAGTGGCCATGGCGCGCTGCACGTCGGGGTAGCCACTGACCAGCAGCGTAAGCGCATTCGGCTGGGAGTGGCGCATGGCGGTAACCACCGTAAAACCATCCCCCGCATTCGGCATGTGCAGGTCGGTAACGAGAGCGTCAAAGCTCTCTGTAGCGATACATCGCAACGCTTCGATCACACTGGCGACAGCAACTACGTCAAACCCTTTGTGCTCAAGGGTCTCGTGCATCATGGCTCGAACGGCATCATCGTCATCCGCCAGCAGGACTCTATGGGAACCAGCTTGTGCACTTGGAGTCATAAAACACCGCCTTTGCGCCTGTGAGAGGCGAACTAGGAAGATTGTGACTCAGGCCTATTTCGGGAAGTGTGCAAAATTGAACAGTTATAGAAATCGTTAACCGGTATCGTAAGTCATTCTGACAGCTTTCCCCTTAGTTGCGGCCCCTGGGTTCGAGTTGGGATCCTCAATTTTCAAACCCATGTGACCGCTTGATGACTGCATCCTGGACGTGCAACTTCAGGCCGAATCTGCCCAGGTTCGGCCGTTTTCTTTTTTTCCCGAATCTAAATGCAGAGCGATCTTTGCGGCTCAACCCTCTGTGCCCCGGGCGTCCGAAGCTATGGGGTTAGCTCTGTAGCTGTCCGGCGTGGTATGTTGACTCTTGGTACGGCAAAACTCGCAAATCATACGATAAAAACATGATCCGCTCCTATCAAGGTGCCACTCCTCAGTTCCCAGAAACATGCTACATCGACGACTCCGCGCAGCTCATCGGTGACGTGATCGTGGGCGAGCACTCCAGCGTCTGGATGAATTCCGTCCTCCGCGGCGATGTTCACCAGATCCGCGTCGGCCATTATTCCAACATTCAGGACAACTCCATCCTGCACGGCATGAAGGAACAGTACGGAGTCTATGTCGGTGACTACGTCACGGTCGGTCACAATGTCATCCTTCACGGCTGCATCGTCGAAGCCCGGTGTCTGATCGGCATGGGCTCCATCATCCTCAACGGCGCGGTTATAGGATCGGGCTCGATCATCGCCGCAGGCAGCCTGATCCCCGAGAAAACCGTCGTCCAGCCGAATTCCCTCTGGATGGGCTCGCCGGGAAAGTTCCGGCGTCACCTCGACGAAAAGGACCAGGCAATGATCCTCCGCTACGCCGAGAATTACGTGGGCTACAAGAAGACGTATTTGATGGAAAGGAAAGGCTTCTAGCTAGTAGTTGTTCAACTCACGAACATCCATCTTTGGAAACGGCCATAGTCCATGGCGCTGTCTAGGGACCGATTCCAAAGCTTCTGCCAACCCTATATCAGCGCGTAGAGGTTTCCGTCCGTGCCGCCGACATAGATCACGTTGTCCACTACGACTGGTGATGACAGGATCGGTCCCAGCGTCAGAAGTTTGCCATATCCCGTCATCAGGTCATCATAAAAGTCGGATGCGAAGGCGGCATAGTAGTCCGCGGTGCCGTCGGGCTTAGTGAAGGCCGCGCCGTTCTGCTTCCAGGCGTCAGTCTCGAAGGTCCAAGCCATTTTCTGATTCTTCAGATCGACAGCGTGCAATCTTCCCGAGGTCGAACCGACGTAGAGCATGTCTCCGGCAATGGCGGGCGACGAGAATGTAGGCCATCCCTGAAGGTTCAGTGAGAAAACGACGCTGCCGCTGTTCGCGTCCAGTTCATAAAAAAGGCCGGAGTCGGAGGTCGCAAAATAGACCTTCCCGCTGCGCACCGCTGGCGATGTAATCACCCACGAACCCTTCGTGGGAAACGCCCATTTCTTGTTGCCGGTGCGGGCATCGAGCGCATAGAGATTCGAGTCGCGGCAACCGAAATAGACAACTCCATCCGCCACTGCAGCCGACGACTGGATGCCAACCTGGTTATGAATGTCCGGGTCTTCTCCCGTCTTGAAACGCCATTTCTCCTTTCCTTTGACCGCATCGAGCGCATAAAAATAGCTGTCCCAACTGCCGATAAACACGGTGCCGTCGGCAATTACCGGGGACGCGTGCACCACGTCACCGGTCTTGAACCTCCATTTCAGAGCGCCCGAAGCTGCATTCAGCGCGTAGACGTTGCCATCACCGCTTCCGAAATAAACGGAGCCATTCCACACCACTGGCGAAGAAAGATAGCAATCCCAGGGGTCTGGCATGGTCTCGGCGGCGGGTTGCGAGCCGTGCAGATGCCGGGCCGAGAATCGTCTCTCACCGCCGGTTTGGAATTTCCACTTCAGTTGTCCGGTCGCCGTTTCGACGGCATAAAAATTGCCGTCGTATGCGCCAAAGTAGACCATCCCGTCCGATACTGCCGGGGATGAAGCAATCCGGCTCTTGGCTTCGAACTTCCACTTCAGCGTCCCTGCTTCGCGGTTCACGGCATACAGAATGCCGTCCGTGCCCCCGACATAAATCGTCTCGCCAACTACCGCCGGAGACGAAATCACCTGGCCGCCAATATGGAACTTCCACTTGACGCTGCCAAGTGTTGCCGCTCCCGCTGCATCGTAGACGCCGCTGTGCTGGGCATTTCCGCGAAACATGGTTGCGTCAGCGCAGAATGCAGGCTGGGAAAAGAAGAGGACTGCGAGGCACAGCAAAGCGGACTTGAAGCGCATGATTGAGTTACCCCTTTCACACTTGACATCTAGCAAAAACGAAGGCCCTGACCCACACCACCAGCGGTTAGACGAGCAAATAAAAGCTCCGTTAGCTTCGGGCCTGAGTCGACGAGGCAGCGGAAGCTTCGATGTGAGCGCTGGGAAGTCCTACGGGTTCAGCACAATCTTCCCAAACATTTGGCTCTTCTCCATATACTCATGGGCCACACGGATGTCTTTCAAGGGGAAAGTATGGTCGATGATGGGCTTGAGGCGCCCCGCGAAGACGTGGCCAAGAACTTCATAGAGTTCGCTCATCGTGCCCATGTACGAACCCAATAGTGCAAGCTGGCGTGAAAATAAGAAGCGCAGGTCGAGTTCGACCTTTGGACCGGTGGTCGCACCGCAGGTAACCAGCGTTCCTCCGGTTTTGAGCGACCTGACACTCTCCTCCCAAGTCGCCGGCCCAACGTGCTCGATCACAATATCGACGCCTTCGAAGTTGGTGATCTTGCGGACTTCCTGAGAAATTTTCTGCTGATAGTGGTTAATCACAAAGTCGGCTCCGAGTTCGCGGGCCCGCTCCATCTTGCGCTCATCGCCGGCAGTCGTGATCACGCGGGCGTGGAACAACTTCGCGATCTGGATCGCCGCAATGCCCACGCCGGAATTCGCGCCCAGCACCAGCACGGTTTGTCCCGGGCGAATCGCGGCGCGCCCTGTGAGCATGTGCCATGCTGTAACAAAAACTAACGGGACGCTGGCGGCCTCGTTAAAATCGAGCCAATCGGGAATGGGAATCACATTCACCGCAGGCACGGCAATGAGCTCACAGTTCCCGCCGTCCACGGCGTTGCCCAGCACAGTAAACTGGCGGCATTGATTCTGCAGGCCCGCGACGCACTTCGAGCAGCGATTGCAGAAATGCATCGGCGCGAGCAGAACGCGCTGTCCCGCCTTAAAGTCAGTAATGTACTCGCCAACTTCGACGATTTCCCCCGCCGCATCCGTACCGAGAATGTGCGGCAGGTTGACACCGGGAAGACCCTTGCGTACCCAGAGATCAAGGTGGTTGAGAGCGCAGGCGCGCACCCGGATGAGCACCTGATCCTTGCGCGGCTTGGGATCTGGAACGTCTTCGTAGTTTAGAACTTCAGGTCCACCGAATTGATGAATACGAACGGCTTTCATGGGGCTCCTGCAGTTTCGAACGGCAAACTCGAACCCTACAAGCTAGCACAAATCGGGCGCGAGATTCCTTACCACCTCCCATGGTTTGACCTTTCGCGCCCTATGCAACCATAATCATCGCAATGGACCTCTACGAAGAGATCGTCCGCCTGCGAAAAGACGGGCGCCGCGGAGCCGTGGCCACCATCGTCAACGTGCGCGGTTCGATTCCCTCGTTCA
>PLBE01000119.1:24870-25027 GCA_003134435.1 Acidobacteriaceae bacterium
CACGTCGCAACGTGCCTGTACCAGGTTGCGCGCATCGCGGGATTTGATGTGACGGTTATCGATGACCGAGAGGCCTATGCCAGCCGAGACCGCTTTCCCGAGGCCCAGCAAGTGATTGCGGATGATTTTGACAATGCCGTGTCGCAACTCGTACCCA
>PLBE01000003.1 GCA_003134435.1 Acidobacteriaceae bacterium
AATTACCCCACGGTGTCGTTGATTGGCTGCACAAGGGCTCCGCTCCAGAAGCTGCGGACCGGTTTAATTCCGTTCAGCAAATGTGGGGGGATTTCACGGAAGCACTAAAGATTCAGGAGCCGGTCACCACCGAAATCATCGAGGAGATAATTCGATCCGNNTTACCGATCGCAGAATCTCGATCGGAAGCGACACTCGATCCAAACCCGTTCGTCTCATACCTCAATTCTCTTCATAACACGAGTGCGGATACAGATAACGCCCTCGCCGAGTCTCAAGCTCGCAACCCTTTTTTCGGGCTTATCCAAATCTCCCACCCCCTCGCTGTTTCAGTTGAGCAATTGCTGACAGGCATTGACAGGCAGCATGTCATTATTACTGGACATGCTGGAGATGGTAAATCGACTATTGCGCTTGAAGTCATTAAACGACTAAGTAATATAGCCCTCGAAGATCCTCTTAACGCACAGTTGCTGCGTCGCGAAAACATCCAGATCCGCGATTTACAGATAAGCGTGGTGAAAGACTTTAGTGAGTGGTCTCCGGAAGAGCGGGCGCAACTGCTTGTAGAAATGTTGTCCCCGGACAGCCCTCGATTCTTCTTGGTGTCAAACACAGGAACTTTGCTTGACTCTTTCAATGCGCACGATCGCGAATCTGGTGGCGACCCGGTCCAGGTTGAGAGTGAACTTCTTGTCGCAATTAGCGCTCTTGGAGGAGATAAGTTTTCATTTAGGCAAACATCCTTTTCCGTCTTCAATATTGCTATGGCGGACAACCTTTCGATTGCACAGAAGATCTTTGATCGAATGCTGCACCCGGGTCGTTGGAAGGTATGTGAAACCCAAGAATGCCGAAAGTGCTGCCCCATTTTTAGAAACGTCACTCTAATGAGAGCAAACCAGACTGTCGTGAGGGAACGACTGTTTCTTGTATATCGCAGAACTTACGAATATGGCTACCGACTCACGCTTCGACAATTGTCCGCCCATTTGGCATATATGATCACCTCCGGCCTCACTTTCCAAGACATTCTAAGGATGTCAGAGAGAGCTCAACGGCCGCCGCTGGCGGAGTTCATGTTCTTCAATCGATTTTTTGGAGACAATGGTAGAGAGATTGATTATCCAGCATTGCAGCTCCGTGCTGTGCGGGTAGCTAGAGAGCAGCGATTTGGGGTCCATTCCAGTCCAGCTTGGGAACGTAAGCTTTGGCACACAGGCGGAAAACTACCATTTCAACTGCGCGCGGCGGACCCACCAGACGACTTCGCAGCTCTTAGATCACTTGGTACTTCAAGTGACTCGATCGATGCCGCGGCACAGGCCCGCGACCAGGTACGACGTGTCCTTTTCTTTCTCCACTCATTTGATCAAACAGACACCGGATTTCTCAAGATATTTCTTAAATCCGCGATGGTTTTGGACTTCGCTCATTGGCAGAGTCAAGACAATGAAGCTTTGCCGCTCCATGAAACGACATCATTGCACAGACGAATTTTGCATGTCCTCCAAGAGCATTTCACTGGAGTTAGGCTGCCGGAGGGCACGCCTTCGGATCGGCACTTGTTTATTACACTCAGTCGGCGCTCACATGACGTTCGACAGAGCGCACAAATCGTGCTCGCCCGTTTCCCGGATGATGAGTTTCGCGTGCGCCTTGTTGCAAGCAACAACGTCGGAGCCGGCAAACGAAGAGAACTCATTCTAGAAGGTCCTAGTCGAACCAACAAGTTGACACTAAGGCTCTCGCTTCCGTTTCTTGATTATGTCATGATGCGAAGCCACGGTGAAATCGGCGGAACCCTGCAATCCTCGTTCCTGGATCGACTAGAGCGTTTCAAAGGACAGTTAATCCGTGAAGTAGGTTCTCGTGATACTGACGACATCATGCTCGTGAGATTGCGCTCAAACAACACCTTTCGTAGGCACATCTTTTCCGTTCGCGGCGAACGGCTGGAGGTAACTGATGCCTAGACCGTTCCCATCGATAACACTTCAGAACGAGGTTATGGGCGGCGAGGACTTCAATCCTGCAATTCAACTCTTTGGTCGTCGCTTTTTCGCTGATCAGACAGTCGCAGAGTTGCTGATCGAGCTCTTTCTCATTGTCACATCCGCAAAGAAGATTGGGGCGAGCGATATTTCTGAATCGCTACCTTTGCCCGACCTCGAGCAGTTGCAGAACTGGCCGAGCAATGAGTCTCTAAAGTATGCGCCCAAGGCTAGACTCAATCTCAAGCTATTTGCGTTTTTAGGCGCTTCCAAGCTCGAAACGCGCCATGAAACCCACATGCAGCACTACCAGGATCTTGTGACGTCTCTCAAGCAGCCGGACAAGCTCGGCATTTCTACGTCTATGGATGTAGATGAAGTACTTAAAACGCTAGAGAATCTATTCCTAGGTCTTCAATCTGTGGGCGGACAGCGCACTTGGTGCGCACAGGCTTTTCTCCCTATTTCGAAAAGGTTGATAGCTGCAGAGACTCTCTGGAACGACACTCAGGCTAGGCGTAGGAACGATCTGACCTGGAGCGCGATTACTGAAGGCTTCTTGCAGTTCTTTTCATTCAACAAACACCGCTTTCTAGCTAGAGGCGGGGAATTGCTCTACCTGCAATTGTGCAATGCTCTTCGACAGGACTCCCCGTCCGTTCGGAAATGGCTGCATGAAGCTGGTATTGGTTGCACCGCAGAGGAAAGCGATACTGCCACCCTCCATAGAAATCTCCAAATAGCGCTAGTGGCAGTTTTCGATGCTTGCCCAGAAACTGTGGGCAAATTGGCCACCTTTTTGGATTCAGGAATAGATGCCGAAACAGCTGAGAACACTGATTTTACTAGAGATGGGAGTCCAAGGCTGGCTTCTTGTGGATGGTGTCCAGA
>PLBE01000222.1 GCA_003134435.1 Acidobacteriaceae bacterium
GGGCGAGGTGAAGTGGGTGTAGGTGGTGGCGGCCAGGGCGAAGTGTCCGCGATTCTCTTCGGAATAACGGGCTTGTTTGAGCGAGCGCAGCATCAGGAAACTCAGAATTCTTTCTTCCGGCTTGCCGGCGATTTTCTCCGTGAGTTTCTGGTACATGCGCGGGGTGATGTGAACTTCCTTGGGCACTTCAATTTCACGGACACGCTTGCCGGTGCCGCGGGCGTCGCGGCGGTCGGCTTTGAGTTGCACGCGCTGAATGGGTAAGGCGCCGACACCGAGGGAGTATCCGAAAGTGGCGGCGATGACTTCGAAGTCGTAGACGCGTTTGGCGTCCGGCTTCTCGTGGATGCGGTAGAGCGAGGCGATGCGTTTATTTTCGAGGTAGTGGGCGACGGATTCATTGGCCGAGAGCATGAATTCTTCGATGAGGCGGTGAGCGATGTTGCGTTCGGATCGGGTGATGCTCTTCATCATGCCGAATTCGTCAAACTCGATGACCGCTTCCGGAAGATCGAAATCGATCGATCCGCGGCGTTTGCGTTTACGATTCAAAATCATCGCGAGATCGCGCATGCGTTCGAAGTGCTCGACCTGGCCGGTGTATTTATGGCGCGCTTCGGGGTCCGCTTCGATCACGGCATTCACGGCCGTGTAGGTCATTCTCTCAGCGGAACGGATTACGCCTTCATTGATTTCATAGCCGGCGATTTCGCCCTGGTGGTCGATCTCCATGATGCAGGAGAGTACGAGGCGGTCGACCTGCGGGCGCAAGCTGCAAATGTCGGTCGAGAGTTCGAGTGGCAGCATGGGGACGGCGCGGTCGGGGAAGTAGACGCTGGTGCCCCGGAGACGGGCTTCCTGATCGAGCGGCGAGTTCGGGGTTACGTATTGAGCTGCGTCGGCGATGTGGACCTGGAGTTCGTAGTTTCCGTTTTCGAGTTGGCGGACGTGAACGGCGTCGTCGAAATCGCGCGCGGTCTCGCCGTCGATGGTGACAATGGGCAGATCCCGGTAATCGCGGCGATGGCGGAGAGTTTCGGCGGGGATTTCGGTTGAGATGGCCTGCGCTGCTTCGATCACTTCGGGTGGGAAGCGGTGAGGCAGGTGGAACTTGCGAATCGTGATTTCGACGTCGACACCGAAGTCGTTTTCTTCGCCGAGGATTTCGATGACGCGTCCACGCGGATTCTGAGTGGCGCTGGGCCAGTCGGTGATTTCGACGTCGACGACAACGCCTTCGAGATCCTGCCAGTTGGTGTGGACTTTGGCTTCTTCGCCAATTACGCGGTCCGGGGATTTCTGCATTTGCGGTTTCGCCGGTTCAGCCGGGGAAATTTCTGCCAAAGGGAGCACGGAGGACACAGGGGACGGTGGATTCTCCATTCCCGTGGGGATGACGATTTCCTGGGTCACTTTTTCGTCGATGGGCTTGACATAGTTGTGGCGGCGTCCGTAGTGGAAGATGCCGACCACGGTGGGATGGGCGCGCGAGAGGGAGCGGAGAATGCGGCCTTCGGCGCGGCCGTCGGGGCGGACGGCAGAGACTTCGACGAGCACACGGTCGCCGTGCATGGAGGAGGCAGTGGCGTGGGGAGGAATGAATACATCTCCAGCCAAGCGAGACTTAAGACTGTCGTCAAGCGACGTGGCTTCGGGAATTACGAAGCCGAAACCGTCGCGATGCATGGTGAGGCGGCCGACGAGCAGGTTGCGGCCCCTGGTTGCCTGCGGGATGGCATAGCGTTCGGAGTCGACTTGCAGCAGTTCGCCCTTGCCGACGAGGGCGTAGAGGCGATCGGTCAGTTCGCGGCGCGCTTCGCCTTTTACGCCGAGTTCACGCAAGAGCTGCTTATGGCTCGCCGTTTTTTTGGGCTGGCGGGCGATGTGGCGAAGAATGTCGGAATCGGAAAGACTCATTTGGTAATTTTGTAATCCGGTAATTTGGTAAGCTGGAAATCTTTTTGAGTGGTTCAGGCCGGTTCTGAATTGCAAATTTACCCGATTACCAAATTACAAAATCTCTATTTGAGATACTTCTCCTCAAGCATCCGTCGATGATGCAGTTCGTGTCCGGCGATGATGTAGGCGAGGGCGCGCACCGTGACTTCGTTCTTGCTGGCGATGCCACGGCGCATCCACGCGGCGGCGTCCAGCGGGCGAAACAGAGACACCGTGGAACGGCGCACGGCGATGTAGTCTTCGATGAGGTCAGCCAGCGAACAACGCGCGAACGGTCCGTTACGGACGTAGTCGTTTTCGTCAAAGCTTTCCAAGGGAGTGGCGTCGCCGCGCGAGATGCGCAGCGCGCGATAGGCGAAGACGCGCTCGGCATCGCAGATGTGGCCAAGAACTTCTTTCACCGTCCATTTTCCGGGCGCGTAGCGTAGATCGCCGTCGGCCTCGCTTCGTCCGGAGAGCAAGAGCAGCATCTGCCGGCGCTGGTCTTCCAGGGTGGCGAGGATGTTGCTTTCTGGAACTTGACTTATATATTTCTCATAGTAAGGAGCGTACTCTCCCGGCTGAGGCCGAATCGTGTTTGCGGTTGGATTTGTAGCTGGCAAAGTCATGAGTTCCTCTTCTGGAATCGAGGGTTGGTCCCGAATGATCGAACCTTCGCACCATCTTATCGCGATAGAAGAATTACCGCAGGTGCGGGCAGCGGTTACCTAGTGGGAGGAGGACGGATGGGATTCGGGGAAGGGGGGGTACCACGGGGGGAACTATGAAAAGTCATAAGAATGCTGGATTTCCACAGGGCAGGGGGTTTACTGAGGAGTACAATTCGATTTGGCCCGCGAAATGCGGCGATGATTCAGAATCCCTTAATAAAAAAGGAAAGGATTTCGACGACAATGTGGAAGCCCACGAATCAACCTGCGACACCTGGCCGGCCTTCTGAGCCCGAGCGACCGAGTACGACGGCGGCGACGACGGCACCGGTGATGAATACGAGCGAGCCCGCGGCGGCGCCGCGCCCGGTAACGACCACGACTTCGGACCAGGCTACGATTGGCAAGTCGCTGGTGATCAAAGGGGAAGTAACGGGATCGGAGTCTTTATATATTGACGGCCGGGTGGAAGGGTCGATCAATCTCTCTGGCAATCGAGTCACGATCGGGCGTAATGGAGTAGTTGCGGCCAACATCGGGGCGCGGGAGATCGTGGTGCTGGGCAAGGTGCGGGGCAACCTGACGGCGAGCGATCGAGTGGACATCCGCAGCGACGGTTCGCTTACCGGCGACGTGGTGGCGGCGCGCATTTCGATTGAGGACGGCGCCTTTTTCAAGGGTGGCATCGACATCCGCAAAGCGGGTGCGGGAGCAGCGCCAAAGGCAGAATCGAAGTCGGAAGAAACCGCCAAGAGTGCGGCGGCTGCGGAACCGGCAATTGCGGCACGGGCGTAGAAACGCTATTTGCTATTCGTCGTTCGCGTTGCGCTGTTTGTTCAGGTGGGCGGCAGTGTGAGCAGGATCTTGAAACGGGCCTTCGCGGGCCCGTTTTATTTTTGGCACGAGTGGCTCGGGGCTTGAACAACGCACGGCTCAGTCTCGAGCAGCGAACGAGGAGCCGCGCGTTCACGGTTCCTTGCCGGTCGCCATTGTTTCGGCAGCCTGGCCTTCGGCGAGGCTGGGAAGAGTGGCGGATTTTTTTCGGCGCAGGTCGGCGGGCAATTCCGAGCGCAATAGCCAGAGGCCAGCGGCGACGGCGGCGGCCCAGGTTATAGAGCCGAGCGTAAGCGCGAAAAGGTCGGCGCGTCGGCTGCCATCGAGTGAAATGCTGCGCATGACTTCATAACTGAGTCCGCCGGAAACGGTGCCCACCAGCGCGGACTTCCCTATCTCTTTCCAGTTCAGGCCGGCAAACGACACCATACCGCGAAAATGCAGGAGGGCGGCGATGGCCACGGCGTTGGCGGCGATGCCAAGGTCGGACGCGATGGCCAATCCCGTGACTGAAAAGGTTCGAAAAAACAGCGCGTACATGGGCAGGGAGGCGAGCACGATGAGGCTGCTGGCGATCATCGGAGTCAGGGTATTGCCGGAAGCGTAAAAGGCGCGGGCGTAGAGCGCCTGACTCGACCACAGGGCGAGAGAAAGCGAAAACCAGAAGAAATAGATGGCGGTGGATTTCGTATCCGAGAAAGTGAAGTGTCCGCGGCGATAGACGAGATCGATCAGGGGGACGGCGATGGCCATCATCCATCCGGTCATGAGCAGAGAAGCGGCGGTGATGCGATAGACCGAAGCATTCACGGTAGCGGCGAATTCAGTAAATTTCTTTTCCCCGAAGAGTCGCGAGAAAAAGGGAAGCGAGGCTTGCCCGACAGCCTGTCCGAGAATGGCGATGGGAACGCCGAAGAGGCGCTTGGCATAATTCAGGCGGGCGATGTCGCCGATACCGCTGGAGGCAAAGTAACGGAGAATCCAGTCGTCGGCGGCGACCAGGGAGACGCCCAGCATGAGCGGGATGGAGAGCCGCACCCACTCGCGGAATGCGGGGTTTTTCACGTCGAACGAAGGCCGGTATCCGGTGCCGATTTTGGCGGCTCCGATGGCGTTGACCAGAAAGGGACCGGCGATGCTGCCGGCGAGCGCGCCAAAAGCGAGCGATGCAATTCCCATCTGGCGTCCGGCGACAACTCCTCCGGCGATGATGAAGACGTTGTAGATCAGCGGACCGAAGGCCGGGAGCAAAAACAGACGATGGGAGAGCAAGACCGCCGACACCACTCCGCCAACATAAAAGAAGATTTGAGCGGGGAGCAGGATGCGGGTCAGATGGACGCAGAGCCGCATCTGTTCGGCATTGAAGCCATGGAACATCCAGGCGGCGAACTGGGGGGTGAAAATCTCGGCCAGCATGGTGCCAACAACCAGCACGGTGGTCATCACGGTGATGACGATGGAGAAAGTTTTCCGCGCGTCCTGCTCGCGCTTTTCCGCCATAAACCGGGTGTAGATGCTGATGAATGTGATGGAGGCGGTGCCGCCGGCAACGATGTAGTTGAGCCAGTCGGGCAGGGTGAACGCGGCGACGTAGGCATCGGTCTGCTGCCCGGCGCCGAAGGCGTAGGCGATGTAGGCTTCGCGGATGTATCCGATCACGCGCGAGAGCGTGATGGCGGCCATCAGCAGCAGCGTCGCCGAAAAAGCGGTGTGCTGGTGCGATGGCCGAAAGAAACGGAGCAGACGCATCCTTCGCAGATTAAACCATCTGGCGGTTGGTGGGAGAGTTATCAGGGGGCGAGAATCGGGAACGGCAATTTGGGCTTTGGCAGCAAGGGCTGGGGAATATTCTTAGTTGGCGCAAACGCGATAACGACAGATGTCTATCCTCTGAGGGCTGAATGATAAAGTGTCCGGATGCGATCAAACCGATCCGTACCGCCGTGTGTCGTCATTCCTGTGCTCATTTACCCCGACCCCTGCGCAGCGGCCGATTGGCTGTCAAAGGCTTTTGGCTTCACCGTCCGTCTGCGCATCGCCAACCACCGCGTCCAGATGAAAGCTGGAGATGGCTGCTTCACTATCGCCGAAGGCAACGCGATACCCAACAACTCGCACCTCGTTCAAGTTCGCATCGAAGATGCTGAGGGTCACTGCGAGCGAGCGCGCCAGAACGGTGCCGTCATACTGACGGAACCCCAAGACCAACCCTATGGCGAGCGCCAATACAACGCTCAGGATTTTTGCGGCCACCGCTGGGACTTTACGGAGACCATCACCGATGTCGCTCCCGAAGAATGGAGCGGCGGTGCATTTCATCTTGAGTGACTCGATTCTGAGCCTTCTTCGAAATTCCGAACTTGGTCTTATCAACAGACCCGTCTATAGGCGGTTTGAGCTGTTGGCAACATCCCGGTAGCTCTCATTGACCAGCGGTCAAAACGTGCTATCGCCCGGCTTCGTGATACCGCGGATTCCGATCAATCCACCTGGAAGAGCGCGTTGCTCTCCAGCGTGCCGCCGGGGGTATCGACAGCTACAGTGCCGGTGGTCGCGCCGGTGGGGACGGTGGCCTTAATTGCGGTGCTGGAGACAACGGTGAACGCTGCGGGTGCGCCGTTAAAGGTGACTTTCGTTGCGCCGGTCAGATTGTCTCCCAAGATCATGGCAGTCGCTCCCGCCGTGCCCCAAGCCGGTAGTATCTTGACGAACGGCTTCAGTTCTTCCACGGACAGGCTGAATACCGTGCCGAGACCCACAGTCCCCCCAGAGAAGGTCGTACCGTAGAAGGTCCCGTTGGTGGCTTGCACCAGTCCACCTTCTGGCTGACTCCCGTCAGCGCAATTCGCCAAGCCGCAGAAGTTGTAGAGGGTAGTGAGCTTGCCCGCGGTGGTGATACTGAAGATCGTGCCGCAACCACTGTTGCAGGAGGTTTCGTTCGTCCCACCAAATGCAGTTGTACCGTATAGGTTCCCGTCGTTGGCTTGGATCAGTGAGGTCAAGGGATTGCGGCCATCGGTGCAATTTGGTTTTGCGCAGAAGCTGTAAATCGTTTTGAGCTTGCCCGCCGGTGTCATCGAAAAAATCGTACCGCCCTGACTGTTGGCTCCGCCGGTGCTGGTGGTCCCGTAAAAGTTTCCGTCGGTGGCCTGGAGCAGCCCACCGTAGGGGTTACCCCCGTTCTTAACGCCCTGGAAAGTGTACAACGGGGTTTTCTTCAGGCCAGTTTTTGGCAAAATTACAATGACCGCACCGTTGCCCGACGTGACTTGGCTCGTGGTCCCATAGATGTTTCCGTTTTTGCCCTGTACCAATGGGGCGTAAGGAATTTCCCCGTTCTCGCCAGTGAAGCTCACCGAGACTTCGTCCCCGCCCGCGGTGGTCATTTCATAGAGCGTGCCAACGCCGTCGGACCCGCCACTGGTGGTGGATCCGTACAAGTTGCCATCCTTTGCCTGAAACGGGGCCGCCTGGGGCTCCTCGCCGTTCGCGCCGCTGAAGCTGAACACCGGGGTCCACTTGCCCGCCGAGGTGATTTGAAAGACGGTGCCATAGTTGCTGGCCCCGCCGAAGTAGGTTGTACCGTAAAGGTTCCCATTGCTGGCGAGCGTCAGTCCTGCATAAGGCTTGGCTCCGTCGGAGCACGGCCCCCCTTTCAGGCAAAAAACGTAGAGAACGGTCGGCTTGCTCGCAGTCGTAGCAAATTTGAAAACCGTGCCCCCGGAGCCACTGCAAACCTCGGTCGTTCCGTAGAGGCTCCCATCCAGGCCCTGAACGAGATTGCCGAAGCCAGGATTCGCGCCGGACTTACATGTACCATCGAAACTGAACAAGCTGTGGAACTCGCTCTCCTGTGCCGGCGAAGGAATCGCCGCGGCGGTACAGAGCGCAAAGACGATGCCGGCCGTCATGGCGAGGCTGAAGAGCCGGTCAAGTAAGGTCGTCGCCAGCAGAGTGCCCTGATGTTTTCTGAGAATAGAGCTTTTCATTTTCGCCTCCCTGAATCTCTACATTTCGATGACCGCTGTGAATCTGGCGAGCGTTGCGCCGGATCTTCCTACGCCAGGCCGGAATGCGCGACACGTGGGTATGCTAATTACCTGAGTTTTCCCCGGCAGGCAAGTCAAAAGAAGTAAATTCTTGTAAGTCCTTGCCCCCGAAGGGCTGCCATTGTCCCTGCTATCGCTGTTCGCGTCAATCGGAAACGCAAGATCGCGATAGCAGCATCTTCCCAAAGTTTCTGGCGGCATCATGGCGCGCGGAGTCGTGGGTTAGGATCTCGATTTTTGACAAGCACGATGCAGGCGATAGCGGGAGAATGCAGGACTCGACTCGCTCCGCCTCACTCGACTGTATCTGCTGGTCTTCCATGGTTGCGAAGACTACAAGGCTAAGCATCAGAGTTTTTACATTGGTTTTACATTCTCATGACAACTGGCTGTGTCTACCTTCGGTACGTTCGTGGAGCCAGACATCACAACTTCCATGGGGAGGCAGGGACAATGACCATACACATTCGTAGATTCATCGCAACAGGGTTGGCAATTGCGTCGTTTGCCCTTGCCACCAGCGCTGCCATGGCGCAGAGCTACACCGGCAATTGGCAGGTGACTGTGACCCAGTCACAGCGCTCTAACGGCACGTACTGCGTGGCTCTTACCGACAATGGCAGCTACGGCTGGCCGCACAGTGGCGAGGCTTCGCTGATCCCCAACAACAGCCAGTATCCCGGCTATTTCACAGTGATCGATGGACTCATGACTGTAACTTTCACCTATCCGTCGGGCGAAGGCGACTGTTGTGACTTCTTTGTTTTGACGGCTCGCGCCAGCAACGGCCGCATCGGCAAGGGCGCCTTCAATTACTTGGGCCTAACCGACAATGGTTTCGTGGCATTCGGCAAGAAAGACGGTTGCTGAAGGCTTGCGGCATTGGTGAATTTGTCGCGCGCATCGCATCTGGGTAAATCTCGGCTGTACGCGGGCAAGTGGCCGCGCCATACGAATGGCGTTGCTATAATCCGCGTGTGAGCGAACCTGCCGTGGCCGAGCAACAGCTTCGCACGCCGGTGTTGCGCCGGTCTTTTCTTAAGCCCTATCCCGTGGCGGTGCGCGGGGAGGGCGTTTATGTCTGGGATCGCGAGGGTAAGCGCTACCTCGATTTCTCGGGATCGGCGGCGGTGAACTTCATTGGGCATGGGGTACCCGAAGTTGTCGAAGCGATGGCGGCGCAAGCCCAGCAGTTGGAGTTTGTTCATACCAGCCAGTTCACGACCCCGGTGGCGGAAGAGTTTGCGGCGGAGTTGCTCGATTTCGCAGGCGAGAATTTTGTGGGTGGAGCGGTCTACTTCACCTCGGGCGGGTCGGAGTCAGTGGAGACGGCGCTGAAACTGGCACGCCAGTACCAGGTGGAGATCGGCGAGAAGAGCCGGTATCAGATTCTGAGCCGGCAGCAGAGCTATCACGGATCGACACTGGGGGCGCTCGCGGTTTCCGGAAACAGGAAGCGGCGCGAGGTCTATCTGCCGATGGTGCGCGAGTCTGAGCACGTCGGCTTTCCGTATTGCTATCGTTGCGCCTTCGACTGCACCGACAGTTGCTACAACTGCGGACAGCAGTATGCCGCGGAGTTGGAGCGCGCGATCCGGGCTACGAAGGGCGAAGCTGCGGGGTTCATCTTTGAACCGATGAGCGGGGCAACGTTGGGAGCGGTTACGCCTCCGACGGGATACTTGAAGGCGATCGCGGATATTTGCCGGCGCGAGGGCGTGTTGCTGATGGCCGATGAAGTGATGACTGGGGTGGGCCGTACGGGGCGGAATTTTGCGGTCGAGCATTCGGGGATTGCTCCGGACATATTGGTTACGGCGAAAGGACTGTCATCGGGATATGCTCCGCTGGGGGCGGTGATTGCGAGCAAGAAAATTGTAGATGGAATTGCAGCGGGCTCGGGGGCATTTCTGCACGGCTTCACTTATAACGCGCATCCGGTGTCGGTGGCGGCGGGACGGGCGGTGCTCGGTTGTATCCGTTCGCAGAACTTGGTTCGTGCGGCGGACTCGCTGAGCGACGGAACAGCGGGATCTGCTTTGAAAATCGCGCTTGAGAGTTTGCGCGATCTGGATGCGGTGGGAGACGTTCGCGGTCTCGGATTGTTGTGGGGCATTGAGTTTGTAGTCGACAAAAGGACGAAGGCTCCGTTTGCGCCGGAGAAAAACTTCGCTGGACGGGTGGGGCATGGGTGTTTCCGGCGCGGGCTGCTGGTTTATCCCATGCAGGGATGTGTGGATGGGGTTGCGGGGGATCATCTGCTGATTGCGCCCCCGGCGGTGATCTCGGAGGAGCAGATCGGGTGGGCCGCAGAGCAGGTACGGGCTGCGGTGGAGGAGTCTGCCGCGCAAGATCGCTGAGCGCCGAGGTTGGCCGGGCTTCGCTCGGCTGGGCGGACGAGGGCGCCCGCCCTACACAAGAGAGCACAATGTCCTGGCGAGATCATCCTCTAACTGTCTGAAATATCTTGACTTGGCGGTTGATCTTCGTTTTACCCGCGGTTTTACCCGCGCTGCATTGTCATCCCTCTGTCCAAGCCACATAGTGACCGCAGAAAAGGAGTCACTATGGCTACTTCACTTGCTGATTTTGCGGAACAGACCAACCCCAGGACCTTGGCGGAAGCCCGTCGCGCTGGATTCCGGCAGGCGACGCGGGTGCACGGAAGTTTTCTGGCAGCCGCCGAGAAGCGGGCTCTGGTTTGGATGGCGGAGCGCATGCCAGCGTGGGTCAACTCCGACCACCTGACCCTCGTCGGATTTACCGCTCAGATCGCTACTGGTCTTTGTTATGGGTTCGCCAGCCATGATCGCCGCATGTTGCTGGCTGCGATTCTTTGTCTGGCGGTGAACTGGTTGGGCGACAGTCTTGACGGGACTTTGGCGCGGGTACGCCAGCAGCAGCGTCCGCGTTATGGATTTTACGTCGACCACATCATCGATTCCATCGGCGCCGTAGCGATGATGGGCGGGTTGGCGCTTTCCGGATACATGCATCCTGTGATTGCGATTGGATTGCTGGTGGCTTTCCTGTTGCTGTCGATTCAGTCTTATCTGGCGACCTACACGCTTGGCGAATTTCATCTTTCGATGTGGCGCTTCGGGCCGACCGAGCTGCGCGTTCTGCTGGCGGCGGGCAACCTGGCAGTTTTGCGCTGGGCGTGGGTGGTTCACGGGCGTTACCGGCTGTTCGACATTGGCGGCGCGATTGGAGCGGTGGGAATGCTGCTGATGCTGGTTGTCGTCTGCGTGAAGAATACGGTGCGGCTTTATCGGGAGGAGAGAATCGGATGAATCGATCTCAGTTCTCGGTTCTCAGTTCCTATTGGGATCGTCAGGGGACTTTTCTTCGCTGGGTCAAGTTCAATGCCGTCGGTGGAATCGGAATCCTGGTGCAATTGGCGGCGCTGGCGGTTTTCCGTTCGTGGCTGGGCGTCGATTATCTGGTGGCCACGGGTCTGGCGGTTGAGATGGCCGTGATCCATAACTTCCTATGGCACGAGCGCTTCACCTGGGCGGATCGTCCGGCGGCGCGGCCAAGGGAGTCGCTGGTCAGGCTGGTGAAATTTAATGCCAGCAACGGAGTGGTTTCCATCGTGGGAAACCTTGGGCTGATGCGTCTGTTGGTTGGCGAGATGAGGTTCAATTATGTGGCGTCGAACCTGGTTGCGATCGGCGTGTGCGCGTTGGTGAATTTCTTGCTTAGCGATCGCTTCGTGTTCGGCCCGCACGCGACCTGTTAAATTGGACTATGGCTCCCGCCCAAACTGCACTTCTGGTTATCGATGTCCAGCGCGGCATCATGAATGATCCCAGGCTCGCACGCAAGAAAGAAATCGACCAGGCCTTCGACGGCACCGTGGTGCGCATTGCCGGACTTATCGACAGAGCGCGGAAAGCGTCCGTTCCGGTGATCTATGTCCAGCACGATGGTGTTCCTGGTCACAGGCTGGAGCCTGAAACGCCAGGATGGCCGATTCGACCTGAAATTGCACCGCTACCCGGTGAGCCGGTCATCCACAAACGCGCCTGCGACGCGTTTTTCGAGACGACTCTGAGTGCGGAGCTCACGGCCGCCGGGATCAAGCGACTTGTGATCTGTGGATGCATGACCCAGTACTGCATAGATACAACGGTACGGCGCGCCGTTAGCCTCGGTTATGACGTGGTCCTCGTTGCCGACGGTCACACGACCGCAGACACAGGGACCCTGCGCTTCGAGCAGATCATTGCGCACCACAATGCGCTCCTGGGTGGCTTCGATGCGGGCGAGCACGAAGTCCGCGTCTGCCCATCGGCTGATATCGGGTTGGCATGAAGCCGATCCAAACGTTGAGCTCAGGTGCTGAGCTGCTCCATCAAGTCAAGCCAACAACGGGCTGACGGGGCCCCGGTTTGCTCGCCTGCGCGGACGAGGGCGTTCGCCCCCCAGGCGCGCTGTACATTTTTTTGGGGGTTACGCTGCGATGAAAGCCGGGATATACTGTTGATAACAGTTATGCATTCGAACGGCTACATTCCGATTCTTCAGGCGTGTTGGATCGAGGGACGCGCTTGTCCTCGGCGGTATCTCTCCGTTCTTCCTTCGCACGTGCGCGCCAATCTCTTTGGCAGCGACTAATCCTTTTTCCTATTCTGTCGGGTAATTACTTTGGCTTTCGCGATTGGGCAATCCCACCCTGACGCCGCAAAAGGCGCGAGCTTAGGATGGGGGACCCTCTCTCGAACCTTGGCCTTGCTACTGAGAACTGAGAACCAGGAACTGAGAACTGAACTGGAGGATTCCATGACTACCAAGACTTTGACCATCGGTCCCAAGCTCAACACGGCGCTTCCGGGCCCCAATGCCAAGCGCATTCTGGCGGGTGATGAACAGTATATTTCTCCGTCCTATACGCGTTCGTATCCGATGGTGGCCAGGCGCGGCCGAGGCATTGTGGTCGAAGACGTGGATGGCAATGAGTTCTTCGATTTTTCCGCGGGCATAGCTGTGACTTCGACCGGCCACTGTCATCCGGAAGTAGTTGCCGCGATTCAGAAGCAGGCGGGCGAATTGATCCACATGTCGGGCACCGATTTTTATTATGAAGGCATGGTGACGCTGGCGGAACGGCTCTCAAAAATCGCGCCGATGGCGGGGCCGCACAGAGTCTATTACGGAAACTCCGGAGCGGAGGCGATCGAGTGCGCCCTGAAGTTGGCCCGCTACCACACCAAGCGCCAGCACATGATCGCGTTCTTCGGGGCGTTCCATGGCCGGACCATGGGCGCGCTCTCGCTGACGGCTTCCAAGCCGCAGCAGAAACGCCGTTTTTCGCCGCTGGTGCCGGGAGTCACGCACGTGCGCTATCCCGACGTGTATCGCGGTTGCGCGGGCGGTCCACAGGATGCGGAAAAATTTGCCCTTGGTTGTGCCCGGTACATCGAAGACAAGCTGTTTAAGACCGTGCTGGCGCCGGAAGAAGTTGCCGCCATTTTTGTCGAGCCGATTCAGGGCGAGGGCGGATATGTCGTGGCACCGACCATCTTCATGCAGGAACTGCGCCGGATCTGCGACAAGCACGGCATTCTGCTGGTGGTGGACGAGGTGCAGAGCGGCATTGGCCGTACCGGAAAATGGTTTGCGGTCGAACACACCGGTGTGCAGCCTGACATCGTCTGCATGGCGAAGGGCATTGCCTCCGGAATGCCGCTGGGCGTCACCATGAGCAAGGCGGATATCATGGACTGGATTCCCGGTTCGCATGCGTCGACATTTGGAGGCAACCCCGTCTGCATTGCGGCCGCCCTAGCCACGCTCGATGTGATCGAGAAGGAAGGGCTCCTGAGCAACTCGCAGGAAGTTGGCGACCATATGCGCCAGCGCATGGCCGACTGGCCGCAGAAGCATAGGATTGTCGGCGACGTTCGCGGACGCGGCCTGATGATTGGCGTCGAGATCGTGAAAGATCAGGCGACGCGCGAATATGGCGCCAGCGCTCGCGATCGTATTGTGGAGCAGGCGTTTGAGCGCGGCATTCTGTTCCTGGGCTGTGGTCCAAGCACGATCCGGATTGCGCCGCCGCTCATCGTTACGAAAGAGGAAGCCGACGTTGCTGTCGATGTGCTGGAAGAATCGATCGCTATGGTCGAGGCGGAAAAGAACGTCTGATTGCTGCGGCGGTCCGACGTCGTACGATCCGGCTCTGCACCGCGGAGACGTCGATAGGAGGGTCAGTATGGGCGACAGCACATTGCGCGAACTGGTATATGGCAGAGGCGCGCACGTGGACCCAATCGCTTGCCTCGAAGACGCTCCTGTAGAACTGGCGGCGCGTACCGTTACGGGCTACCCGCACTCCATCTGGCAGATCGTGGAGCACATGAATTTCTGGATGGAGTACGACCTCGGCAAGATTGCCGGTGAGGATCGATCTTACCCGGACAAAGCAATCGATAGCTGGCCGTCGCATCCGAATGCAGTTGCCGGAACTGGCGCGGCCGATGAGATGTGGCATGTTTCGATTCGCCGCTTCGCTGATTTACTGGCTCGACTTGCCCGGCTCGCGGAGTCCGACGCGGCGGTACTGGAGCAAAAGGTGAAAAATGTGGGTTCGCCAAAATCTCCGCGAGAATCCACCGTGGCTGCCATGCTCTGGCAAATTGCGGCGCACAACAGTTATCACGTGGGACAGATCGCGATGCTCCGCCGCCAGTTCGGCGCCTGGCCTCCTCAACGTGGCGGCGATACCTGGTGAGAGCCGCTGGGGCTACGTCGACCGGCTTACGGAAATGAGCTTGCCGCGATTCCATACGTGAAAATGCCCGGGATTCCTGAGAATCCTGGGCATTTTGTTATCGCTAAGAGCGTCGTCACTTATACAGCAGTAACGTTCTCCGCTTGCCAGCCTTTGGGGCCTTTGGTCACGTCGAATTGCACGGTTTGGCCTTCTTGCAGGCTCTTGAAGCCGCCAGCTTGAATAGCGGAGAAATGCACGAAAACGTCTTCGCCATTCTGACGGCTGATGAAGCCGTAGCCCTTGGCGTCGTTAAACCACTTCACTGTTCCTTGTTCTGCCATTGATGTTCCTTTTTCTTGTTTCTTGAAATGTGCTGAGAAGATTCGCTGCTGTAGAGGGGGTGACGCTGGTTGGCGGTACCGACCTTCAAGTGCATGTGAGTCAAACTTAGCGATTTCCAGTGTAGCACGAGGAGTGGGGAAAAGCTCGAAATTTTATCGCGAGCCGGGATAGCGAGAGGAGATGTCCCTATAAGCCATTTTGTATCATACATATACAAGAGAACCCTGGAGCGGCTTCTAGCGTCTAATTTCTGGACACTGGCCAAACTCTCCATCTACCTTCGATGTTACGGTATACATGGCTCATGATTGCCTTTCTTACGGTTGAACTCCGCATCGAAGCAGCGCACTCCCTTAAGGATAAGCGTCAGGTTACGCGCAGCCTCAAGGATCGGTTGCGCTCCTCCTTCAACGTTTCCGTTGCCGAACTCGATCCTAGCCTGCTCTGGAATCAGGCGACCATCGGCGTGGTCAGCGTGTCGCACTCGCGTGATTACCTCGACGGGTTGATGAAGAATGTGGAACGCGCCGCGACCCGGATCGCCAACAATGCCGGGGCTGAAGTCTCGGACTCATTTGTCGAGTTTCTGTGAATCAAAACATACCGCTCTCCTCCTCGCTCATAATCAACCACATCAATCGGTCCGGCGAGCACCGTTTCTGATATTCTTACAAGTTTTCTCCATTCGAGGTGCGTCGTGGAGCATCGTGGCCAGAAGTATCATCGCGGGCGTCTGAGCGAGGCCATTCGGGAAGAGATTGAAACCATCCTCGAAGGCGAACTGGCGGATCCTCGTATTGGCCTGGCCAGTGTCAGTGCGGTACTGATGGCCCAGGACGCCCGCTCCGCCCGCGTGATGGTCACCGTGGCTGGCGATGAGGCGGAAGCCGAGCGCACGCTGGAAGGGCTCGCGGCGGCAAAGAATTACGTCCGGCATGAACTTGCGGAACGGCTGCGGCTGCGCCGGCCTCCCGAGATCTATTTTCAGATTGATCGGGCGGATGAGTTGGAGAGTCGAGTGGAGGAGCTTCTCGTCCGTGCCAAGAAGCGCGCTCGAAAGAAGTCACAACCCAACCCCTGAGAGGCTGCGGAAAAAGTTGATTTCGCTGCGTCAGCCCCTAAAAGGGCATCTGGTTTCAATTTCCGCAGCTTCCTAAAGGGGGATGTGATGTTCGGAGGACTTGCCGCAACCCTGACGGGGTGCCCGGTTACAGGCGCTCAATCGGGCTAAGAATACCAACTGCGAAAGCCGAAGCCAAGGAGCGCAGAGCGAACAGCGAAGAGCCAACCATGCTGGACCGAGTTCTACAAGAAATTCGGGCGCGGCGACGGTTCATTGTCACCTCACATGCCCGGCCCGACGGAGACGGTATCGGATCTGCCCTCGCTTGTGGCCAAATTCTGCGCGTCATGGGCAAGGAGGCCGAGGTCGTCATGTACGATGGCGTTCCTCGGATTTATCAGAACCTGCCCTTCGCCGATCGCGTGGTTCAAGCCAACTCCATCCCCGCGACTGACGCGGTTGTCTTACTCGAGTGTGACAGCGTCAAGCGTACGCTGCTGGGAGGGCTGGAAAACTGTTTTCTCATCAATATCGACCATCACGCCAGTGGCCGCAACTTTGCGCACGTCAACTGGATTGATTCCAGCGTGATGGCCACTGCCGAACTCGTCTACCGCCTGGCGCGGCTGGCTTGCGTTCCCATCGACCCGGACATTGCGACCTGCCTCTACACCGCGCTCATGACGGACACGGGTTCGTTCATGTTCGAGGGCACCAATGAACATACATTCACGGTAGCGCGGGAACTGGTGCTGGCGGGAGCGGTTCCGGCGCTCTGCGCCCGGCCCATTTATTTTGGACATTCGACGGCCAAGATGCGTCTGCTTGGTGCGGCGCTTTCGAACCTGCATCGCGAAGGACCGCTCTCCTGGATCTGGGTGACGCGGGAGCAGATGCAGCGGTTGGGCGCTCGCGAAGAAGATTGCGAGGGGCTGGTCAACTATGCGCTTTCCATGGCCGACGTGCAGGTGGCAATTTTCTTCCGCGAACTTCTGGATGGCCGTTATCGCATCAGCCTGCGCAGTAAGGGAGAAGTAAATGTTTCCCGCGTGGCCGAGCATTTCGGCGGCGGCGGCCACAAGTGCGCCAGCGGCTTTTCCATCGATGGACCTTTGGCCGTGGCCGTGTCCCGCGTGGTTGAGCGATTACAAGCGGAACCGGTGTTGAACGCGGAGTCATCCACGAATCATCGCGACCAATGAATCCCTCCAGGAATCCGTTATCCCGCACCGACATTTTGTTGCTGATAGCGTTCTGCGGATTCCTTTGCTTCTATGGCTTGGGAGCGTTTGGACTGCTTGGCGCCGACGAGCCTCGCTATGCGCAAGTGGCGCGCGAGATGCTTGAGCGCTCCGATTGGGTGACTCCCACCCTGCAAGGCAAAGCCTGGCTGGAAAAACCCGTGCTGTATTACTGGCAAGCGATGGCGTCGTTTCGCTGGATGGGCGTCGGCGATCAGGCTGCCCGCTTGCCTGCCGCTTTCGACGCTGCCTTGCTCGTAGCAGCCATCTACTTTTTCCTCCGGCGTTTTCGGCCGGGCAGTGAATTTGACGGCGCCCTGATCACGGCCAGTTGCGCCGGTGTGATTGGATTTGCCCATGCCGCCGCGACCGACATGCCGCTGGCCGCTACCTTTGCCATTGCATTGCTGGCCTGGTACGCGTGGTACGAAAACCGGCGGCGCATCAATCTCGCTGTCTTTTACATGTTTCTGGCGCTCGGAACTTTGGCCAAGGGCCCAGTCGCGCCTGTTTTGGCTGCCGTTATCGTCTTTCTATTTGTCGCGTTGAAACGCGACTGGAGCGCCCTTCCGCGTACTCTCTGGATTCCCGGCGTCCTGCTCTACCTGGCCGTGATGCTGCCTTGGTACATTGCGGTCCAATTGCGAAATCCGGACTTCTTCCGCGTCTTTATCCTGGAACACAATCTCGCCCGCTTCTCGCAGGACGTCTATCACCACCGTCAACCCTTTTGGTTTTACCTGCCCGTGTTTCTGCTGGCGATGATGCCGTGGACGATGGTGCTGCTTGTTGTCCTGGTGAAACGTGCTCGCCTGATCTGGTCCGAAAAAATGGAGGCCTTCTCCAGTCCGGAGGATTCCTGGCAGCTATTTCTGCTGCTTTGGATGTTGGTGCCGATCCTGTTTTTCAGCGCATCGCAGTCGAAGTTGCCCGGTTACATTCTGCCGGCTGTCCCCGCGGGAGCATTACTGGTTGCCGACTATCTTTCCGCCCGGCGCAGTGAAAAAAGGAAACTTTCGCTGGGGTTCGCTGCCGCTCACGGACTTTTGTGCGGACTGCTGATTTTTGCCGCGCTTTCGGCCGGCTCGATTGCGCTCAATCACCGGCTCCAGTGGGGACAGGAAGCCCACTACGCGCTTGCGATTGGCGCCTTGGCTGCTCTGTGCATAGCCGCCGCGTTGCTCTCCAGTACGGGACTGCGCCTGCTGAGCCGGATTACGGCTTTCGCCGTGGTGCTCAGTGTCGCGGCCGTTATTCGCCGGGCCGCCCCCGTGATCGACGCCACTCAATCGTCCCGCCCCATTGCCGAGAGCATTCAGGGCTTTTCGCACGAACCGGTGCCCATTGCCCTCTATCAACTCAATCGCGTGCAGAGATATGGACTGGAGTTTTATCTCAATCGCGCCGCCCAGCCCTATGAGAGTGGAACGATTCCGGCCGCGGCTCACGTCCTGGTTGCGGCACAAGGTACGCAATCTCAAGTTGCCCTGCTTGTTCCTGGGCGCCGCGTATCATACTTAGCGAGTATCCCCGCACAGAAGTTGGATTTGTACTGGGTGGGGAAGGAAAAGGATTAGCTTGGGCGTCAGGCGCGGGTGTCAGGCGCCGGACGCCGAATTAAGAATTGATTTCTCGCAGGCGCGCGTGTTCTGACACTTGACACTGGGCTTTTATGGAAATCCTCGATCTCCGACATTTTTCTTCCGCCGACATTCGCCCGCTGCTGGAAGATGAGATCGCCTTGTGGGGACGCCTTCTGGCCTGGGATTACACCACGTCCGCGGAAATGATCCTGCGTTATATGGACGCGAAAATTCTGCCTGGTTACGCCGCCATCGAGCGCGGCAGCATTTGTGGGTACTCGTTCTTTGTGTACGAGCAGAGCAAGGGCGTGATCGGAGATCTTTTTGTCCGCGACTCCGGGGGCGATGGCGGCCGCGGATACGATCGTCACGAGGTCCAAGAGCGCTTGCTGACGCACGTCATCGAAACCCTGCAGCAGTCTCCCGGCATCCATCGCGTCGAGGCTCAGTTGCTGGCGCAAGATACGGGAGAAGTCGCGCGCCCTTTTCTGCAACAGGGATTCAGCCGGCATCCGCGGGTGTTTATGAATTTCGAAATCGGCAAGCATCCCGAGACGGTCGCGCCGACGCTGCCGCCGGAGTTCGAAGTCTGTCCCTGGTCGGAGCACGAATACCAGTCCGCCGCCGCACTGATTACTGCCGCCTATCGCAATCACGTCGATTCCGAAATCAACGATCAGTACCGCACCTTGACCGGTTCGTTACGCTTTCTCAACAACATCGTTCGTTTCCCGGGATGCGGGACGTTCGATCCCAAGGCCTCTTTTGTCGTGTTTCAGCGCCGCACCCGCACTCTGATCGGACTGATTCTCTGTTCGCGGGTGCGTCCCGACGTGGGACACATCACCCAGGTCTGCGTGCTCCCGGAATACCGTTCGGCCGGGTTGGGCGAAGCCCTGATGGCCGCCTCGACCAAAAATCTGCGTGCGCGGAGATTCCGGTTCATCTCGTTGACCGTGACGGAAGCGAACGACCGGGCGATTGCGCTCTATAAACGGATTGGGTTTGATTCGACGAGGGTGTTTGACGCATTTGTTTGGGAGGGGTAAGGCAGGATCGCGGCCGGAGAAAACATCATCAACCTAACGAAAAACCTCCGCGTCGCCCTTCCCCGTGGCAACGCGGAGGATAGTTTGGAAACTGGAGTCCCAATACAAGATCGTCTTGAACAGACCCTTTGCACGCGGCCGGACTCCACCACTTCTCCGAGGGGGGCTTGCGATGAGCCGAATCCGAGTTAGCTTCCAATTTAGAAAACGAGAACGCTGGCCGATTCCCTTCGCGTGTGCAAAAAAAAGCGAGCCGCCCAGGGACGCAGGCTTTGGCCTGCCGCCCGACTCAGGCTTAAGTTTATGATATTAATAGCCTTACTTCCGCAGGAGGTTCTTCGCGATAAACAATACGTTGGCCGGGCGCTCGGCCAACCGCCGCATGAAATAGGGATACCACTCGGTTCCGAAGGGAATGTAGACGCGGACGCCCCAACCTTCTTTTACCAGGCTCTGTTGCAAGTCGCGCCGGATGCCATAGAGCATCTGGAATTCAAAAGCGCTGCGGGGAATATTCTCGCGCGTGGCGAAGGCCTTGGCTTCTTTGATGATGGCCTCGTCGTGAGTGGCTAGGCCGTGAAAGACGCCGCTCTTCATCAGGATCTTCATCAGCTTGACGTAGCTGGCGTCGACCTCGGACTTTTTCTGGAAGGCAATGTCTTCAGGTTCTTTATATGCGCCTTTGCAGAGCCGGATACGGATGCGTTCGGAAAGCAGATTCTCGACGTCGGTCTCGGCGCTCCGCATATACGACTGGATAACCGTGCCGACGTTATTTGCGTTGCCCGGAACCCGGTGAAGTTCGCGAACGAAGGCGAGCGTGCGCTGAGTGTAGGGAGAGCCCTCCATATCGACGCGCACAAAATTTGGGGGCGACATGCCGGCTGCCTTGGCGACCAGGCCACGAACAATTTCGTAGGCCATTTTCTCGTCCACATCGAGGCCCATGTGGGTCAGTTTTAGGCTGATGTTGGCGTTCAGTTTGCTGGCGGCGATCTCGTCGAGCAAATGATGGTAGAGCTGGGCGCTGGCGCGGGCCTCGTCGGCGTTGGTAACGTTCTCGCCGAGATTGTCGATGGAGACGCCGGCGCCGAGTTGATTCATGGCGGCGGCGGCGCGAATGGCGTCGGCGACCTCGGTGCCGGCGACGAAGCGGGCGCTGGTACGCTGGCCGAATCTGGAGCGCTCGGCGACGGCTCGCAGGGAACGGCTCTCCGACAACGCAATGAAGATTGCCCTTAACATGATGCACCTGATTTTTGCGGGATGGACTGCGGCTTAAGACTGCCAGAGGCTTTCATTAGCTTTACGGAGCATCACATTATTTTCTACCACAAACGAGAGGCGGATGCAGTGCGCAACGGCCGTGTCTCGCCGGCAGCGTTCTACGCTCCCCGTCGGTTTGTTATTGACTAGTCAGATGACTAGTCAGTACAATCAAGCGAGAAGGTGAACCATGGCATCGTGGCAAGTGCAGGACGCGAAGGCCCGTTTCAGCGAGTTCCTGGATGCAACCATCAAGAAGGGACCGCAGATCGTCACCCGCCGCGGAGTTAAGACCGCCGTTCTGGTGCCGATCGAGGAATGGGAGAGGCTGCAAAAGGCTGCCCGGCCCAGTCTGAAGGAAGTGCTGCTGGCACCCGAACCTCGCTTCGACGACATTATCGGCAAACGCCGCGTCTGGCGCAGCCGGCCCGTGGTGGAGTTCGAGTGAACAAATACCTCCTCGACACTAACGTCGTGTCTGAAACGCGGAAGCCACGTCCCCATGGAGCAGTGCTGCAATGGCTCAGCGGAATGGAGGCGGGGCGGATTTTCTTGTCCGCTGTAACCCTGGCAGAATTACAAGTCGGGATTGAGAAGACCAAGCATCAGGACCCACTGAAGGCGGAGGAAATCGAGCGCTGGGTGGACCAGTTGGCCACGGTCTATGAAGTGCTCCCCATGGACGCTCAGTGCTTTCGGGAATGGGGCCGACTCATGGACCGGCAGCCGGATGGGTTGATGGAGGACGCAATGATCGCCGCTACTGCGCGGGTCCATCGTTTGATTGTTGCGACCCGGAACGAACGAGATTTTGCGCAACTTGATGTACGGATTCTCAACCCCTTCAAGAATTAGTGCCGCGACTGCGACTATACTTGGCTGTCTGCTGCGATGCTAAAGCGGATTCTACGTCCGATTGTGAAGGCAGTGGCTGGGCTCGCCGGGGTTGTGTTCCTGTTCGATAACCGCCTTAGCGGTACTGCTGGGCTTATCCTGCTCGCGTCGATCGCGGTGCTGGCGTTTTGCGGGATCGTGTGGATGATTTTCCTGCGCGAGGATGATGAGGGCGACTCAGGGTATTGGCCGTCCAACCCGCGCCGATGATCACGGGGTTACGAGTCTCCCGAAATCCTCCGACGCCAACGGTCGTGTAGAATAACCGTTTGATATGGACCTCTCCGCCATTCAGAAAGCCCTGCGCGAGCGCAATATTGACGCCTGGCTTTTCTACGATCATCACCATCGCGACCCGATCGCTTATCGCGTGCTGGGATTGCCGGATGGGCTCATGGTCACGCGCCGCTGGTACTATCTCATTCCTGCCGAAGGCGAACCCGTAAAGTTGGTGCATAAGATCGAATCGGGGCACCTCGATACCTTGCCCGGCACGAAGAAGCAGTATGCCGGTTGGCAAGAGTTATTCGACGGCCTGAAACAGATGCTGGCGCCGTATCGCGACGTGGCGATGCAGTTCTCGGCTAACAATTTTGTTTTCACCATTTCGATGGTGGACGCGGGCACCGCGGATATGATCCGCGGTTTGGGCAAGAACATTGTCAGCGCGGCGGACCTGATCGCGCAGTTCGAAGCGACGCTGACCGACGAACAGATCAAATCGCACTTTGCGGCGCGCGATGTGATCGACGCGGTTACGGCCGAAGCTTTCAAGGAAATTGGACGGCGGGTGCGCGGCGGCGGCACGCACGAGCATGAAATTCAGCAGTTTTTCATGGAGGCTTTCCAGCGCGAGAACATGGTGACCGATGATCCGCCGATCGTGGCCGTGAACGCCGGCAGCGGCAATCCGCACTACGAGCCCAGCGCCAGCCGTCCGGTGCCCATTCGTGAAGGGGACTTTGTTCTGCTGGATGTGTGGGCAAAGAAAAACACGCCGGGCGCGGTTTACTACGATATTACGTGGGTGGGGTTTGTGGGCCAGTCTCCGTCGGACCGGCAGCGCGAGATTTTCAGGATCGTCCGCGAAGCGCGCGACCTCGGCGTGAAGACCGTGCAAAACGCAGTCTCTGCCCAAAAGGCGATTGCGGGATGGGAAGTGGATCACGCGGTGCGGGGTCACATCAAGCAGGCGAAGTATGGGGATTATTTCATCCACCGAACCGGCCACTCGATTGCGACCGAGGTGCATGCCAACGGCGCGAACATGGATGATCTGGAGATTCACGACGAGCGTCGCATTCTTCCCAATTCGCTGTTCTCGATCGAGCCCGGCATCTACCTGCCCGAATTTGGCGTGCGCCTGGAGGTGGATGTGCTGGTGCGGCCGGGCAGCGCCGAAGTCACTGGTAGAATTCAACGAGAGATCGTGACCCTCTGAATGGCCAAGCCAACGACAGACAAGGATAAGACGAAGAATGCAGCGGCGGCTGATCCGGAATACCCGCTAACCACGATGGCGGTGGTCGCGCCGATTGTCGGCTGGCTGATTCCGGGCGGCGGACACATTTTGCTCCGGCGTTACGGCCGCGGCGTCCTGCTGCTGGTGTCGGTGGTGGCAATGTTCCTGATTGGTCTGGGGATGCAGGGCCGGATTTACAAGCCGAACGGCGGAGACATTCTCGACATCCTGGGCTTTGTGGGCGACGTGGGCACGGGAGTGTTGTATTTCCTGGCGCGCATCATGGACTGGGGCGACGTGATGGCGGCGAATGCTGCGGCGGATTATGGCAAGACGTTTCTGATCGTGGCCGGCCTTCTCAACTTCATCGCGGCGGCGGATGCGCATCACATTGCGCTGGGGAAGAAGCCGTGACCATCAACTTGTCGCACTTCTCGGCCGCAGTCGTCTTCGCCCTCTTCGCCTCGGTGGTTTTCGGCATCACCCAACGCAATTCGACGATGGAACAGGTAAAGTATGGACTTTATTGCTTCGCCCTGTTCGTGGGTGGAGTGTTTGTGGCGGGCTGGGTGATGGCGCTGATCCGGCGCTGAGCTCTCAGCGTCAAGTTTTCTCTAGATCTCTCACGAATGAAACCGAAAACTGAGGCGTCGTCCAGTCATCGCTTCAGCGCTGCTGCCGTCACTTTTCTTTCCAGGGCTGATTTACTACTCCGGCGGTTCGGCCTGCAGGCCGTCGCCGGGTGCGAGCGGCAAGTGGGCGGCCCCGCTGAGCGTGACGCGCTCCTGCAGGGAGAATGAGTTCCTGTACTGCTCGGAGTTGATGAGTTGGTCGCGCTGTTCGGGAGTCAGGTCGCGCATGTCGCGAATCGCCCGGTTGACGGCCTGACGGCGGTCGGGTGACAACTGTTTGAACTGCTCAAAAAGCTGGCGCGCCCGCGTTTTCTGGTCGGGAGTCAGGTGCTCCCAGGTTTCCATCCGCTTAAGCACACGCTCCTGCTGCTCCGGAGGCAGGCTGGAAAAGTGCTGCAACCGGTTCAGCAACTGGGCGCGCTGTTGCGGCGGGAGCTTGCGGAACTGCGCATCGTTTTCGAGGGCCCGGCGCTGCTGTTCGGGGGCCAGGTTTCGATACCGCTGGAGCCAGTTCCCGGCATGGCCGGGCTGGTTCTGTGGCGGATGCGTTTCGTTGGGTCGAATTTCGCCGGGACGCGCCGGGTTGGAATGGGCTTGTTTCTGAATCTGCCGCTGCCGCTCCTCCTGCTGACGTCGTTGCTGCTCGCGTTGTTGCTGCTGCTTGTTTTGCGGCTGCGGATGCCGCTGTGGTTGCGGATGCGGCTGTGGCGGATGCGGTGGCGGCGGGGTATGCCGCTGCTGGGCGAAAACCGGAGCCGACAGCAGGATTGCCGCCAGACAGCACACGACGATTCTCCGGCCCAACATAGTTGTCCCTCGTGATGGCTCTTCGATTACCGTTTGCGAAACTTCCGCGAGACTATGGTTCGCGAATCTCTAAGCTTTGCGAATCTTCATCCCGGACCTTTAAGGATTCGCGGTTACGTCATCCTGCACCTGCAATTGGTCGAGCACATCAAAATCGGCGTAGAGTTCGTCGTTCTTCTCCAGCGCCTGCAGATCGCCAACCGCGGTTCCTGGCTCTACCGGCAGAGCGAGGGCTGGAATTCCGGTCGGAATAACATCCGTCTGGTAGAGATACGACTTGCTGCCCACGCCAATGCCCAGAGCTCCGGCAAATAATACCGCCGCCAGCGACATGGCCCAAACCGGACGCCGCAGCCAACTGAACCATGCCGCTTGCGGGCGCGCCATTTCTTCGCGCAGGAGCGCCTGCAGGCGGGTGTCGAAATATGGTGAAGGCTCCGGCGCCTGCCATTCGTCGAGCAGCGCCATGGTTTTCTGCAATTCGCCGAGATGGGCGGCGCAGGCGGCACACGATGCCACGTGCTTCTCGACTTCCGGCGCCAGCGTGACCGCTTCCATGCCGGCAGCCCAATCCGGCAACAGTTCGCGAATTTCATTGCAATTCATACTGCTATCCTCTACTTCCCTTACTTCCCTGAAACGAACTCTTTGAGCTGCTCGCGCAGCGTTTCGTAGGCGCGGAACAGCAATGACTTGGTGGCGGACTCGCTCAGTTTGAGCACGCCGGCGATCTGGCGGTAATCCATCTGCTGATACTTGTGCATGATGACCGCTACGCGCTGGCGCTCGGGCAACGAATTGACAACGTTGCGGATGGCTGCCAGCCGTTCCCGCTTTAATATCTGCTCTTCGGCCGAGAGCGCGTCATCGGCCAGATCGGGCGTGGTGCCCGTTTCCTGATCGGGCTCATCCAGGCGCACCGTGTTTTCCGCGCGCTCGTGCCGCGTATCGCGCGCGTGGTTCACGGCGAGATTGGTCGCGATGCGATACAGCCAGGTCGTGAACTTCGCGCTCGGCTCGTAACTGGTGCGCGAGCGGTACACGCGCAGGAAAACTTCCTGCGCCAGTTCTTCCGCCGTCGAAGGGTTGTGGCACAGCCGGTACATGAAGCCAACCATCGGCCGGCGATACTTCTGTACGAGATACGCGAAGGCGGACTCATCGCCGGTCTTTACCCGCAGCATTACGTCGACGTCGGAAAAGGCGGTATCGGCGGTGACGGTGGAATCAGCCATGGTAACGGGCGCCGACGTGGACGACGAAGCTCCCGCAAACCCTGGCAGCGCTCGATCCAACAGTCCGCGATCCAGCAGTCCACGACCCAGCAGTTCGCGATCTATGGCCACGCTGCTCACATTGGTAGAAACCCCGTCCGCGGGAGAAAGTTGTGCGTTTTCAGGGCCGGGGAGGCGCGCGGAAGTGTTTTCCCGTGAATCAGTTAAAGGGCGAGCGTCGGGAGTGTCGGAAGCGGCCATGCAAGGGCGTTGCAAAGAGGCTACCGGGAGCGGAGGAGGCGGTCAAGAGGCGGTGCGGAGGCGCTGCGGATGCCGGAAGGACTGGCACGATTTGCTACAATGACAAAACCGCAGGCAAAGGGCGCATAACTCAGCGTCCAAGTCGCTACGCCGCTTCCTCGCATGGCTCGAAGAGATCCGCGTAGCGCCCCTCACCATCTCCAAATCAGTTCCCCGATTCCAGCAACCCGGCCCGCGCACCGTCATCGCTTCCGATCAAGAGCGCGAGACCCTACTAGCCAACGCCAGCCCACGCATGTACATCTTCATCCTGCTTTGCGCGGACCTCGGCCTTCGCCACCGCACCGCCACCAAAATCACACCCCGCATGTACGACCCTCGCAACCGCACCCTAACCTTCACCACCAAGGGCAACGTTCACCAGACTCTGCCCGTGACCGAAGAAATCGCCAGCATCCTCCGGGCACTTCCGTTGGATATCCCGCCGGACTTGCCCATCATCAACTACTTCAAATCGCCCAAGGGCGGCCACACCGGCAAAAACGCACGCCTCTCCCGCTCCTGGACAAAGCTAAAAGAGAAGTGCGGCGTCCGCGCCGAGCTTCGCGTCCACGACCTCCGCCGCACCAGCGCCGAAGAAATCTGGGACGCAACCAAAGACCTGCGCACCGTCCAAGCCCACCTTGGACACCGCAGCATTGCCACAACCGCCAGGTACCTCGCCAACCGCGTCGGTCTCGAAGAGAAATTTGCGTTCCCGGCGCTGGGCAGTGTGCCGCAGTCGTTGGTGATTGCTGGCGGAGTCGAGAATCTCGTAAGCAGGCGCCTGGCAGTGACCTAGATCGCGTCGGCGCGCCTTCCGGAGGTATTCGTCAATCTCTATGCCGCTCCGGAAAGGCGAATGCAACGCGCGATCGTCGCTCTGCGAGATGGCGCCCCACCTTACAGCGTCCAAGAACGCTTGGAGACGAGTGGGATCGTCAAAGCTCGTAGGGGCAGGTAGGGTAGACTTTTCGTGAATGGAGGTTCCTGGTTCGAGTTCCCAAACAACGTCCAGCTCCTCACCGAGACCATCATCTTCAACCGAGGAAAGCTTAAGCAGGTGCGACGTAACTTCACCGGCGGTCGCGGGATTCACCGCCGACGGAACGATTTCCATAACAACGAAGGGGCGCTTGCGGACAACTACTAACTGACCGACCTCTGGGCACGAAACCATAAAGTGTCTGCGTGAAAGCTATGTAGAGGGAGGGACAACCATTGTACATTTATCCTGCCTCAACTTCTCCATCGGAGGGCTTCACATCCGTTGGTTTTAGGGGAGGGGCGTTGCGGGGCGAGAACTGCCCCGCCGGGGTGGGTGACTGGAAGACCCATGGCATTTCTCGCATACAGGCAAGAGAAGACCCGCGCCAGCGAGGGTTTAGCGCTGGTCAGTACTCGCTGGGCAAGTGGATCACGTTGTTAGCGAAGTACAGCGTGATTTCATCCAGCGGAAAATCGGTATTCTCGATCTCCTTGGTGAACACGACGTTACCGTTGCCATCGTCGCACGTCAGCGTAGCGGTTCAATGACGACATGCTCGATGTCACGTTCGTGCTATAGCTGACCGGACGCTGATTTGTTAGCTTGAGTTTCTTCGGGCTTGCGTGTACTCCGAGCGGCGATCCAGTTGTACCGTCCTGGCGACGTTAACCCAAATAGTTGGATCGCGCGCAGCGGAGCGCCAGCTCCGGTGCGTAGCTCACGGGTTAAACGGAGGATGGCAATGAAGCACTACGCTGTAGTTCCACTACCCCTGTTACTCGCCGCATGCTTTCTGTCGCCAATGGCGATGGCGCAGGACACATTTCGTCTTACCGTGCTCGGCTACCAGTGGACGACGACGCATAACACAATGACGTTTACTTGGCCGGGGCATTCCAACACATCCTGCAACGGCAGCACCTACGTGAACGGGAACATCTCCAACAACGGCGACATCTACGCAAACGGAACCAGCTCCAGTACGTGCTCAACCACGTTCACGCCGCCGTCCTCTCAAAATATCGACATCCGTAAGCCGGTCGTCTATATCCTCGCCGAGTCGGACACGAGCCGCATGGTGATGACATGCACCCGCAACGTGCGTTGGAGTCAGTGCCACGCGCTGAACCCCGGTGCATTCCTTGGTCGTATCGAAAAGGGACACCTTGAAGTGCAAGCGACGTTGGGGAAGAAAGATGAGTGGATCAAGTTTGACGTAGTTCAGCAGACGGCCATCAGCGGAAAGTCAAGCAACGCCGCTACACCTGCATCTTCCGGCGACGGCACTATGTCTGCCGCGCGCGTTGTCGAAATGCTCAACTCCAGGTTCGTCGCCGACAAAGTTGTGGGCTACGCAGAAAGCGCCGGAGACACGCTGACCATCCACAGCGAGCGTGCCAGCGGGATGCGTTTCCACATGATGCTGGCCGACAAGCGAGAGTTGGAAACCTTACGAGCGGCGGGGTTCAAGACGGTGTTGTACACGAACGACGCCGATGTGAACCTCAAGGGCGACGTTGAGAGCGGGCGGATCGAAACGCAACAGGCGTCGAAATAGAAGACGAGCCGCAGCTCGATCTCGCGGGGATCGCCCGATTTAACGGATTGCTCAATAATGTCGCCTTGCCACTTAAACGTGTTGGGTGCATAAGACAGACCGTAGTCGTGTAGAACGTTGTAGCCGGCCTCCGTCACCCATGCCGGGTCCCTTCCCCCTTCCGGATCTATAAACACGTTTCCGTAGCTGCTGATGAAACTCCTGGCGCGCGACATGGAGATGTTCAGCCAACTGGGCATCGGACCCGAACTGCTGCAGCGTGCTCGGATAGAGCGAGTGGATGACGCGGAAGCCCGTTCACGATTCGGCCTTACCGGTTCTCGGACCATGGATCTATCTGGCATTGCGTTCCCGTACTTTGATCCGCTCACTGACCGTCGGCACACAGCGCGGGTCCGACGAGACAGGCCCGAGATCGAAAATGGCCAGCCGAAAAAGAAGTACATCTGTCCTTACGGCGACCGAAGGCATTTGTATTTGCTCCCCGGAGCCGGCAAATTAGTGAAGGATTCAAGCGTCCCGCTAGTCTTGGTCGAAGCAGAGAAGGGCGTCTTAGCGCTAACCGCATGGGCCGAGCGAGTTCAACGCCAGATTCTGGTGGCGGGACTGGGCGGCTGCTGGGGTTGGCGTGGACGCATCGGGAAAAGAGAAACAGCATACGGCGATAGAGTTGACGAAGTCGGACCCCTGCCGGAACTGATGACGATCTGTAGTCCTGGCCGCAAGGTAGTAATACTTCTCGATTCCAATGCGCGGACGAATGCCGCCGTGCAAGCTGCCCGCGCCGCGGGCAGCCATAGCAGCAACAACCAGGACCACCACTGCCAGCCGAGAGAAACGCATCGGGGCCTATGTTACCCCAGACCGCCTCGCTACCAGGAAGCCGAGGCGCCCGCGCCGTCGATTACCGGAGTAATCGGGATCGCTGCCGTCCTGCACAAATCATACGAAAAGCAACGCCATCGTAGCCGAGCTCCTCGGCCTCAAGGAAAACACCGTCAAGGTGTACATGGGAAAAATCTTCGCCCGCCTCCGTTGCGACAGCCGCGTCACCCTGGCCATCCGCTACGAACGCGAACACCACGCCAACCCAAAGTAGTGTGGAGCGGACACCGGAGCCCGCTGCCCGCAAAACCCACGGAGCCCGCGCCCCGCTGCATCGTCGTCGTTCCCGGCAAAAAGAGGAGCGGACACCGGAGCCCGCTGCCCGCAAAACCCACGGAGCCCGCGCCCCGCTGCATCGTCGTCGTTCCCGGCAAAAAGAGGAGCGGCCCGCAAAAAACGCGGGCCGGTTGTCTGGGGGGCTCTGCCCCCGCGGCGCAACCCGTGCGCCACTCCCCCGTGCCGGCCGCTGGTGGCGCAAAGTCCGCGCCACCAGTCACCGCCAGCTCAGTACGCTGGCGTGCCTTTTGCGACGGCCGCAAAGAACGCGGCCGTAGCAAAAGCGGCCGTCGTCATTTGCAGCGGTCAAAGCAAAGCAACCCCAACCCCACATCCAGCCGGTGACGTGGGCGGTTACCCGTAGCCGGGTCGCAAAGAGCGCGACCCGTCTACGGGCACCCACCGCCCCGACAGGCGGGCGCAAAAACCGCGCCCGCAAAACAGGCAAAGCAACCCCAACCCCGCCGCGCTCGCTCCGATGGGACCCTGCGAGATGAAATCGGGGGGAAGGGGCGCGAAGAACGCGCACGATTTCCTCTCGCACCCATCGCATCGAGCGCGGCAGACCTAGCCAGGTGAACAGCGAACAGCGAACGCCGCGCAGCCAAAAAAGACCACCCCCCCATCCCCCAACGTTCCACGCGGAACACGGCCGCCAGGGGACCCCCGAAACACCAAACTGAGCAAAACAGACCAACCAGAAAACAACGACCATGCCATCATCGAACCCAGAAACAAGGGAACGCGCAGAAAGACCATCCGGGAGCCGGGCCGCGATCCGGCTCCCGAGTCCCACCCGCCGGACACCCACCCAGGACACCGCCGACCGAGCGCCAAACTGCCAGCCGAACCCCCGCCAACGATCCGGCACAAAGCACCTAACCCAGGACACCACAGTGTCCAAAAGCGCTGGACACCATCACATTTCTGGGATAAATTGCAGGAGGAAGAAAGCCCGACCGGACACTTCCACAGACACCAACCCGTTGCAAACACTGCAACGACCGAACCGCAGGCAAAGGGCGCATAACTCAGCGGTAGAGTGCCATCCTCACACGGTGGAAGTCGTAGGTTCAAATCCTACTGCGCCCACCAAAGTTTCGACTGCTTGCCGCGTTGCGGGGGCCATGTGATCCAGCACGGCATTCCTCTCGTCCATTGGCGTTTCGTCTTTGCGATGCGTGGCGCGATCGCATCGAAGTTACGGAAGTAAGCCCAGACACAAATTCGATATCTGCTCGATCGCGGGACACGGTTTCTTCATTTCTCGGGTTTGAAAATCCTTAAAATTGGGGTACCGCATTGTGGCCCGTGTCAGGGTTGCGCGAGGTCGCGTTCGTGCTTCAGTGCTTCGCGAGCAAGCGTTGTTGTCTGTACCACTTTTGGCTCGCGAATTCCCAATGAAGTCAGTGATCTGAATGTAGTCACGACGAATCGCTATTCGTGAATTGGACGGGTGTAGTAAAAGCGGACACGAGACACTGGCCACCTGCCCAGACACTTGCCCCCAACTCCGAACTCACTGGATCTCGAAAATCGATGACATGGGCAGAAACTCAGTCGCGAGCGAGTTCATGGGAATTCTGTCGCAAACCCACGCGCGCGTAACCATCTCACGAGACAAATGGATTGGGAAGTGCTGTGCACTTCACGGACGTAACTTCGCAATTAATGTCTGCCTAATGAATGATTGAGGAGAAGCAATGAAATTCGCCGTGCGCCCGTTATTCCGTTGTACCGCAACGTTGGTACTGATCACCAGTTTCTTGAGTAGTGCGCAAACTATATCTGGCAAACCACCAGCTGCGCCACAGAACCCCGTCCTGAGCCGTCAAGCCCAGGCGAATTACGGCAAGCTTCCGCTAACCTTCGAAGCGAACCAGGGGCAAACGAATTCGCAAGTAAAGTTTATGGCCCACGGCAGCGGCTATTCCGTTTACCTGACCGCTGGACAGATGGTGCTCGACCTCCGGCCCTCATCCGTGACGCTGGGTACAGCCTCGGGAACAACCTCGGGAGCAGCAAAGTATGCCTCGGCGCAGATCGCGAATCAGGCCCCCCACAACACAGTCCTGCAACTCAATCTGACCGGCGCCAAAGCTAACCCCACCATCGTCGGTGAGCAGCCTCAGCCCGGCAAGGTGAACTACTTTATCGGCAAAGATCCAAAGAAGTGGCAGACCAACGTTCCCACCTACAAGCAAGTGCGTTACAAAGAGATCTATCCCGGCATCGATCTCGTCTACTACGGCAACCAGTCCCGAGTGGAGCACGACTTTGTGTTGGCGCCGGGGGCCGACCCCAGCCAGATTCAAATGGATGTAAAAGGAGCCGATCACCTGAGCCTCGCAGCCAATGGCGACCTGATCCTTCAAAAAAGCGGAGACGAAGTCCGCTTGCTGGCTCCCATCGTCTATCAGGAATTTAACGGGATGCAAGTACCGGTTACCGGCCAATACACGTTGAAGAATTCCACGCACCTGTCTTTTGCTCTCGGCCCCTATGACAAGACGATGCCGCTGGTCATTGATCCGGTGCTGGTCTACGGCACGTTCCTCGGCGGTTTGGCCAACGACCAGGCTGTGGGCATAGCGGTCGACAGCAATGGCAGCGCCTACGTTGCCGGCTGGACGCAGTCGACGAACTTCCCGCTGGCGGGGCAGAATGGTCCGCCCCCGGGCGGACAGTGCGCCTTCGTCGCCAAACTCGATGTGAGTGGATCCAGTCTTCTTTATGCAGACTACGTCGGCGGCAGCTCGGAAAACTATCCCACAGCCATGACGATGGATAGCTCGAACGACGTATATATCGTTGGGTATACCTATGCGAACGACTTCCCGACGGTGAATGCTTATCAGGCCAGCCAGCCGGGATATCTTAATGGTTTCATCACCGAGATCTCTCCGGACGGATCGTCCCTCCTGTATTCCACGTACCTGGGCGGCAACAACGAGGATTATCCCTACGGCATCGCGCTCGACGGCAACGGCTACCTGTACGTTGCGGGCGGCACCTGGTCGCAGAATTTTCCGGTGGTCAACGCATATCAACCAACCACGGCAGCCAACCAAAACGGATATTGGGGCGAGTACGGGTTCGTGACTAAGATTGCCCCGGACGGCACGGCGCCAGTGTACTCCACCTTCTACGGCGGCAGCAGCAACGTCGTCCAGAGTTGCTACTCGGGCCCTTGCTGGCCTTCACCGTATAGTTCGATTGTGGGCGTAGCCGCGGACGCCAGCGGGAATGCCTATGTTGCCGGCAACACGAACACCTACGATTTCCCGACGACTGAAGGCGCTTATCAAACCTCCAACGTAACGAACAGCGATCAACAGGTCGGTTTTATCGGCAAGTTCAGTTCCTCGGGTAACCTTCTCTACTCGACTTACCTCGGAGCGGTTGCGAGCAATCAGTATTACCTGAGTCTGAACGCGGTCGCCTTTGACTCTCTGGGCGCCGCTTACGTAGCGGGAACGACTTACTCGTGGCAGCAGAACGTCATTCCGATCACCACTCCAAACCTGTGCGACCCCTCGGAGGATGGTTGCTCCAGCGGTTTCATCACCAAGGTTGATCCGACCTGGGCATCGATCGATTACTCCACTTTTTTGTCGGGTTCGGTTGACGTCAACCCGCAGTCCCTACTGGTGGACGCCAACGGCGACGCCTACATATTCAGCGAGTCGGGAGGCGGGGACCCAAGTTCTCTGGTCAATCCCATCGAAGTCTTCACCAGCGGACAGGACCTTTTTTTGCAGGAACTCGATCCAACCGGCGCCACCCAGTTGTTCAGCACGTTCCTCGGCGGCTATGGAAACGATTACCCCGGCGGAATTGCCGTGGACTCGGCTGGCGCTATCTACCTGACCGGATACACGAACTCCTCGGACTATCCCGTGACAGCCGCCGCACTCCAGAACACACTGGGCGGGAACAACGACGCTTTCGTGACCAAGATCGGTACCGCGGCCGCGCCGGCTGTATCGATCAGCCCTTCACTGATTCAATTCTCGATTCGTCCCGTGGGTTCGGTCAGCCAGCCGAATACTTCACTGCTGCGCAACATGGGCAGCGCCCCGCTGACGATTTCGAACTTGACCGTCACCGGTGATTTTTCCGTCACTAACAATTGCGACGCCAGCATAGCCGCCGCCGCTAACTGCACGTTCACCGTAACGTTTACGCCGACGGCACCCGGACCGCGCTTTGGTTCCATCATGATCGAAGACGATGCCGCCGGTTCTCCGCATTTCATCAACCTGGTTGGCAGCGGAGCCACGGCGGTTGCGGACCTCGCGCCCGCCACCCTCACTTTCCCCAGTCTGCAGATCAACCAGACCAGCCCGGTGCAAACCGCGACCTTAACCAACAACGGCAATGCCACGCTGATCATCAACAGCATCCAGGTGACTGGGGACTATGCTCAAACCAATAATTGCCCCGCATCCCTGGGCATTGGCTCGAGCTGCACCTTCCAGTTGACCTTCACGCCTACTGCGGGCGGCGCGCGCAATGGCACGCTGAGTATCACAGACAACGCGCCGGGCAGTCCGCACACGGTCGCGCTTACGGGAAGCGGATACGTGACCACCGCCACCGTTACGCCGGCCTCGCTGACCTTCGGCAACCAAGCGGTCGGTACGACTAGCGCCGCTCAGTCGATCGTCGTTGCCAATACCGGTGCCAACCCGATTGCGGTTTCGGCCGTAACCCCGACTGGGGATTTCGCCGAGACGGATACCTGTACGGCTGCCCCGGTTCCGGTCTCAGGGTCGTGCACCATCAACGTGACCTTCACTCCAACCGCGGGAGCCAGTCGCAGCGGTACAGTGACGATCAGCGACAATGCCCAGGGTAATCCGCACATTGTGACGCTCAGCGGCACAGGCCTTGCTGCTACGGCCCAACTCAGCCTCTCCAGTCTCAACTTTACTGCGGCAACAGTCGGGACGACGAGCAGCGCCCAGACCATCACCATCACTAATTCCGGCAATGGCGCGCTTACCGTCGCCAGCATTCAGGCTACGGGCGACTATGCCCAAACCAACAATTGCGCGACGGTCGCGGCCAGTGGCGGAACCTGCGCCATCCAAGTGACCTTTACGCCCACTTCGTCGGGGAGTCGCACGGGAACGCTCACCATCACCGACTCGGCTCCCAATAGTCCGCAGTTAGTGACGCTGGTCGGTTCGGGAATTGACTTCAGCATGCCCTCCACCGGTGGTACCGATACGATCAAAGCGGGAGCCACTGCAACTTACCAACTGTCCATCAGTCCAATTGGAGGAAGCTTCTCCAGCGCGGTCGGCCTGGTTTGTGCAGGCGTCCCCGCGTATTCAACCTGCACCGTCAATCCCACGTCAGTGACGCCAGGCGCGTCGGCTGCGCCGGTTACCGTCTCCATCAAGACGACGGGGACAACTGCGCAACTGGCCCCCGGTGGATCTGCGCCAAGGCCAACCCTGGGCCTGTGGATGATGACCATGGGCTTCGGACTGTTCGGCATGTTCCTGATGGGCGCCGGACGAGGACGCAAGCGCGCCAGCATTCTGCTGCTGGTCGTGGTGATGGCGGGGATTATGTTGTGGGCCGGATGCGGATCGAGTAACACGACGACGACCGTTACTCCGCCTGGGAACTCCACTCCTACAGGTACCTACACGGTACTGGTCATTGGAACTTCGGGCGGAGTGCAGCACTTCACTTCACTCACCCTGACCGTGCAATAAACGGTTCTCATTCTGTCCGTGGCTCGGGGCGCTTCGAAAGAAGCGCCCTTTTTCATTGTTGAATCCGTCAAGCGCCTGGCGACGTGGATCTTCAACGACGGGGAAACTGCGTTACCCCATCTTCGACTCGGCCGCCGGTGGCGAGTGGAGCGCCTGAGGACACGAGAGCAGAAAGAATCCATCGAGCATCGAACCTGACGATCATTGCGAGGACATGTTCAGAACCCAGCCGATGATCTAACTGACCGGGACAAGGTCATTCATCGCAGCCAGGCCGGCTTGAAGTTCTCCCGACTTTCTGTAGTCCTCATCGTTCTCGGTAATGAACTCTAGGCCGTAACAATTGCCGTCTCGGTTGCGGACAAAGCACCGGAAGGTCATCGGCTCGGCGGAATACGGCGGGGTGAATTCGACTCCGACCTATGCTCCGACAGGCAAGTCGATGTCGGCGTTGACTGCTAGTCCTCCGCCGCTGATGTCCGTGCCTTGTCCTTCGCAGGCTAGGACTTTAGTGGGACCCTGCGTCCTTAATCGAACGTGAACCACAAAGTCCGCAGCGAATCTTGGGCATCGCCTTATTGTTGCAAAATCCAAATCCAGACCCATTGGCGCCTCCGCATTTTCCAACATCAGGACTATCTCGCAGCTGCCATACAAGAATATGTGATCTGGAACAGCGGCGGGAGCACGCGGGTAATAGCAATACGGATTACTCTTGGGCAATCTGGGGCGAACCGGGAATGGGTGATCTCACCAACGACGGGAATTGTCTTCGCGACTGGCCGTGATGAGGCGGCGAGAAGCAACAGTGCTTAAAGCGACGAGACTTCAGCCTTGCACGAAAGCTCGCTCGCTTTCATTACGGGAGTCTGTGAACGCTGGTTCGGCCTTCCGCTGCGGCGGAGGAACTGCAAGCAATTCCTGCAGCCGTCTCCTGATCTGATCGCCCTCTTCACAAGCTTGCTGAGCGGAGCGACGCCGGCGTTCGGTAATCGATGCGAACAATTGTCCTAATGACATGGGGAGGGCTTTCCTTTAGCTTATTTTTTTGCTGTGACACAGCGCGTAGCCGTCGCTCGTGACAGCCGCTCGTTAAAGCCTAGTTCTTCAAGGGTACTTTCGTCAAACTCACAAGTTCATCAGGCATGACAGGGCAAGCGGTTGGTGGACGAGAGCCAAGAAATCCCCCATTTCAAGGAGGATTGGCTTGACTTTGGGGGGCCGCCCGAGATATTACCCCGGAGCCAACCGGCTGCCGACTTCGCCCAGCAACTTCTCAGCGGCTTCTCCCGGATCCTGGGCGGCAAAGTTTTCGTCCAAAATCAGCAGCGAGACGGTAGGATCGATTTCCTCCAGCGCCTTGCGAGTGGGTTTGCCGTGTATGGATTGCATGCGGGAAGAGACTACCACCAGTTTCGCCTTGGTCGCTTTGAGCAAGGTGCGAGCGTCGTCGATGGAGAGCGTAGTCAGGGCGTTGTATCCGGCGCTGCAGAGCACCTCACGCAGGAAAGTGCAGACATCGGTGGACTCGTAAACGCAGAGCATGCGGGGTCTGGCGTCTCCGGTTTTACCTCGAGAATAGCGCGAGCCGAGGTAAGCGGCGGTAATTGCTTCCTCGACCGAGTCGTAGATTTCAAACTGCGAGAGGAGGTTGGTCATCTCCAGCGTTTTGCGCACCCGAGGAGGAACGCCGCAGAGTTTGAGGTCTCCACCCTTGGAGCGGGCTGATTGGGTGAGGCGCACCATCGCTCCCAGACCGCTGCTGTCGATGAACTCCACCGGGTCGAGCTGCAGCACCACGTCACCGTACTTGACGATCGCGTCTCCCACAAAAGAGTGCAGAGTGAAAACTTCATTTCCGGCCACGATGCGCCCGTGACACTGAATGACCAGGACATCGCCGACCGGGCGGCTCTCCAGGCGCAGTTGCATTACGCCTCCTTAGTTTTTGAAGTTGGCAGGTATGAACATGATTGGACCGATCATTTCTGGCGAATCTTACTTGGGCGAAACCGGCAAGTCAATGAACCTCGGCTCGGGTCGCTCCGGGATGCTAAGATTTCCGGCATGCCACTGGACAGCAAGGTCAAGAAGGTCACGCAGGCGGCGGGGAAAGTCCGTGGACGTAAAGGCGAATCGCACGCCGCAGAACTGGTCATCATTACCGGGATGAGCGGGTCGGGGAAGGCTTCGGCGCTGAAGGCCTTCGAAGACCTCGGCTACTACTGCGTGGACAATCTGCCGGTGGAACTGATTCCGCGCTTTGCGGAACTGGCGCTGCAGTCGGGAGAAATTCCGCGCACGGCGCTGGTCGTCGATGTGCGCGAGGGATCGCAACTGGAGAAATTGCCGGCGATTCTGAAGTCGGTAAAGCGGGCAATCCCGACGCGGGTGATTTATCTGGAGGCGAGCGATGCGGCACTGCTGCGACGCTTCAGCGAGACCCGGCGTCCGCATCCGCTGGGAACAGGTAAGACGGTGCGGGCGTCGCTTGGGGCCGAGCGGCGGCATCTCAAAGCGATTCGTAAGATCGCCGACCTGGTTATCGACACTACAAGGTTCAACGTTCATGAACTGCGGGCGCACCTGACCGACCGTTTCACGCAGGAGTCGGGGAGCCAGCAGACGATTCTGGTCTCGTGTGTGAGTTTCGGGTATAAGCACGGCTTGCCCGACGATGCCGACCTAGTGTTCGATGTTCGCTTTTTGCCGAACCCCCATTTTGTGCCGGAGTTTCGGGCACTGACGGGACGCGACCCGCGAGTTGCCAAATACATTCGATCGTTTCCACAGACGCGGGAGTTCATCAACCGCATCTCGGAATTGCTCATTTATCTACTGCCCCACTATATTCGCGAAGGCAAGAGTTACTTGACCATCAGTTTCGGATGCACCGGCGGACAGCATCGCTCGGTGATGATCGCCGAGGACGTAAACAAGCGGCTGCGGAAGGCTGGATACAAAGTGAAAGTCGTGCATCGGGACAGTCCGAGGTAGCGGGCATGCGGTTCGTCGTTCGCCCTGCGCTGATTGCTTGGGGAAGAAGTTCAGAGGAAGAGATTCAGGGAAAGCTGGCATTCCGTCGCGCATGTAGAATTGGCATTCAGGCATGGCAACCTCTACCGTGGCGGGCGCGAAGAGCGAAGGCACACCGGCGAAGCCCCGGCCGAACCGTCCGCCTCGTCCGTTGATCCGGTTAATGCGCTACGTTGTGCCATACGGGTGGCCGCTTCTGGCTTCGGTCGGACTGATGGCGATGGTAGGACTGCTCGACGCCGGCCGAGTGCTGCTGATCCGGCCGATTTTTGACCGGGTATTGAATCCGGGATCGCAGGAAAAAACGATCCAGTTGTTCAAACTGCCGGGCAGTGGTCGCGTTCTCAATCTCGAGCAACTGGTGCCGTCGCACTTTCACAATCCATGGACGATTGTGGCCTTTGCGCTGGTGGCCGCCACGGTGCTGAAGGGGATCTTCGACTATGTTGGAACCTACCTCGTAAACTACGCCGGTTTTGGCATGATCACCGATCTGCGGGACGACCTTTATAACGCCATCCTGCGGAGTTCGTCGGCGTTTTTCGTAAGCCACACCACCGGAACGCTGCTGTCGACCATTGTCAGCGATGTCGAGAGGGTGCAGTACGCCATGTCGAGCGTGCTGGCGGAATTCCTGCAGCAGTTCTTTACTCTGGTTTTCACCGCGGCGGTGGTAATTCTGGTGGGAGGAAAGCTGGCGTGGGTGCTGCTGTTATTCGCGCCCGTGATTCTTTACTCGTCGAGAAAAATCGGGCGGCAGGTTCGCAGTACAACCCGCGGTGGGCAGGACAAACTGGCCGAGATCCAGAACATTCTGCACGAGACCATCACCGGGAACCGCATTGTGAAGGCGTTTGGCATGGAGAACTGGGAAGTAGCGCGCTTCCGAACCGCGGCGCGACGGCTGTTCCGGGCGAATCTCAGGTCGGTGGCGGCGTTTGCGATCAGTTCTCCGCTGATGGATATTCTGGGCGCGATTGCAATCGCGCTGCTGCTCCTGCTGGGACGCGACCAGATCAACCACCGCGGGCTTACGGAGGGAGCTTTCTTCACATTTATTATTGCCGTGTTTAAGCTCTACGATCCGGTGCGCAAGTTCGCGATGTTCAACAACAATTTTCAGCAGGCCGTGGGCGCATCTTCGGAAATTTTCCGTTTCATGGATGTCGAAGACGAAGTGCGGGAGAAGCCTGGGGCGAAGCGCATGGGCAAATTTATCGGGGCGATCCGCTTCGAGAACGTGTCCTTTTCTTATTCCAGTTCGCATGGCAATATCGACGATTCGCCGCTGGTGCTGCACGACATCAATCTGGAAGTGAAGGCGGGTGAAGTGTTGGCAGTGGTGGGATCGAGCGGCGCGGGCAAAAGCACGCTGGTGCATCTGATCCCGCGCTTCTTTGACATCAGCAACGGGCGCATTCTGATTGACGACAGCGACGTGCGCGATGTGACTTTGGAGTCGTTGCGATCGCAGATCGGGATTGTCACCCAGGAGACAGTGTTGTTCAACGACACGGTGAGGAACAACATCGCCTACGGGCAGCCGCACGTGTCACAGAAGCAGGTGGAGGATGCGGCGCGGGCGGCGCGCGCCTGTGAATTCATCCGCAGCCTTCCAGAAGGATACAACACCATGATCGGGGAGCGTGGAGTGCGGCTTTCCGGCGGGGAAAGGCAGCGCATTGCCATTGCGCGGGCGATCCTTAAGAATGCGCCCATCCTGATTCTCGATGAAGCGACGTCGGCGCTGGACAGTGAATCCGAGTCGCTGGTGCAATCGGCACTGCAAAATCTGATGCATGGGCGTACTGTGTTTGTAATTGCGCATCGGCTCTCGACCGTCCGGCGCGCGGATCGGATTGTTGTGTTGGAGAACGGCACCATCAGTGACATCGGCGCGCATGAGGAGCTGATGCAAAAATTGGGCACTTATCGTCGGCTCTACGAATTGCAGTTTGCCCAGGCGGATGCGTCCAAGGCGGTGCCCACGTAGGCGCAGTCTAGGCGGCTGACCACGCGGGTTTCGAGATGAACTTTATGTCACTTCGGTCCATGACGGGATTCGCGCAGGTCAGAGGGCAAGTCAATGCCCAATTGGCGTTTGCGCTCTCGCTGAAATCGGTGAACCATCGGTTTCTGGATATTCACTTCCGCTTGCCGTCCGATACCGACGGGCTGGAAATGAAGCTGCGCCGAGTTTTGAAGGAGAAACTGGCTCGCGGCCACCTGGAAGTGATCCTCAATCTGGATCGTTCGGGCGGCAGCAGTGTCGCCCTGAACCGGCAGTTGATTGCCGGCTACGTGGAGGCGTTCCGAGTGGCGGCCGACGAATTTGGGGTCGAGGGAGAGCCCGATCTGAATGTGGTCCTGCGCATGCCTGGCGCGATGGAGGCGGGTGCCGAAAAGTCAGGCGACGAATTGGAGGCGGCGGTGATGGCGCACCTGGAAGACGCGCTTTCCCGCCTCAATGCGATGCGCGAAGAAGAGGGCCGCAGCATCAGTGCGGAACTGCAGGCTCGCATGGCCAATCTGGAAAAAGCAGCGGCCGGCGTGGAAGCTCATCGCAGCACCATTCTGCGCAGCTATTCGGAACGTCTGCAGTCGCGCATGATGGAATTACTCGGCGCGCAAGTCGACAAGGAACGGGTTCTGCAGGAAGTGGCCGTGCTNNTTGCTCGACCAGGGCGGCGAGGTGGGCAAGAAGATGGACTTCCTGCTGCAGGAGATGAACCGCGAGGCCAACACCTTGCTTTCGAAGACTTCCGGTCTGGCAGGCGAGGCCTTGAAGATCACGGAGATGGGCCTGCTCATGAAGTCGGAGATCGAAAAATCCCGGGAGCAGGTACAGAATCTGGAGTGAGCTACGCTTAAATGAGTATCGTTTACATCGTGTCCGCCCCTTCGGGGTCGGGGAAGTCCACACTGGTTGCCGAACTGCTCAAGATGGTTCGCAACCTGGACTTTTCCATCTCGTACACCACGCGGCCGCCGCGCGGACGCGAACAGAACCGCAAGGAATATTTCTTCGTTTCCCGGGACGAATTCGAAGCCATGATCGCGGCGGGTGAGTTTCTGGAGCATGCCGATGTTTTTGGAAACTATTACGGCACGGCACGGCGGTTCCTGCGGGAGGCTGAAGCTCGCGGCCACGACCTGTTGCTGGATATCGACGTGCAGGGCGCGAGCCAGATCATGCAAGCCATCCCCGACGCGGTGAGCATTTTTATTCTCCCTCCCGACTGGGAGACGCTGGAACGCCGACTACGGAGTCGCGGGCTGGATTCGGAGGCGGTCATCCGTCGCCGGTTGGACACGGCCCGACGAGAGATTGAGAATTACTCGAAATACGACTACATTTTAGTTAACAACCTGCTGGAGCAGTCCACGGACGAACTGAAGGACATAGTTCTGGCGGAGAGACTGCGGCGAAGCGGGACGGAACCTTCGGTGGAAGAAGCGCAGCGAATGGCAACCGCGCAGGCTTGCCGGTTGGACCGGGCGCGCGAGCGAGTGCAGCCGATTCTGGCCTCCTTCCGCAGAAAAGAAAGCGTCAAAGAAGTTTCAGGGGAGAGAGTATGAAACTGATTGAGGGGTTCGATAGCAACTACCGCTACATTCTGGTAGCAGCGCGGCGGGCGCGGCAACTGCAAGGCGGTGCGCCGCCGGTGATCGATACCGGTTCGCGCAAACCCTGCCGCATCGCGCAAGATGAAATCAAGGCCGGGAAAGTGAAATGGCTGATTCCGGAACTTCCGAAACTGCCCGTGGTGGCCGCTGACGAGGCGCTCAGCAAAGTCTTCCCGGAAGACGCATAAACATAGACGCCTTCGGATTGAGACGGGCTTGCCCCGTCTCCGCTGTCCGCCCGATGTACGGAGCGCGCCTTCTGAAGACATTTGATCGCATTCGGCGAATGCGTTTTGAATCTCGATCCGGGCGGCGGCATCAATTCTCGTGGCGGGACCGGATCTTGAATCCGTGACCGCCGCCTTCCTCCTATGAAAATTGCGCTGGGCGTGTCCGGTGGCATCGCGGCTTATAAGGCGGCGGAGATTGTGCGCCTCTTACAAGACCGCGGCATTCGTGTGCAAGTGGTCATGACACGCGCGGCTCAGGAATTTGTTCGTCCTCTGACCTTCGCGGCGCTCTCCGGAGAAAAAGTTATTACCGATCTGTTTGGCTCAGACGAGTCGCAGGCGAATGTCGAATCGGCGATCGAGCACATTGCGATTGCGCAGGCGATCGATGCGCTGGTAGTGGTTCCGGCGACGGCCGACGTGCTGGCACGCTTCGCGCAGGGAATTGCCAACGATTTTCTGAGCACGCTTTATCTAGCAACTACTGCTCCGGTGGTGCTGGCTCCTGCCATGAACGTCAATATGTGGAATCACGTCGCGACGCAGGCAAATCTGGAAATTTTGCGGAAGCGCGGCGTTCGCATTGTCGAACCGGGCAGCGGCTATCTGGCTTGCGGAATGACGGGCGCGGGACGACTGGCGGAGAACGAAGCGATTGTTGCGGCCGTGATGGAAACGCTCGGTGCGCTTCAGGATCTGGCGGGTGAAACCGTGCTGGTAACCGCCGGGCCGACGCGGGAGAAGATTGATCCGGTTCGATATTTGACCAACCGGTCGAGCGGGCGCATGGGATATGCCATTGCGGAAGCAGCGCTGCGCCGCGGAGCGCGCGTGCTGCTGGTGAGCGGGCCGGTTGCGATTGCGTCTCCCGGCGCGGCGGAACTGACGCAAGTGGAGACAGCGGAAGAGATGCTGGCGGCGGTTTTGAAACTCCTCCCCGAATCCACGGTTGTGATCAAGACGGCGGCGGTGGCCGATTTCCGGCCGAAATCGGCAGCGGAGCAGAAGATCAAGCGCAAGGGCGCGATGACGCTCGACCTCGAACCGACCGCCGACATTCTCGCTGAGGTCACTCGGCGGAAGACCACGCAGGTCGTCGTGGGATTTGCCGCCGAGACGGAGAACGTGCTGGAAAATGCGCGCCAGAAGCTGGCGTCGAAATCGCTGGACGCGATCGTCGTCAATGACGTTTCGCGCCATGGCATTGGGTTTGATTCCGACCGCAACGCGGTCACCATCATCTCTCAGAACGAAGTGGTCGAGGTTGCCGAGACCTCGAAGAGGGAAGTCGCGCACCACGTGCTCGACCAGGTGGTGAAGCTGCGCAAACGGAGCGGCGTCGTCTCCCGCTAGCAAAACCTAATTCACCACGGAGTCACAGGAGCACGGAGAAAAGCAAAGGCTTTTCTCTCTTATTTCTCTGTGACTCCGTGTCTCCGTGGTGAAAAGTTGTTATTCTTATCCGCAATGCCCCGCACCCTCGATCCTGAGCTTCGCCGCGCTCTGGCCGCGCGGATTCGCTACTACAACGAGATGGGAATTTACGATTTCTACCGTCAACCCCTATCGGACCGAAAGGGTGAAGATGCGGCGCCTGTTGTTGTGGCGGAACAGGAAAGCAAAGTTGCGGAGCGTGCGGGTGATCCAGGAGACGAGATGAGTCCACGGAAGTCCGCGGCGGTCGCGATGCCAATAGTCGAAGGTGACATCTTCGAGGTGATTGCACTGCAGCCCGAGCAGAGTGTGAGCGATCCGCTAAAAGCGCTGAAGATCATCCGCGAAGATCTCGGCGATTGCACGCGCTGCGTGCTCCATAAGCAGGGACGGAAGCAGATCGTGTTTGGCGTGGGCGATCCCAAGGCGGAGTTGATGTTCGTAGGCGAAGGACCCGGCGCCGATGAAGACGAGAAGGGTGAGCCGTTCGTGGGGCGCGCCGGGCAACTGCTCAACAACATGATCAAAGCGATGGGGATCGAGCGCGAGCAGGTGTACATTGCGAATATCGTGAAGTGCCGTCCACCGGGCAATCGCACACCGGAGCGCGACGAGTGTGCGACCTGCTCGCCGTTTCTGATGCGGCAGATCGCGGTGATTAAGCCGAAGGTGATCGTGGCGCTCGGCGCAGTCGCGGCGAAAACGCTGCTGGCGATGAGTGCTTCAATGATGCAACTGCGCGGACGCTTCTACGATTTCAGGCCGGCGGGAATTCGCAGTAACGACCCCGCCTGGGATGGATGTAAGTTGGCAGTCACCTACCATCCCGCGTTTCTGCTGCGCGATCCGCGGCAGAAGGGCGAGGCTTGGAAGGACCTACAGATGGTGATGAGGGAGTTGGGGATGAAGGCGCCGAGCGGTCGTTAGTCGTTGGTCGTTTGTCGTTGGAGGTCCGCTGTTCGTCTTTCGCTATTCGCTGTTCGCCGACCTATGAATCGTCAGGAAATCAGACCGATCAGCAAAGAAACCGCCGAGCACTACATCTGGGGCAGCCACTGCGATGGCTGGCACCTGGTAAAGAATCCGCGGCTGAGCGTAATTCAGGAGCGCATGCCGGCGGGGACGGCAGAGGTTCGCCACTTCCACCATCGCGCGCAACAGTTTTTCTACGTGCTCACGGGCACGGCCGTCATGGAAGTGGGTGGCCGTCTGGTCGAGTTGAATGCTGGTGAGGGGATTTGGATTCCCGCCGGGACACCGCACCAGATGAAAAATGAATCGGGCGACGAGGTTCATTTCCTGGTTATATCGCAACCGCCGTCACATGGGGATCGGGAGAACACGTAGGGAAGGACGTACTCGTTGGCGGCGCTCGGGTTAGGCACCCTGTTGCCGCTTATACGTCCAGCGGTCGATCAGCCAGCCGGCAGCGTAGTACCACGCGGCTACAAGCACGGGCATTACCGCCATGAAGGTTAAACCCTCGTTGACACCATGATGGCCAAGAGCGCGAACGAGCGGGATTCCAACTAGGAACGTCGGGAAAGCCGACAATAGCGATACCCTCGTCAGCCAGCCAGGGTCCTCAATTGCGAGGGCTCCCAACTGACACAGTCATCCTGCGCCTCGCTGCAAGGGGTGGTGACGGGTCCCTGGTCGACGTGATGAGTATCAAGACGGATAGACGCCCACCAGAAATACTGATCGTGAGTCTTCTCATATTGGCGTCGCACCAGAGATTCGTGCGTCACACCTCCAAAGAGCATCAACCCGATTGCAGGCAAAATCAGTTGCCAGCGTCGTCGCATACTTCATTAGACACCGCGGGGGTGTCGCGGCGGATAGGAATTGTGGTGAGAATTCCCTGACGCGACGTGGTGATGAAAAAAGTGTAGGGGTCCTTCGACTCCGCAGAACGATTCGCTTCGCGAGTCGTTCTGCTACGCTCAGGATGACAAATTGTAGAATCTTTTCACCACATGCCCCTCTTCTGCGACGTCGCTCTTGCCGTGCCGCTTGACATGGTGTTCACCTATGCCATTCCTCCGGGGATGGAGCCGGTGGTGGGCGGGCGGGTGCTGGTGCCCTTCCGGCAGCAGCGGCTCTCGGGCATTGTGGTTGAGCTGCATGACCGTCCGCCGCAGGTCAAGACGAAAAAAGTTATCGAAGCGCTCGATCTCGCGCCGGTTCTCGATGAACAACTCTTGAAATTGGGGAAGTGGATTGCCGATTACTATCTCGCGCCGCTGGGCGAAGTTTTTCGCACCATGCTGCCGCTCTCCGCCGAGTTTAAACGCTCGGTCGCGTACCGCATCACCGATGAGGGGCGGATGGCGCTGCATCTGGCGGGGATGACGGGGTCTCCGGCGCGATCAAAGCGATCGCCAGAACAGCAATTGGTCGAATTTCGCGTGCTCGATTATCTGGCGGAACGCGAGAGCGTGCGCGAAGAGAGATTGCGCGGGGCGGCGCGGGTGGCAAGGGCGCTGTTGTCGGGGATGGCGAGAAAAAAGTGGATTGCGCGGGAGGATGTGTCTGGGGCGCGGGATGCGGCGCGGATAGTGAAGGTTGCGGTGCTGCTTGCGGCGGAAGAGGATAGCGAACTGCGCTCGCCTTGGACGGACGAGGGCGCCTGTCCCCACACTGGTTCTGCTAAAAAGCTTAATGAGAATCAGCGCACTTTGATTGAGACGCTCGCCGCTTCTGGTGGGCGCTTGCCGGTCGAGGCGCTGCGCGGAGTGGATGTGCCTCGCACTACCCTCTCCACGCTGGTGCGGCGCGGGCTGGTTAGGCTTGTTGACGAGGCTGAGAAGTTCACTGCTTCAAAGCTCAAGCCTCGGCAGTCTCCGTTTGAGTTCGAGTTCAGCGCAGCGCAGAAAGAAGCGCTCGCGAAGATTGGCGAGGCTGTGGCGTCGCGCAAATTTGGCGGCCTGCTGGTACACGGCATCACGGGATCGGGAAAGACGGCGGTGTATCTGGCCTGTATGCGGCAGGTGTTGGAGCAAGGGCGGTCGTCGATCCTACTGGTTCCTGAGATTGGGCTGACTCCGGCGGTGGCGGCGGACTTGCACCAGGTGTTCGGCGATGAAGTTGCGATCCTACATTCGGGGCTGTCCGATGCGGAGCGGGCGGAACAGTGGCATCGCATACGGCGCGGCGAGGCGCGAGTGGTGGCGGGGACGCGCTCGGCGGTGTTCGCACCAGTCGGCGATCTGGCGCTCGTCATTGTCGACGAGGAGCAGGATTCGTCTTACAAGCAGGAAGAGACGCCGCGCTATCACGCGCGCGATGTCGCGGTGATGCGGGCAAAAATGGCGGGTGCTGTTGTCGTGCTCGGATCGGCTACGCCATCGCTCGAGTCGTACTACAACGCTAAGAAAAACAAATATGCGCTGGTGGAGTTGCCGGATCGGGTCGAGATGCGTCCGCTGCCCGAAGTCGAGATTGTCGACATGCGGCAGGAGTTTCAGGAGACGGGGCAGGAGCAGGTGATCTCGCGCAAATTAGCAGAGGAGATCCGGGAGCGGATGGAAAAAAAAGAACAGGTGATGGTGCTGCTCAACCGGCGTGGATATTCTCCGGTGGTGTTGTGCCGCGCTTGCGGCAAGACGTTGCAGTGCAAGAACTGCGCGGTTTCGATGACGCACCACAAACGCGAGCGCAAGATGGAATGCCATTATTGCGGGCACGTCGAGCACATCCCCGACAAGTGTGCGCATTGCGGCAGCGAGTATGTGTACTTTGTTGGGACGGGATCGGAGAAGCTTGAGGAATTGCTGCACGGCATGTTTCCTCAAGCAAGAATCGGGCGGCTCGATCGCGATACGGTCCGCGGGCGTGAAGATTTCGAGCGCGCGCTGAACGCGCTGAATGAAGGCGCGCTCGACATGCTGGTTGGAACGCAGATGATCGCCAAGGGTCACGACATTCACGGCGTGACACTGGTTGGCGTGGTGGGAGCGGACATGGCGCTGGGGTTGCCGGATTTCCGCGCAGCGGAGAGAACGTTTCAGTTGTTGACGCAAGTGGCAGGGCGAGCGGGACGTGGACAGTCTCCGGGGAAAGTTGTGTTGCAGACGTATTTTCAGGGGCACTACGCGGTGCAGTTTGCGGCGCGGCATGACTTTGCCGGGTTCTACGATAAAGAGCTGCAATTTCGCGCCTGGATGCACTATCCGCCGTACAGCGCGATTGCGAATGTGCTCATCCGCAGCGAAAAGTTGGATGAGGCGCTGACCTGGTCGGGCGAACTCGGACGCTGGTTTGAGAAGACGCGGCACGAAGGCATTCGCGTGCTGGGACCGGCGGCGGCTCCGATCACGCGGCTGAAGCGCGATTACCGCTATCACTTTATTCTGAAGTCTCCCAGCCGCGAGAAAATGAACGCGCTTTTGCGGGCGATGCTGGCGGAGGCGGCGGCGCGAAAAATTCCGCGGACGCAGGTGATTGTGGACGTGGATGCGGTGTGGCTGATGTAGGGCGTCGTTGGTCGTTCGTCGTTCGCGGATCGCTCCAGGAGCAGAGGCCGTGCGGCCCGCCAAAAGAGCCGGCGGCGGTTACTTGCGATGCAACAAATGGCGAACACCGTCGCGGAGGTCGTGCAGCGTGTCGCGGCTTCCGTCGCGGATTTCGGGCCAGACGTCTCGACCGGAACTGTGCGTGAAGGGCGCAGGAGTGAAGCTTAAAATCAGAATCAGCAGTCCGCACAACGCAAGTAAACGACGGCCACCTGAAACTTCTGGGTAGCGAGGAACCCGTGGATGGCGAATCGTCAACGCCAGGAGCACAGCCCAAATAAACCATCCTGTCCACATATATTTTCCGAGTGGCACGAGCGCGATTACTGTGAGCAGAGATACGGAGCGATGCATCCTTGGCGAGATGGAGAATATGATGTGGCCGCCGTCGAGTTGCCCGCCGGGTAACAGATTGAGCGCGGTGGCGAACATTCCGACCCACGCGGCCGCGGCGATGGGATGGAGCGAAAGCGTGGAGAGCGGCGCCTTGATACGCAACAAATGTCGAGCAAACTCGAAAGCGAGGGGATATCCCAGTTGGATCTCCGATGCCGTCGAACTGGCAATGCGATGCGAGAGTGAGAGGCCATAGAGCAAAGCAGCGCTGGCCGGGATAAATCCGGCGATCGGCCCGGCGATTCCGATGTCGAAAAGCGCGGCGCGTGACGGGATCGAGCTCTTGATCCGGATGAAGGCTCCGAGCGTGCCGATGAGGCTGGGGAACGGCACGAAGAACGGGGGCGTCGCGTAAACGCGGTAATGGCGGGCGTAGAGATAGTGTCCCATCTCATGCGCGAAGAGGATGAACATCAGCGTGAGCGAGAAGGGAAGACCCATCAGCAGGCGAGCCGGATTCTCCGCGATCCAGAGGATGGGGAACAGGGAGAGGGAGTCGTCGTTTAGCGTGAACACAGACTGGTGATGCTGGAAGTAGAACTGCATCCGTGCGCCGACGACCATGGTGCTGAAGAGCGTCAGCAAAAAAAAGAGCCCATACAGCCACCAGCGCGGGCGCGGCGGGGGGATGACCCAGACGCCGGGCTGGACCTGAGATTCCCGTTCGACGGCAGTTGGGAAAGGCGATCTGGGTTCGGACATAAGACCTGAGGTCAGAGGTTAGAGGGCAGACTGCAGGGGTGAAGAGCTTCATTGCAGTGGTTACCGCTGCAATCTGGCCCTCTACACTCTGCAATCGCGGGAGCAGCTAATCAATCGACTGCAGTTCCTTGCCGGGCTTGAAGCGGACGGCTTTGCCGGGCGGGATGGAAACTTCGGCGCCGGTGCGCGGGTTGCGTCCGATGCCGGTTTTGCGCGGACGCACGTTGAACACGCCGAAACCGCGCAGCTCAATGCGGTCGCCGTTGGAGAGCGCCTTCTTCATGCTCTCGAAGACGGTTTCGACAGCCAGCTCCGCCTTGGTCTTGGTGATCCCGGTGCGGTTGACCACTTCGTTGATGATATCGAGCTTGATCACGGCTATCCCCTGTCTCCCCGAGGATTAGTATTCCTCAAGTTATTGATGCTAAGGGAGATAGAGCGGATTGTCAACCGGGGCTGTTGTCTCGTAAGATGACTCCACCAGCCTGAGCAATTTGAAATTGGTAATTTGTAATTTGGGATTGAAAGCCGTGCCCATCCGGCTTTCGATTTCGACGCAAAATTGCCAATCACAAATTATCAATTACATATTCAGAAGGGGATTCATGAGTATTAAGTCTGACCGCTGGATCCGGCGCATGGCGCAGGAGCACGACATGATTAATCCGTACTCGGAAAAGCAGGTGAGCGCGGGAGTGATTTCCTACGGCGTGTCGAGTTACGGATACGACTTGCGCGTGGCCGACGAGTTCAAGATTTTTACCAACGTCAACAGCACGATCGTCGACCCCAAGCATTTCGATGAGCGGTCGTTTGTGACTGTGAACGCCGATGTAGCGATTGTGCCGCCGAATTCGTTTGCCCTCGCGCGATCGGTCGAATACTTCAAAATTCCGCGCGATGTGCTGACCATCTGCGTGGGCAAGTCGACCTATGCGCGCTGCGGCATCATCGTGAATGTGACCCCGTTCGAGCCGGAGTGGGAAGGTTTCGTCACCCTCGAGATCTCAAACACCACGCCGCTGCCGGCCAAGATCTACGCCAATGAAGGACTGTGCCAGATTCTCTTCTTCCAGTCGGACGAGGTGTGCGAGGTAAGCTACAAGGATCGCAAAGGGAAGTACCAGGCGCAGAAGGGGATCGTGCTGCCGAAGCTGTAGATCGCCGTCAGCTCTCAGCCATCAGTTTGCAGGGCCAGCCTGAGGTGACGCTGCAGGCCGTTACGGACGACGAAATGCGGGCGAAGCATGCCGACTTGCAATGCGAAGGACGGAGTTTACGCTTCGACCATCCGAAAGCGAAAACGATCTACGTCGACCTGCGGGTTAAGCAACCGCACCAACTAATTTATCTTGCTCGATGAGCTGCGCACCTGCGCTATGAAGAGATCCATTTCGGTGGTGCCTCGCTCTGGTTAACGCAGTGGGGCGTTTGGAACGATCTGGTCGAAGCTGTGGGTGTCAAGGCGGTGGAGCGCATCCGCCAAGGTTATGGCGAAAATCGTTCGCTCAACGCCGCACCGGGCCACTTTTTCCGACACTGGGAGTTCGTGGAATCGGTAGCGTGTCTGGTTCAACCGATGCTCGTTGGGTGGGACGCGTACTATGTGCCCCAGTGGGCGTGGGGTTCGTTGGATTATTCTCTGTTTGTAAGTCACGATGGCTTATTGGATATCCAAACCAGGACGGAAGAAATGCACGATCAAGCGCTTGAGATTTTGAAATCTCACGATTGGCTGACCAGTGCCGTGCGGTCAAGAGCCTAAGGAACCCGAAAATGAGGTTTTCTAACCGTGCAAACGTGAGGCTTCACGGACTCTGGGCGCCGGTCTTGTTAGCGCTTGCGGTGAGCCTGAGGATTTTTGCTCAATCGCCAGCTAGTTCGACCATTTTATCCGCCGATCTTTCCCGCTACTACTTCAAGACTCCTGCGGACGAAGTTGCGGCGCGCGCCGAGTTGAATGCGACGATCGCTGAGATGAGCCGGTTCAAAGGTCAACTCAACTCCGCGCACCTCCTACTTGGCGCTTTGCGACAGTATGACACTGTTCAGAAGCTTTTCGCCAAACACGAAAACTACCTGCACTTGCGCTGCTCTCTCAATCGTAAAGACTCCGCGTGCGACGACCAGCAGGCGCTTGAATCTGAAGCAGACGCCAAGACTGCATTTCTCGATCCACAAATCCTCGCCATCCCCGAGGATCGTCTGCGTGCGTTCTTGAACGAAGAACCGGCGCTGGCGGAATATCGCTTTGCGCTCTCCGGCATTCGGCGCGACAGTCCGCATCTGCTGCCGGAAGCCGAGCAGACGTTGCTCGACCAGTTTCAACCGCAAATTGGAGACTGGCAATACGATCTATACGAACAGGTCGTGGCGGGTATTTCGTTCGGCACGGTGCAGACCCGCTCGGGCGCGCTCGACGTTGTCCGCCAGCGAAATTTGATTGCCGCAGACGCGGATGGGCGGGTGCGCGAAGAAGGATTCAAGCGGCGGTATGCGGGATTCGCCAGTCAACGCGATCTGCTCGCTTTTGCTTTGCTGCACACCGTCCAGGCGCAGAACCTGCTCGCGAAAGCGCATCATTATGCGGATGCGCCTGCGCGCAAATACGAGAGCCTCTATTTCAAACCGGAAGAAACACGCACCCTGCTCGCCGCCATGGCGCAACACGGCGACATCGCTAAGCGCTACGAGAAAATTCGCTCGCAGGAGATTGAACGGGGCTATCATCAGCCGGCGCATGAGTGGGACATGTCGGCTCCCGTGCTTGGAGTCACCCCTCCTATAACTTCGCTGGCAGAAGCTCGCAGTACCTTCCATGAAGCGTTTTCCGGGCTGGGCAGCGAGTATCAATCCGCATTTGATGCGCTGCTCGACCCCGCCAACGGACGCGCCGATATATTGCCGGGAGGTTCCCCCAACCGCTACGGTGGAGGGTTTTCCATCGGCTCTCCGGGGAGCACGAGCCTTCTGTTTTTCGGCCGCTATGACGGAACTTTCAAAGATCTCTCAGTCATTGCGCACGAAGGCGGACATGCGGTCCATCGCCAGCTTATGAGTGAAAACGGCGTGTCGCGGTCTTATGGGAATGGCCCGCACTTCCTCTTTGAGTCATTCGCCGCTTTCAATGAGTTGCTGCTGGCTGACTTTATGGCAGAGCACGCCAGCACTCCCGAACTGAAGCGCTACTATCGCGAGCGTTGGATGAGTATCAAGGGTCTAGACGAGTTCTACGGCGCGCAGGACGCATTGCTGGAACAGGCCGCCTACGACGGCGTGGCGGCCGGCACAGTTCGGAACGCTGATGATCTCGACAATTTAACGGTGAGGATTGATGGCCAGTTCTCGCAGTTCCCCGCTTCAACGCCGGAGTTGCGCGCTCGTTGGGCCACGCTCTCCCTGATGTATGAGGACCCGCTCTACGATGTGAACTATGTCTACGGTGGACTGCTGGCTCTGAAGTACTATGATCTCTACGCGACTAGGCGAGAATGGTTCGTACCGCGTTACATCGCGCTGCTCAAGAATGGGTTCAACCAACCGCCCGCACAATTGCTCGATCAGTTCCTGGGCATCGATCTTTCCGGGCCGGCGCTCTTGAACGGCGACTTGGAGTTGTTAAGTCGTCGACTGGATCAACTAGACGTGAACCGCACCGGAAAATGATCGCCTTGGAGGGGCATCGCGAACATCGCGCCCTTACTTCTTGCCGTTCTCGCCTTCCTTGAACATGTACTTGATGGCGGGCTTGTAGATCATCAGGTTCGCGGCGCCGTTGCGGTTCAGCTTGATGCAGTTCTTGTCGTACCACTCGATATAGCCGTGGACTTCCTCGCCATCGCGCAGGACGATGACCATGGGAGTCTTGGACTGCATCTGCTTCTGGTAATAAAAATTCTCGGCGTTGGTCTGCTCGGTGGGCGCGGTCTTCCTGGCTGGCGCGCTGGAACGGTCGCGGTCCCTATCCCGGTCTCTGCGTTCGGGGGGCGTGTGGTTGGGCCCGTGGTTGTTGTGGGCGTGGTCGGCGGCAACGCGATTGAGGGTTGGCCGGATCAGCTTGCGGTTGGCAAAGCTTTCCTGATCCGCGGATTGTTCGGTTGGCATGGAGTCGAGCGTATCTTTCAAATCGCACCACCTGCGCGCTGGGCGGGCAGAATATGCCACAACACTTGAGCCTGTGCTAGTGGGTCCAGAGGTGTGAACTGAGGGTTACGGTATCACAGCGGGCAGGGGATGACAATGATTTGTGCAGTGCCTTTGTGTGGCCCGCCAAGAGACAACCCGATTTCAGGAGACCCGTTCGAGCGCGGTGGCGAAGGCATCGAGTGAGAGGGAACGCAACAGGTTGCGGCGCAGGCCGCGTTCAACTTCACCGAGACCTTCCGCGGCATGCTGCAACCAGGCAAAGTCGGTGGCTTCAGACATCTTTTTGAGCTCGCCCAAAATGTCCGTATTGCGAATCAGTTGCTCGGCGCCCGATTGCAAGAACATCAGGTCTTCGAGCAACGCGTAGAGGGTTCGGAGGAGGTTGTCGATTTTCTCGCGGCCTTCGGCACCGGAACGGTAGGTCTCGGTGGTTTTGAACAGATTCGTATGATCGCCAGCGCCGAGCGCGGACTTCAGCATGATGAGGGCATGGCTGCGAGCGGCGATATAACTTTCGAGATTGAGGGACAAGGCGCGTCCCAGGGCGCCTTCGCTGAGACGGGCGACCAGCGCGCGCTGCTTTGGGTTCCATTCGGGGCGAAGTTTCGCGAGCCGGGACTCGACTTCGGACGCAGCCAGCGCGCCGAGGTGAAAGGTCATGGAACGGGAACGAATGGTAGGTAGCAACTCGCCGGCGTTTTCCGTGAGCAGAAAAATGGTTGCGAAATCGGGGGGCTCTTCCAGAACCTTGAGCAGTGAATTGGCAGCTTCTTTCATGAAGGCCGAACCGGTGAAGACGTAGACACGTTCGCGAGCTTCGCCGGGGCGATAGTAGATGGTGTCGATGACGTGGCGAACCTGGTCGACCTTGATCATCATCTGCGGGGGATCGGGCGGGATGATGAGCACGTCGGGGTGAGTTTGCACGAAGAGCCGGGTATCTTTTTTGTCGCTGTCGCGAAGATTTTCGCGAGCTTCGACGGCTTCGGCGAAGCGTGCGTCGAGGTCCGCGGACTGGGCAATGCGGGTGCAGTTGGAGCAGCGCCCACAGAAATCGGGTAAGCCGTCCCCGTTAGTCGAGGGCTGTTCCAGACAATTCATGGCGCGGGCGAGCATCAGAGCGAGGGTGTACTTGCCTGCCCCGTGTGCCCCGGAAAGAATAACGGCGTGGGGAAAGCGATCGCGCGCGAGCATTTCGCGGAGGCGATGGATGGTTTCCGGGTTGCCGGCAAAATCGGTAAAAGGCATCGGGTGAATTTTGTAATCCGGTAATCGGGTAATTTTGTAATTTGAACCCCAGCCTTGATGGCGAGTTTCAAATGAGCAAGTTACAAAACTGCACATTACCCTTAGACCTTCAGTTTCTTCCGCACCAAGTCCATAATAACCGCATGGGTCTCGGCGGGTGTGCCCCGGGCGTTTATGATGTGCACTCGCTGTGGTTCGCGAGCCGCGATGGCCAGGTAAGCGTGGCGGACCCGTCCGAAGAAAGCGCGATTTTCCTGTTCGAATCGATTTTCGTCCTTTTCCGATATTTTTTCAGAGCGGGCGCTTCTGTGTTTCCGATTGCGCCGCCGGGCGCGTTCCAGGCTGAAGGCAACGTCATTGTCGAGCAGGATCGTGAGGTCGGGCTGCAGGTTGCCACAGAGGATTTCGTGCAATTGCAGCACGGCCTTCGGCCCCAGCTTGCGGCCTCCACCTTGATAGGCTTCGGTTGAATCGGTGAAGCGATCGCAGAGGACGATGCGACCTTCGGCGAGCGCGGGCAAGATGATTTCGTGAATGTGCTGGGCGCGGGAAGCGAACATGAGAGCCATTTCCGTGAGCGGCGAAAGGCCGGAAGTGGCCGAGTGTAGGAGCACTTCGCGAATTTTTTCTCCGGCCGACGTTCCGCCGGGTTCGCGGGTGATGGTGACGGAGAGGCCGTGGGCGCGCAGAGAGCGCGCCAGTTTCTCGACTTGGGTACTCTTGCCNNTTTTCCGCTGGCGGCGAACCGACCCGGCGGGCTGATATATTGCTGATATATCGACCAACGGTTCCATCCGCTTCGCAGTGGCCGACTCGAAAATCTGGAGGAGTAATGGGCTCGCAGTTTGTGTTGAGGAAGCGTCTGTGTGTCGCAATTTATTTGTTGTTGCCGCTTTCATTATTTGGCGCAAATGGTCCTTTAGTCACGCTCGCGGTAGACGCCTCGGAAGCGCCGCGCAAGATCTTCCACGCGGAATTGCGCATTCCGGCCAAGCCAGGCACACTCACGCTCTATTATCCGAAATGGATTCCGGGGGAGCACGGTCCGACCGGGCCGATCACGGACTTGACCGGTCTGAAGTTCACGGCGAGCGGTAAGACGTTGCTTTGGCGGCGCGATCTGCTCGACGGTTTCACTTTTCATGTGGAAGTCCCGGCGGGCGAAAACGAAGTCACCGCGAATCTCGATTACGCGTCGCCTGCCTCCTATGAGCCCGGCTACAGCGCTGGAATGGCGGCGACAGAGAAGTTGTATATCGTCAACTGGAATACGCTTTTGCTCTATCCCGCGGGCTACGGTTCGGATCAACTAACGTACAGCGCGAGCTTACGATTGCCCGCGGGATGGAAATATGGGACATCACTGCATGTTTCCGATCATGTTTCAGACCAGGTGAGCAATCGCAACAGTAACGAGATTCATTTTGCGCCGGTTTCTCTCACCATGTTGGTGGATGGTCCCGTGATCAGCGGCGAATACGTGAAGGTGGTGCCGCTGACTCCGGTCGGAGAAGATCCTCCCGCTGAACTCGATCTTGCGGCGGACAGCCCGGCCGCGCTCGATGCTCCAGAGGAAGTCTGGGAGCATTACCGGAATCTGGTCAAGCAAGCGGGCATTCTGTTCGGGGCGCGGCACTACCGCGACTACCATTTTCTTCTGACCCTCAGCGATCATGTCGCGCATTTCGGGTTGGAGCATCACGAATCGAACGACAGCCGGGTTGAGGAGCGGGCACTGATCGAGGAAGACAGCCGGAAAATGAGCGCTGGCCTTCTGCCGCACGAGTATGTTCATTCGTGGAATGGGAAGTACCGGCGTCCGGCGGATCTGGCGACGCCGGATTACGAACAGCCGATGCAGACCGACCTCCTGTGGGTGTATGAGGGCCTCACTTCCTACCTGGGCGATATGCTCACCGCGCGCAGCGGCGAGCGCACGCCCGCATTGGCGCGGGAAGCGCTGGCGCAGATTGCGGCGGACCTGGATCATCGTTCGGGACGGGTATGGCGCAATCTGCAGGATACGGCGGACGGCGTTCCGAATTTGCAGGAAGCTCCGCGAGGCTGGGAAGATTATCGCCGTCCGCTCGATTATTACGACGAAGACGTGCTGAACTGGCTGTGGGCGGATGTGATCATCCGGCAGCAAACCAAGGGCGCGAAGTCGTTGGACGATTTCTGCAAACTGTTTCACGGGGCACCGAGCGGTCCGCCAATGGTAAAGACGTACACGTTCGACGATGTCGTGAGCACGCTGAATCAGATTAGTCCTTACGATTGGCGCGGATTCTGGACGGAGCGTCTTACCAATCATGGTCCGGGCGCCCCGCTCGGCGGCGTCGAAGGAAGCGGATGGAAACTGGCCTACGACGACACTCCTTCGGAACTGAATCGCGCCGAAGACCGTGACGGGAAGAATATTAACGCGCAGTACTCGGTGGGGCTGTTTCTGGGGAGCGACGGTGTGATTCGAGACACGGTTGAAGGGATGGTTGCTGCGAAGGCCGGGATCGGGCCCGGGATGAAGATTGTCGCCGTGAATGGGCGCAGATTTTCTTCTGATGTATGGCGCGATGCCCTTCGAGCCGCCAAGACCAGTCCGCTGGCGATCGAGCTGATCGTAGAGAACACGGATTATTTCCGGGTGGTGAAACTCGATTACCACGGGGGCGAGAAGTATCCACATCTGATGCGAGACGAGTCGAAGCCGGATCTACTGACAGAGATCTATCGGGCGAAGTAGGCGAGTGCTACGTCTGAGATCGCCGGCATCAGCTCTCCGTCACCAGAAATCTCTTCGGGAGCGGGGTCCAGCATAAAGCCCAGCACCTCCTGCGGAATCGGCGCGCTCCACACCGGCGAAAAAGACTGACGGTGTAATGGCGAGGGACCGTGCTCGCGCAGAGCGGCTAAGTGGCGAGGCGTGCAGTATCCCTTATTCGAGGCCAGGCCGTACATGGGGAAAACGGGATCCCATGCCGAAATCATGCGGTCGCGCTCGACTTTCGCGATAATAGAAGCGGCGGCGATGGAGGCGGAAAGCGCATCGCCGTGAATGATCGGTTGCTGGGGAAGTTCGCAGTCGAGTTTGACGGCGTCGACTAAGAGATAACCAGCCGGCGGCGTCAGTTGCTGGACGGCGTGAAGCATGGCGAGGCGCGAGGCCTGATAAATATTAATTTGATCGATACGGGCGGAATCGACGGCGGCAACGGTCCAGGCGATGGAATGCTGGCGAATCAGAAGAGCCAGTTCTTCGCGGCGCTCAGCGGGCAGCAATTTCGAATCGCGCAACCCACGAATGCGGTATGCCGGGTCGAGGATCACCGCAGCCGCTACGACTGGGCCGAAGAGCGATCCACGGCCGACTTCATCGACTCCGGCCACGAACTGGACGCCGCTGGCCCATGCCCGCTTTTCAAAGTTCAAGGTGCAGCGCAGTTTTTTCAGTAACCGCAATTTGGCGGCGGAGGCAGACACCTCGCCTGCTTTGGTCTTCCCGGATGTGCTGGTCAGCTTGGACACGGATGATCAGAATCTTCGCCGAAGACGAAGCAGGAAGCAACAGCAGACTTTCAGTCGCTCTGTGGAAGCGGGGCTTCGCCCCGCTAAGACGGGACAAAGTCCCGTCCCCACACGAAAATTATTGTTGCTGTTCGACTTCCTTCAGTCGAGCGGCCTTGCCCTTGAGCCCGCGCAGGTAATAGAGCTTGGCGCGGCGGACCTTGGCGGAACGCACGACATCAATCTTGTCGATGACCTTGGAGTCGATGGGGAAAATACGCTCCACGCCCTGACCAAAGCTGATTTTGCGGACGGTAAAGCTCGGTTGCGCGCCGCGTTTGCGGGCAATGACGACGCCTTCGAAAGCCTGCAGGCGTTCTTTTTCGCCTTCTCTGATTTTCACTTGAACTTTAACCGTATCGCCGGGACCAAACTTCGGGATGTCGGTACGGCGTGATTTTGCCAACAATTTTTCGATAATCGGATTGCGCATAACGTTTCCTTCCTGATTCCTTCCGTTGATCTTATCGAGAGACGGAGATTGCCCTCTGTCTCGTTCACACGTTCTCGGCCCGTTTGATCTGGGCCAGCAATTCCCTGTCTTCCGCCGTCAACAGCGCCCGCTCCAGCAAGTCAGGACGGTTGCGCAGCGTTTTTGCCAAAGCCGTTTTCCGTCGCCAGTTCCGGATCTGCTCGTGGTTGCCGTTCATCAGCACTTCCGGTACCGCCATGCCCCGAAAATCCGCGGGCCGAGTGTAATGCGGATAGTCGAGCAATCCGCCGGAAACGCAGGTCGAACTCGGGCCGTCCTCCAATTCGACGGACTTCGCAACCGAGTCACAGTGCGCATCCGTGAAAGACTCTTGTCGCGTCGAATTCTGATTGCCGACCGCGCCCGGGATCAGCCGCACGACCGTGTCTACAATCACTGCTGCGCCCAGTTCGCCACCACTTAGTACATAGTCGCCGATCGACACTTCGCGATCCGCCAGGTGCTCGCTGATGCGTTCGTCGACTCCCTCGTAGCGTCCGCAGATCAGGACGATCCGTTCAACCGCGGATAATTCAGCCGCCAGCGATTGGTCGAGCTTGCGACCCTGTGCGGACAGCAGAATCACCGATTGCTTCGCGCCCGGGTCTAAGCGGACTTCACGAGCCATCACGTCGCCGAAAGACTCCAAACATTCAAAGATCGGTTCCGGCTTCAGGACCATGCCCGCGCCTCCGCCAAACGGGCGGTCATCCACGGTGCGGTGCTTGTCTTTCGTGAACACCCGCAAGTCGTGAATGTTGATTTCCGCCAGGCCCACTTCGCGCGCCCGGCGGACAATTCCGTAATCCAGTGGTCCGCGAAAGAAGTCGGGAAAGATCGTGAGAATGTCGATCTTCATCGCGGAACCGTCATTGGTGGTTCGTCGCCGGTCGTTCGCTAGCCCTTTCACCGCCGAGACGCAGAGGGTCGCTGAGCAAGGCATTTAGATCAACCACCCGCGCCTTGCGCATGACGAACTGCCAACGACGAGTAAACCGCTACTAACGACTTCTTTCTTTCTCTTCTTTCGCGAGTGGTGCGTTTACTTCGAGCAAGCCTTCCGGCAACTTCATTCGGACCAATCTCCGCTCCAGATCCAACCCTTCGAGGTACGCCTCAGCGAAAGGGATTTCGTAGGGAAGCTTTCCCGCCTGCCGTTTACTGCTGACCACCAGCAGCGGCGCTTCGCCCGCACCGAACTGCACGTCTTTAATCTCGCCAATCTCGCGCTCGCCGTCGAACACGGTGCAGCCGATCAGGTCGCTCAGGTAGGTCCAACCCGGCTCCAACTCGGCGCGTTCGCTAAGCGGAAGCTGAAGTTCGGCGCCCAGCAGGGGCTCGGCATCGGAAATGGTATCGATGCCCTGAAACTTCAGCACCAGAAAACTCTTGTGCGGCCAAAAATCCGCAACCGTAACTTCGCGGCGCTGCCCGTCTCTCGGAAGCGCCCACAGCCGCATATCCTGCCGGAAACGGTCCGGAATACCGGTATGCAGCTCGACCGCTACTTCACCGCGTCGTCCCTGCGTCTTGATGACGACCGCCAGGGTAATCCACTCGCCGCTTGCGTCCGATGCCGCTATTCGATGATCTCCAAAGCGTAGCGCTTGTTCAGCTTCGAACCTGCCGCGCTGAGCACGTTGCGCAAAGCGCGGGCCACGCGGCCAGAGCGCCCAATGACCTTGCCCAAGTCGGTCTCGGCCACTTCGAGCTCGATCACGGTTTCGTCGCCATCTTCGTACTCGTCAATAAAAACCTCGCCTTTGGCCTCGACGATCGCCTTGGCGATGTACTCAATCATGATGCGCGGGCTGGCGCTGGGCTCGATCATTACTGCTCCTGAATGGGCGAGTGTAAGTGCGACTACGCGACCGAAGCGGCCGCAGCCGGCGCGGGGGAAGCAAGCAATTTTCTGACCCGGTCCGAGAGCTGGGCGCCTTTCGAAACCCAGTGCTCAATGCGCTCTCGTTTCAGGTCGAAAGTGGCCGGATTGGTGCGTGGATTGTACGTGCCCACGACTTCCACCGGACGGCCATTACGAGCGTGCTCCTTCTCAATCACCACCACTCGGTAATACGGTTGTTTGCGCGCACCGAAGCGCGCCAGTCGGATCATTAACACAGACTTCAGTATCCTTTGCCCGGAAGAGTCCGGCGAAGTAAAGACAAACCATTATTATGCCGGAGGTTAGCCCTTTTCGCAAATGCGAGTCTCGCGTGGTGATGTCAAGCGGCTTGTGTAAATAAGGTTGAAGGTGCGATTTTCCACCGCTTGCCACGTCTGGCGTGCCCTACGATACCACCGGCATGTCGGCCCCTTGCTTCACCTTGGTTCGTGAGATGCGCGGCGCCTACAATCATCGCCTGCGTCTAGTGCAGTCGGCTCGGCTTCGCGGCATCAAGCCCACCGCCCGTCTGTTTCAGACGACCGTTCCCACCTTGTGGTTGCGCCGCTATCAGCAGCACGGCCTCATCGAAGTTTCTCGCGCTCCCCATCACCCGCCCCGCAAAAACTCCCGCCGCCATCGAACAGCAGGTGGTTGGTTTGCGCCAGCAGTTGTTCACCTTCGGGGCTCGCCGCCTCATCCGCGCGTGCCCCGGTCTGCTCAAGAAACGCCAGCGCAAATAGCGCGGGATGTCGTTGAGATCCCTAGTGTCGGCGGAGATTGGCTGAAAGACGCGCTAGGTGGCGGGAATCTGGTATCGCGACGGGGCCTTGCCCCGTCGGGCAGGGCCCAAGAACTCAATTCGGGTCTAGAATAGAGATGACTTGGAGGTTTTTATGCGCATTGGGAAATACGAGAGTTCGGACGGTACGACCGGCACGGCCATCAGCTTTCTTCTGATTGGACTGGGCGTTGGGGCCGCGCTCGGCCTGCTGCTTGCTCCCAAGACTGGGCGGCAATTGCGAAAAGACCTGCGCCGGTCCTATGACGATGCCCTCGAAACCGCCTCGGACTGGGCCGAAGAAGCCAAAGACCGTCTCGACGACGTCGTCGAAAAAAGCGGCGACTTCGCCGATGGCGTGCGCGCTAAAGCGAAGCCGCTAGGCGATCTGCTGCGCCGCCCCTAAGTTTCGCCGCGTGGCCGCCCTTGGCTGGTCGTTGCTCGCCGGGATTACGGCGCTGGCGTCGTTTCTTCCTCCAGCGTGCGCTTCTTCTTGTGCACGTTGCGGATGACAATGCCCACCGAGACGCGAAAGTTGTCCTGCTTCTGCTTGAACGAATGAAACGCCGTGCCCGTTTGCAGGTAGTCGGCCTTTATCCGCAGCGCGAATCGCGCATTAATTTTGTGGTCGATGCCCGCGCCCGCCACCAGCGCGCGGCCTGAGCTGACTTCCGAGTCGGGAGGACCGATGGGGAAATTCTCCACTCCCCGAGTCCCCGAATGTCCGTACATAAGCTCGCCAAAGGGCGTCCAGTTCACGTACTTGCGCCGAGAAAATTGTGCGCCGAAAAGAAAGTTGTAGGCTCGCGTGTCCACGTTAAACGTGGGCCCGGTGCAGTTCGGCTGGCAGGGGTTAATGGGAAATGGCGCAGGCACCGCCACCGGAATCTTAGAGGTTCCGAAAAATTGTCCCCCCTCGAACACGAATCCGAGCCAGCGCGCCGGGTTCAGGGCGAGAGAAGTGTCCCAGCCCGGCAGTCCTGCCCAGTGTCCGGCATTGAAAAGTCCAGCCTCGGCATACGTGCCGCCGGCAAAGAACTCGATGCGCGGGTACGAGGGCGGCGGCGGGGACGGTGGCGCTGGCGCCGGGGTGGGAATCGGAACCGGTTCGTTGGCCGCCCCTGGCGCCTGGGCTTGGCCGGTAGTGGGGGCTGGAGTTGAAGCCTGTGCCCACGAGATCACACACAGCGCAGCCACGCTGGCCAAGACTCCCAGGTATCTCCTCACGATTCCTCCTTGACGTAGTTGCCCGTGCTCCAACTTGGATGCGCCCGACAAACTATTGAGTATACCGTGCATGGCCGGTGCTTTGATCGGGCGGCGCGGACACTCTTGTCCGCGAGCGTTGGACCGCAGTTCTTTCGATACAATCGAAGCGGCAAAGTGAAACCAAGTTAAAAGCGATGGAAATCAAGCTCACCGAAACCGAAGTTCGCGTGCTGGGCTCCCTGGTGGAAAAAGACATCACCACGCCCGAGTACTACCCGCTCTCGCTGAACGCGCTGGTGAACGCCTGCAACCAGAAGACGAATCGCGATCCCGTGATGCAGTTGGACGAAGATGCGGTGCGCGAGGCGCTTGACGGACTTCAACAACATCGCATGGCCGGCCCCGCCCGCGGCGCCGAGAGTCGCGTGACCAAATACGAGCAGCGCCTGCAGGAGGTTTTTAACTTCACCCGGGCGGAGACTGCCGTGCTCTGCGTTCTGCTGCTGCGCGGTCCCCAGACACCCGGCGAACTCCGCGGACGGTCCGAGCGCCTGCACCGCTTCGAAACACTCGACGACGTGCAGTCGGCGCTCCAGAAATTGATGCAGCGCGACCCACCGCTCGCGAAAGTCCTGCCCCGGCAGCCCGGGACCAAAGAGTCCCGTTATGCTCATCTGCTTGCCGGGGACGTGGTGGAAGCCGAAGCGCCCGTGCATGGCATTGCGGCGGCTGAGAGCAGCCCTGCGGATGCGGAGCGCATGGCACGGTTGGAACAAGACGTGGCGGAGTTGAGGCGGGAAGTGTCGGACATGAAGGATCACCTGGAGAGGTTTCGGAAACAATTTGAATGAAAGCCCCCCCGACTGTGCCAGGAAGTTCGCCCGAATTTCCCCTTGCGACCCAGTGCCTCCCGTGGTTGGTCAAGTTCTTCTTATTTCTCTGCGTCTCGGCGGTGAACCCTATAGCACCCTCTCCTGCGTATAGCCCGCCGCGCCCAGAGCGGAGATGATTTCGGCAATATGATCTGGCCCGCGCGTTTCCATCGTGATCTCAATCGCGGTCTCGCCCAGGCCCACGCCGTGATAGGCGCGGTCGTAGTCAGTCTCGACGATATTGGCGCGATGTTGCGCCAGAATCGAGGTGAGCCGATTGAGCGCTCCGGGATAGTCGGGCAGGTGGACGCGCAGGCGGACGAGACGTCCGTCTTTGACCAGGCCGCGCTCGATGATTCGCGACAGCAGCGTGACGTCGATGTTTCCGCCGCAGACCAGCACCGCGACTCTTTTCCCTGACAATGGCAGTTTGCGGTTGACCAGGGCGGCGAGGGCTGCAGCGCCCGCCCCTTCGGCGAGAGTCTTTTCGCGCTCCAATAGCAACAGGATGGCGTTGGCGATTTCCTCTTCTTCGACGGTAACGATGTCATCCACGTACTTCTGCACCAGCGGAAGGGTGCGCTCGCCGGCGCGTCGCACTGCAATGCCATCCGCGATCGTGGACGCGCCCTTCAGCGTCACGGGCTTGCCTTCGGCGACGGCAACCTTCATGGATGGCAGCCGCGTGGGCTGCACTCCAAAAACCTGAATCTTCGAATTCGACTCTTTCAGCGCGCAGGCGATGCCGCCGATCAGGCCTCCACCGCCGATCGGAACGACAACCGCTTCGAGATCGGGATGCTGCTCCAGAAGTTCCAGGCCGATGCTGCCCTGCCCCGCGATCACCGCATCGTCATCGAAGGCGTGCACAAACGTCAGCCCCTCCGCCTGACTGCGACGCACCGACTCTTCGAAGGCCTCGTCATAGTTGGCGCCGTGCAGCACCACGTCGGCCCCATAACCGCGCGTCGCCGAGACCTTGATCAGGGGCGTGGTCAGGGGCATGCAAATCTGGGCGCGAATACCGAGCTTGCCGGCGTGGTAGGCCACACCCTGTGCGTGATTTCCGGCTGACGCCGCAATGACGCCCTGGGCGCGTTCTTCCGCGCTCAGCGAAAGCAACTTGTTGAGCGCGCCCCGCTCTTTGAAAGAGCCCGTCCGTTGCAGGTTGTCGAGCTTCAAATAAACCTGGTTGCCGGTGGACTCCGAAAATGTCTCCGAACGCGCGCAGGGCGAAAGGTAGATGGAGCTGCGAATACGGCGCACGGCCGACTGGATGTCGTTGAGCGTGATCATTTTTCTCTACCGTGCCTGACTGCTCTGCATGCAAGGTTGGCAACATCTTACCTGAACCCGCCTTTGGTACCTGCGCTTTTGGCGACCGGGCCGCCCCGCTGGCCACTGCAAGAAACGAAAGTGAGTCATGGCAAGTCGCCCAATTACGACTTCCGTAATGGCCCTATTAGTTGAGGGCGTGGCCCTTTCGAAACCTAGGCAAGCTTCAAATAGCCGGTCAGAATGGGGTTTTAGAGGAGTTCATCCCTGGGACTCATGCCTACATCGATCAGTGCCGTTCCCGCGCCTCCTCCCGCTCACCGAAAGACGGCTGCGCGGGTCGCCCTGTTCGACCTGCCCGAGGCCTCGGCCCAGATGGTGACGGAATGTTTCCGTCAATCCGGAATCGAAACCGTCTCTCTGGCACGCGCCGACGCGGCGCGATTGCAACACGAGAAGTTCGAGGCCTGTGTTCTGTCTCTGGAACAGGAAGCTGGCAGCATCATTGCGCTGGCGCGCGGGTCGGCATCCAACAGCCGGATCATCATTTATGGCCTCGGTGGGACGGCGCAGGAGGCCATGCGTTACTCCAAGCTATGCCTGAACGCGGTATTTCAGGAACCGTTGGAGCGTTCGGCGGCGATGAAACTGGTGCGCTCGACCAGAATGCTGGTGCTGCACGAATTCCGCCGCTATGTGCGGATCCCCGTGATGACGGAAGTTGCGATCGCGTTGGCCGACGGTGACCGCACCACTGCCACCAGCCAGGAGATCAGTTCGGGGGGAATGTCGCTCAAGGGCCATCACGCCCCCGAACTGGGAAGCCTGGTGGAGGTGTCGTTTTCTTTGCTGACGCTGCCGCGCGTCTGGGTGCGTGGACAGGTCACGTGGAAAAAAGCGAACAAGAGCTTCGGGATCCGCTTTGATGTCACCGACGAACGTCGCCAGCGCCTGAGAGATTGGATTGTGGCGTATCTGGAAGCGTAGGAACCGTTCTCGGTTCGTAGTCATCAGTGTTTCCGCTCATTGTCCTGATTCCTGGCTACCTTAGCCGATTACCTTACCTGGCTTCGCCCAGCTACCCAGCTACAATGATCGGCGTGAGTTCTTTTTCCGCCGCCGTTGAGCCGGATCCGCCCGCGGTGGTGGAAACAGGCCGCTTCTCCCTGCGGCAGGAAATTCTTTTATGGCTCATCAGCCGCGCGGCCTATCTGGCGATTGGGCTGATTGGTCCGACTCTCCGCTATTCAGTTTCGTGGGAAGAACCGCCTTCTACGCCGGATGCGACGTACGAACAGCCGGTGATCTACTCCTTCTGGCACCGGGCCGTGTTTGCCAGCGCATGGCTATGGAGAAAGACAGGCATTCGAGTAATGGTGAGCCGGAGTTTTGACGGCGAATACATCGCCCGCACAATAGAAGAGCTTGGCTTTGTTGCTATTCGAGGATCGAGCAGCCGAGGTGGCGCGAAGGCGCTCCTCGGTCTGAGAAGCGAGTTGGAGCGGGGCTTTACGGTTGCGTTCACAATTGACGGTCCGCGGGGACCAAAATTTGTGGCGAAACCGGGCCCGGTGCTGCTATCGCGCGTGAGTGGATTGCCAATGGCGGCGTTCTACGTGGCGCTCAGCGATGCCTGGGTGCTGAATACGTGGGATGGCCTGATGATCCCAAAACCATTTTCAAAGGCGCTGGCGCGGATCGGCGCCAAGATGCAAGTTCCACCTAGAGCCCCGGAAACCGGTCAAGTCGAGGCGGACAAAAGCAACGATCCTCAGGCAGACGACGCTGATATGGCGGAATTCCAGCGTCAACTGCAGGCGGCGCTCGAACGCGTTACGCGCTTTGCCGAGGAGCACGTCGGGCAGGTAGGATCGGCGGAGTTTCCCATCATTAAGCAATAAGCAAGCGATGCCGTGCAGAGTTCCACACTCGCGCCCGCCGGTCCCCTTCCGCCCCTAGTCCACGAACATGCAATCTCCGTAGGAGTAGAAGCGGTAACCCGCCTTCACCGCATGCCGGTAGGCGGCCAGTACCGACTCCTGTCCGCCGAGTGCGCATACCAGCATCAGCAAGGTCGATTGCGGGAGATGAAAATTCGTCAGCAGCGCGTCCACGATGCGAAAGCGATGGCCAGGATAGATAAAAACGTCAGCCTCGCCATGCCCGGCTTCCACACGATCTTCGCCGGCACGTTCCGCGGCATACTCCAGCGTGCGGACCGTGGTTGTGCCGACGGCTACGACGCGGCGCTTCTCGGCCTTCGCCCGGTTAATCGCCTGCGCTGCGTGCGCCGGAACCTCATAGCACTCGCGATGCAGTTTGTGGTCTTCGACTTTTTCGACGCGTACCGGCTGAAAGGTGCCGAGGCCGACGTGCAAGGTGATTTCGGCAATTTCAATTCCGCGTTCGCGAATGCGATCGAGAATTTCTGGAGTGAAGTGTAGGCCTGCAGTGGGCGCAGCCACGGATCCCGCCGTCGAGCCCGGCGGCTGGGCGTAGATGGTCTGATAGCGGTCGCGGTCGGCGGCCTGATCATCGCGATTGATGTAAGGAGGCAGGGGAACGTGTCCGATGCGCTCGACGCGGGCAAAGAAGTCTGACACTGTCGCAAATCGGATGAGGCGCTGTCCAAAGGTGCCGCGTTCGGTGACCTCGGCTTCCAGTTCGGGCGCAGCGCCGGTGGCGGGGTCGCCAGGCGCAGAACCAAAGTAAAGCTTTTCACCGACGCCGATCTTGCGGCCGGGCCTTACGAGACACTCCCACTCATTCGGGTTGCTGGAGACCTGGCGGGTGAGCAGAACCTCGATGCGTCCGCGGAGAAAATTCTGTGCTGGATTCCCCGGGCTCAGAGGCTGAATTCGCTGTCCGCTGCGTTGGCCGTAGAGGCGGGCGGGAAAGACTCGCGTGTTGTTCAGGACGAGCAGGTCGTCGGGCCGGAGGAGGTCGGGGAACTCGCGAAAGGCGCGATCATCCCAACGCCCAGCCAGTCGATTGAGGTGCAGCAGGCGCGATCCGGCGCGGTCCGCCAGCGGTTCCTGTGCGATCCGTTCGGGCGGCAGGTCATACTGGAAGTCGAAGACGAGCATTAACGTTGAGAAGATTATAGAGATTGAAGTGTAAAGGCGGCGGGGTCATGCGGGCGATGGGCGACGCCTCGCCCGTCCAACAGGATCGCGGCCGGGCGGGGACCGCGCGGCACTCCATGTCGCCAGCGTTTTTTTACGCATTTTTGACCTTATGGTGGTTGTAAGGCTTCCGAGGCGTGCTGTACCATGACCGATCAGGGATTCCATGGCCAGCGACCGACAGCATCGACTTGCAATTGTGGAGTTCGNNTCGGCCGTTTGCTGCACGAAAACGGTTTTGTTGCGGCGACGGACGGCAATTTGTCGGTTCGTCTTGACGATCGGCGCCTGCTGGTGACTCCAACCTGCTTAAGCAAGGGCAGAATGCGGGCTTCCGACATGGTGATTGTGGACATGGAAGGGAAGCGGCTTAGCGGTAAGCGCCGAGTTTCGAGCGAACTCGGCATGCACCTGCTGATTTATCGTCTGCGTCCGGACGTGCATGGCATTGTTCACGCGCACCCGCCGACGGCTACCGGTTTTGCCGCTTCGGGTTACGATCTGAACCGTCCATTGGTCTGCGAAGTGGTCGTAGGATTGGGCTCGATTCCTCTGGCCCGCTACGGCACTCCGGGGACGCCCGAATTGACTGACGCTCTCGATCCNNGGAAACGGTCGAGCACTTCGCGAAAATCGCGCTAGTCACGCACCTGCTCGGCAACGAGCAACCGCTCGGCGAAAAAGAAGTGGAGAAACTCCACCAGGTACGCCACCGCTACAACGGCGAAGGCATTTGCGTTCCGCCACGCCGTCCGGTGGCGGGGGACGATCTGCGATCCGAGAATTTGCGATCCGACGATTTGGAATCAGACCTGCAATTGAGCGGCGAGCCGAAACAGACTGCCAGCAGCCGGTAGAGTCACTCCCCTCCGATTCGAAATCTCATACCTGCACGAAAGTTCGCCCCCAAGGCCGGATAGCCCACCACTTCGTTGTAGTGCTGGTTGAAGGCGTTGCTGACATTCGCGTACGCGGTAATTCGCGAGCTGACGGCATACCACCCGCCGAGGTCAACGCGGGCGTAGCCGGCGGCGTGAAGGACGTTGTTGGGCGTGGACAGGAACGCGTCGTCCGGACGCCGGCCCACGAAGCTGCCTCCGAGATTTGCGCCCCAGCGGGGTCCCAGATAGCTGAGGAGCGTTGTTCCCGAATGCTTGGGGCGACGGAGCAAGGGATCTCCTGGAGCATAGGGAAAACCACACGGGCTTGCCTGGGTGCACGTCGGATTCTCGAGGGTCTCAGTCGAGGCGTAGGTATAGGCCATGGTCAGCGACCATCGCGAGGAGATTCTGCCTTGCAGCTCAAATTCGGCGCCCTGAGCAAAGGATTGTTCGAGGTTGAAGAACTGGTACTCGCCCGAAGGAGTAGGAATAGCTTCAATCTGATCATGGAAGAGATTATTAAAGTAGGTGGCGTCGAGGGTCCAGCGGCCGGCAAACAGCTTTTGATCTAAGCCCGCTTCAAAAGCTCGGGTGCGCTCCGGCAACAGGCCGTGGTTCGGGGCGTAGTAATAGCCAACATCGCCAAAAGTCTGGTAGAGCGCGGGTTCCATAAATCCGGCGGCGTAGGAAAAGCGGAGGCGCGTTCCGGAAAGCAGTTCTCCACCGCGTAACGCCAGAAGTGTGAGAGCAACTCGCGGCACGCCCGTGTTGCCGTATGCGCTGCTGTGGACGAAGCGCCCGCCTGCGATGGTCGAGAGCCTGCCCAGAGTGAACTGCTGTTGCAGGTATGCATCCTGATCCAAGCGCTGCCCGGGAGCCGGAGGAGGAGAATCCAGGTCGTTGACCACGCCGGTCTCATTCTCGATCCGGTATCCAAAGGTGCTGTGTGCCCATGTACGCTCGGAGTAATCGCCCTGATATTCAAGTCCCACGCGATTGACGTGGGTGTCATAGCTGTCCGGATAGTTATCGTAACTGGCAGGGTTGCTATTCAAGTTTACGTCGGTGTAACGGTAGAGGGAATCAAATGCGGTGAAGCGATGCTGCCATCCCGAAGGCGCCGTCATGGCAAGTTGCAGGCTGGCAAGAAGATTGTTCGTGTGCGACCATTCGCTGGGATCGGGAGCGAGAAGCGGAGCGCCATTGAAATCCCATTCGCCGGGCACGCCGGTATAGCTGTTGGAGTGGCGCAGGTGCAGGCGCAAAGAGACATCGTCTGTCAGCTTCATGCCGACGTTGGCGCCCTGCAGCGAATCGGAATAGTCGTTGTTGATGCCCTGTCCGTTGCTGTTGAACTGGTTGCCAAAGAAGTTATAGTCGAAGCGTCTGTGGGCGCCGGCCAATGATGCGAAGCCGTTGGCCGTGCCGAAGTTTCCGCCATCGGCGCCAAAACGAAGTTCGGGGACGGGAGTGCTACCGGTGCGCGTCCACACCTGCACGACGCTGGTCATGGCATCGGAACCGTACAACGTGCTTTGCGCGCCCCGCACAAATTCCAAGCGGTCCGCCTGGGCCAGCGGCAGAGTGCCAAAGTCGAATGTCTCGCCTGGGTTATCGATGGCAACGCCATCGACAATCACTTTGTTATAGGTGGATTCGCCGCCGCGAACGAACAGGGAAGAGAGTGCGCCGCGTTGCCCGGCAGTATTCACCACCGCGCCCGGCAGAAAGCGAATGGCATCGTCGGCAGCCACTGGTTGCATGGTCTCCAACTGCTGGCTGCTCAGGCTGTCAACATCGGCGCCGGCGGCCTGGCTTGGAACTGGAGTGCGGGTCGCGGATACCACCACGGTTTCCGCTGCCGTGGCCAACCGGAGTTTGATAGTGATGGCTTCGGTAGTTGCGGAAAGGTTCGCTGTCTCTGCCGCGAACCCTGGAGCCAGCACTTGGACCGTATAAGAGTAAGAGGTCGATGCGGCCTCGCGAAAAACTGCGAACCCCTCGGCGGACGTGCTGAGCACGGCCGCAGGAGCGGGCTTCCCCAGTTTGAGCAAGTGGACTTCGGCGCCCACCACGACGGCGTCTTGAGGATCGACCACTTTAATTCTGATTTCGGTNNCTCCTTTATCACGCGAAAGGTTTGGTGGGGACGGTTCACGCCGGTCTCCTGGCTCGCGAGTAAGGATGTGAGCTTGCACTCGATTGATCTTGCCCAATGAGCTTCACTCCAGCACCCGATTGCTACAACTGGCCTTCCCAGGTTGTCATTTCGAGACCTACCCAGTGACCGGTTGCGGTGTCCTCGCTTACAGTTGCGCGGCAGCGCGGGAATCTCACCCGCTTCCCATAGGGCAGCGTGTCGCCAGCCTACGATCATGCGCGAACCTTATTTTGATTTTGAGAAAGAGCAAAAAAAAGTAGAAACAGCAACCCCGCAAATCTACCGGGCTATCCAATCCAAAGTCAAACGCTGGAAAGAATGTAAACTTATTGCACTTTGATCCAGTCGAACTTGCGTTGCATTCTGTTCGCGATGGTCGTGATGGCCCCGTGTCCGGCCGTCATGGGGCAAAGGCAGACCAAGGCCGCATCCGCGAGCAAGCCCGCCGATCCGAGGGCGGATTCGCAACTCTATCGCAACGCTAGGTTCGCATTCCGTTACCAGATTCCCTACGGTTGGGTGGATCGCACCCAGCAACTACAGGAGGGCAATCCTGACCCGGGCAAGTCGGAAGTACTGCTCGCGGTTTTCGAACGCCCTCCGGAGGCGACCGGGAACACCGTCAACTCCGCCGTCGTGATCGCCACCGAGAGCGCAGCGTCATATCCCGGCGTCAAGAGAGCCGAAGACTATCTCGGCCCGCTCACGGAACTCGCGACCTCCAAAGGTTTCAAGGCTGTAGGCGACCCATACGCTCTGGAGGTTGAATCGCGACCATTGCTGCGCGCCGATTTCGTCAAGGCGCTCGGAGGCAAGGATGGAGGTAAAGATAAACTTGAGGATCAACTCACCATGCGACAGTGCACGCTGGTACTGTTCACGAAGGGGCAGATCGTCTCCTTTACATTCATTGCTGGCGGCGAAGAGGAACTGGACGATCTCATGGACAGTCTCCATTTTGGCGCCACTGGGACAGCCGCGGCCCCGTCCAAGCGCGCACCAACCCCGCTTCCGCACTGAGTCCGAAACCTGTCCGAGACATGGTCCCTAAGAACAACAAAAATCACGGTTTATGGTCTCGGTTCCAGATCCAAAAGCGAGTATATTTTGTGCTAAAATAAAGCAAGCTCAGGTGGTCGCTAAATAGCAGAAAATTCAATAGGTTGAGACTCACCTGAGCACTCCCGGAAGCGTCCATCCAGCCCAGCGCTGATCCGGCTTTCTCCACGGAGCAGAATGGCCACCAAAGAATTGCAAGCCGAACTCGTCGAGAGCAAGAGCCTCGACGCCAGAAACAAGAACGACAAACCAGCCAACGGTGACTATACCGCCGATTCCATCAAGGTTCTCGGCGGCATGGAAGCGGTGCGCAAACGTCCCGCCATGTACATCGGGTCGACCGGAGAGCTTGGTCTGCATCACCTCGTCTATGAAGTCGTCGATAACTCGGTCGACGAAGCGCTCGCCGGCCACGCCGACAAAATCGATGTCACCATCCACCTCGATAACTCCATCACCGTAGTCGATAACGGGCGGGGCATTCCTGTCGATAACATGGATATCGACGGCGAGAAAATTCCCGCCGCGCAAGTCGTCATGACCACGCTGCACGCCGGCGGTAAGTTCGACAGCAATTCCTATAAAGTTTCCGGCGGATTGCACGGCGTCGGCGTAAGTTGCGTCAACGCCCTTAGCGAAGAACTGGATCTCGAAATCTGGCGCGACGGCTTCACCTGGGAACAGACCTACTCCAAAGGCGAGCCGACCAGCAAGTTGAAGAAAGCCGGAGCTACCAAGAAGCGCGGCACCAAGGTCCATTTCGTTCCCGACAAAACTATTTTCACTACGACCGTCGAATACAACTTCGACACGCTGTCGCAGCGCCTGCGCGAACTCGCGTTCCTGAACAAGGGCCTGGTCATTACGCTCACCGACGAACGCCAGACTGACTCCAAGACCAATGAAGCCAAGCGCGCCGAGTTCAAGTACAACGGGGGCATCGCCGAATTCATCAAGCATCTGAACCGCGGCAAACAAACCCTTCATGACAAGCCCATTTACATGGAAGCCGACAAAGACGACGTGCACATCGAGATCGGCCTCCAGTACAACGACGCTTATTCGGAATCAGTTTTCAGTTTTGCCAACAACATCAACACCGTCGACGGTGGCACCCACCTGTCCGGCTTCCGCACCTCGTTGACCCGCACCATCAACTACGCCGGGCAGCAGATGGGCCTGTTCAAGGATGTCAAGGAAAACCTCACCGGCGACGATGTTCGCGAAGGTCTGGTCGCCGTAATCAGCGTCAAACTGCCGCAGCCGCAGTTCGAAGGTCAGACCAAAGGAAAACTGAATTCCGACATCGCCGGCGTCGTGCAGGCCGTCGTCAACGAGAAACTGGGCGCATTCTTTGAGCAGAACACCGCCGTCGCCCGCAAGATTATCAATAAAGCCATCGATGCCGCCCGCGCCCGCGAAGCCGCCCGCAAAGCCCGGGACCTGACTCGCCGCAAGGGCGCGCTCGATGGCGGAGGGCTTCCCGGCAAATTAGCCGACTGCTCCGAGCGCGATCCCAACCGCTGCGAATTGTTCCTGGTGGAGGGCGAATCCGCAGGCGGCACCGCCANNGCGCGTTACGACAAGATGCTGGCTCACGAAGAAATTCGCGCCATGATCACCGCCCTCGGCACCGGCATCTCCAAAGAAGATTTCGATCCTACGAAAGTCCGCTACGGCAAAATTATTTTGATGACCGACGCCGACGTCGACG
>PLBE01000189.1 GCA_003134435.1 Acidobacteriaceae bacterium
GCAACACAAAGATCATCGGGCTGAGCGTGGACCCGGTATCGAGTCATGACAAATGGGCGGCCGATATTGAAGAAACGCAGGGCCATAGAGTGACTTATCCAATGATTGGCGACCCGGAACTGAAGGTGGCGAAGCTCTATGACATGCTGCCCGCGGAAGCCGGGACGAGCAGCGAAGGACGCACGGCGGCCGATAATGCCACGGTGCGCACGGTGTTCGTAATTGGCCCGGATAAGAAGATCAAGCTGATGCTGATTTACCCAATGAGCAGCGGGCGCAACTTCGATGAAGTATTGCGCGTGCTTGATTCGATCCAACTCTCCGCCAAGTACAGTGTCGCGACGCCGGTGAACTGGAAGCCAGGAGATGACGTGATCATTCCCACCTCGGTCTCCGATGAACAGGCCAAGCAGAAATATCCCGGCGGCTTTAAGACGCTGAAGCCCTATCTGCGAGTGGTGGCGCAGCCGAAGTAGAACCTGCGCGACGCTTGGTCCGGAGACTTAGTCTCGAGGTTCTCTCTCTTAACACGGAAGCGCATGCGGTCCGGTGATCGTCCCGGTCTTCAAAACCGGCGGGCGGCATCTTCGATGTTGCCGGTGTGTTCGACTCACACACGCTTCCGCCAAAACAAAGGCTCACCGGGCCACACATACGGTTCACATGCCGTTGACTGCCCAACTGCTTATTTTGATGCAGCTACGCCGATTTCACATCCTTATAGACGCTAATCGTCGTTCTAATAGATGCGGTCTCTGCCCTTAAGAGGAATGATAGAGACTATTCGCGACTGCGTCACCGACGGCACGCGGCCGGGCGCTACGAGGCTACCGTAGGGGGCAAGCTCGCCATTGCCGCATGTGTGATCGTAATCACATCAGAAAGTGATGTCAGACACTTCGATCCGGACAACCCTGACACTATATTCCCCACATCGCGCGTTACCAATGTGATCAGTGAATGACCTTAACCTTCGACCGCCAAGGAGGCGATCCTATGGATGTAGGGCGTCGGATATCCGTGATTTTTTCTTTCGTTGTCATCGTCATACTGCTGACCGGCAGCAGCTATGCTATCCCCGCGTTCTCGCGACAATATGGCACCTCGTGTACCACTTGTCATATCGACTTTCCGAAGCTCAATGATTTTGGTAAGGCCTTCAAGGACGCTGGATTCAAATTCCCGAAAGGCGATGAAGACTTCATCAAGGTTCCACCGATCATGCTGGGAGCGCCGGCGCAAAAAGATATGTGGCCTCATGTCATCTATCCCGGCACCATCCCCGGGTTGCCGCAAATCGGCCTGCGATACAACCAATTCTTCCAATACACGAGCGGCAATGCCAACAATTATTACGGGAGCCAAGTCCTTCCGGGGTCAACGCCGGGGTCGGCGCTGCCGCCGACGATTCCGCGCACTGATTTCCAGGCGGGGTACTTCAGCATTTTTATGGCGGGAAATTTTGGCAGCGACATTGCCTTCTGGGTAGACGACGATTTGAGTGTGTCGGGTGCCAATGCAAATGGCGCTCTGGGCGACGGGTATCTGCGCTTCGTCAACATCGGGCGTTTCCTCAAGTTGCCCACTGACGCATTCACGGTGAAGGTGGGCCAGTTCGAGCTTGACTTGCCTTTTACCCAGGCTCGCTCGATCAATATCAGTCCCTACGATATCTACACCCAGGCAAACATCGGCGCGGCCAATCCAGCGAATGGTCTGCCCAGTGTGAATAACCAGTTTTCGATGCAGGACGGGGCCCAGGGAATCGAATTCAGCGGCGGTCATCAGTATGGCGGCTATCACTACTCGCTGGCGGTGGTGAACCAGAACACCAGTGGCGGCGCGGCGGCGGCACCGCCTAATGTCGACACGCCCTCGGCCTTTTTCTCTGACTCCAACTATAAAGACGTCTACGGGCGATTTTCTTATCGTTTTAATTTAGAGAAGGATCCGGCGAGCCGGCACGATGTTCAGGCGGCAGGCGCCACGGGACCGCGCGACCACACGTATCTGAGCCTCGGCACGTTCTTTTTCAAAGGCCGCTCCGTGCAGCGCTTCAGTGGTTTGACGGGTGGAGGGGCGGCCGAGGTTCTGACCGCGCGCGAGCCTTTTTACCGGGTCGGCGGGGACTTCAGCTTTAACTATCGTACCTTCAATCTGTTTGGTCTCTACATGTATGCCCACGATCAGAATGTCCTATTGAACTCCGGCTTCACCGGATTTGGCAATGGCGATCCAGTCAAATTCAACGGTGGCTTTCTCGAGGCCGACTATCTCGCGTTGCCCTGGGTGATGGCGATCATGCGCTACGACCATGTCCAGTCAACTTCGGATTTTCTGAATGGGGCCAGTTCCGGAAACTATTACTCTCCGGTGGGGAGTTCGCGTGATCGGGTCACGCCCGGCGTGCAGTTTCTGATTCATGCCAACATCAAAACGTCGTTCGAGTACCAGTTTCGTCCAAGACAGGCTCTCGCCTACGACCAGAATGGAAAGCCGTTGAACTCATTTCGTACGAACACTGCCACCGGCGCTTTGGAATTCGTGTATTAGGGGCCGGAATTGCTTGCATCGATTATTACAAGAGAAATTCAAGGAGAGAGCATGAAACGCACTTTGATCTCGATGATGATGGTAGGGACAGTCGTAATGATGCTGAGCCTGGCGGCCAGCGCGGGCACGATCAGCGGAAAGGTGTCCGGTGTAAGTGGCGAATCCGTGGTCTACGTGGAAGCCGTAGCCGGCAAGACTTTCCCCGCCCCCACCGCGAAGCCGGTCATCGACCAGAAGGGCCTGATGTTCCAACCACACATTGTCGTGGTGGAGCAGGGCACGACGGTAGAGTTCCTGAACAGTGACAAAGTTGCCCACAATGTGTTCTGGCCCTCGGTTGGCGGCAATAAAAAACTCACCCACAACCTGGGCACATGGCCGCAGGGCGAAAAACGTCCGTTCAAGTTTGACAATGCGGGCGCAGTGCCTCTGTTGTGCAATGTGCACCCGGAGATGGCCGGTTACATCGTGGTATCGCCCACTCCGTACTTCGCTCTGACGGATAAATCAGGCGAGTACAAGATCGAGAATGTACCGGACGGCAGCTACACAGTTGTGGCGTGGCACGAGGGCGCGAAGAATCAATCCAAGCCGGTGAGTGTGGCGGGCGACAGCAAAGCGGACTTTACCCTGAGCAAGTAGTCCAACAAAGGCCGCGACGTGGGTCGCGGCGGTCCCGTTCTATGACGCCGGGCGGGGACGCCCGGTGCTCCACTTGTCTGCTTTTCATATCTTGGGGAACAGCCATCGTGCTGAAGCGATTCAAAGACAAAAGAGTAGACAGGGATTGGTTGAACACCAACTTTCCTTGCATGATGGCATGTCCGGCGCACACGAATGCGGGCCGGTACGTCGAACTCATTGCTGAGGGACGATTTGAGGATGCTTACAAGTTTGCGCGCGATCCGAATCCGCTGGCCAGCATCTGCGGGCGGGTTTGCGCGCATCCTTGTGAAACGGCCTGTCGCCGGGGCGAAATCGATCGCCCCATCGCCATCCGGGCTCTCAAGCGTTTTCTGACAGAGCGGCACGGACCGGAATCGAAGCATCCTCTCGATGTCTATGCCGGCCGAGCTCAGAAGAAACTGCCATTCAAAGTCGCGGTAGTCGGCGGCGGTCCGGTGGGACTCTCGGCGGCGCACGATTTGGCGTTGATGGGTTACGCGGTTACGATTTTTGAATCGGCCCCGGTGGCCGGCGGAATGCTCTACCTGGGTATTCCCGAATACCGCTTGCCTCGTGATGTAGTGGAAGCGCAAGTGCGCGAGATCCTTGCCACGGGCGACATCACGCTCCGACTGAATCAGACTGCCGGTCGCGACTTTATGGTTTCGGACCTGCGCCATCAGGGCTTCGATGCGGTGCTGATTGCCGTGGGCGCGCATCGCAGCCGCGATCTCACCATCCCCGGAGTCGATCTGGATGGGGTTTACAAGGGCATCGACTTCCTGCTGAACGTGAATCTGGGCTACAAGTTCACCATCGGCAGGAAAGTGATTGTGATTGGCGGCGGTAACGTGGCCATGGACGTGGCGCGTTCGGCGGCTCGCGAAGTGGTTCGTCAGCATGCCGGTGGAGTCGAAGACCTCGAGCCTTCCCAAGAGAGCGTCAGTGCCGTGGCCACGAAAGAGATGGTGGACGTGTCCCTCTCTGCGCTGCGCATGGGGGCGCAGGAAGTGCATCTGGTCTGCCTGGAAAAACGCGAAGAGATGCCGGCGGCGCTGGAAGAGATCGAAGAGGCGGAGACGGAAGGCATTGTCATGCATCCCGGGCTCGGTCCCAAGCGCATGATTGGCAAGAGTGGCCGAGTCGTGGCGCTCGAGACACTCGATACAAAATGGGTCTTCGATCAGAACAAGCGCTTCAATCCCGCATTTTATGAGGGCAGTGAAAGACAACTGGAGTGCGACACGGTGATTATGGCCGTGGGGCAGGCGCCACGGCTGGACTTCCTCAAACCCGACGATGGCGTGGAAGTGTCTCCGCGTGGGCTGATCGCGGTGAATCCGCAAACCCTGATGACTTCGGCGAACGGAATTTTTGCCGGCGGCGACTGCGTTTTTGGGCCGCGTCTGATCATCGACAGCGTAGCGGACGGCAAGCGCGCGGCAGTCGGCATTGATGAATTCGTGCGCACTCACCAATTTCGTGAAGCGGTCGCTGGAGTGGATGGTCGCGAGGATGGCGAGGGACCGCCCCTATCCATTGGCAGCGTGGCGCAGGGCAGGCGGGCCGCAGATGGCATCAGCGGGCTCATGGCGGGCGAAAGGCACCCGGAACCACTGATCGAAATCGAAGTACTGAAGCGCCACAGTATGCCGCTGGAGCTGTTAGACCTGGTTCGCCCACCCATCCCGACGCTGCCGCTGGAGCGCCGCACGGGAGTGACCGAGGTCGAGGTTGGCTATGACGTTCAGTCGGCGATGGAAGAAGCCCAGCGCTGCCTGCATTGCTGGGTGAATACAGTTTTCGAGGGTTCGCCCGAAGACGGGAGCATGTGCATCCTCTGCGGCGGTTGCGTCGATGTGTGCCCGGAAAACTGCCTGCAACTGGTCTCCCTCGACCGCATCCATTTCGAGCCTGAAACGGTAGAGCAGATTCGGGAGCACCAGGAACTGTTTGGCGTGGAACTGGACGAAGTGGCGGCCGACAATCTTGGCATCATAACCGGCTCCGCCATGTTGAAAGACGAGACGCGGTGTATTCGTTGCGGACTGTGCGCGGCGCGCTGTCCCGTCGGCACTATAACGATGGAGTCTTACAACCTGGTTTCCGCCGAGCCGACCGGACTGATTTCCGTGGAAGCCATCGATGGACCACTCCGACCTAAGTCGCCCGTAGTGGCTGGAGGCCCGAAGTAATCATGTCCGACGAAAAACAAAGCAAATCGAACGAGCCTGGCGCCGCAACCGACCACGAGTTTAACCGTCGCGCTTTTTTCGTGAAGCTGGGATTGGGATCGCTTAGTATCGCGGCGGCCGGCACGGCGGCATTTTCGTATCAGTTTCTCTCGCCCAATGTCTTGTACGAGCCTTCTCCCATCGTCAATGCGGGCCGGCCGGAGAATTATCCGGTCGATTCGGTGACGCTGGACGTGAACTCAGGAATTTATCTGATTCATGCGCAGGAGGGTTTTTTTGCGTTGAGCGCCATCTGTACCCACCTCGGGTGTCTGACGGCATGGAAGCCGGAGTTGGGAGAGCATGGCATCATTGCCTGTCCATGTCATGGCAGCAAGTTTTACGTTCGCGACGCTGGGAAAACTCCGGGCGAGAAGATTGAAGGTCCAGCCCCCAAGCCGCTGCCCTGGCTGCAGACTTCGCTCAGCGATGAAGGCGACCTGATGGTCGATCGCTCCAAACAAATTGATCCCATGAAGTTCCTGAGGGTGTGAGCGTGGCGAAAACAATCACCAACTATTTCGACGAGTTGCGCGGTACACGGGTATGGCGCTCGGTGTTCCGCAGCGGCTCCGGGTCAAGCACTCTGCATCGAGCGCTGGCGATCCAACAGAACGTGTTCCTGCACCTTTTCTCCACTAAAGTGCGGACTCGCATGCTCAGCTTCAGCGCGACGTGGTATCTGGGCACCCTGACCCTGGGCACATTTCTCATACTAGTGAGCACCGGCATTCCTCTGATGTTCTATTACCATCCCTCGGTGCCGCAGGCTTATGCGGACACGAAGGACCTGCAGTTTGTGGTTTCCTCCGGTTTGTTTCTGCGCAACCTGCATCGCTGGTCAGCCCATGCCATGGTGTTTCTGGTGTTCGCGCACATGTTCAAAGTGTTTTACCGCGGCGCTTACCGCCCGCCGCGCGAGTTCAATTGGGTTATCGGCGTGGTTCTGCTGCTGATCACACTGCTGCTCAGCTATACGGGCTATCTGTTGCCCTGGGATCAGTTGGCGTTCTGGGCGATCACGGTGGGATCTAATATCGCATCTGCGGTTCCAGTGATGGGTAACAAGGTTCACTTCCTGATGCTTGGTGGAAACGTGGTGAATGCCAATGCTCTGCTGCGCTTTTATGTGCTGCACTGCATGATTCTGCCGCTGGTCGCAATATTGTTTGTCGCCATACACTTCTGGCGCATTCGCAAGGATGGCGGCCTCTATGCTCATCAAAGCGAGCCCAGAACAGTTGCGGCTCGTTCGGTTCCCGCGAAGGGGGTCCCAGTGCCATGAGTGGTCCAACTCCGAAAGATTTCATCGCCGGTATGGATTCGAACGCGCGCAAGTCGCCGACGCGAGTTGTATTCGTTACGCGGCGGACCTCGGCGCAGGTGAAAGTTACGGCCGAAGATCAGGTGCAGACTTATCCAGAACTGCTCTTTCGAGCTGTGGTTGCCATCGAAGTGCTGGCGATCGCGCTGGTGAGCATGGCACTTCTGTTCAATGCACCGCTGGAGGGGATTGCGGATCCCTCGCATACGCCGAACCCGGCCAAGGCGCCTTGGTATTTTCTCGGTTTGCAGGAAATGCTCCACTACTTTCCGCCGGTGGTTGCGGGCGTGCTGGTTCCGGGCCTGGTTGTGATGGCGCTGATTGTGATTCCGTACTTCAACATTAATGTTGAAGCGGAAGGTCTGTTTTTGAAGGATCGCGAACGTCGCGTCCTTATTTTCTACGTGGTCACGGCTGCGCTCTGTTTATTCCTGCTTTTGTTTGATGTCTATGTGGCCCTGGTACCGGCGTTGATTGTTGCCGGATTCATGGCGCTGGCGGCGCAAAGTTCTCCACAGTCAGCCTCGGCCTTCCGGCGTGGTCTGGCTGCGAAGCCGCTTTCTTTCTGGATCATGACCTGGTTTCTGTTCGAACTCACGGTGCTCACGGCGGTCGGTACGTTCTTCCGCGGCCCAGGATGGTCCTGGGTTCTGCCCTGGAGGAGTTGAATTGCCATTATCATCGGAATCATCGTTTGAACCAAAGAAGAATTCGTTGTCTGCCTTGTGGCAGACGCTGTTCGGCCATCCAGTCCGCGCCTTTGGCGTGGTCAGCCTGCTGTTGCTGATTCTTCTTGCCATCGCTCCCGCGAAGAATCATTTCAGCGAATGGCGCCACTATCAGAAACAGTATCTGGCGCTGATTCGGGGCCGGGGAGACGCGGTCACTTTAGAGCGGCGCTTCCACGATCACGACGGCATCCAGCAGATCTGGCTACCGCAACTGGGAGTCGTAGATCGCTGCACCAGTTGCCACTCCGGATTGAAGGAAGCCAGCCTGTCCGACGTCAGCACGCAGCCGTTCCGGCGTCATCCTGCAATTCCTCACACGCTGGACCAATTCGGTTGCGTGATGTGTCACCGCGGTCAGGGTCCTGCCACAACGGTCGAGGAAGCGCACAGCAGCACGCTGGCGTGGGAGCAGCCGATTTTGCCAGCGCGGTACGTGCAATCATCCTGCGGCCAATGCCATCGCGCTCCGCTCACCGGCACGCCGCAGTTGAATTCAGGACGCAACCTGCTGGGACGATATGGCTGCGTCCATTGTCATACCATTAAACTGCCCGACGGCAGCGCGATCAAGCCGACGGACGATCCCCCTTCGCTGGAGCACGTTGCCGACAAGACCACGCGGGAATGGGTTTATGCGTGGCTAAAGGATCCTCAGGCATATGCGGTCACCGCGACCATGCCAAATTTCAAATTGAGCGATCCGGATGCGCGCGATATCTCCGCGTTTCTAATAGCCGACAGCACGCCACTTGCCGGGGATACGGCGCCCACTCCCAAGAATGAAAAGGCGCCCGACCCGACGGCGGGAGCAAGTTTGTATGGTGAGTCATTCTGCGCTTCCTGCCATGCCGTGCAGAACGCCGCCGGGAACGTGGTGGGCGGAGATGTCGGCCCGGAACTCACTCGGGTCGGCAACAAAGTGAAGCCGGAGTGGTTGCGCGCTTGGTTGCACAACCCGCGAGTCTACGATTCCGGAACGGCCATGCCGCACTATCGACTGAGCGATCCGCAACTTTCGCTGTTGACTGCCTTCCTCGGAAACAAAACCGATACCGATTTGCTGGCGAACGTCCATCTCGATGCCGCTACGCCGGAGCAGATCGCCCACGGCAAGCTTCTAGTGACCGAGTACGGCTGTGCTTCCTGTCACGAGATCAATGGCATCAAAAAGCCGGATAATTTCGCTCCGGAATTGACTCGCATCGGAAGCAAGGCGCTTACCCAAATTATTTTCCTTCCGGGGATGACGCACGCGCTCCCGGATTATATTGCGGCGAAAATCCGGCAACCGCGCTCGTTTGGATCGGCGCTGAAGATGCCGCAGTTCAGTCTCGCACCTGGGCAGATCGACGCCTTGACCACAGCGCTGCTCTCTCTCACGGACCGGGCACAAGACTTGCCGAGGGCTTTGACCGTAGCAGCGAAGCCGGCTTCGAATTATCAACCTGCTGGCCGAGCCGGGCAGCTGATGTCAGATCTGGCCTGTTTCAGTTGCCACGCGATCAATGGCCGCGGGGGCGACATGGCTCCCGACCTCACGTGGGAAGGCAGTTCGGTGCAGCGGCCGTGGCTGCAGGCGTTCTTGAAAAACCCTGGAACTCTGCGACCGGCGCTGATCCGGCGCATGCCGAGGTTCAATCTTTCCGACGAAGACGCGAAAGAACTGACCGATTACATCATGACGGTGTATCAGACTCCGGAATTCGATCGCGATTCGATGCCAGCCGGCGGTTACCCCGCGGCCCAGGTGGAGCGGGGGAAACAGCTTTTTTATTCCAAGTACGCATGCCAGGGTTGTCACATTGTCGATACTAAGGTCGACAAGGGATACATCGGACCAACGCTGACGCAGGTCGGTTCACGCCTGAATGCGGCGTGGATTTATCACTGGCTGAAAGAGCCGCAGAATTTGCGGCCGGGGACGATTGAACCGAACCGCAACATGCCCGACGAAGATGCCCGCGCGCTGACCGCATTCCTGATGGCGCAGAGGGGCTCTGGGAAGCAGGAGGCGAAGAAATAAAATGACGAGACAGTGGTGGACGCTCTTTGCAGCCCCGCTCATTCTCCTAAGCACAGCATGCCCGCACAAATCCGTACCGGCGGCCTCTCTAAAGCCCACCGGGTTTGGCGTCACGCTGGTCGAGTCGAGCGGAGGTAAGCAGATCGGCCCGACCGGGATGGTCCTGGCTCAGCCTGTGGTCGTGCAGGTCAATGATGAACAAGGGACAGCGGTCACCGGCGCGCTGGTCGAGTTCAGCGGGCCCGCCGACGCCAGCTTCGATCCTCCCACCGGCCTGACCGATTCCAGCGGACAACTCAGCACGAACGTTGCTCTGGGCAGCATGGCAGGCCGGTATCAGCTCACGGCTCGCACTTCTACGAAAGCCCAGAAATCAGTCGAGCTGAAGATTGAGGAAATTGCCCTGGGGTACCAGGAAGAAGTGGGCTTTCAGCTAGACAGCAAGTATTGTGCCCGTTGCCATGACCCGGAATCGACGCCGGAACGTGTTTCCAACCACGACAATCTTGAGGTCAAGCCGCACGCCTTTACCGAGGGAGACACCCTCAATAGAATGACGGATGCCGAACTAAGCTCAATCATCAGCCACGGTGGCCCCGCCTTGAACAAGTCCGCACTGATGCCCCCGTACGGCTATACTCTCAGCAAGACTGAGATCGAGGCGCTGATGGCTTACATTCGCCTGATCTCCGATCCTCCTTATCATGCTTCTGGAATGGTCTATGCCCAAGAGTAGGGCCGGTTGGCTCGGCCCACTTCTTTTCCTTGCAATCTTCTTTGTCATCTTCTTATCCAGCGCATTGCTGGCTCAGGTTGTATCGCCGGTAGAAATTAAAGATGCAGGGTTGCGAGGCCTGCAGCAGCAGTACATGGACGACCTGACCCGGGCCGGGCAGGACATTCTGTCGATTCAGTTCGACTATCCGTTCTACCTGAGCCGGAAACTCGACCTTGACCAGGCGCGGCAGCAAGTCGCGGACCAGTCGTCGATTCGCTTCGACACCTACAACGGCAAGACAGTAGTCGCGATCACAGGCAATTACTATGCCGCTTACTCTGCGCAAAAGATTACTCCCGCACAGCGCGCGCGGAGCACTTTTCTTAATGTGGTCATGCCCATCCTGAGAGCCGCCGTGCCGCACGTTCAAAACAACCAACAGGTACAGGGTTTCGCGATCGAGGTTTCGCATCACATTGTGGGCAAGGTGATGGGGGTGGCGATGGAGCATCCGGAGAACCTGATGGTTTTCCTGCCTCGAACTGGCGCTCTCAAACTGCTCGTCGCCAAGGACGAAACTGCACAGCAATCGGCGTTGCTGCAGGGCGCGATATTTCTTAACGCGCAACCCGTTTCCATTTGGCTTAATGACACAGTGCCACCGAATGGGAATGCAGGATCCAATTCCAAGGACCCAAATTCGGATGACCCAGCAGATGACGTCTCCGCCAAGCCGAAATTAGAAACCGCGGCAGCGGGAACCGAGGCCACTTCGATTCCTGCGGTTCCGGTAAAGCCCAAGGAACCACCACCGCCGCCCCGCGATATTTCGACGGAGGCATTGGCCACTGTCCAACTGTCCAATCAGCCGATCGTCGACGAGATCGTGAAGGGCTTGGATTCGCAGGCTCATTTTGTGGCTTATGCGCCGCCGAGATTCATCGCGTTCCGGCAGGGAATCTATTTGGAACTCTCAGTGAATTCGGATCTGCCGGCATCGGCCGCGGGATCGCGTTATAAACTTGCGGCCCTGGCGTTCGATGAGCACGTGGCCCGCCTCATCCGTCCACTGCTGTCGTATTTCAAGGATGAAAAAGAATTTGACGGGTTTGGCTTCAGTACAAATATCCATCTTCCCGGCAAGGCAAATCCCGGAGGTTCTGAAGCGGTGGAGTTCTTCTTTCCGTTGACCGCCATGCGCTGCTACGAGAAGTACGACTGCACTGGCCAGCAACTACTGGATGCGGGCACCGTGCTAATCAATGGCGAACGAGTGGCACTCGATCTGCAGATCGCCGAGGGAGGCTCAAACCGCTGAGTCACCTTCGCCGGAAACCATAACCTGGAGCCGCCTCGCGTTTTAGGGCTGCGGTGTGCGCTTAGCTGACGCAGCAGTTTTCCGACGGTGGAAAGCTGCTATGACACCGCTATTTAAAGAAGGTTGCTGGCTTCTCCGTAAAGTTTGGATGCAGGCGGATTTTCGTGCCGGTACCGAGATCTAAGCGCCAACTAAGTTCTTCAGCGCGGGGTGATTATGGATGATCAACATCGAGCCCTTCAGTTCCGCCATGTCGCTCCTCCGGAACTCAGACAGCAGGCGGGTGATGGTTTCGCGGCTGGTGCCAACCAGTTGTGATATTTCTTCATGGGTCATGGCTAACCGGACGCGCACCGTTCCATTGCTGACTTCACCATCGGCGGCCGTTTCGAGCAGGAATCGGGCAAACCTTTCCGACACCGAATGCGAAAGCCCGATGGTGCGCACAACGCCGTAGGCGTCCGCACAGTCGCGCGCCAAATGCTGGGTGGCATGGAGCGCGGCGTCGGCGTGATCGTTGAGGAAGCGAAGCATATCATCCCGCCCCACAAAGTTAAGTTGGCAAGGCTGCATGGTTTCGACCGTCAGTTCGTAGGGACTGCCGGTAACCACTGCGTGCAAGCCGAGTACTTCACCGGCTTCGGCGATGCGCACGATCAGAGTTTTACCATCGCGCGAAGTAGTCGAAAGCTTGGCGCGTCCCTGGCACAGAATGAAAATTCCCCAGGCGCTCTGTCCCTCGACCAGAACCACGGAATGCTCAGGAAAGGAGGCGGCATGTTTGATGCGGTTGAAATCTTCAATTGACTCCGGAGCGAGGTCGCAGAAAAAGCTGCGGGAACGCAGATGGCAGTTCAGACAGCTCTCAACGCAGTTCAAGCCGGACATGCTCATGATCTCTCCTTCATCTCCGGCAGACAACACCTGCGCGGTTTAGCGGGCAACGATTGCGAGCAGCAAGCATTCGGATCGCATGGCCGCCGTAGCGCCCCTTGCTGACAAGTGATAACAGAGTTTGTGCACGCTGACCGCCACCGCGACCAGTTCCATTTCGGACCTAAACCTCAATGCTTGCAGCGGGAGTTCCGCCTGTGGCGGCCAAGTTTAGACGGAAAACTGGCAACCCCGCCGTCAGTTGGGCACGCGAAGCAGGATCGTAGAGAACGCACACGGTCTGATGGGGAGGGGCTAGGTTGCCCGAGGGGTAGATTCGGGAGATTGTATAATCGGGATTCCGATGAGCTATCAGGTCCTGGCGCGCAAATACCGGCCACAGAAATTCTCCGATGTCATCGGCCAGGAACACGTCACCCGCACCCTGCAAAATGCGATCGCGCAGGAACGCATTGCGCACGGTTATATCTTCAGCGGCCATCGCGGTATCGGCAAGACGACCGTCGCTCGCATCCTGGCCATGGCGCTGAACTGCCGATCGAGTTCCAATGACAGGCCGGTCCTCGAACCCTGCGGGGTATGCGAGTCCTGCACCGAAATTCGCGCGGGCAATTCTGTAGACGTGATCGAAATCGACGCTGCCACCAATCGGGGTATCGACGAGATCCGCGAATTGCGCGAAGCCGCTCGCTATCGCCCGGCTCGCGATCGCTTCAAAATCTACATTCTTGATGAAGCACACCAGATCACCGACGCCGCCTTCAATGCCCTGCTCAAGACGCTGGAGGAGCCTCCCAGCCATGTCGTCTTCATGATGGCTACCACGCAACCGGAGGATATTCCGCAGACCATCCGCTCGCGCTGCCAGCATTTTAGCTATCGCGCGATGAAGTTCGACGACATCATGGGACAACTCCGTGACATCGTGGCGAAAGAGAAGATTCCCGCCGACGAAAGCGCCCTCGCTCTGCTCGCCGAAGCGGGGGACGGCTCGATGCGCGATGCGCTTTCGATTCTCGACCAGGCCATCGCCTCCACCTCTGACCATCTGACCGCTGACTCGGTTCGCAGCCTGATCGGTTCCGCTCCGGCAGCGGCGCTCGAAACAGTGCTGCAATCCGTCAGTGAGGGTTCGAGCGAGAAGATCATCGTGTTGGTCGACGAACTGATGGGCGAGGGCCACAGCCCCACCCATTTCGCACGGCAGTTGGTGCGCTTTCTGCGCAATGTCACGGTGGCGAAGATCGCGGGCAAAGACTCGGCGCTGCTGCAGATTTCCTCCGATGAGCGCACCCGCGTGGGCCGCATTGCCGACCTATTCAGCGAGGAAGAATTGACTCGCCATTTGCAGATCATGCTGCGCACCCATGGAGAACTCGGATACCGTCAGGAACAGCGTTTCCACCTTGAACTAGGACTGCTGAAGATGGCCCATGCGCAGCGTTTACTGCCGCTCGAGCAATTGCTGAGCGATGTGGCGGCGGGACCGTCCCGAACTGCGCCTAGGCCGGTTCTTGCGCCTCCACCTTCTTCGGTGGTCGTTCCTCGTTCTTCCGTCTCGCCACTGGAGGCGCGGCGCGCCGAACCAGTCCCATCGGAGCGGTCGAATTCAGCGTCGCCATTCGCGGCCGACTCCGCGCGCAAGGGCACACCCAAGTCAGAGGCGTACGACGAGGCGTCGGCATTCGCAAGCGTGGGTGACCGCACCACACAACCCGCCAACGCTATCATCATGGGATCGGTGGCGCCGGCAGTTGAAGAGCTACCGATGGTGCCCGATCCGGCGCTAGCCAGCCTTACCGAGTTCAAGAATGAGCGAAAGGCCGCAGTCCGGGTCGAGGTCAGCGCCGACTCTCTCCGCGACGCTGTTCTTAAAGCTCTGGACCACCAGCAGATGCTCGTCTCCTTGCTCGAAAGCGCGCAGTGGAGACTGGAAGGAAGCACGCTGATCGCGAAAGTCGCGGCTTCCAGCACCATGATCGAAATGTCATTCAGCGCTGACGCAAGACGTGTCGCCAGCGCCGCTGCCAGCGGCCTGGCTGCGAGAGCGCTCAAGATGCAGGTCGAGCCCGGGGGCGTTGTTCAGACGCTGACCGCGATGCGGACGGCCTCGAATGGAAACGCCCGCAGTCGGGCCGAACAAGATCCGATTGTGCAGCGCATGAAAGAGAAGTTTGGAGCCGAAATTCGTACGGTGATCGATTACAGGGAGAAAGGATGAGACGCAATTGGATATTTGTAATTTTGTAATTGAAAAGCCTGCTGCGTGTTGGTGTGAAATTACAAATTACAAATTACAAATTATCAATCATATATTCTTATGTCCGGATTCAATGTGCAGGAACTCATGGCGCAGGCGAAGCAGCAGTACGAGACGCTGCAGAAGAAGATGGAGCAGACAGTTGTCGAAGCTTCGGCCGGCGGCGGCACGGTCACCGTCAAAATGGATGGCCGCAAGCAGGTGCTGGGCATCGTGATTGATCCTGAAGCGGTCAAGGCTGGCGATGTCGAGATGCTCCAGGATCTGGTTAGGGCCGCACTGAACGAGGCTGGGCGCAAGGTTGATCAGGCGATGCAGTCGAGCGTGGGAGGAATGCTTGGCGGGCTGGGAGGACTTTTGTAGTTTGGCAGGCTTGTACTGGATGGGTTCCTGCAGGATTGTTTTCCAGCCAGCCACGCGCTGGCTTTCTTATGTGAGCGACTTTCTGGGCTTGAAGACTACTGGCCGGCTTCGACAAAGCTGGCGGGATTCGCGGTTCCAGTCGCGGCCATGATAACGAGGGCACCCGGCAACTGAGGGAGTGTATACATCTGGGTTGCGGTTCCCGTGTTGTCGGTGACGACGGGATTGGAGTAGAAAAAAGTGCCTCCGGCACCGCCGTCGTTAAAAGTAACGGGAGCGCTGCTGATGACATTGCCGTACTGGTCGGCGACGCTTACGACCAGGGCTTGGGGCAACAGGGTTCCAACCGGAGCAACTTGATTGTTGCCGCTAGTCACCGTGATGTTAGCCGGGGGGCCTGCAACGGAGGTCTCGGCGAAAACTCCGGGAGTGGGTACTCCGCTGGCGGTGGCGTCAATGGTGATGGCAGAGGCCAGCGTGGGGAGCGTATAGAACTCGGTTGCCGTTCCACTGACGCCAGTCACGACCGTCGCTCCGTTGGAGAAAGTGCCTCCGGCGCCGTTGTCGGAAAAAGTCACATTGACTCCAGGACCAACGTCATTGAACTGATCTTTCACTAGCACAGTTAGGGCCTCGGTCAATTGCGTACCCGCCGCCGCCAACTGATTATTGCCGCCGCTGATCGAGATATTGGGGTTGGGGGCAACCGAGTACTCGATGTAGGTGACTTGTAGAGTCGAACCGTTTGGGCCGGGAGTGCTGGCGGTGACAGTCACCGTGGCCGCAGTGGGCGGCAACTGCAGGTACGTTCGAGCCATGCCTGTGGCGTCCGTGGTCACGGAAGATGGATTAGGAACGGCGCCTTTGTTGGCAGTGAAGGTGACGGTAGCACCAGGGACGTTGTTTTTGTTCGCGTCCTGGACCTGGGCAACGATGGGGTTGGCAAGGATGAAACCGTTGCCGCCGGTCTGCTTTGACCCCCCGTATGCGATGATTTTTGCAGCTCCACCGGGCGTTGCAGTTCCAGTTGTGGTGGCTGCACCGGACGCGACGTTATTGACCATCAAAGTGGCCGTCAGGGCATAGGTTCCGGTTTTCTTAGGAAGCGTGTAATATGCGCTCGCGTTGCCGTTGTTATCGGTGATAGCACTGGCGGGGCTGAACGAACCACCCTTGCCGCCATCGCTGAAAGTAACGGTGTCGCCGGAGTCGGGTTGTCCGTTGTATGGGTTGGCAATGTTCACCTGCATAGCAACGGGAAGGGTACTACCCGCAGTGCCCGTCTGGGCGTTGCCTCCGGTAATCGTGACGGCGTGAAACAGCCCAAAGGCTTCAAGGGCATAGGCTGGCGGGTTCGTCTGGGTTTCAGCGGCGACATAAACCTTGCCATTGTCGATCGTCGGAGTGACAAAGTGGCCAGGCGTACCCATCGCGTCGCGCTTGCTGGGGGCCTGATTCGAGGTGTAGAGCAATTGCAGAGAAACGGCGTCAAAGGCGACGAGTTCAGTGCCGCTGATGACCCACAGCACTCCGTTGGTGTTGCCATTGGCGGAAATCGCTGGCGAGTGACTGCCAGAATAGGTGGTGGAACCGGGACTCAGAACCGGCGTGCCGAGCAATCCGCCGGACAATGGAAAAGCCATGAGCGGAGAGTCATCGGGGGCGATGTATACGGTGTTGTTCCAATAAGTAGGGGAACCGAACCAAATCTCGTTCTTGGATGTGCCGGGCCCGATGTTGAGCTTCGGAACAGGGAGAGGCAGTTCTTGAAGCACTTGACTGTCGTTAGCGGAGTACCATCCCAAGGCATCGCGATCGAGAACATAGACCATGCCCTCCTTGCCGCCCGCGATTAGCTCATGGCCATTCTGCGAGGGGCCGCTGGTTTGATCGGGGAGGATGAGGACCCCTGTGGAGCTCAAGTCAAGATCGTTGGAATTGAGGAAGCTCACGTACCACGGGGTGAAATAGTCTTCTACTTCGTATTGGTTGTTTTGCTGGCTAATGAGACTTGGCGAAAGCTCTACAACGCTGTTGCAGTAGGTCTGGCCACCGTTGGGAACATCGAATCCGTGGGACCCGGCTTCGGCAGTCTCAAAGAAGATGTTGCCGGCTTCATCGGCGGCGAGGCCGTTGCCCGATTCCCAGATGGAAGTGAGTCCGTAGTCTGGGGAAGTGTTAAAGACAGCCAGTTGGGTCAGAGTGGCTTCGCTGTAGCCAAGCACCCAGCCACTGTTGGCGTCGTTACAGGAGTTCGAGCCAAAGCCCAGATAAAGAACGCCATTCAGCAGCAACAGCCCAGGGCGGTTTTTCTGGTGAAGACTGTTAAACACGGTTTTGTGTCCCGCATTGCTTATGCTGGTGGCCTGGATCAGGACGGGACTGCCCGGTTGTTCATTGCCCGTGGTGATGTCCAAAGCGTGGAGGTGATGGCGAACCGTTCCATTGAGGACGGTCTTGGCCACCAGATAGATGGTGTTGGTATTGGGGTCGATGACCGGCGTTCCGACGACACCTTCCTGGCTGAAACCGGTGCCGTTGGCGCAAGGGAGATATTTGCCACTCGCGGTAGTCGCCCCAGCGCCGACGTTGTTGAGCATGCTGGCATACCAGAGCTGAGCGCCGGTGTCGGCATCGATGGCGTAGACCGAATCGGCCTGGGTGGCAACGTACATCACATTGTGGGTGCCCTGGCCGGGAATGTTGATGCCGGACATGTAGAGGGGCTGTGCCATCACAACATAGTCGACGGTTGAACTGAAGAGCTTGCCAAAACTATTCTTATTGATGTTCGAAGGGGCGAGCAGAGTCTCGTTGGTGTTAGCGCCGCTTCGGGTGTTGTCGACACGGCTGGTTGGAACATTGATCTGCGCGAAGGAAAGCGACACAAGAGCAAAGACGACTAGCAGGGTCATGCGAAAATTGCGGAAAGGCCTCGCACTCGACATCGAAGAAATGATCGAACGGTCGAGAGATCGCTTAGGCGCGGCAAAAAAGGTGTTTCCAATATCGGGTGACAAGAAGTGGCGCATCGCCTTGTTACCTCCAAGATCTACAGCTGGGGGTTTCATGCTGATAAACAGCACTTGAAGCACCGGGGAAGTGGCCGCGCCGAAAATCTAGAACTTTCACGGAACTGTAACAATTATGATGGTTTATACACTGGAAAGCAGTGAAATCACAATCGGATTCTTTGGCTAAGCGCAAAATGTTGCACATTCAGCACTTTTTTCTTCCCTGCGTTGGCCAGCCTAGCGCTTCCGAGGCGGGATCGGCCGGTGAATCCAATTTTCGCGCAAGCTTCGCCGGAGCCAGGCGTGATGGAGTCACTTTTTCCTGTGAGATTCGAATTCCCGTTCCCGGGCGGGATTGAAGCGGGCTGGCGATAGAGCCGCAGCCACCGCTGAAAACACTGCTACAGTAGAAAAGCGCTGACCGACGAGCCGGAGGCGCACGTGACACTCCGAGAGAGAAGGCTCGCCTATGCGTATTGCGGTGGTCGGTTCAGGATATGTGGGTTTGGTGACGGGAGCTTGTTTTGGCGATCTGGGGCACGAGGTCGTCCTGGTCGACAACGATGCCAAGAGAATCGCGGCGCTGAGTAGCGGCGAGGTGCCGATCCATGAGCAATTTCTGCCCGAATTACTGGCGCGGCACCGGGGCGAGCGCATCCGGTTTTCCGGCGACTTGCAGGCGGCCACGCGGGCGAGCGAAGTTGTACTCATCGCGGTGGGGACGCCGGCAACGGAAAGCGGGGACGCCGATCTGTCTTATGTGGAATCGGTGGCGCGGGAGATCTCCGGTGGTATCGAAGAGTACAAAGTAGTAGTGGAGAAAAGCACGGTTCCGGTATACACGAGCCAGTGGATCCGAACCATTATCATGAGGGACGGGGCAGATCCGGCGCACTTCGAGGTGGCCTCAAACCCGGAATTCTTGCGGGAAGGGACGGCAGTCACAGATTTCGTCTATCCGGACCGCATCGTGGTGGGAGTGGAGAGCGAGCGGGCCGCGGCGGTGATGCGGGAGCTTTACGGGCCGTTGACCAGCGGATGGTATTACGGGCGAGCAGATGCGATTCCGCGTCCGGAAGCGGCCTCCGGCAAAGGCCCGCCGCGGCTGATCATCACCAGCACGAAGAGCGCGGAACTGATTAAGCACGCGTCCAACGCATATCTGGCTATGAAAATTTCTTTCATCAATGCGGTCGCATCGATCTGCGAAGCGGTGGGAGCGAATGTGGAGCAGGTCCGCGACGGGATTGGCACGGACTCGCGGATTGGACCGCGCTTCATGAATCCGGGAATCGGCTATGGAGGATCTTGCTTTCCGAAAGATCTGATGGCGTTTCGCGCGGTGGCGAAGGAAAGCGGCTACGATTTCCGGCTGCTGGAAGAGGTGATCCGAATCAATGAAGAACAACGCCACCGTTTCCTGCGGAAGGTGCGTAGCGTGCTTTGGACGTTGCGCGGCAAGCGCCTGGGCGTGCTGGGACTGGCGTTCAAGGGCGGGACTGACGACATTCGCGAGTCTCCGGCGCTGCTGCTGGTGCAAGAATTGCTGCGCGAAGGTTGTCAGGTTTGCGCTTACGATCCGGCGGCGATGGAGCGAGCGAAAGGGGTGCTACCGGCGGGCGTGGAGTTCGCGGCGGATGCCTACGCGGCGGCGAAGGACGCGGATGCGTTGCTCATTCTCACCGATTGGGAAGAGTTCGCGACGCTTGATCTGGAGCATTTGCTCGCAGTCGTGAAATACCCCATCGTACTGGATGGGCGGAATCTGTATGATCCGACTGTGATGTTGGAGAACGGATTTTCTTACTATAGTGTGGGGCGGCCAGCGGCATTGACGGAAGAGGTACGCGCCAGAGCGCTGCCCAGAAAAAGGGAGCGGGCTTGAATCGGATGGACATACAACCCCCGAACCAAAGAGTTATCAATGCGAAGCGTGCGCTGGTGACTGGTGGAGCGGGATTTCTGGGTTCGCATTTGTGCGATGGGCTATTGGGCGAGGGCTATCGGGTCATTGCGGCCGACAATCTGTTGACCGGACGTCTGTCCAACATCGTCCATCTGCGAAACGACTCGCGCTTTGAGTTTATCGAGAAAGACGTCTGCCAGCCCGGAGAATGGGGCGGATTGGACTATGTGTTTCACTTCGCCAGTCCGGCCAGCCCGATCGACTATGCCGAACACGGGATCGAAACCCTGCGAGTGGGATCGTATGGAACGTTTGAAGCGCTGGAGACTGCACGACGGAGCGGTGCCAGGTTCATGATGGCGTCGACCTCGGAGTGTTACGGAGATCCGATGGTGCATCCGCAGACCGAGACCTATTGGGGAAATGTGAACCCGATCGGGCCGCGGTCTGTATACGACGAGGCCAAGCGCTTTTCGGAGGCGGTGACCATGGCCTATCACCGCTATCACAACGTGGACACACGGATTCTACGCATTTTCAATACCTACGGGCCGCGCATGCAGATCAAAGATGGGCGGGTGATTCCGAATTTCATGTGGCAGGCACTGCGGGGAGAGAGTCTCACAGTGTACGGCGACGGGGGGCAGACTCGGAGTTTTTGCTATGTCAGCGACGAAGTGGATGGGATTCTGCGTCTGGCGCGATCCGCGGAGCATGAGCCGGTGAATATCGGAAATCCGTCCGAGTTCACGATTCTGGAATGTGCACGAAAGGTCATTGCCACCACCGCTTCCAAGAGCGCGATCAAGTTCGAAGCTCTGCCTCAAGATGATCCAAAGCAACGTTGTCCGGACATTTCCAAGGCGAAGCGGCTGTTGGGCTGGGAGCCAAAAGTGGACTTGGAGTGCGGACTCCGGCTTTCATTGGAATATTTTCGCCGGGCCGTGGGGGCGGCAGACACAGCTCCCGTAGCGGCGGAATAGCGGAATAGCAGTCGACGCAGGCGCACTCGGCAAAACAGGATGGCGCCGAACTGGATTACTGGAGTTGTTGGTCCAGCGACGCGCCGCCGGACAGAACCGCGATCAACCGCAGGATTTCTTCGCGTTCTTGGAAGTCGCGGAATGTGAAGCGGACACCCATGCCGAAACCGGGATGGGTGGCCAATACCTGCCCCATGATTCTGAATTTAGTGTCGGCGGTGCGGATCAGGATCTCCACGCCCGACTTTCCGCTAATCGGAGACGGCATTTCCACGTAGCAACCGCCTTCGCTGATGTCAGAGAGTTGGCAGTGGTTAGGAACGTTGTTGCTCACATCGTGAACTTCGGCTCCGACCTTGCAGGCATACCGTGGTTGCTTGCGCCGGTTGCCAGCGTTACTGACCAGGCTGGCGGGCCCTGGATCCGCACCGGTTGCGGAATGAGTAGCGCGGGGCGGGGCGGGCTCGGCGCAGGAATTGCTGGCCAGCAACGGTGCCGACGGCGCTGCGCTCGTGCGGCGGCTATTCCGCTGCAGCCACGTATCCATGACGCGGCGCGAGGCCTGGGGCACGTTGAGGAAACGAATTCCTGTGCGGCCGCTGGAGTCCTGCCAGGCCACTTCTCCCGACAAGCGCACCAAGTTCCGCTCTCCGGGAAGAGCAAACTCGAAATAAACCTTGCAGGACGAAGGCAGAAACTTGGCCGTTTGCAGCGCCGTTCCGCCTGCACTGAGGGAAGTCAGAACCGCACCCAGTTCGGGCGCTCCGGGAAGCCCAACGTTGGCCGTCAAACTGACCGAGGTGCGCGGCGTGCGGCGGCGTTCCCGGCGCATGAGGCCGCGCGCGGCCCGCAAACTGATGCGGGTACGCTCGGAAGAAAGCGGGCGGTAGAGAACAAAGTTGGCGCCGAGCCCGAACACGGGGCGAGCATTGAACTCGCCATCCACGACGGCAATCAGAAGACACGCACGGTATTGAGCGGAGCGGCGCAAGTGCGCCAGGAACTCTTCTGAACTAGGATCAGCGCGATAATCGAGAATGACGGCGTCGTAGCGCTGGCTATCGAGCAACTCCAACCCGCGGGTGATCGAAGGCGTATGCTCGGCCTCCATTCCCAACTCGGACAGGATGTGAGTGAGCAGACTGGCCGAATCCTTTTCCGGACACACTACGAGGGCGCGTAAGTCCATAATGAGGGCAATCGTAGAAGAGGGCTTGGACGACCGACAAGTTACCGGTGTCACGATCGAGCGCCACTGAGATGATATTTCGGATCTTCAAGCGTTTTCCGCGCTGGCTTTCTCTCCACCACGGTTTAACTGGTAATTCCCAGCTCCCACTTTAGTGATCTTTCGCATGGATTTGTCGATCGATAAGATGTCGGGGCGTTCGCTGGGTCTGGAACGAACGCACACTGGTGGTTCCAACTCGACTGTGAGGATGCGGCCGGGGGGGACGATGAGTCACGAGCTAAGGTTGCAAATCAGTGCCTGTGTGACGGCGGTAACTCCCCTGGAATTACCTTACGAAAAGCCAGTGTACGAAAGGCCCGTGTACCCCGGTACTTTGACGTACCAGGGGACAGTTCCTAACATCGAGTTAATCAGACCAATTTCGCGACGGCGATCCGTACTTCGGATCGCGGGAGATGTTGGGCTGACTTATTTTTGAGTACTACAAAAAGTGTTGACGATCATGTTTCGCGGAACGGGGAGCCGCACACGCGGCAGATGCTTATGAGAAGCATGAAAACGAATCAGTCGCGTTGCAGAGATCGCGCCAGCGGTTTCAGCTTGCTGGAAATGATGACGGTGGTTGCCATCTCCCTCATCTTAACCGTGGTCTCGGTGGTGAGCCTGGTGCCGGTCATGAAGCAATACCGGGTGACCAACGCCTACAACACCACGCTCTCGGCGTTGCGGCAGGCACGCGACAACGCGGTCTCGCAGCGAACTTCCTATCAGGTCACTTTTTCCTCTACGGCCTCACCGAACACGATCACGGTGACGCCGACGCTGACGACATTTTCGGGGGCACAGAGCACCGCGACGTATCAATTGCCCAGCGACATCTCTTTTATCACGCAAACCCAGTTTGCCTCGGCGACGCCTCCGGATAGTTTCGGAGCGGGTACGGTGGCGATCGATTTCGGCTATACGGCCAACGGGGGTACGGGGGGATCGAACACGTTTTACTTCTGCCCGGACGGTTCGGCGCAGAGCACGACGTGCGGTTCGGGAGGGTACGCGAACAATTGGGACGGCGGCGTAGTCTACCTGTCGCGCTCGGGAGATTTGATGAGTTCGCGCGCCATCACCCTGTGGGGCGCGACCGGCCGCATTCACGGGTGGCGGTTCTATAACGCTACGGGAGGGGGCTATCAATGGGTACGCCAATAATCGGGCGCAGTACCAGTGAGCGAAAACGAAAGCCTACGGAAGCCGGGTTTTCGCTGATTGAAGTAACCATTTCCATGGCGGTGATGACGGTGGGAATGGTAAGTCTGCTGGGTGTGTTTGGTCTGGCCATGGCGTCGACCCAGACCTCGCAGCAGGACATGATCGCCAAGCAACTGGCGAACGAAGCCTACGAGAGCATCGTCACCGCGCGCAACACCTCGCAGACGAGCTGGGACGCCATCCAGAACGTCGGCTCCTCCTGCAGCACCGGCACGGGCACCTGCGGTTGGTTCTTAACTGGGGCGCAACCGATCTACAACGCGGGCGCGGACGGAATCTTCGGAACCACCGATGATTCGGCTGCGGGCGAAGAGACTCTCAGGGAGCCTGGGCCTGACGGCATCTTTGGAACCTCGGACGATGTGTACATCCCTTTGACCGGCTACCAGCGCACGATTCTGATCTCGCCCGTGTATGACGCGGGCGGAAACCTGGTCACTACTTTACGCCAGGTAAACATCACGATGCAGTACACGACTTCGCAGGCGAAGCTTCCGAAGACGTATGTACTGAGCGGGTTCATTTCGGAGTACCAGTGAAGAGGACACTGCAGGGCGCCATGAGCAACCGTTCAACCAAGCGCGCTGGGGGATTCAGCCTGGTCGAGATGATGATTGCCATGGCTGTGAGTCTGATCGTGCTGGCCGCGGCCGTACAAATCTACATTCAGGGTGTGTCCGCGACCTGGACGGTTACACAGCGGGCGGAATTGCAGCAGGATTTTCGAGCCGCCTCCAACATCCTGACCAAAGATCTGAGTCTTGCCGGAGCGGGCCTCGGGCAGGGGATCGCGATCCAACTGCCGACCTCGACGAGTCTTCCGCGCTACGGCTGCGCCCAGACAACTGGAATGCCGTGCTACCTCGGAGCCAGCAACAGCGCCTCGGTGAATTTTCCAGTGCAAGGTACGACTCCGTATCTCTATGGACTGCTCCCGGGATACGACGCTGGACCAACGCTCTACGGCCCGCAGGGAGCCACGGATGCGGTGACGGTCGTGTATACGGACGCCGCGTTTTATCTGGACTGTTACCAGGCAACGGTCGCCAGCGATACGACCGCGACCTTCGCGTTGACCGTGGCTTCACAGGCGAGCGCGAACTGTACCGCGAATGGAGCGACGATACAGGCCGTGAACGATACGAACCAGGGGTTGACGGCGGGTGATCTGGTGCTGTTCACCTTCGGGACCAGTTCAATTGTCGCTGAAGTTACTTCCGCCGCGACTGCGACAACCGCCACCTTCGCGACTGGCGATGCCATGAACATGAACCAGTCCGCAGCCGTCCCGAACAGCTTCGCCAGCCTTGCGACCGGCACCACAGGAACGGCGACTCGAATTCTGGCGATCACGTATTACATCGACAACACTCCCAACCCGCCTCGACTGATGCGGCAGGTCAGCGGACACATTCCGGTACCGGTAACAGAAAACGTGGTTTACCTCAAGTTCAGCTATGACCTCTACAACGACTCCACGTCGACCCCGGCAGTGAACCAACCCAACCCGGGGTCAGGTGATACCAACGACACAGCTTCGAACGGCCTTCTGCCCAACCAGATCACCAAGATAAACATTTTGAACATGGCGATGAACAGCACCATGCAGGGCGCTAAGGGCGGGTACCAGTCGTTCGACTTACAGACTTCGGTCAGCGCGCGCAATCTGACTTATAGCAATAACTACCCGAATTAACGGCGAATGCAAAGAAATAAGAACGAGAGTGGCGAAACGATACAGAGCGACATACTGGGGAGTAGGAACATGTTGAGCAACCGACAGCACGTCAAGGGATTCACGTTAATCGCGACCTTGCTGATGCTGTTGCTGCTTTCTGGGATTGCAATTGGGCTCCTGATGATGGTCACCACCGAAGGCAAGGTGGGCGGGACCGACCTGCAGAATAACATGGCCTATCACGCCGCCGAAGGTGGCATTGAAAATATGGCCGCGAACCTGGCTGGTGCTTTGCAGAACGCCCAGGCCACAACCCCGGCCGAAATCTGCAACGTGGGTATGCCCAACACGAACGGGCCGACGCTGCCTGGAGTTACCTGGCTGCAGTATTCCGCAATTCCGCAGGGCCTGAGTTGTCCGCCAGCGAATAATGCAACCCTGACTTACACCTGGGGACAGATCACTTCCGGGCCGAACCAGGGCTTGTGGGCGCAAACCATTCCGATCAATATGCTGGCGACAGCGGCCATGCCGGGCGGGCAGGAAGTGAGCATGTCGCGGAGCGCGCAGATTGCTTTGATTCCGGTGTTTCAGTACGGTGCATTCTCGGAAGGCGATCTGGCCTTCTTCAGCACACCCAGTCTCGATTTTAACGGGCGCGTACACACCAATGGCGACCTGTACCTGGGCGTGGCTGCCGGGAATACACTTACCTTTCACCACAAACTGGAAGCCTACGGGAACGTGGTCGAGAACTATCTTCCGAACGGGGTAACGGTCGCGAACGGGAACGACCTGGGCACTGTGTACATACCGACCACGGAGGGAGGATGCACGACCACGACGACAAGTTGCGTAGCCAAGAATATCAACGGCGACAGCACCTACGGCCAAGGGAGCGTGCAGGGCAAGGGAGGAAATCCGCCGCAATCGACCTATGTTCCGGCGAGTGGAACCGACACCTGGACTCCTTTCTCCGAGAGCACCACCAATTCCGAGATCATCAACGGAAACTATGGAAATACGGCGGCGCACCAGTCAGGAACGGGCGCGCGCAAACTTTCGCTGCCCTTCGTGGGAGGAAACACTTTACCCTACGAAATTATTCGCCGGCCACCGGCGGGCGAAAACACCACGACAGCGCTATCCGCGTCGCGTGAATACAACATGGCGCAAATTCGAGTGCTGCTCGATGACGATCCGGCAAACTTGCCGGGCGGAGCTTCGGATACGAATAACGTCCGGCTGGCGAATGTGACGCAAACCACCGGCAACACGGTGGCCACGACGTGGGGAGTGCCGATCCCGGCGCCTAACTACTCAACCGCGACGTTCCCAACTCCATCGGGAGGAAATACTTACAATCTGTACTTCGCGTCCGCATCGAACGCGGTTCCGATTCCGTCCAGTTGTCCGACGGCTGCGGGCAACCCGCCAGTTTGCAGCACGCCCGACTGGCCCTATGCGCCGCTTTCGACCTTTGCCGCCTGGACTGCCTCACAGGGGCTGCAGCCGGCGGGCGCGCCGATTCTATGGAGCTACGGTATAACTCCTCCCACTCCGTCGAATCCCCCAACACTTAGCATTTGTCCCCCGGCCAGTCCTGCGCCATTGAGCGTGCCTGTCGGGTGCCAGAACGGCGTATACCCGTACTACCCTCTTCCCATCGCCGACACTCCCGTGGCCTCGGGCGCGCTTACCAACTACCCACACCTGGCCGCTTCCAATGCCTGGAGCCTGATTGATGGCTATTTGCGGGTGGAATACCACAACTCATCGGGCCAGTGGGTTCCGGTAACCAATGAATGGCTGCAGTTGGGATTTGCGCGTGGGGTCACGCCGCCGACGGCCAATCGAGCCGGACTCCCTGCAACCGGCACTAAGAATCCCATCAATCCAAACGCCATTCTGCTGTTGCAAGAGCCTGCGGACCGGTCCACCGGGCCCACGCTTATGGCGGAACCAACCGTTTCAGGAGGCGTCTGGGCCGTCTCACAAGCCGGCGCTCCGACCTGCAGTACGACTTCGGGGAGCGGGGCAGGTCAAAGATGCACGTCGTGGACCGCCGGCACTCCAGCGGTGCCATTGCTGGCGGCGGACTCCGGAGTATCGGGAGGACAGTGGGTCTTCGGCGTCACTCCGGCCAGCCCCACGGCGACCACTCCGCAGAGTCTCACCCAGTTCAACTGGTACCCCATCAATTTTTACGATGCGCGCGAAGGCGAGGTTCGCGACGTGGACCAGGGCAACAACAGTTGCACCTCGAACGGAGTAATGAACGCCGTTGAAATCGATGTGGGCAATTTGCAGCAATGGCTGAAGGCAAACATCGGCAGCAGCGGCACCAGCGTGGAATACACGACGCAGAATGGCTACGTGCTGTATTTTTCGGACCGGCGCGGCATGCTGCTGAATCCCCATGCCACTTCCACGCACCTTGCGAATACAAAGAGTGGCGACTCGGGCCTGGAAGATGTGGTAAACGCCTCCAGTCAAGCGGGCACTCCCGACGGAGTGCTGGAACCGGCCGCGGCTGGCGCTCCCTTATCGCCCGCAGGCGTCGCGCTATCTCCCGAAGATGTCAATGAGAATGGAGTACTGGACAACTGGGGCACGGCGGACTTGGGACTGGGCCAGTGGAACGGCACGACGAATCAAAATACGCAGATCGTTCTTTCGAACCCGGACAACCCCTATTTGCCACGCATTGCGAGCTGCAGCACGACTGGGCGCAAGAACTGGGTCAGCGGGGCGCGCCACGTTTTGAAGCTGGTCGACGGTTCGCTGGGCAACCTGCCGATCACTCCGGTGGGAACTTCGGAAACCATCGCTGGCGTCACCAAGACGTACTATGGCGGATTCACGGTGGCGGCGGAGAATCCGGTTTATATCCAGGGCGACTATAACAGCGTGACCGCCGGCGGTGTCACTACCGATACGTTCTTTACCAACCAGCAGAATACGGCGCCAGCAAAGGACTTGGCTGGATATGTTCCAGCCGCGGTGATTGCCGACGCGGTGACGGTTCTCTCCAATAGCTGGGATGACCGGGTAAGCATGGTCGGCACCGCGACGACTACAGATATTACCTATGCTGCAAATCCTTACGCGGGCGATCGCATCGCCAGCACCACCAGCTACCGGGTCGCTATCGCCGGGGGCAAGAACATGTCCTTCCCGATGCCTTCATGGGACACGAACTCGGCCGACTACCCCTTTGCCACCGATGGCGGCGTGGGCAACTTCCTGCGGTTCCTGGAACAGTGGTCGGGACAAACCCTGAACTACGGTGGCTCGCTGGTAAGCATGTACTACTCCACCTATAACACCGGACTGTTCAAGTGCTGCACTTACATCGTGTACTCTCCGCCGGTCCGCAACTATGTTTTCGACGTGGACTTCACTCTTCCGGGAGGAGTAGGACTGCCGCCCGGAACGCCACTTTTCCGCGACGTGGAAACCCTGGGCTACCGCCAGTTGTTTTCGACACGCACGACCGGGCAGTGAGATAAGGCGCAGTCGATGGAGACACTCCGGTAACGTTGACGGAAACCCTGGTTTGCCTCAAGTTCGGAGATGGCCTTTAGAACGACTCCGGGAGTTGGCAGGGGGTACATAAGGGAGCAAAACGATGTGGGGTAAGAACTCAGAGAGTAACGATATGAAGAGCGGCGGACTGCACATCAAGGGCTTCACGCTGATTGCGACCTTGCTTATGCTGCTACTGCTGTCGGGAATTGCGATCGGGTTGCTGATGATGGTCACCACTGAAGGCAAGGTGGGTGGGACCGATCTGCAGAACAACCAGGCCTATCACGCGGCCGAGGGTGGCATTGAGAAAATGGCCTCGGATTTGAATGCGACGATCCAGAATATCTCGGCCCCCACTCCTTCACAGATCTGCGCCCTGAGCAATCTGCAGCCAACTTTATCGGGAGTCACCTGGAAAGACTATTCGGTGATGCCGGGGACGGCGCAGGGCTCAAGTTGCCCCTCGACTCTGAGTTCCACGTGGGGAGTCATCACGGGCTCCGGGCAGAACGCGGGCCTGAAGGCGCAGATTATCCCGGTGAACATGCTGGCAACGGCGAGCATGCCGGGGGGCCAGGAAGTAAGCATGACGCGCCAGGCGCAGGTGGCGCTGATTCCGGCATTCCAGTTCGGCGTCTTCTCGGAAGGCGACCTCTTATTCGAAAACGGCGGCAATCTTGATTTCGCCGGCCCCGTGCACACTAACTCGGACTTGTATCCTTTCTCCGCCGGGACCCTGACTTTTCACTATCCTGTTTCGGCCTACGGCAACGTGATTCGTTACCAGTTGCCGAACGGAATCGTGGCTGCTGGGACTTACGCTAACCCGGTATACATTCCGAGCGCGGCGGGCGATTGTTCGGCACCTGGAGCGGCGGTAACGGGTTCCTGCACCGCCATGTCTGTGCCCACCAACCCTGCGGGCCCCAACTATGGGGACGGCAGTGTGACGGGCGCGGGCACATCCACGGCACAGCCGGCGGCAAACAATAACCCGGTTTGGAGTACTTTCTCGAAAAGTACAACAAATCTCATGCTCACCAACGGGAACTACGGAAGTCAAACAAACCCGGGAACGGGCGCCAAGAAACTTTCGCTGTCGTTCGTGAGCGGAGGCGCACAACCTTACGAAATCATTCGACGGCCGCCGGTGGGCGAGGACACTAACTCGGCGATAAGCCAGGCGCGCGAATATAACATGGCTCAGATTCGCGTGTTGCTGAGCGACGATCCGACAGAATTTCAAAACGGCACGGGATGGTCGGATTCCCAAAACGTCCGGTTGGCGAACCTGACGACGACACAAGCTTCGCTTCAAGGCGGGAACGCGACGGCTACTAATCCATGGGGAATCACCATGACTGCCGGCAACTACGGATCGGCCTTCGGGTCGCCCACCTCCGGCAACAACTTCACGCTGTACTTCGCCGCCGCATCGAACGCCGTTCCGATTCCGGCCAACTGTTCGGGCGCGACGTGCCCCACTCCAGAGTGGCCCTATGCTCCTCATGTGTGGGCAAGCGGGTCAGCGCCTCTGAATCCATTTCCATCAACGCAGGGACTTCAGCCCACCACACTCGCGCCGACGTTTTTGAATAACGGAGCCACTCCGTCGATTAACCTGTGTACGCCGACGGGCGTCGCTGCCGGTAACGTGCCGATCGGTTGCCCCTCGACCCAGACTTATCCGTACTATGCGCTACCGAACCCGAATCTTCCGGTTGCCTCCGGCGCCTTGACCGCCTACAACTCGGGCAACTCCAATGCTTGGAGCCTGATCGATGGCTACCTGCGTGTGGAGTACAAGGATGCAACAGGCGTTTGGCACCCCGTGACGACAGAATGGCTGGGACTGGGATTCGCACGCGGCACGGCCGCGCCTACGGCCAATGGGGCAGGCCTTCCCGTGGGTGGAATTTCCAACCCGATCAACCCGAATGCGATTCTGCTGCTGCAAGCACCCGCCGACCGCCTGACTACAGCCCCCGCGAGTCTAACCGGAACCACCGTCCCCGCAGAACCCGCAGCCAGCGGGGCGAGTGCGCCTTCAGTCGCGACGGCCCCAGTGTGCACGCATACGGTGTCGGGCGTCTGCACCACCTGGACCCTTGGCGTGCCACCTCTATTAGCTTCGGATTCGGGATCGGGAGGGCAGTGGGCATTCGGCGTCACGCCGACCGCCCCTTCGGCGACGACACCGCAAAGCCTCACCCAATACAACTGGTATCCGATCAACTTCTATGATGCCCGGGAGGGCGAGGTTCGGGAGCAGGACTGGACAAGCGGGACAGTCGCGAGCGCATCAGACACGACGTGCACGACCAATGGTGTAATGAACGCGGTCGAAATCGACGTGGGCAACCTGAAGCGGTGGCTGGCGGGACAGATCGGCACCAGCGGCGCGCATGTTGATTACGCGGCGCAGAATGGATACGTGCTGTATTTCTCGGACCGGCGGGGCATGCTGCTGAATCCGCACCCGCCTCTGGGTGGAGCGGCGACTAAAACTGGAGACTCGGGCCTGGAGGACATAATCAATTCCTCCAGTCAGACCGGCACACCAGACGGGGTTCTGGATCCGGTTCCAAGCGGCAGAACGTACTCTCCCGAAGATGTGAATGAAAATGGCTACCTCGACAATTTTGGGGCGGCGAACCTGGGACTCGGCTTCTACGGCATCACGGGCAATACTGCCCAGAACCTAAATACGCTCGTTAACAGCAACACGTCCAGGCCTGATCCCTTTGGCACGGGCGGGAGCGGCAGTGCCGGCTACACGACGAACCGGATCGCGGTTTGCGGCACGACCGGGCGCAAGAACTGGGTGAGTGGCGCGCGTCACGTTTTGAAACTGGTCGATGGCTCGCTGGGTAACTTACCGCTGCGACCCTCTCCGATCGCAATTACAAGTGGCGGCACAACGACAAACTACTGGGGCGGATTCACCGTGGCGTCGGAAAACCCGGTGTACATCCAGGGCGATTACAACAGTGTCGCCGGCGACACAACCTGGAACGCCACCCCATCGGACGAAACCGGAATGGCGGCGGCGGCTGTGATTGCCGATGCTGTTACTCTAGTCTCGAATAACTGGGATGACCGGAGAAGTACGCTGGGCGTCTCGGGGAGCACTTCTCCGACCTACCGGCAGAACCGGCCCGCGAGCACGCAAACTTACTACAGGGTGGCGATCGCTTCCGGGAAGAACATGAATTTCACGAGCCCGTCCTGGGTCACAAGCGCGAATGACGTCGGCATCGATGGAGCAGTAGGAAACTTCATGCGCTTGTTGGAAGACTGGGGGAGCAGTACCCTGAATTACAAGGGCTCGATCGTCAGCTTATATTACTCGACGTATGAGACCGGGATCTTCAAGTGCTGCCAGGAAGTGTACGTAAACGGAAACCGGAATTACATTTTCGACTTGGACTTTAACAGTCCTTATGGTTTGCCGCCCGGAACACCGATGTTCCACGACGTGGAGACTTTGGGCTACCGGCAGATGTTCTCGGCGCGCACAAACTAAATATCTGCAATCAAACTTCGGACCCGATCCGCAAGGATCGGGTCTTTTGTCGAGCAGGAGTTCTGGAGATTTGCCAGCGCCAATGTGTCTTAGCGAGGCTTGCGCAGGGGCGGGACCGGCTCATTACCCTTTCGAGCAAGACCTTCGGGCGCGAGCGGAGCATTGACCGCCAAGTCGATGGCCCAGCAATCGGCCAAGATCTTCCAGGTACCAGCGGGTTGCCGGACCAGGACGATTAGATATTTTCCCCGTTCTTCGCGCCGCTTCCCCATGGCGACCGGCACCAGCATCTTGCAACGGCCGAGATCGAGGGCGATGTCACCCATCACCTCGAGGCGCAACGATTCCATCTCGACGTCGCCCAATCCAGCTTCGAGCAAGGAGACAAGAAACTCGCGGATCGCGGGCAGGCTGCGAACCGGCGGAACGCTAGAGCGGATGAGAGTCGCGTCGGCTGAGTAGAGTTCAAGCAGGTCGTCGATATGTTTAGTGTTGCAGGCCTGAGCCCAATCCTGCACCACCTGACGGGCGCTGGCTTCAGCGCGGCCTCCAGTCGAAGTACCCGAGGGGCCCCCAACCGACGCACCGGGGGCACGGCCGCGAGGGGCAGTCGGCTCGGCCTCGATGGCGGGCGCTCCGAATACGGATCCCGCGCCGGGGACAAGATGATGATAATGGTGGTGAAGGTGATGTTGCCCGCTGAATCGAGCGGTAGAATCGCCTGCGCCGGCCTGGTTCGGAATTCCGCACCAGACACAAAAGCGAGCGCCCGCAGGCAACGCGCCTCGGCAGGCGGGGCAGGTCGCGCCCACCGATTCCGGTTCGCCGTCGGCCGCCAGGTCTTGTGCGGCGGCCGCATTCCCCGACATGCGCTGGATTGCTTCCACAGCTGCAGCCACAGCTTCTGCGTTCGGTTTCGGCCAGCGGAAGTTGGCGGGGAGCCGCTGAAAAAACTCTTCCATCTCCTTGCCCTCAATGGGAGGATCATTTTCGGGATTGGGAGGATTGGGCTTATCTTTGGTCACGGAAACCTCGTCGCTCATATTGTAGGAGAATTCTCGCGCTAGGGAATACTGAATCGTATCTGGGCTTCTGCATCGGTGGGGACACCGTTGCAGAGCGCGGGCCGATAGCGCCAGACGCGAACCGCATGCAGCACGATCTGGTCTTCCTCGGTACCGCCACCGTCCAGAATGAACGCGCTGTGCACTAGACCGTCCGATCCAACGATGAAGCTGACGCGCACCTGGAGATCGTCTTGGACTTGCAGCAGGGGGTCGGGCGTAAACAGCGCTTCGGGCGGTTGCACGCTGGCGCATTTTGGCAGAGCCAATGGTGCCGAAACAGTGGAAAACTCGGAGGTGTGCGCGGGCACGCGGCCCAGGGCTTTTTCCAATTGGGATAACGGAGTGTGTTGCGGCAGGACGCGCGATGGAGAAGGTGAAGTTACCAAGCACCAGGCGATGACGCCTGTGAGACCGAGCATCAACACGAGTGCGAGCGCCTTCCCGATGGTCACCCGCTCGCTCGGCCAGAGACACTGCATCGGGGGTCAGGAGGCAATTAGCATTCCAGCCCCAACAAAAATTAAAAGTCTTTGTTGTTAGTCTCTTAGGGGGGGTCTCCACTATAACTGCTGAACGCGGGTGTAATCCGTTGCAGCGGTATCGCAACCTGGCAGCGGGGTAGTGGCCAGTTTGCGGCGCGGACACTCCTGTCCGCCAAAGCGTCTGTCCGAGGAACTCCTCGGGCAATCCGCTCGCCGCGGCAGCGGCCTCTACATGATCGAATGGCGGGCTATTGCAGGCCGTTCTGAGTGAATTTATAAGCGGTATCTATCTTCTCAGCGGTGAAGTAGATACTGGAAGCTTGCCCGGCCGTGCTGTAGTTGTCGATGACAATTCCACTGGGACCGCCGTCCACTGTTGCTTTGGTGTATGTGTTGGCGCCGGTATGCGCCACAACACAACCTCCAGCTGCACCCGTCGCCGTGCAGTCCTGAGTTAGCCCGAAGAAAAAGAAATCGGTCCCGCCACTGACATTGGGATTGTAAAACTCGGTCCACCCTGTGCAGCGGGCGGCAGTAGAAGTGAGAAGTTGCAGGGAGCCAGCGGGCGTGGTCTTCATTGTGCGACCGGTGAAGCCGAAGGAATACTGCCAGGGAGTGGTATCGGCCGCGCCCGTTCCGCAAAGAAGGACATTTCCGTTGGCCGGATTGGTGAAGTAATTATTGGTGAAGGCGGGTTCGTAGAGGTTGAGCGCGGTTCCGCCTGCCGAACCTCGGCCGAGGCGGGCCTTCGCCAGCATAGTCACGGACGAGGTATCGGCCTCGACCAGGACGGCGGAAGTACCGTCATTGGCGCTCACCACAAAGGTAGTGCCATTCGTAACGTCGACAATCGGCGCGGCCACGATACCGGGGCTGGTGCCGCCGCTTCCCACGACCAGAGTTGCAAGCGCACCGGTCGTGACATTGACCTGATAGAGAGTGCCGTTCGCACTTCCCACCATCAAGACACCGCGATTCAAATCGAGCACCGGAGCGGTGAGTCGGAGGTTCTTGCTGACCATGACTGGCCAAGGCGTTCCGGCCAGCGTCGGCGTTCCCTTGAAGACCCCTGTTATCTTGTAGAGCTGGCCGCCATCCGCGCCCAGGTAGACCGTATCCGAACCGTAATCAATCCATGGTGAGGAAGTTGTGCTGTTGTAGGTCGGCGAAAAAGTCAGCGAGGTCATCTCGGTGGGCGCGGCAGCGGCCTTGATCGTGCCCTGGCCAGCGGTCCAGGTCAAGACATGGAAAATGGCGGAGCTGCCGATGCTCTCCACGAAAGCAATCTTAGTTCCGTCGTAGGAAAGAATCGGGGAAGTTACGATCTTTCCCCCCGTGGCGGTGGTGATGTTATAGGCAAACAGCACGGTCGGAGCCGCGCCGCACAACCCTCCGGTGCCGGCATAGAGATTATTGTAGGCAACAAGATTGGCGGCGCCGCCGGTAACACCCGCGACTGCCAGTCCGAACACGACATAGTCATTGGCGCAACTGGGTGGGCCTCCCGCATCAAACGAGAACTTGGCGGGAAACATATTCGCGTCCAATCGGCCTGATAAATTAACGCTCCAATCGCGGTGATGGCTCAAGTCGTCGGCGGTCGCGGGATGGGGATCTACGCCATGGAAAACATCCGAATTCGGAGCCTGCCAGCGCTGCATGGCCTGATGCAATACACGCCGCTCCCGGTAAAGCAGGTCTGGGTGCTGGAGCAGGCCATCGCGGCTGAATACGATATGGTGCAGGGACCAGTCTTGCGGAACTCCGGTATGACCGGCAACCGTCGCGTCCTGAGCCTGAGCGGATACATAGGGTATGAGAGCGATGCACAACACTGCAGCGACACCACAGAAATACTTTGGCTTCACAGCTACCTCCAATGGCGATTGATTTGCCGTCATTGTAGTCGCTTTTCCGTCCCCGTGGGGATATCTGATTTTAGAACGGATCGCCCTTCGCGTGGTGGACTTTCCGACTCGTTACGCAACGTCGGTACTTTGCGAAAAAAACTAAAGTATCACGGTTGAGACCTGATGGCTGAAGTTTCTGCCGGTTCAGGTAATGCCAGCAGCGTGTTTCTTGTGCAAGGATTTCCGATTCTTGACGCCATGTGGAACAATGAGTGGGCTCCGAAACGCGGACCCGTATTCCATCCATGACCGCCGCCCCGAACAGCCTGCAACTCGCCCTCATGTCGGCGGCGATCCTCGGCTTCCGTCACGGTTTCGATTACGACCACATTGCAGCCATCTCCGATATCGCCAGCGTGCAGACCGACCGGTGGAGAGGAATGCGGCTGGGTTTGCTTTACGCCGTCGGACATGCCGCCATGGTCACGGTGCTGGGCAGCGCCGTTATCGTCTTTCAGCTCTCGTTGCCGCGCGGTATTGATCGCATCGCGGAGCGCCTGGTGGGGCTCACCTTGCTCATCCTCGGAGTATACGTTCTCGGATCACTCATTAACGGGAACTCTGCTCCTCGCAGCCGTTTCCACCTTATGGCAGGGGCGGCGCGCTGGATCCATTGGCAGATGAAGCGCTATTGGCACGATCATGATGTCCCGCGACCGACCGACAAAGCCTGGAATTACAGTTCAAAATCCGTGCTGGTGATTGGCCTGGTGCATGGACTGGGCGCGGAGACGCCCAGCCAATTGATGATCTTCTTACTCGCGGCAAATCTCGGCGGAATCGGCAAAGGCTTTCTCGGTCTGGCCATGTTTATCGCCGGACTCTTGGTGATGAATACCGTAATGACAGCGTCGGCCGTTGGACTGTTCGGCTTCAGTTCGCAGCTGCCGCGCTTTCAGCTTGTAGTCACGGCGCTGACCGCCATCTATAGCCTGGCGGTTGGCGCCTTGTTCCTGTTCGACTCCTCGGGACTTCTGCCCCCCATCGGATAAGCTTGGAGTTCGGGAACAGTTATCCCCGGGTCATCATCCTCGGTCTGGCCAAATCCGTGTAAATCGCTGAACGACCTGTAATAAATTCTGACGAAAGCGAAGAGTTAGTAATACAATGGCCGACGGTAGTTACCCGAGGGGGTATTTGATGACAAATATAGCTAAGGCGATTGACCGGCTCCGTGAGGAACGCCGGGATGCTCAGAACCAAGTCCAAAGACTTGGGGAGGCTATTTCGGTTCTGGAAAAGCTCACCCGAGGTACAGGCACAACAGCCCACGCAGGGACTCAACATCGCGCCAAACGTGTTCTTTCCGCAGCCGGGCGCCGGAGAATTTCTCTGGCCCAGAAAGCGCGTTGGGCGAAGATCCGCCAGATAAAGAAAGCAGCTTAAGCGCCGGGCGGGCGGCAGGCTGGGCGAAGCTCTCGCGCCAGGCTGATGCCCGCCGGTTTCCGATGTCCTTCGGTCCCGCCGCTTTAGTCTTCCGATGACCCGCAACGAGTTATCCGCCTAGACATGTCCACCACTGAGTTCGCGGACGATACTACCGACAAACGCCTTCGCGTCGCCAAACAGCATAAGGTTGTTATCGAGATAATAGAGCGGGTTATCGATGCCCGCAAAGCCGGGATTCATGCTGCGTTTGATGACCATCACGGTATGGGCTTTGTCGACGTCGAGAATCGGCATTCCATAGATCGGGCTGGTGGTATCTGTACGGGCGGCCGGGTTGGTAACGTCGTTGGCGCCAATGACAAGCGCGACATCGGTCTGTGGGAAATCACCATTAATCTCGTCCATCTCAATCAAGCGGTCGTAAGGAATATCGGCCTCGGCGAGCAGCACGTNNCGGGCATGCGTCCGGCAACGGGATGGATAGCGAAACGCACGTCTACGCCACGCTTGGTCAAAGCATCGTAAAGTTCACGAACCTTGTGCTGGGCCTGGGCGACAGCCATGCCGTATCCGGGAACCACGATGACTCGATTGGCGCCGGAAAGAATGGCCGCAGCCTCTTCTGGCGTGGCGCTGCGAACCGGTTTCGCTTCTTCTCCCGCAGCGGCGGAAGTTTGCACCTGACCAAAAGCTCCGAATAGAACGTTGGTGAAAGACCGGTTCATGGCCTTGGACATGATGATGGAGAGGATGAGGCCCGACGATCCATCAAGAGCACCGGCGATGATGAGCAACTTGCTGTCGAGAACGAAGCCCATGGCCGCCGCCGACAAACCGGCGTAGCCGTTCAACAGCGAGATGACGGTCGGCATGTCCGCGCCACCAATAGGGATAATCAACAGTACGCCGAAGGCGAGCGCGATCAGGATCATGAATGGAAACAGTCCGCGCGATTCCGGATGCAACACGAGCGTTACAGCAATGGCCAAAGCGGCGGCGAGCAGCAAAAAGTTAACTAGATTTTGCCCCTTATACGTCAGCGGGCGCTGCGGCAGAATTTCCTGAAGTTTACCAGCCGCCATCAAACTGCCCGTGACGGTCAAGCCGCCGAGAATCACCTCCAGCGACAGCACCGCCATCATGAAGCGGGAGATATCGGGCGAGCGCAGGTAAAACTCAGCCGACCCGACGAGAGTAACGCAGAGGGCACCAAAAGCGTGGCTAAGAGCGGTTCGCTGCGGAACCGCCGTCATCGCTACTCGTCCAAGCGGAACGCCGATGATGGTACCCAGGACTAGCGCGATGGCGATCCACCGGTAATCCATGCCGTGGTTGAGGAGTGTGCCGCCGATGGCCAGCACCATGCCCGCCTCACCCGCCCAGATGCCATGACGGGCGGTGGTGGGTGAACTCATCCACTTCAGCGATAGGATGAATAACACGCTGGCGATGAGATACAGCAACTCGATCATGATCTGAGTGGCGCCGAGCTCTGCGGTCATCACTTGGCCACCGGTTTCGCCGCGGGACGGCTGGATTTGAACATTTTCAACATGCGGTCCGTAATCACGAATCCGCCGACGATGTTGCTGGTGGCTGCGACCACGGCGATGAACCCGAAAACAGTAGCGAGTGTGCTCTTGTGCTCACCCACAAGCACGATCGCGCCCACCACGGCAATTGCATCCAGGGCGTTGGTGAGCGACATCAACGGAGTGTGCAGCAGGGGCGAGACACGCCGGATCACTTCGAATCCGATGAATCCAGCCAGCACAAAAATAAAAAGCGCATTGATCAGGTTCGAGCTACTGTTCATCTTTCCTCTTTCCTCCGTGGAAGCCGGGTGGTACGGAACAACGGTCATACGGTCATTATGACTTGACCAGGGCGGGCAACTTAAAGAACTCGCGCACCCGGACGTTCACGATCTCACCACCACGAGTCAGCAGAGTTTCGCGAACAATTTCGTCTTCGAGATTCAGATTCAACTTTTGATCTTTGATCAGGTGAGTCAGGAATGCCGTGACGTTGCGAGCGTACATCATGCTCGCATGATAGGGCACGCCGGTGGCCAGATTAATTGCTCCCACAATGGTCACATCGTGCTTGACTACCGTCTTTCCGGCTTCGGTAAGCTCGCAGTTACCGCCGCGTTCGGAAGCCAAGTCGAGGATCACGGAACCCGGCGCCATTCCCTTCACCATGTCTTCGGTCACCAGGACTGGCGATTTCTTACCGGGAATCACCGCGGCGGTAATGACCACATCGCTTTCCTGAACCGCCTTTCCAAGCAACTCGCGCTGGCGACGGTAGAAATCTTCGTCCTGAGCCGTGGCATATCCACGAGCGTCCTGAGCTTCTTTCGCCTCGATGGGAAGTTCGACAAAACGTCCGCCCAAGCTCTGCACCTGTTCTTTGGCGGCGGGGCGTAAATCGTAAGCGGAAATCACCGCACCGAGACGGCGGGCGGTCGCGATCGCCTGCAGTCCGGCGACACCGCAGCCGATGACAAACACACGCGCGGGAGTAACGGTTCCGGCCGCGGTGGTGAGCATGGGGAAGATGCGCGGGTGAGTGTCGGCAGCCACCAGCACGGCCTTGTATCCGCAGACTGTCCCCATCGAAGAGAGTGCATCCATACTCTGAGCGCGGGTGGTGCGGGGCATCAACTCCACGGAAAACGCGGTGACACCGGCATGAGCGATCTCCTGCACAATCTCCGCCGAACCGAAAGGCCGCAGAAATCCAATGAGCATCTGATCGCGATGAAGAAGCGGCACATCCCGCTTTCCCGTAACGTCGTTGGAACCGTAACAGAGAATCTGGACCACGATGTCCGCGGCCGCAAACACCGCGGCGCGATCAGCAACAATCTTTGCGCCTTTGTCGGCGTACTGCGAATCAGGATAGCCGGCGTCGATGCCAGCACCCGCCTGGATGTGAACTTCGAAACCCGCTTTGGTTAGCGTCGGGAGGACGGCAGGCACGAGCGCAACCCGCCGCTCTCCCGGATAAGTTTCTTTCGGAACGCCGATGATCACGAGTCCCTGCCTGTCTAACGATTTGTGTCGCGATGATTCTGTGTTGTGACCTTCCGCCGCAAAGGACGCAAGGGAAGTCCGGACCGGAGCCGCCTGGCTCGCGATGATCCTACTCTGCCGGGCAACTTCAACGGAACCGAGGATTTTAGTTTGAGCGTATGCCGGCGTGCAAATGATGGAAGCAGCCGGTGCTGGTGCACGGCGCCAGTACCATGCAGCCTTCATGCAGAAAGACTCAGCCGCAAGCCCTCGTTGTCATTCGAGGCGGTGATATTGGAGCAGTTTTGAAGAATCCAATCCGCGCCGGCGTTTTGAAGATCGTTGCGGCTCATCGTCGTGAGGAACGCAATCACCCTGGCTCCGGCAGCCTTCCCTGCGCGAATCCCCGCGGGCACATCTTCCACCACGATGCAATCGGAGGCGGCAAACCCAAGTTTTGCCGCTGCTTTCAGGTAAGGCTCAGGATCGGGTTTGCCAACCCTCACATCGTTCGAAGTGACCATGGCTTTGGGAATGGGCAGGCCGGCCGCCCGCAAACGCACTTCTGCCAACGGGCGCGTACATGACGTCGCAACCGTCCAACGGTCGGGAGGCAACAGGCTGAGAAGTTTGCGGGCGCCCGGCAGAAGTATGACACCGTCGAGATCTTCCATCTCACGGCGTTCGACTTCGCGATCTTCGAGTTCAATCTCCGCGTTGGGCAGAAGGTCGCGAATGGTGGTTCGACTTGGCCGTCCGTGCGCCATGCGGACGACTTTTTCAGGATCGAAGCCATGCTCAACCGCCCAACCGCTCCACACTCGAGCAACCGCTGGAGTGGAATCGATGAGCACGCCGTCCATGTCAAACAGAAGTGCGCTGCAGCGGGTCTCGATCATTCCATCTAATTTACCCTGAGAGACGAGATGGCGCGGCGGGGTTACGGGGAAAAATTCGCGCTTAGGCAACTCGGATGACAGGGAGGACGAAATCGTTATTATGAACATGCCTCGGGCGGTACTGTGGGACATGGATGGAACGCTCGTCGACTCGGAGGAGTTCCACTGGGTGGCCTGGCAGAAAAGCATGGCCGATGAAGGAATTGCCATTACTCGCGAGCAGTTCCTCGCTTCCTTCGGTCAGCGCAACGATGCCATCGTCCCTCGATGGTTGGGCGCGGCAGCGACAGCGGAGCGAGTTGAGAAGATCGCGAATGCCAAAGAAGAACGCTACCGCGATCTGGTGCGCAGGAACGGCATGTCGCCGCTGCCCGGAGTGGCAAACTGGCTGCGTCGCCTCCACGAAGAAGGTTGGCAGCAGGCCATCGCCTCATCGGCGCCGCGGGCGAACATCGAGGTAGTGCTCGAGGCTCTGTCGGCTGGCTACTTCTTTCGGGCCATCGTCTCGGCGGAAGATGTGCATCGGGGCAAACCCGATCCCGAGGTTTTTCTGACGGCCGCGGCGCGGGTCGGAGCCCTGCCCGACCGCTGCATTGTTGTGGAAGACGCGATCGCCGGCGTCGAAGGAGCACGGAACGCCGGGATGCGAAGCATTGGCATAAGTCATGACGGCAAGCATCTGCCCGCTGATATAGTAGTGCAGTCTGTAGCGCTTCTGGATTCGGACGCCTTCGATAAACTGGTGCCGGACATTGACAACTAGACATTGAAAACTGAATGACGGCGTTGCCAAGAATGGCTCGATGCATCGCCGAGGTGTTACATACTTCTTAAAAAGAGGCCCTCATGGAAAGTCACAGCGCGATTGAAAAATCGCTTAGCAGAAGATCGATCCAGCTTCCTACTATGGTCGTGATTGCCCTGGTCGTTCTGTTTGCCGCCGTTCCGATGGCAAGCACGTCTTCCGTTCCGAGCAAACGCGCCATCAAGAAGGAGAAATTTGGAACAACCCCTGACGGCCAGGCGGTCGACGTTTACACGCTCACGAACTCGCAGGGAGTGGAAGTCCGCATTATGACCTTCGGAGGTATCGTCCTGTCCCTGCGCGTTCCCGACCGCAACGGCAAACTTGACGACGTGGTTCTTGGCTTCGATAGTCTGGAGCCTTATTTCACCAACTCCCCGTATTTTGGCGCGATCATCGGGCGCTATGGAAATCGTATTGCCAACGGAAAATTCGCTCTGGACGGAACGGAATATACGCTTCCGAAGAACAATGGTCCGAACACATTGCACGGAGGTGTGAAGGGTTTCCACAAAGTGGTCTGGCAAGCGGAACCCCTGGAGAAAAAGAACGGCGTAGCTCTGGTTCTTCGCTACACCAGCAAGGATGGCGAAGAAGGCTTTCCCGGGAACCTCAAGACCAAGGTTACTTACACGCTCACTGACTCCAATGAACTAGCAATCGACTACGAGGCCACGACCGACAAAGCTACGCCGGTGAACCTCACCTCGCATAGCTATTTCAATCTCGCCGGACAAGGAACTGGAGACGTGCTGGCCGACGAACTCCAGATCAACGCGGATCGCTTCATCCCAGTGGATAAGACTCTCATTCCGACGGGTGAGTTGCGTCCGGTCAAGGGGACGCCGATGGATTTCACTAAGCCGACTGCGATCGGAGCCCATATTAAGGACAACTACGATCAATTAACCATGGCACTGGGCTACGACCAGACTTTTGTGCTCAATCGCAAGGGATCGGGCCTCGAATTTGCGGCGCGAGTGCACGAGCCTTCTACAGGGCGCATCCTGGAAATCGAGACCACGGAACCCGGCGTGCAATTCTATGCCGCGAACAACCTTGACGGTAGCCTCACCGGAAAACAGGGCCGCGTCTACAAGCAATACTATGCGCTCTGCCTGGAGACTCAGCATTTCCCCGACTCGCCGAATCATCCTGGTTTTCCATCGACGATTCTGAGGGCGGGCGAGACCTATCATTCGAAAACCGTGTACAAGTTTTCGACGGATAAGAAGTGACCCGGTTGCGGGCACCGAATACCCACTAATCGGCTGCCACTGCGCGCGCCTCTGGCTCCTCAAGCAATTGCGCGCGCAGTTGTTTTTCGTAATCCGCGAGTTGGGCCTCGACATCCTGCTCCGCCTTGCGCTTCTTGACCACCTCATCGCGATAGCGGCGCAGGAAATAATCGATGGTCTCGACGCGAATCTTAATCGAGCCCGAGGGCTTGTTCTCGTCGAGATCTTTGAAGCAGAAATAAGGCGTACCCGATTGCTCGATGATGCCCTCGATCACGCCATAGATTGGCGCATCGTGGCCGCACTTGAAGCTCGAGATCTCGAGCGCCACCAGGTTGGGATGCCGGGCCGTAAACTTGGCGGCCCACACCTTATGGTTCGTGCTGCAGGAGTATGAGTTCTTCCACGCATCGCCAATATCGAGAGGGTGGCTGATCACTCCCGAGCGCACCTCCTCGCCAAACAGGCGCTCCAGCAGATCTTCGTCCAGCGGCAGCGTGTTTTGCGAAAAGATCGGATAGCCCAGTTTCTGGAACTCCTCCAAGATCTCGTGATTTAAACCGGGGTCGTGATGATAAGGACGGCCCAGCATTACGATGCCGATGCGGTCGTCGCGTTCCAACTGGTCCATCACCTGACGAGCGCGAGAGCGGATGCTGGTTTCGTAATCGGCCAGCGCCCTGTAGCCCACCTCGACGGCGCGGTCGTTTTCTTCCTGCGACAGCCCTAGAATCGGCTGCCACGCTTGCAGCATCTGGTGTGCGAACAGCTTGCGATCGGCGAAGTTCAGCACGGGATCGATGTACTTTACGTTATGTTCGGCAAAGACGTCGTTCTCTTTGGTGAATGCTGCTTTCACCGTTTCTGGCGTCGCCGTCACCGTGGGACACGCATTCGCCGCGACGATCTTCGCCAGGGGCGACGTGAGCACGTCGTACATGGGGAAGAAGATCACGTCCAGCGGTTTCTTGCGATGCTTCTCCTGGATCAAGTTGTAGACATGTGAAATTCCGATCTTAGCCGGAAAGCAGGGATCGATAGCGCCGCGACTTGCCCCGGCACGGTACAGATCGGAACTGGTGTAGTCGGAATAGATAATGTTCTCAGGCTGCACGCCGAGGCTTTCCAGATACCCGTTGAAAAGAGGGGCGTAGCTGTAGATGTTGAGGACGCGCGGAATGCCGACCCGAACCTCCTTGCGATTCTGCATCAAGGGAACACGCTCTTTAGCCACTTTGTTCCAGAACTTCGCGACGGGAATCGGGTCGGCCACACTCCTGGCATTCACCGGCCGGAAAACTTCATGGGCGGCGAAGTCGACGAAGTTCGGATATTTGTCCTTTATCTCGTCGATGCCGGCTTTAATGTCTTTCATGTCATTGACATCTTCGACGAGGCCCTTTTCGCAGGTGGCGATGATCAGGCGCTGTTCGCCATGCATGAGCGGAACTTTGGTGACTTTCTGTACGGGTATGACGTTCATCTCATCCTTGGGAGCGGTGCGGATGTCAATGAAGGTGCGCAGGCAATTGTTCTTACAGAAGTTGCAGCGCGTGGCTTCGTTGCGGGTGGTACGGTACTGAATCTTTCGAACCGCATCCAGGCCAATGAATGTGGTCTGCTGGCCATTCCGCCACAGGCGCAGAGATTCCACTGCAGCGCCGATAGCACCGGATTCTCCACAGAATTCGTGCACGATGATGTCGGGCTTCCTGCCGGCGGCGCGGAAGCTGTTGTTGATGAAATCAACTTCCGCTTTCACCACCGCCATGTTGTTCTGCGTCCCACCCTGCAGAACGAACCGCGTTCCGAGCGCGGCCAGATTCGGGATGCTGGCCACATAAAGAAACACGTTCTTCGGTAGGACAGTGGCCAAGCCTGCAAGAATTTCCTCGGCCCTCCAACCTTGCCGCTGAAAATTCACGATGTCCGATTGCATGAACACGGCGCAACCGTAACCGAACACGGGCATGGCCTGCGCGGAGAAGGCCAGATCGGCATATTCTTCGACCTTCAACCCGAACCCTTCAGCGGTAGATTGCAGAAAATATCCGTTGCCCGCCGAGCACTGCGTGTTCAGCTTGAAGTCTTTCACCCGGCCTTTGTGCAGTATGATGATCTTGATGTCCTGCCCACCGACGTCAACGATCACGTGCGGATCTTCGTAGAACTTGAGGGCTGACTCGGTGTGAGCCACGGTCTCAACCAGCGCGACATCGGCGTGCAGAACGTCCTTGAGAATGTCTTTGGCATAGCCGGTGGTGGCGACGCCAAGAACTTCCAACTTCGCACTCTGCGCTTCAACCTGCCCACGCAGGTTCTCGAACATCTCAATCGTGTCCTGGATCGGGTTTCCGTTCGAAAGCTGGTACGCCTTGCAAAGGATTTCGCCGCGCTCGTCCAGTAGAACAGCCTTGGTGGACGTGGATCCGCCGTCAACACCAATGAACCCGGCAACAGTCTGACCTTTATGGAAAGTCGCGGGAGTGAATTTCTTCTTGCGGTAGGCTTCTTTGAATCCGTCGAGCTCTCCTTCCTTCGAAGTCAGGCCCTTGGCGCCGGACTTCGCTTTCTCCTCCTGGCGTCCAAATTCGATGTAGTACAGCAGCTTTTCATAGCCCTGGTAGCATCCGACGCAATCGTCTTCCGTTTTGCCGAATTCAATCGCGCCCAGGGCAGCGAAATACTGCGCGTTGTTTGGAACTTTGATGAGATCATCCGGCTTGGCGCCCTCGGGAATTTCGACTTTGCGTTCCTGCCACATGCGCGGAATGTTCGCCTGCCAGGCCTCGCGCATGCCTGTGATAAAGCTATTCGGTCCACCCAGCAGCAACACGTGCGGACGCAAGGTGTGGCCGCGCGTTAGTACGCTCAGGTTCTGCAGCACGATGGCCTCGAACAGCGAAGCCATCAGCTCATCCGGCGACGTCCCCACCTTCTGCAGTCCGTTGATGTCGGTTTCAGCGAATACGCCGCACTTCCCTGCCACTTTGTGCAGTTTGATCCCGTGGTAGCCTTGCCGCGCCAACTGTTCCACTGGAATCTTCAGCTTGGCATTGATCTTGTCGATGACCGCGCCAGTTCCACCTGCGCACTTGTCGTTCATGGAGGGGATTTTCTTCTTGCGGCCGGTCTCGTCGTCGTCCTTAAAAACGATAATCTTCGCGTCCTGCCCGCCCAGTTCGATCACCGAATACACTTCGGGATGAAGCTTCTCGACGGCGAGCGACACGGCCGTGACTTCCTGCACAAACTTTGCGCCAATTTGTTCCGCTATTCCGCCGCCGCCGGAGCCGGTCATGAACATCCGGGTGTTGTGGCGGTTGATCCCGACCTCAGCTTCCATCCGGCGCAAAAACTCCAGAGTTTTCTCGGGCTGCTTGGTTTCGTGACGCTGGTAATCCTGCCAGAGAATCTGGTCGGTCGTGGCATCGACCACGGTAGCCTTCACGGTGGTCGAACCAACGTCGAGCCCGACGAGGAATTGCGTATGGTGGTCGTGCGGCTTCTGATAAGGGGCTGGCTCAATCTGCAGCAGCACGGGCGGCTGTTTTTCGTGTCCAGTCAAATGGTCGTGCATTGCATCTCCGATCGGTACGGCTACAGAAGTTAAGGAGCTGGCGGCGATTCAACGCGCCGCCGGCCAGATCGGTTTAAGCAGCGTGGGAAAGCGCTGTCGCCGTGCGGTTGCGACGCAGCAGGAATCGGGTACCCTTGTCCTGGTTCATGCGATCGCTCACGTGCAGGATAAACCGCGCCGCGGTTCCGGCGATTCCTTCGCGATGCGGCACATGATAAAACGGCCGCTTCAGTTCGGAATGGCCTGCGATGTATTCGCGTATTTCATCAAGACTTTTACCCGTAGATTTCAAACACTGCTCGAACTCTATCTTAGCCTTGACTTTGGCTTCGCCCAGCGCCATCTGTACCCGGCTGTGAGCGTTCACTTCGCCCTCGCCCGAGGTCTCAATCGGCAGGAAGATCATGTCCTTGAACTTATTCACCACCGCCGATTGCACTCCATCGGACTGCGACGACGGCATGCACCCGAACGGTTTCAAGGCCAACACCATATGGCAAAGATGGTGGACGGTGTAGTAGACGTTCTTGCCAACTTCGAGGTGCCCTTCTCCGCCGCGGGCAAACTGGTTGTAGAAAGGATGCGCCATCTCGGCTAGCTCCCTTTGCGGCACTAGGTGATGAGTGATGCCGCCGAGATTCTTGATGGTCCGGTGATACAGATAGTTCCACATCTTCTCGCCGGCGCCGATTCCCATCAGCTTCTTGCGCAACCCAAAATCGTTGGCCAGATGCTTCTTCAATTCCCACCACTGCGGATTGCGGTGGGGACGGTTCACCGGCCACTTGGCTTTGGCATGGGCCTTCGCCTGATACAAAAGGTACGCCACCCAGGTCGCAATCGGCTCGACTTGCACCTGAGCGCCTTCGCGCTCGAGGAATTCGAACATGTGGAAGTTGCCGTCGCCCTCGGTAATCTGCGCCCAGAACTCCCCGGTGATTTTCACCACCGGCTTGACCCGGGTGCGATCGACCTCAATGCCGTCCATTTTTCCGCGAGCGGCAGCCACGGCGTTGAGATAGTCCTTGCCCCAGAGATGCTCGTGCATCTTGCCGAATACATTAAAGGTGTTCCGTAAAATCTTGTTGTTCTTAAATTTCGGCTTCGCCCATTCCGGCGCACGCTCCTCGATCTCAAACGATTCCCGATTCCTCAGGTCATCGCAAAGACCGTCGACGGTCTCGCGGAACACGCGATCGGTTTCGCCCTTGTTCACCTCAAAGGGACGAATCTGGTAGATCATGTCATTGAACACGTCGCCCATGTGCATGGCGTTCAACATGCCGAAACCAAAGTCGATCGTGAACTTCAAACCGGGCTCACCCGACGCCGCCTTGATGCCATCGCTGTCTTTGAAGAGCAGCACGCGGAAGCCGTCAAAACCAGCATTCTTGAGCGCGAAGCGATACTCAGCCTCGTACATGCCGAAGCGGCAGGGACCGCATGAGCCGGCGGTAAAAAACACGAAGTTGTCGAGAATGTCCTGGCGCGGGACGCCTTCTTTCTCCAGGAATTGCAGATACTGCACCAGATTCCCGACCGTAAAATAGGTCGGATTGCACTGTCCATTGTTGCCGTATTCCTTGCCGATCTGAAACGCAGGCACGTCGGGGACGGGCAGCTTTTCACAACGATATCCACAGCCCTGGAAAACGGCGCGGATCAGATCTTCGTGCTTCCAAGTGAAACCGCCGAAGAGAATTGTAACTTTACTGCGCTCCTCCGCCGTAAAAGGGCGTTCCACCGGCCGGTGGAAGTGAGTGGGCCGGTCAAGACCGGCAATTTTGCGCAAGCGCATGCGCTCCGCATCCAGGCGCCGTTGAATCTCTACGTCATTCTCAATTTGAACAAACCTAGTCGCCATACACTCCTCCCTAGTGATTTCTGTGTTCTCCCAAACAACCGGCAGATTCCCAAGGGGCTTTCCATCCTTATGCCACAGTTGCAGCGCAGCGGCAAGCGTCATTTGTGCACACAACGATCTAAAATTTTTATGGATTGTGCCCGAGTTCGTAGCGGCCCGACTCTACGGTTCACACTGTAGTCTTTAGAGCATGCCGCTGGCTAAGGGGTTGCCATTCTGCGGGTGGTTGTTAGCGCTCCATGGAAATGGACACTTGTCGATTGGCAACAGTTGGACTGGCACGCCGACACGGGGCGGGTCGGATGGCTGTCGATGCACGGATTTGTCAGTGAGATTTCGCTTGCGCAGCCAGTTCCATCGCGGCTTCGTTCGTATTTTGAATTTCGTGGGTCACCTTGCTGAGGAGCAGTTGTACATCGCCGATATAGCGCTCGCGGAATGCTCCTTCGCAGTAGGCCAGGTAGTAATCCCACATGTGGATGAAGCGTTCGTCGAACCCGAGTTGCCTTACTTCGTCAAGCTGGGCCAGAAAACGGCGGCGCCATTCTTTGAGGGTCAGAGCATAGTGCATGCCAATGTCCTCCGCGTTGGATAACCTTATGCGGGTTGCGCGGGCCAGCGAGCGCTGGATTTCTGTCACTGAAGCGAGCTCGGCTCCCGGAAAAATGTGTTTTTTGATCCAGTCGCTCTGTTTACGGTACTGCTGAAACTTCGATTCCAGGATGGTGATGGTCTGGAGCAACATGCTGCCGTCAGGCTTGAGCAACCGATCGCAGGCGCCAAAATAATCGTCGTAGTGGTCGAAGCCCACCGCCTCGAACATCTCGATGCTGACGATCTTGTCGTACTGCCCCCGGAGGTTNNGTCCCGCGGACCTAGCTGAAGTTTGCGGCAGATGCGATCGAATTTCTGGACCTGCGCTTTCTCCAGAGTGTCTTCCGCAGCGTCGCAATTTCCAAAATAAGCGCAGGAATAGGCCAGGCTGCGATCCAGGAAAAGGCGGTAAAAGTCGTTGCCCAGATCGTAGTGATACGCGATATTACGGCGGCTGCCGGACTGCGTATTACGGTGGCGCCGGTGCTCGACCAAGTCGGCCATCCGGCGAAACAGGGTGAACAAGCGGTTGCTATTCTCGAGTTGATTCAGATTGCGCACCGCTAACCGGACCACCGCAACTAGATCTGGCGTGGACCACTCGCCGTCCATGTAGGCTTCCCCAACGCCGATGTCCCCCGCCAACAATGCGCGCTGGAAGAACCGGTCGTCATGAACGGCCACCACGGCGCACAACGAGTCTTCCATCTGACCCGCAGTGAACTGGCCGGTGTGGGACTCGCCAAAGCTGTACGTAGCCTCTGGACAGACCAAGTCCAAACGGCCGCCCCGCAGGCCCGACAAAGTTTTCAGGAAGATACGCTTGGCCACACTGGTCGCTATTCCGCTCGCCATGAGGCCCCCAGATGCCTGGTTGGCGCTGCCTGGAAATGACCCGCGCCGGGATGCGAAACCACTGGCACCCGCTTGAATAACAGGCGCAACGCCTGCCAATGGATGGCGGTGATCACTTTCGCGGTCATCCATGGAAAGCGAGCCAGTTCGCGGTGCAACGCGGCCCGAGTCCATTCCCGACGCTCCATTTTCAAGGTTGAATCGAAGATCGCATGGCCATTCTCATGACTGACGCACTGCGCAATCAGGCGTTCGCCGGGAGGCGTAAATGTCCATTCGTATTCGTGTCCCAGTTGCATGAAGGGCGAAACGTGAAACGTCTTCTGGAAGCGGTACTTCCTGCTCTCTCCTGCAGGATACTCGACGTTTGACGTCAACCAATAATTTTCCGTCTCCCCAAAAGTGTTGTTCACTTCGGCCATGACCATCTCGAATCCGCCGTCACTTCCGGAGCAGTAAAAAAATGACACTGGGTTGAAGTTGTATCCCAGATAGCGGAGGTGGGTGAGCAGAAAAATCCGTCCCGACGGAAGCGCGACGCCCTTCGCATGAGCATCGTGCAGCAATCTTGCGCGAAGCATTTTCGTCGGATCGCCGAAATGGTCCCGCTCCTGGTAAGACACCCAATTCCGGCGGTTGTATCCGGCCAGCGGAGACACCTTCATCAACTCCGGCAACTGGTCGATGTCCAGGAATACCATGAACAGCGGGTAAGTAAACTCGTGGCGGGCAGGACTGAACCTGCGATGACGCAATGTGCCGGTATAGATTCCCGATTCCATCAGGCCACCACTCTGCAGTTTGATTTCGAGGCCGAACCCGAAGCCCGCTCCCTAGCCTGTCCCCAGCATACGCCCAGCTCTTCCGCTACCCGAATCGCGGAGTTCAGGCCGTCTTCGTGGAATCCGTAGAACCAGTATGCGCCGCAAAAGTGCGTCCGGTTGTGGCCGCTGATCTCGGGCCATCGCGCCTGGGCGCGCACCGCGTCCAAAGTATAGAGAGGATGGAAGTAGGTCATCTCGCGGAGAATGCTACGGGTGTCCACCGAAAGCGTGTCGTTGAGCGTCACACAATAGTCTTCCCGCGTGGGCAGGCTCTGCAAGCGGTTCATGTGATACGTCAGGGTAGCGGCGCGCCGTTCGGTGCCGAGGTGATAATTCCAGGATGCGCGCGCCCCAGGCCGCCGGGGCAGGAGGCGCGAATCGTTATGCAGCACGGTCTCATTGCGGCTGGTACGAAAATTGTTCAGAATTTGCCGCTCTGGGGGCGTAGGCTCGACGAGCAGTTGCAGGGCTTGCAGGGCGTGGCAGGCGAGTACCACCTCGTCAAAATATTCTGACGGACGGTCCTCAAAACCAATCTTCACACCTGCTGGTGTCCGGATCACGCCATCAATTTTTGCCCCCAAGCGGATCCTTTCTCGATAAGGCGCGGTCAGCGGGGGAATGTAGGAACTACTGCCGCCCTGCAGCACATACCACTGCGGCTGCGTGGTTAGTCCCAGCAGCCCGTGATTTTCGAGAAAACGAATCAAGGTAAAGGCCGGAAAGTCTTCAATTTCCTCGGGCGAAGTGGACCATACCGCCGCCGCCATGGGATGAAGATAGTAGCGTGTAAAGTCTCCCTGAAACCGATGGGCGCGAAGATAGTCGCCCAACGTGACGCCAGCGTTGGCCGGATCCTGGAGCAACTTGCGGGCTTCCCGATTAAAGCGCACGATCTCGGCGAGGAAGCGGTAGTGTCCCAGGCGATACAGATTGCGACGGCCGGCGAAGAAGCCCGTCAGTCCGCGGCTGCTGTATTCAAATCCGGTCTGGCGGCAGGAGACGCCGAACGACATGTCACTGGCCTGCCGCGCGACGCCCAAACTGCGGAATAGCCGGACAAGGTTCGGATAAGTACGGTCGTTATGCACGATAAAGCCAGTATCAATGGGAAGCGGCCCGCAACTGGTTTCAATCTGGTGTGTGTGTGTATGCCCGCCGATGCGGTTCTCTTTCTCGAACAGCCACACTTCGTGATTTCGGCTGAGCAGGTAGGCCGCAGACATGCCTGAAATTCCCGCGCCGATGACTGCGATTCGGCTCATCCCGCCTCCGAAAGAGGCAGGCGGATTCCACGCAATTCTTTTGCAACTCCGAGCCAGCTCAGCATTTTCAACGCGTAGAAAGTAATATCCACTTCCCACCAGCGAATTCCCTGCTGGCAGGCATACATGAACTTGTGATGATTGTTGTGCCAGCCTTCCCCCAGAGTGATAAGGGCCAATACAAAATTGTTGCGGCTGTCGTCTGGTGTATCGAATCGCCGCGATCCCCAAAGGTGCGCCACGGAGTTGATGGTGAACGTCCCGTGGAACAGCAGAACCGTCGAAGCCACGAAGCCCCAGGCGAAAGCTCCCCACCCGCCCAGCCACAGCATGAATGCTCCCAAAACGATAGGCGGCAATAGATAATGCTTGTCCAGCCAGCGCAGTTCTGGATACTTACTGAAGTCCTTGATCAGTCTGGGATCGTAACCATCGTAGTCATTGGACAATACCCATCCGACGTGGGCCCACCAGAAACCGCGCTGCCCGGGAGAGTGTATATCGCGCTCCCCGTCGGCATGCTGATGATGAACGCGATGGTGCGCCGCCCACCACAGGATGCCCTTCTGCCCGGACGTTTCCGCGAGAAAGGCCATCAGGAACTGCCACCCGCGCGCCAGTTTGTAGGTGCGGTGGCTGAAATAGCGGTGATATCCGGCGGTAATGCCAAACATGCGTACCGAGTACGAGAGCAGCATGAGGCCCACCCACGACCAGCGGAACGGAACGAACAACAGGCCCAAGCATCCCCCATGAAGCACGAGGAAAGGGATTACCGTCCCGAAACTGTAGTTCTTGAATCTCTTGGACACGTTGGATCGCTGACGCTTTCTTGCTCCGACAAAGTCAGTACGCTCTCGGGCGGCGCGCTGGATTGCCCCTAAATCTCTTATACCGTCAGATGTCAATAGCGTCAAGCATTTGTCCATGACAAGTGCTTGACATACTCCAAAGCACTTGTTACTATCTGTGGTGCCAATGTCAGCCTCCTATCCGATTGGCGCCGTCACCAAACTCACTGGACTCCCGCTGGACACGCTGCGCGCCTGGGAGCGACGTTATGGGGCGGTGGTGCCGGCACGCTCCCCCCGGGGGCGACTCTATTCCGAGGATCAGGTCAAGCGACTGATCCTGCTGCGGCAGGTGGTCGAACAGGGCCATGCCATCGGGCAAATCGCGGCAATCAAGGACCGCGAACTGCGCGCGCTGCTGGAAAAGAACGCTTCCATGGCGCTGACGGCTTCCGACGAAATGCTGGTGCCGGTTTTGCGCGCCCTCGAACGCTTCGATTATTCCGCGACCGATCGCGAGATTAACCGACTGGCTGCCTCCATTGCCAATCCCAGGGACTTTGTTCATCAAGCCGCGCTCCCTCTGATGCGTACCATCGGCCAGCGCTGGCATGACGGCAAATGCAGCATTGTGCAGGAGCACATCCTGACTCACCATCTGAGCGCCCTGCTGTCATCCTTGGTGCGCACCTATTCGCGGTCGAATTCGTCGGGCCGCGTTCTACTTGCTACCGTGAGCGGCGAACGCCATGAGTTCCCTATCCTGGCCGCCGCGATGCTCGTGGCTGCGGGTGGACTGGACGTGATTTACGTGGGATCCGATCTGCCGGCGGCCGACATTGTCCTGGCCGCCCGCAGGACAGACGCGATGGTGGTTTTGCTCAGTCAGTCAATGGCACCGGGTACCGGGGCTTTGGAGAGCTGGGCCCATATCGCTCGCAAACTGCCTCGCGGCACCGCTTTATGGCTGGGCGGCCCGCCAGAATTGGATCTGCATCAGGCAACCGCAGGCTCTCTATGGTTGGTTTTGAATGACTTCTCAGCGCTGGAGCACCAACTAACCGCGATGGGAGGAAGGTACTAGCGGCGGCGTTCGGCAATCCGCAGGGCTGCCCATACTCGTACTTCACGGTTGCTGTAGAAATATAGATTATGAGGACGCTTTTGAAGGTTACCTTCGCTGCCATTTTCATTTGGATGATCGGTATGACCGCTTACGTCAGTTGGCACAAGTCGATCATGCTGGCGGGATCGGAATTCAGCTGGGTGAGCAGTCCGTGGGCGGTAGCGACGCTCTTCGACGCTTACTGCGGGTTTTTGACATTTTTTGTCTGGGTATGCTTCAAAGAGCGCACCTGGGCGGCGAAAGCAATTTGGTTTGTGCTCATCATGGGACTGGGAAACATCGCCATGTCGGGATACGTCCTAGTGCAGCTTTTCAAACTTCAGCCGGAAGAACCGCTGGCAGACTTGTTGATCAAACGTGCGTGATGAGGCGTGCGTCTGTAATCGAGGCCACCTGATTTTTTATGCTATCCGCAATTCTCCACCTCGTTTTGACCGGAGCCGCGCTGGTGGGTTCGATGATGTTCCTGTTGTGGCTGATCCACCTGGGCATACGGAACGCGAGCGTTGTAGATCCTGGCTGGGCGTTCGGTATTCCCCTGCTGGCTGTGGTCTATGCAGTGATGGGTCCCGGCTATTTCTGGCGCAGGTGGCTGCTGGCGGGGATGGCGGCAATCTGGGGAGTCCGGTTGGGGACTTACCTCTTGTTGCGTATGGTGGGCAAGCCCGAGGAGGGACGCTATCAGGAATTGCGCCGCCAATGGCAACATCACTTGGCTTTGAGGTTTCTCGCCTTCTTCGAATTTCAGGCCTTGCTGGATTTATTGCTGTCGCTTCCTTTTTTGCTGGCCGCGCTGAATCCAAGAACGACGTTGTCGCTGCTGGAATATGCCGGCTTTGCGCTGTGGCTGGTGGCGCTGGCTGGAGAAGCGGTCGCGGATGGTCAGCTAGCGGCTTTCAAGCGCGATTCATCCTCCCATGGACAAGTCTGCCAGCGCGGGCTGTGGAACTACTCGCGTCATCCAAATTATTTCTTCGAATGGCTCATCTGGCTGGCTTGGGCGCTATTTGCTTTGGCTTCGCCTTATGGTTGGATGGCATTGGTTTGCCCGGTACTCATGTTCTATTTCCTCTTCCGGGTGACGGGCATTCCGGCAACCGAAGCGCAGGCACTGCGCAGTAAGGGCGAGGCCTATCGACGATACCAGCAGACCACCAGCGCCTTTGTCCCGTGGTTCAAGCATGCGACTTAAGGAGCGGGAGTCAGGGATGAAGTTGTTTGTCTGGACGGTCGCAATGCTCGGGGCCACATTTTTCGTGATCTTGGGGGGAGTTATCGCTTTGGCAACGCCAGTAGCATCTTCATGGGACACAGCGCCAGTGCGATTCCCCCACGTACAAGGTTCCAACCTCGAGAAACAGGATTTCAACCTGCCCTCTGATTTCCAGGGGCAGCACAACTTGCTGTTGGTGGCTTTTGAACGCGAGCAGCAGAAGGACGTCGATACCTGGCTCAAGGAAATGAAACGCTTTGAAGAGGTCGATCCGGGCTTTTACTACTATGAACTGCCGACGATCGAAAGGCCCAACACTCTGATGCGCTGGTTCATTGACAGCGGGATGCGGCGGGGCATACCGGATCGCAAAGCACGCGAGCGCACGATTACGTTGTACCTGGATAAAAACCAATTTTGCGCCGCCTTGCAGATCGTCGAGCAGAAGAGAATCTATGAATTTCTGGTAGATCGCAGCGGCAATGTACTGTGGCGTTCTGAAGGAGTGTTCGATGAGACCAAGGGCGTGAGTTTGCAACGCGCCCTCGGAGAACATCGGCCATAGCCGGCGAGGGCGAAAGGGCAAGCGAAAACAGTTTCGACCTAAGGCGTTAATCATGAGAAGTTTTCTGACGATGAGCGAGACTCGCGGACGAATGGTAGACGCGCTTTCACGTGGCGCTGCGAAAGAGGTTCCATTCGCTTTGCTCGAACGCGATTTGATCCCTGATCACATCATCCGCATCGGCATTCGGCGTTTGCTGGTTCAGCGTTTGCGCGAAGAGGACAAGTGCTCTCCGGAGCGGCAACAGGAGCACTTGATGCGCTTCATCGATCAACTGAGGCGGGGACCGGTTGCAGTCGAAACCGGGGCTGCCAACGCGCAGCATTACGAAGTCCCGGCCCGCTTCTTTGAATTAGCGTTAGGCAAGCACTTGAAATACAGTTCCGGGCTGTGGCTGGAAGGAACCAGCACGCTGGATGAAGCCGAAGAGGCGATGCTCGCGCTTACCACAGAACGCGCCGGCCTGACTGACGGGCAACGGGTTCTGGAACTCGGGTGCGGATGGGGTTCGCTTTCCCTGTACATCGCCGAGCGCTTTCCCCGCAGTGAAATTGTGAGTGTCTCGAATTCCGCCTCGCAGAAACAATTCATCGACGCTCAAGCCTCGACTCGCGGTCTGCGCAACCTGCGCGTCATCACGGCGGATATGAACACTTTTGAAGCGCCCGGCAAATTTGACCGCGCGGTTTCAGTGGAGATGTTTGAGCACATGCGCAACTACGAAGTGCTGCTGGCGCGGATCAGTACATGGATGCAGCCCGAGGGCAGTCTGTTCGTTCACATCTTCAACCATCACCGCTTCGCGTATCCCTTTGAGGTTCGGGACGACAGCGACTGGATGGCGCAGCATTTTTTCACCGGCGGCATCATGCCGAGCGACGATCTCCTCCTCTATTTTCAGCGCGATTTGCGGCTGCAAAATCACTGGCAAGTGAGCGGCGTGCACTACCAGAAGACGGCGGAGGCATGGCTGCGAAATATCGATGCTCATCGCGGAAACATCCTTGATCTCTTTACTGGCGCGTATGCCCACGGGCTCTCGGGCCGGGAGGCACGATCGGAAGCTTTGCGCTGGTTGGTTCGGTGGCGGGTCTTTTTCATGGCGTGCGCCGAGCTCTTCGGATACCGGAAGGGACGGGAGTGGATGGTTTCCCACTACTTGTTCAGCAAATGAGTTTACTCAGGCATGCGGCACACCGGGTAGTCCGCGTAGACAACAGACTTCGCCAACGAGGTGGCCAATGGACGCAGAGACTTTCATTTCCGACTCCAGAACGAAGATCGCCGTCGAACGCCGCGTAGAGTTGTTTCTGGTTCTCACGGGCCAGATGGCATTGCTGGACAGCCTGCTAAGAACCGCCCGAGAGCGTCGCGGCGTGACCGACTGTGGAGTCCGTTTTGCCGACATGAAAACCGAAGAGCTCGATCACATCTCCCAGCCTTTTATTACGCAAACGTGGACGACCTAAACCGATTCGCTCACGACCTTCCGGCAAAAGACCCCCGCATCACCGTGCGGCGCGCAGGTCCGCCCGATCCGGCCGGCACTTGCGTTGTCTATTGGATGCAGCGGGCGCAGCGCGGTGTGGATAATCCCGCGCTGGACGTGGCCGTCGAGGCAGCTAACGAACTGGGGAGACCGGTAGTCGTATTCTTCGCGCCCGTCCCTTTTTATCCTCATGCCAACCTTCGCCATTACCGCTTTCTCGCCGAGGGGATCTCGGATATTGCCGAGTCGCTCAAGCGGCGCGGAATCGGCTTCGTGCTCCGTCGATTTCCTGAACACAGCCTGGTCAAGTTCTGCGAGCAGGTGAAGCCCTCGCTGGTGGTAGGCGACGAGAATCCGATGCGCGAACCGGAATCGTGGCGGCGCAAGGCGGCCAGAAAACTCAACCTCCCGTTCTGGACCGTAGATGCGGACGTGATCGTGCCCTCGATACTGCTGGAGAAAGCGCAGTACGCGGCGCATATCATCAGGCCGAGGCTGCAGGCACAACTTGGGCGCTTCCTGGTGCCACCGAAAAATGCTCGAGCAAGAGTGCCGTGGAAAAAGCCAGAAGGCCTGTCGTCGCTCGACCCAAAGTTTGACATCACCCGGGGCTGGCCGCTGGACACCTCGGTCGGTCCGGTGGCAAGCTTCCGCGGAGGCACGAATGAGGCGCTGCGGCTTCTGCAACACTTCATCGAGCACGGGTTGTCAACGTACGGCACGAACCGCAACCGGCCGGAGTGCGACGGCACGAGCCGACTTTCGCCGTACCTGCATTTCGGGCATATCGGTCCGCTCACTGTAGCACTGGCTGCGCAAGGCGCCGACGTCCCCAAGGACGACAAAGATGCGTTTCTGAATCAGATCATCACGTGGCGCGAGTTAGCCGTGAACCTGGTGCGATTCAATCCCAATTACGACAGTTTCGACTGCGCGGAGCCGTGGGCCCATCGGACTCTGGCAACGCATTCGAGGGACGAACGCCCGGTGCTCTACAGTGAGTCGCAACTGGAGAATGCCGAAACGCACGACCGGCTTTGGAATGCGGCGCAGAGGCAGATGGTGACAACCGGCTGGATGCACAACTATCTGCGCATGTACTGGGCCAAGAAAATTCTGGAATGGAGTCCTTCTCCAGCTCAGGCTTTCGAAATCGCAGTTCGAATGAACGACAAGTATGAAATGGATGGACGCGACCCTAACGGCTACGCGGGAATTGCCTGGTCCATCGTGGGGAAGTTCGACCGCCCCTGGTTTGAACGGCCTATCTTCGGGCAGATCCGATATATGTCGGGAGCGAGTACGGGAAAGAAATTCAACAGCAAAGCGTATATCCAGCAGAATCTGTTTCAGTAACTCCCACCGATTGAAGATCGGGCAGCCTTGGATCCCACCATTTGCCCTCACGAGTTGCCCTCGCGATACCGGCTTGCGACGCACTGCCCAGAGGTCGATTTGTCGTTGACGCGATGTCTGATGGGTAAAAAAAACTCGTTCGGATGTGAACATTCCCTAAATTCCGATTTCAGGAAAACAGCGCAGATCATTAGATTCGTTGACCTTATGTTCGCGACCGCCCTCTGAGTCCAGATCGTAACCATTCGAGGACTACTTTCCTCAAGCCGCGCGGGACTATGATTAATATGATTAAGTTGAGGAGTTGCAAATGTCGCGCGTCATTGAGATTACGGAACTCGCCCTTAGAGATGCTCACCAGAGTTTGCTGGCCACGCGGATGGCATTGGATGACATGACTCCGGTTTGCGAAGACATCGACAACGCCGGTTACTGGTCGGTGGAATGCTGGGGTGGGGCGACTTTTGATTCTTGCATCCGCTTCTTGAATGAAGATCCCTGGGAACGGCTGCGGATCTTCCGCAAACTTCTTCCGAAGAGCCGGCTGCAGATGTTGCTTCGCGGCCAAAACCTGCTCGGATATCGCCATTATGAAGATGGAGTAGTGGAGCGCTTCGTGGAGAAAGCTGCGAGCAACGGGATGGACGTGTTCCGTATTTTCGACGCGCTCAACGACGTGCGCAACTTGAAAACCAGCATTGACGCCGTAAAGAAGACGGGCAAGCATGCGCAAGGCACGATCTGTTACACCATCAGTCCGCTGCATACCGTGGCAGCGTTTGTCGAAATGGCGGAGCGTCTGCAAGCTATGGGATGCGACTCAATTTGCATCAAGGACATGGCTGGCCTGCTGAAGCCGCAACCTGCCTACGATCTGGTGAAAGGCATCAAGGAAAAATGCGGCGAGCAGATGCTGGTCCATGTTCACACCCATGCTACGACCGGAGTCACGCTGGTCTCGCTGATGAAGGCGATCGAAGCAGGATGCGACATTGTCGACACTGCCATCAGTTCCCTTTCTTTGGGGCCGGGACACAACCCCACGGAGAGTCTGGTCGAGATGCTGGAAGGAACGGGCTATGAAACCCGGCTCGACAAGGCACGGGTTCTGCGGGTCAGCAACCATTTTGCTTCCATCCGGCCCCGCTACCGGGAGTTCTTCAGCGAATTCACCGGGGTGGATACGGAAATTTTCAAGAGTCAGATTCCGGGTGGCATGATTTCCAACATGGAAAGCCAGCTCAAAGGTCAGGGTGCTGCCGACCGGTTGCAGGAAGTTCTGCTGGAGGTTCCGAATGTTCGCAAGGACGCCGGCTATCCGCCCCTGGTCACGCCATCGAGCCAGATTGTTGGTTCCCAGGCCGTATTCAACGTGCTGATGGGAAAGTACAAAGTGATGACGGGAGAGTTTGTCGATCTCATGCTGGGCTACTACGGGAGCACGCTTGGCGAGAAAAATCCCGAGGTTTTGAAAAAGGCGGAGGCGCAGGCGAAGAAGCCGCCCATCACCTGCCGTCCCGCCGATCTGCTCAAGCCGGAGTGGGAACAACTGAGCGCGGCCGCGCACGCCCTCGAGGGTAACAACGGCAGCGATGAGGATGTGCTGACCTATGCCATGTTTCCGCAGGTCGCTCCAAAGTTTTTCAAGACCCGGGCCGAAGGGCGGAAGAATCTGGGCAAGGATCCGTCGCGCAAAAGTGTGGAGTCGAAGCCTCCGGCGGCGCCGGGCAGCGGGCAGGAAAGACGCGCCAAAGCGACTTATCTGATTACGCTGAACGGCCAGGAGCACCGCGTAACGGTGCTCCCCGAACGATAGGAGTAACGAACGATAGTAAAGCGATGGAAGATAGTCTCGAACAGAACCGGCTTTAATAGAATTTTATAGATTTACCAATCATGATTGATTCATTCAGGAGCAAGGATGGCAAAGCAAGCGACCATTGCGAAACAGAAGACCATTGACTCGGAAATCTCGGAACTTCGCGCCAAGCGCGCTGCCGTTGAACTGGGAGGCGGCAAGGAGCGCATCGAGAAGCAGCACGCCGCCGGTAAGTTGACCGCACGGGAACGAATCGAACACTTAGTCGACAAGAGCAGCTTCCAGGAGGTCGGCTTATTTGCGCGGCACCGCGCGACCTATTTTGGGATGGCCGATAAAGAGATGCCGGCGGATGGCGTGGTGACCGGGTGCGCCACGATCGACGGCCGCATCGTGCATCTCGCAAGCCAGGACTTTACGGTAGCCGGCGGAGCAGCAGGAGAGATGCACAGCGACAAGATTGCCGACATGATGCGCATGTCGCTCAAGACCGGCAGCCCTTTTGTTTTTATCAACGACTCCGGCGGCGCCCGAGTCCAGGAAGGCATCGACAGCCTGGCTGGCTACGGTCGCGTGTTTTACAACAATGTCATGCTCTCGGGAACCGTGCCGCAGATTTCGCTGATCTGTGGTCCTTGCGCGGGAGGCGCCGCGTATAGCCCCGCGCTTACCGATTTCATCATTCAAACTCTACAGGCCCAGATGTTTATAACCGGCCCGCAGGTCATCAAACAGGTCACTGGAGAAGTGGTCACCGCCGAGGAATTAGGCGGCGCGCAGTCTCAGATGTCGCACTCGGGAGTGATCCACCTGATCGCCCAGAACGACGATGAAGCGTTGCAACTCTGCCGCCGTCTTCTCAGCTTTATGCCCTCCAACAACATGGAAGACCCGCCGCGCATGGCGTTCAATCTGCCGCTCGAGTCCGATGCGGAGATGAATGGCATTGTTCCCATCGAGACGAAAATGGCGTATGACGTCCGCGGTGTCGTCACTCGCATCCTTGACTATCGGGACTTTCTCGAAATCCAGCCGAGTTTCGCCCCCAATATTGTCATCGGCTTTGGACGCTTGCAAGGCCGGCCGGTCGGAATCGTCGCGAACCAACCCAATGTGCTGGCCGGCGCGCTCAATATCGACGCCTCGGTTAAGTCGTCCCGGTTCATCCGGTTCTGCAACGCCTTCAATCTTCCTCTGCTCACTTTTGTCGATGTGCCGGGATTTCTGCCCGGGGTCGAGCAGGAGCGCGGCGGCATCATCCGCCATGGCGCCAAAATGCTGTTTGCTTACTCGGCGGCCACGGTCCCAAAAATTACGGTGGTGCTGCGCAAAGCTTATGGTGGCGCTTATCTCGCGATGTGCGGCAAGGATCTGGGCGCGGATCGCGTGGTGGCCTGGCCTACGGCTGAGATTGCGGTCATGGGCGCTGAGGGTGCCGCCGAAATCGTGTTCCGGCGGGAGATCGACGCCGCCCAGGATAAAGCGGGCCGTCGCAAGGAATTGGTCGCCCAGTATCGCGAAACATTTGCCAATCCCTATATGGCCGCTGGCCGCCGCCTGGTGGACGACATCATCGAGCCCGCCGAAACCAGAAAGTATCTGGCGCAGGCGCTCGAATCGTTGCACGCCAAGCGCGAACTGCGTCCTCCCAAGAAGCACGGATTGATACCTCTTTAAGATAACTACGACTTAGACTTAGAAAAGGAACGGTGCGTGGCCTTGAATCTCGTGGATGTGCTGATTGCGGCGGCCTTGGTCGTAGTAGGCTGTTGGCTGACCTATGCCAGGGTGTGGGGCGCTTTCAAGCAGGCATTTTCCGAATTGCGCCGAGCGAACGAACTCCAGATCAATTCCCTCACCAGCACCCTCAAGGCGCTGGAGACGCGAGTGGCGGAGCTGAGCTCGGGGCTTGACGCCGGATCAGATCGATCCGCAACGAAACCTTCGGCCGCAGCGCCTAGGCTCGCGTCCGTTGCAAACACTGGGACGACAGCCGCGACCCCTCAAACCGTTGCGCCATCGCAGGAGGAGGTCTCGCCCGAAATCCTAGTCATGATTGCTGCCGCTGTAACTTCGTTCATGGGCAAGAAAGTGCGGATTCGTTCGGCCCGAATGCTGCAGTCGCCCTACGAAATCGTCAATCCCTGGTCGCAACAAGGACGGGTCTTCATACAGGCGTCTCATAATTTGCGTTAGCGGATTTAAGGCTACAAGAAAAAGTCGCTCGACGGACAATCGCTCGAGAGAAGGAACTCATACATTGAAACTTCAGATCGGGATTGATGGCAAGACATACGAAGTCGAAATCGAAGTTCTGGAAGACGATGCGGCCCCGCGAATGCCCAACTACGGCCCCTATCCGGTCGTCCCCGCAACCCTCCAGTCGGCGCCAACCGCCGCCCCTCAGCCCGAAACCGTAGCCGAAACCGCGGCCGACGATAAGCTGTGCCGGAGTCCGGTAGCCGGGGTTGTCATCAAGGTTAATGTTGAACCGGGACAAACCATGCGGGCGGACGAGCTGATGATCGTGCTCGAAGCCATGAAGATGGAAACTAATGTTACGGCTTCGAGGCCCGGCAAAGTAAAGAGCGTAAGGGTAGCCCAGGGTGATTCGGTGAAAGCGAATCAGGTCGTCGTCGAGTTCGAATAGACTCGACGAAACAAAACATTAATTCAAAGAGGAATCATAGAATGAACACCGTCGATACGCTGCAAGACGCCGATACAGACAGAAACGATAGCAACATAAGCAATGATCTAAAGCATATTCCGGGGATTGAGTTCGTCGATCATGTGGCCATCGCAGTCAAACCAGGTGAATTGGACGGACAGATCAAGGCGTACGAAATGGTGGGATTCCGGGAAGTTCATCGGGAAGAAGTTCTTGGAACCGATCAGGTGCGCGAAGTTTTGCTGCGGATCGGCAACGGCCCGAATCTTATTCAACTGCTCGAGCCTCTGACGGCGGACTCGCCGGTGCAGAAACTGATCGACAAAAACGGCGGCCGTGGCGGACTGGCGCACGTCGCTTTTCGTGTAAAGAGCGCGCGGCAAGCTTACGACGCCATGAAGGCAAGCGGATTTCAACTTATCGACAAGGCTCCCCGCAAAGGCTCGCGGGGCACCACCGTCTTTTTTGTCCATCCGAAATCGAGAGCAGAAAGCCCCTTCGGCTACCTCATCGAGATCGTCGAAGAACCGGAAAGCAAGTGAGGGGAAATGGGCGCTGATCGTTTATTGCAGGAGTTCCCTCCGGTTAGCACCGAGGCCTGGGAAGAGGTGATTGCCCGGGATCTCAAGGGCGCGGATTACACCAAGAAGCTTGTTTGGCAAAGCGACGATGGGTTCGCCGTAAGGCCCTACTACCGCGCCGAAGACTTGGTCGGGTTGGAGTATCTGGACGCGCCGCCGGGGAGTTTCCCGTATGTCCGCGGCACCCGCCCGACGGGAAACTGGCGCATTCGCCAGGACGTGGATGCCGTCGATCCCATTCCGGCCAATCAGGCGGCGTGCAGCGCGGTGGTGGCGGGAGCGGAAGAGATTGCATTTCGCAACGTACAGATCGCAAACGCTTCCGACCTCGCAAACCTACTGACCAATCTGCGGGAGATTCCGGTCCACTTTCCGAATGCCAAAGAGGCCTTGCTCCGCCTTCTGGTCGCAAGCGAGCTGTCGGCCTCGGTATCGACCGGATGGGATCCGTTCACGAACCTGGACTTGGCGGCGGAAATTGCCGCGACCGCAGCTCCAACGTTCGCGCCTTTTACGATTCACGGCGACGAACTCGAGGAATCGGGAGCGACGACGGTTCAGGAAGTTGGCTTCACGCTCGCGGCAGGCATCGATTTTGTGGCGGAGATGCAGTCTCGAAAACTAGACATCAGTCGCGCTGCCAGCGCTCTCGTGTTCTCTTTCGCGATGGGCTCGAACTATTTCTTCCAGATGGCTAAACTCCGCGCCTTCCGACTGTTATGGGCGCGGGCGGTTGAAAGTTTTGGGGGAAGCCGGGAAAGCGCAAAAGCCAGAATTCATGCCCGCACGTCCCGCTGGAACGAAACCATATACGATCCGCACGTCAACGTGTTGCGTGGCACCACGGAGGCGATGTCGGCTGCGTTCGGCGGCGCGGACTCGATTTCTGTCGCGCCCTTCGATGAGTGTTACAAGACTCCCGATGAGGCCAGTCGCCGGCTTGCCCGGAATACCCAGATCCTTCTCAAGCAGGAGTCCCTGCTCGGCCAGGTCGCAGACCCCGGCGGAGGTTCCTACGCGCTGGAGATGATTACCGATTTTTTGGCGCGTGAGGGTTGGAAAACCATGCAGAGCATCGAGTCAGTTGGCGGGTATCAGAAGGCTCAGGCGGACGGACTGATCGCGCCTGCGCTGGACAAGTCGCTGGCAGGCAGAGAAAAGGCGGTGGAACTCCGGCGGCGCATCTTTACCGGGACCACGCAGCACGCCAACCTCAACGAGAAGGCGCTGGACCGCATTGACGTCTCGGGCCCGACTGGGAAACGCCGCGGCACAGAGGCCTATGAAGAGCTTCGTTTGCGCACCGAACGGCACGTGGCAGCGGGCGGTAAGAACGCGCGTGTTCTGCTGGCCGAAATCGGAGACGTTAAAATGCGGGCGGCGCGATCTAACTTCGCCGCCAATTTTTTCGGCTGCGCGGGCTTTGATATCGTCACCCGGCACTTTGACAACATCGATGAAGTTGCCGCGGCTGACGCCGACATCGTCGTGCTCTGCAGTTCCGATCCGGAGTATCTCGCGCTGGCCACTGCCCTGATCGCCAAACGGAAAGCGCTGGGACGCACCGTCCCAGTCGTGGTTGCAGGGTATCCGGAGTCCGCCGAGCAAATGCAAGCCGCCGGTGTCGCCGATTTCATTCACATTAAAAGCAATCCGATTGAGGTTCTTACAAAATGGCAGGAACAGCTAGGGATCAAAAGCTAGACAAGCGCCTGGATTTTTCAAAGATCAGCTACCGTCCAGCGCCGGAACCGGCCAGCGCACGCGAGAACGCCGTCAAGGAAAGCCCCGCCCCAGAATTTCTCTCCGCCGAACATATTGCCATCAAAGGCTCTTATACGCCGGAAGACCTGAAGGGCCTCGAACACCTGCAGTACGCTGCCGGAATTCCTCCTTACCTGCGGGGGCCGTACAGCACGATGTATGTTATGCAGCCGTGGACAATTCGACAGTACGCGGGTTTCTCGACGGCCGAAGAATCGAATGCCTTCTACCGCCGCAACCTGGCCGCGGGGCAAAAGGGACTCTCGGTCGCATTCGATCTGGCCACGCACCGAGGCTACGACTCCGATCACGAACGCGTTACCGGGGATGTGGGCAAGGCAGGCGTTGCCATCGACTCCATTCTCGATATGAAGATTCTGTTCGACCAGATTCCGCTCGGACAGATGTCGGTATCGATGACCATGAATGGTGCCGTGCTCCCCATCATGGCTTTTTATATCGTGGCCGCCGAAGAGCAGGGAGTGAAGCTACAGCAGTTGAGTGGAACCATTCAGAACGACATCCTGAAGGAATTCATGGTGCGCAACACCTACATATATCCGCCGGAAGGTTCGATGCGGATTGTAGGTGACATTTTCCGCTACTGTTCCGAGAAGATGCCAAAATTCAACTGCATCAGCGTGAGCGGATACCACATGCAGGAAGCCGGAGCGACCGCCGACATTGAACTAGCTTACACGTTGGCTGACGGCATGGAATACCTGCGCACGGGAGTGAAAGCCGGCCTCGACGTCGACAATTTTGCGCCGCGTATTTCTTTCTTCTGGGGCATCGGCATGAACCACTTCATGGAGATTGCCAAGATGCGCGCGGCCCGTATGTTGTGGGCAAAGCTGGTCAATACCTTTAATCCGAAGAATCCGAAATCGCTTGTTCTGCGCACCCACTCGCAGACTTCGGGCTGGAGCCTCACGGCTCAGGATCCTTTCAACAACGTAGTCCGCACCTGCGTCGAGGCGCTGGCAGCGGCCTTCGGTCACACCCAGTCTTTACACACCAACGCGCTTGATGAAGCTTTGGCGCTACCGACGGATTTTTCCGCGCGCATCGCCCGCAATACTCAGCTTTATCTGCAGGAAGAAGCCTGCATCACGCGCATGGTCGATCCTTGGGCGGGCTCTTATTACGTGGAGCGGTTGACGCATGAACTGATGCATGCCGCCTGGACGTTAATCGAAGAGGTAGAAGAACTGGGCGGCATGGCCAAAGCCATCGAAACCGGCGTTCCCAAAATGCGGATCGAGGAAGCGGCGGCGCGGAAGCAAGCCCGCATCGACTCCGGCCGTGACGTGATCGTCGGCATCAATGCTTATCCTTCGCCCGAGGAAACGCCGATCCCCGTCCTCGATATCGACAATGCCGCGGTTCGAGAATCGCAGGTGAAACGACTGGACCAGTTGAAGCGCGAGCGGGGCAATGGTGCCGTGCAAGCATCGCTTGACAAACTGGAAAAGTGCGCCGCGACCGGCAAAGGCAATTTGCTCGAGTGCGCCGTGGATGCGGCGCGCAACCGCGCTACCCTGGGCGAGATTTCCGCTGCCCTCGAAAAAGTGTGGGGGCGCTACCAGGCCACTACCCGCTCCATTACCGGAGTCTATTCCGCGGAAAGCGGTAATGCGGAGGAATTCAAGAAGGCACAGCAGCTAGTTGTAGAGTTTGAAAGAGCTGAAGGCCGCCGTCCCCGCATTCTGGTGGCAAAGATGGGGCAGGACGGCCACGACCGCGGATCGAAAGTGATTGCCACCGCCTTTGCGGACGTCGGCTTCGACGTTGATATCGGCCCGCTCTTCCAGACGCCGCGCGAGGTGGCGCGGCACGCGGTCGAGAACGATGTGCATGTTGTCGGTGTGTCCTCGCTGGCCGCTGGCCACAAGACTTTGGTTCCGCAGTTGATCGATGAGTTGCGGAAGCTCGATCGGGGTGACATTCTCGTGGTCGTGGGGGGCGTAATTCCTCCGCAAGATTATGACTTCCTTTACCAAGCGGGAGCGGTTGGCGTCTACGGGCCGGGTACGGTGATTCCGATCGCGGCGCAGAAGATTCTTGCCATCCTCAGCGGCAGTCTCGTCGGGGGACATTCCTGATTGTCAGACCCGAAGGAAACTGCACTGAGTGTTCGCCCCGGGCGCGTGGTGCCGGAGCCGCCTCTGGAATTGATCGCACAAGCCTCGCACCGTCGCCGCTCTCTTTCTCCGCAACAGTACGTCGATGGAATCCTCCAAGGTCAGCGCACCGTGCTGGCACAGGCCATCACGATGATCGAGAGTTCTCGCGCAGCCGACCGCGAACTGGCGGAGCGCATCCTCGAAGACTGCCTTCCCCACAGCGGCAAATCCATTCGCGTCGGCATCACTGGGGTTCCTGGCGCGGGCAAGAGCAGCGTAATCGAAGTGCTCGGCACCTTCCTGATTCGTGAGCACCGACAAAAGGTCGCGGTGCTCGCGATCGACCCCAGCAGCCAGCTTTCCGGCGGCAGCATCCTGGGCGACAAAACGCGCATGAAATCGCTGGCTACCAGCGACATGGCGTTTATCCGCCCCTCCCCTTCCCGCGGATCTCTTGGCGGAGTCGCGCAACGTACCCGCGAAGTTATGCTGCTGTGCGAAGCAGCCGGTTACCAGAACGTTATCGTGGAAACCGTTGGTGTGGGACAGTCCGAGACGGCGGTTCATGACATGGTTGACTTCTTCCTGCTCATCATGCTGACCGGCGCCGGAGACGAACTTCAGGGCATGAAGCGGGGAGTAATGGAAATGGCGGATATCGTGGTGATCAACAAAGCCGACGGAGCGAATCGTGCTGCTGCGGAGCGGGCGCGGATCGAAGCGCAGAACGCATTGCACTACTTTCCAAGCTCTGCCTCGGGCTGGACGCCGCGCGCCCTTACTTGCTCAACCCAGACCGGCCACGGCATCAGCGAACTTTGGAATTGCGTCCTCGAGCACACCGCCGTGACCCAGCGTACCGGCTGGTTCGCGGCGACTCGACATCAACAGACGCGAAAATGGATGCAGGAGATTATTCAGCAGGGACTCTTGCAGCGTTTTGAATCTCACCCCGCCATTCAGAAGCGGTTAGAAACCCTGGAGCAAGACGTGCTGCAAGGACGCACTACGTCGTTTCGCGCGGCACGCACGCTGCTGGACCTTTATCGAGATCCAAAGCCGCCGGAAGACAATAAAACTTAGAGCACATGCAGCAGTCGGGAGAATGCGTTCCGCTAACGCTCGGGTCGCAATGCCCTCTAGTCGGCTTGCACCACTGCATTCGCGACATCTGGAACTAAGTTGCCAGGCTCGCTTTCGCGAGCGTCGACCACCGCGATCGCAACCACATTCACGATTTCCTCAGCCTCGGCACCGCGGGCCAGCAAATGCACGGGTTTGGTCATTCCCATGAGGATCGGGCCCAGAGTCTCGGCACCGCCAATTGTCGCCAGCAGTTTGCAGGCAATGTTGGCCGACGCTAGATCAGGGAAGATCAGTACGTTGGCCCCACCCTGCAGCGAACTGAAAGGATAAGTCTGTGCCAATATATCCGGAGAGACGGCGGCATCAGCCATGATCTCGCCATCCACGATCAAGGTTGGGTCGGCTTTATGCAATAAGTCCACCGCCTTCCGGACCTTGTCGCAAAGCGGGTGGCTGGTGCTCCCAAAGCTAGAGAAGGAAAGCATCGCGACCCGCGGCACCACGTCAAAGCGCCGAGCCTCTTGTGCCGCGCACAGGGCGATCTCCACCAGGTCTTCCGCCGTGGGATCGATGTTCACGCTGGTGTCGGCGAGGAACAGCAGTTCCCCGCTGCGCGTGATCATGGGATAGCAACCGGCAACCTTGTGCAGACCTTCGCGCATGCGGACCACCTGCAGTGCGGGACGAATGGTGTCGGGAAAGTGCTGCGTAACTCCGGCCACCAGAGCATCGGCATCTCCCATGTGCACCATCATCGACGCGAAAATATTACGGTCGTCGATCAGGGTGTGCGCTTCACTGAGTGTTACACCACGTCGCTGCCGCAGGCGATACAGTTCCTGGATGTAACGCTCGCGCAGGAGCGAGGTGGCGGGATCGACGACCTCGGCGAGTTTCAGGTTCAATCCCAGCTCCGTCGTCTTCGCCTGAATGGCGGCAACTTTACCGAGCAGGATAGGCGTAGCGATTTTTTCTTCCAATATTAAGTGGCAGGCGCGCAGGATTTTCTCGTTGTCACCTTCAGGAAAAACAACGTGCTTGGGCTTCGCCTGCGCTTTGTGAATCATCATGCGTGAGATTTCATGGGCTTTGCCGTGGTGACGCTCGAGTTGCTCGCGGTATAACGCAATATCGACCGGCTCCTGGGCCACTCCGGTATCCATCGCCGCCTGGGCAACGGCGGAGGATTCCCACACCAGCACGCGCGGATCAAACGGCTTTGGGATCAGGTAGTCAGCGCCAAACTTCAGCCGGGCCACGCCATAGGCGCGGCATACCGAGTCCGGCACATCTTCCTTGGCTAGGTTCGCCAAGGCGCGGGTCGCTGCCAACTTCATCTCTTCGTTGATCGTAGTGGCGCGCACATCCAACGCTCCGCGGAAGATGAATGGAAACCCGAGCACATTGTTCACCTGATTGGGATAGTCGGACCGACCGGTCGCCATGATCACATCATCCCGAGTTGCTTTCGCCTCTTCGTAGGTGATTTCTGGATCGGGATTGGCCATGGCAAAGACAATTGGACGAGCCGCCATCGAACGAATCATGTCGGGCGTGAGCGCTCCTTTAACGGAGAGGCCAAGAAAAACATCGCAGCCCTTCATCGCATCCGTCAGTGTGCGCAAGCTCGTCTCGATTGCAAATCGCTCTTTGTAGGGATTCATTCCGGCGGTGCGGCCCTTGTAGACCACTCCTTTGGTGTCACAGAGAAGCACGTTTTCGCGCTTCACGCCGAGACGGACGTAGTGCTCCGCGCACGCAAAGCCGGCGGCTCCCGCGCCGTTCACCACTACCCGGACCTTGCTGATGTCTTTGCCAACAACCTCCAGACCGTTGAGCAATGCCGCCCCGGAAATAATTGCCGTGCCATGCTGGTCATCGTGAAAAACCGGGATCTTCATTGTCTTTTTCAAGGTTTCTTCGATGTAGAAGCACTCCGGCGCTTTGATGTCTTCGAGATTGATCGCGCCGAAGGTCGGCTCCAACAACTGGCAGACTTTGATGACCTCATCCGGATCGTGAGTGTTCAGTTCAATGTCAAACACGTCCACGTTGGCAAAGCGTTTGAATAAGACGGCCTTACCTTCCATGACGGGTTTGCCGGCGAGAGCCCCGATGTCACCGAGTCCAAGGACTGCGGTGCCGTTAGTAACCACGGCCACAAGATTGCCGCGCGCCGTGTACTTGAATGCATCGTGTGGGTTTCTCTGGATCTCCAGGCACGGATCAGCCACTCCTGGCGTGTAGGCGAGGCTGAGGTCGCGCTGGGTGCGGCAAGGCTTGGTCGGAGTAACTTCAATTTTCCCCGGATGAGTGCCGAAGTGATAGTCGAGAGCTTGTTGCTTGGTAACCATGAATGCACCTCATTGACTTCTTGTCGTCTCAGAGCCGCTACGAAGCATTTGAAACTATGGCCCTTCGCCGCGGATCGTGCTGTGACGTAGAGCACATCCGGCGGTGAGCCCGGTAGTCAGCCTAACCCATTGCACTTTCATCGCAAAACTGGAAAGTCATGCTTCGGCAGGACTGGTAAAAACCACAATCCCGCAATGCCAGGCCCACCGGAGAGATAAGGTGTGAGTTAGATCACAATGGCGTGTGCCTGACAGCACAGCCAAGCGTTCCTTCCCGGCGGAAACTGACCTCAGACGAGGCCTGCAAACTGGCCGCAGAGTGCGCGACAAGCGTGCTGGATAAGCGACCCACGCGAGCGGGCCGGGTTTGAAGTTTGGCAAAAGGTTGTGCCAGGAGGCTGGTTCATGCTCTCGCCCTACGGAATGGAGATTGTCGAAAGTTGCATTACCTGCAAGCTGCGCACGGATCGCATCTTCTGCGACCTTCCACCCAATGCGCTGCAGGCCTTTGAAAGCATCAAGTATGCCACTGCGTACCCGCAAGGTGCGGTACTGTTTGTCGAAGGGCAAGTGCCGCGCGGCATATTTGTGCTCTGCAAAGGCAGTGTCAAACTCTCGATTAACTCCCCCAGCGGGAGAACCATCATTGTGAAGCTTGCCGAACCGGGCGAGGTGTTGGGGTTGAGCGCCACGATCTCCGGCAAACCATATGAAGTAACGGCGGAGACGATCGATCCCTGCCAAGTCAATTTCGTCAAGCGCGAGGACTTTCTACGTTTTCTTAAAGATGATGTAGAAGCCTGCTTCAAAGTGGCCGAGCAGTTAAGCGAAAAATATCATAATGCGTGTAAAGAAGCGGGTTCGCTGGGACTGTCCCACTCCGCCGCCGAAAAACTGGCTAAATTGCTGCTGGAGTGGAGCTCGAAAAACGGCGAAGCCTCCAAGGCAGAGCCCCGGTTGAAACTTCGACTCACCCACGAAGAAATTGCGCAGATGATCGGGACTTCGCGAGAAACAGTGACGCGCTTGTTTGCCGAGATGAAGAAGCGCCAGATCGTGCAATCGAAAGGCTCGACTCTGGTAATCCGTAACACGGCCGCCCTGCGCGATCTGGCAAATCACAACTGACCACTTGGTGGAGACTCGGGTGCTCTCCTGCGATACCCTTGGACATAGGGAGTTACTGCGTCCCTCCAAGGATAGTCCCGAAAACTTCCTGTGCATTGGTATTTCTAAGGATAGCAAAGGGTTTAGCTCGCGTGACCAAGATCACAATTTCCGGTGATGACTGTCACCGCCGCGGGGTTTGCGACCTATATACTGTTGCTCCTAGGGTGGGGTGAGAAAACCCGGTTCGAATGGGAGGGAAAGCGCAGATGGCTCCTTCAAATGGCAATGGGCATCATACGGATCATTCCAGTCAAATTCCTCAAAACAAACCACGATTGATTTTTTGGGAGTTAACCAAAGGCTGCAATCTCCGCTGCATTCATTGTCGCGCCACTGCGACCGAGCTGAGCTCTCCCTCCGATCTCTCCACCGAAGCAGCCCGCGATATCATCGATCAGATTGCCGAAGTCTCCACTCCCATTCTGGTGTTGAGCGGCGGCGAACCGCTCTTCCGCTCCGACATTTTCCAGTTGGCTCGTTATGGCACTGATAAAGGTCTCCGCGTGGCCCTGGCCACGAATGGCACGCTGGTCACCAAGCACGTCGCCCGCATGATCGTCGATAGCGGCGTGCAGCGCGTAGCCATCAGCCTGGACGGCGCCGATGCCCTCACTCACGATACGTTCCGGGGCATTCCCGGGGCATTCGATGCCGCCATCGCCGGCTTTCGCAATCTGAAGAATCTGGGCATGTCGGTGCAGATTAACACGACGATCGCCCGCCACAATGCTCATCAGCTTCCGCAAGTACTCGATTTGGCGAGGTCGATTGGAGCGGACGCGTTGCACACATTCCTTCTGGTGCCTGTAGGTTGTGGGGTGGATATCGCGGCCGAACAGATGGTTCCTCCCGAAGAATACGAGCGCATGCTGAACTGGTTTTACGATCGCTCGCTCGAAGGCGGCATCGAAATGAAGGCAACCTGTGCGCCGCACTACTTCCGTGTTGTCCGTCAGCGGCGAGTAGCGGAACACCGGTCGGAAGCGGCGGCTGCAGCCGTACATGCCGCGCCGCTGGCAGTTGAAGCCATGCAGAAAACGCCCAGCATCGGGCCGACCGAGATGGTGATGCCGGGATCGACCGGCATGGAGCTGAAGTCTCATGCCACTGGAAGAGTAGGCTTGGGACAGCCGGTGGGACATCCCGGATCTCATCCCTCCGACATGAACGCCATGACCAAGGGATGCCTGGCCGGAACCGCAGTGTGTTTCATCTCGCATCAAGGCGAAGTCTTCCCTTGCGGGTACTTACCCGCGCTGGCAGGAGATCTGAGGAAGCAGGCCTTCGCCGATATCTGGGCGAACTCAGTCGTGTTCAACGAGCTGCGGGATACGAACAACCTCGAGGGTAAATGTGGATGCTGTGAGTTCCGCAACATCTGCATGGGTTGTCGTGCGCGCGCTTATGCCGCTACGGGTAACTATCTCGACGAGGAGCCGTTCTGCGTCTACCAGCCGCAAGCAAAGGGCTTGAAGGAGAAGGAAGCGAAGCCAGCGGAAGTCGTGCGCTGAAGTTGCTTCACAACCAGGTCCAGTTAGAAAGTCTCTTTCTGCTAGAAGCACTTGGGAGGGGCCAAAAGCCGCTGCCCAGCGTGATATCCCGCAATCCCGTCCCATAAGCGCTACTTCCCTGCCTGCCACTTTCGTCCCTAACTCATTGACAATACATAAGAACCGTCCTCTGTGCTTATTGGCATCTCCCGTGCTTTGTGAATAACTGATCTTCGGGAGAAGAATACGTGGAACCGGCTCTGATGGTCGTCGGCCTAAACTACCGTACAGCCCCGGTGGGAGTGCGGGAACGCTTCTGGATCAGTGAGACCAGGCGCTACGAAGCGCTGGTGCAATTGTCGCGTGCCGAAGGCATCGAAGAGGTTATCGTAATGGCCACCTGCAACCGTACTGAATTCTGGTTGTGGGGCACGGACGTAACTCTAGCCGCCAACTCAGTCATGCGCCTCCTCGGCGCCGAATATGGACTGAAGCTCTGCGAGTGGAAGCACTTCTATCGCCTGCTCGATGAAACCGCCCTCCTCCACATCTTTCGCGTCGCCTCCAGTCTCGACTCCATGGTCGTGGGCGAACCCCAGGTTGTAGTTCAGGTAAAGGAAGCCTGGAAGCAGGCGCAGAAGTTGGGAGCGACCGGACGTTTCCTCGATGCCGTGCTGCAAAAGGCGCTCGTGGTTTCGGATCGCGTGCGCAGCGAGACGACGATAGGCAAATCAGCAGTTTCCATTCCTTATGCGGCAGTGCAACTAGCCCGTCAGATTTTCGGCACGCTGGGAAATAAGAAAGTCCTATTGCTGGGTGCAGGCCAGATGAGTGAACTCTCCGCCGGCGAACTGCTGAAACATGGCGCGCACTCAGTCTGCGTCATCAATCGCACCCTGGAACACGCCGCGGAACTGGCTGCGAAACTTGGCGGACTTGCCATCCCGTTTGAAGAGCGCTGGCAGCACATGGCGGAGGCCGACATTATCATCTGTTCGACGTCATGTCCGCACACGATTTTGAGTCGCGACGAAGCTGAACTCATGGTCCGAATGCGCGCCGAAAAGAGCGGGCCTCTGGTTATCGCGGATATCGCCATGCCGCGCAACGTCGATCCCAGTGTGCGCAACGTTCACGGCATCTTCCTCTACGATCTTGACGATCTCGAAAATGTACCCGACGAAAATGCCAGCGAGCGCGAGGCCGCGGCAGTCGAAGCGCAAAAGATTCTGCAGGCTGAGGCGCAAGGCTTTCGCCGCAAACTCACAAACGAGAAAGTGGTGCCGACCATCGTCGCGCTCCGCCTGCGACTGGACGAAATTTGCCGGCAAGAACTGGATTCCTTCCGACAAGAGAACGGGCCATTTGCCAAGGACCAGGACGAAATGCTTAATGCCATGATGTCCCGGATGACGCAGAGAATTGCAGGCTCCCTGTCCCGCGAACTCAAGGGGCTTCCAGAAAAGGTAGATCAGGAACTAATGACGACTGCGTTGCAGCGTCTGTTTCATCTGCCCACCGCCCAACAGGCGATTGCCGGCACCAAATCCGCATAAGAAACACTCCCGGAACTTTGCGATGCAAATTCGATTTGCATCGCGGCCATATTGGGACAGCGTTTGCTTCAGAAGCCCGGGGGGCGTTCGTTGGCTATGCCGAAGGTGCGCTCCAGTGCCATCCCCGCCAGCCCTAAAGTCCCTTCATCGAAAAGCTGACCGATCAGGGTGATGCCGTGGGGCACTCGACGGGGCGGGGAAAACTTCGGGAGAGGGTGATTCGGATCGGGTGCCCAATCGCTGCGCGCCTCGGACACCGCGACAAAGCCCGCACGCAGCGTGAGCGAGGGGTGACCGGTGAAGTTCGTGATGGTGAGTATCTCGTCCCGCAGCGACGGCACCAGCAGCAGGTCGACTCTGGCAAAAATGCGCGCCATCTCGTCCGCCACTTTGCGCCGGAAGCGATCCGCCTGCACGAAATCCACGGCCGACAGAAAGCGCGCTTGACGAAAAAGGTTGGGCCAAGCGTCCGACACCTGAACTTTCAACTGATTCAAGGCGCCGCTCAGTGTCAGTTCCTCGAACGCGGCCGCGCCTTCGGCGAAGAGAATCAATTCCAGCGAGTCATAGGGCCAATCGGGAAGTGTCAACTCAACCGGAACCATCCCCAGCTTCTTGGCAACGCTGAGAGCCGCACGGTCGACTTCGGTTGCGGGGTTTTCCTTCATCCAAGCCGGGAAATAGCCAACCCGCAGCCCCGCCACGGGAGTTTCGGCATCGAAGTCGAGTTTGCTGGCAACACTGGCCAAGTCACCGGCGTCAGGCCCGGAGATTGCGTTTAGCACCAGTAAGGCGTCCTCGACGTTTCGCGTCATGGGACCGAGTTTGTCGAGCGACCAACAGAGTGTCATGGCGCCTGTACGCGGTACACGCCCGTAGGTGGGACGCAAGCCGGTGACGCCACAACGCATGGCGGGAGAAACGATACTGCCCCCGGTCTCGCTGCCGATGGCAAAACCCACTAATCCAGCGGCCGTTGCGGCGCCCGGCCCGGCGCTTGAACCCGACGATCCTTCCTCCAGCAACCATGGATTCATCGTCTGCCCGCCGAACCAGATGTCATTCAGCGCCAGCGCTCCCAGGCTCAGCTTGGCCACCAACACCGCTCCCGCCGCATGGAGACGCTTCACCACCACAGCATCTTCAGTGGGGATACGGTTTCGCAAAGGCTCGGCACCGTACGTCGTAGGAATGCCCGCAGTATCGAGAAGATCCTTGGCTCCCCACGGGATTCCATGCAGCGGACCGCGATACTTGCCGGCAGCGATCTCCGCGTCCGCCTGTTTGGCTTGTGCCAGCGCCAGATCGCGAGTAAGAGTGATGACGCAACGCAGCTTGGAGTCAAATTGCTCGAGCCGGCTAAGATAAATCCGCGTAAGCCGCTCGGAACTCAGCTTGCGCTGCTCGATCCAGCGCGAAAGCTGCACCACCGAGGAGAAAGCAATGTCTTCGTCGTTCGCAGGAAGGGCGGCGACTACCTCGCTGCTGCGCACAAATCGATCGCGTGCCGGACCAGCTTTCAATCCCGGCAGCACAGGATTCCACTGGGTCGCGGGAGCGAGCATTGGGTCGAGCGCCACTTTGCGCGGCCCGGTGCGGCGCTCGTAGAGGGCGGCCATATTCGCGCGCCAACTGCCCGCAGCCTCGGAACGCTCGGGTTCAGTCAGTTGGAACTGGACGAGCTTTTGCGCCTCAGCAAAAGTGGCGGCCGACACCTCAGGTCCAACCAGCGGCCCGGCGCCAAATGCAGGCGGCGCCCCGGGCGGCAAGTCGTTGGGCGCCTGGGCATGGCTCGTGCTCGTGACTGCGGCGCCCATTAATCCAAGAGATGTGAGGGTCAGGAATTGTCTGCGCGAGCTTGACATTCGTTCTCCGGTAACCCAGGGCCTCGACAAAGCTCACTGGTCTTCAGTTCCACCCGTCTGCGCCCCTTCGTCATCACCGCGAATCAGCCCGAATTTCTTCAGCTTGTAGCGCAGCGCGTCGCGGCTGATGTCGAGCAGCTTGGCGGCGTGGGTCTGGTTGCCGTTGGCTTGGCGCATGGCTAACTCGACCATGGAGTGTTCCACTTCCTCGAGCGAGGTCCCGCCTTCGGGAATATAGAGGCGCGGGAGGGTGCGGCCATTGGGCAACACCTGTCCGCCGTCGGCGGGCGAAGTTCGCTCGAAAACAGTGCGGCCGCCCGATTCGCCCACGGAAAACGGCAGATACAGAGGTCGCAGAAACGGCTCCTCTTCGAGGATCATGCCACGCTCGATAGTGTTCTTGAGTTCGCGAACATTGCCCGGCCAGTTGTGGCTGAAGATGAGGCGGCGAGTGTCATCGGTAATGCCGCGAATCGATTTCTTGAAGCGGCGGTTGTAACGATCGATGAAGAAATCCACCAGGGGCATGATGTCTTCTTTTCGGTCGCGCAACGGTGGAATAAAAATCGCAATAATGGCCAGCCGGTAATAGAGATCCTGTCGAAACTGACCGTCCCGCACCGCTTTTTCAAGATCGCGATTGGAGGCGGCAATCACCCGCACATCCACCTGCATATCGCGAATACCCCCTACGCGACGGATAACCTGGTCTTCCAGCACGCGTAGCAGCTTTGCCTGCAGTAAGGCCGAGAGTTCACCGATTTCATCGAGAAACAACGTACCGCCGTCAGCCGCCTCGAACAAGCCCTTCTTCATCTGCTTGGCGTCGGTGAACGCGCCTTTTTCGTGGCCAAAAAGTTCAGCTTCCATCAACGTCTCGGGAATCGCCGAACAGTTGATGGCGACGAAGGGCTTATTCTGGCGAGAGCTTTCGTAGTGAATGGCTTTGGCGATAAGGTCTTTGCCGGTACCGCTTTCGCCTTGAATCAGGATGGTGGTAGCTTCGCTGGAGGCAACCTTACGGACAAAATTCATCAACTCCGTCATCTTGGGCGACACGCTCACCACGCTGTCATAACCGGCTCCGCCGCGCACCTCGCCGCGGAGAGCCTGCACTTCTGTGCGCAGGCTGGTGGCCTCGAGCGCGTTCTTGATAGCCACGTGCAGTTCGTCGAAATCGATGGGCTTGCCGACAAAGTCGTACGCCCCGAGCTTGAGTGCTGCTTTTACATCGTCTAGCTGAGGATCGGCGGTGATCATGATGACGGCGCGGGCGTCGCCATTCTTTTTGAGTTGATCGAGGACTTCGATGCCGCTGAGGTCGGGCATGCGCACGTCAAGCAGGACGAGGTCAGGCGATTCCCGCTGCGCCAATCTAAGCGCAGGCTCGCCAGAATCCGCCTCGATCACGTGGTAACCCCACTCCTCGCATTTCTGGCGGAGCGACCAACGCACCAAGCGCTCGTCGTCCACTATCATGATCTTCTGGGTAGGCACCGCTGTTTAATTTACACGAAACGGAGGCGCATTGCTTCCACTTGTCACAAAGAGCACAGACGAGCAACAAAGCGGATTGGGCCGACTCGCTAGCCCGCCGGACCCGCACAAAACCGCGTCCAAGGCGGGAGGACGCCGCTGGACACCTATCCGCCCTGCGCAATCGTTCGGGCCTCAAGTTCCGCCCGAACCGCGATCGCACGCAGCATTCCGGCAAATATCCAGCAATGGATAGGATACAAAGCGTACCAGTAGACGAGGCCAGCCAGACCCGCAGGGTCAAAAATGGCCGTCTGGCGGATGGTAGATCCAGAAGAATTCGACGTTCCACTGATGGGTTCAACCTCGAATTGCAGCCAGGCGCGTCCGGGCACCTTCATTTCGGCGACCAGATTTAGAAGGTGATCGGGATCGAAGGCTTCCACCCGCCAGAAATCGAGAGCGTCCCCCACCGCCAGAGTCCTGGCATTGCGTCGTCCCCGGCGCATTCCGACGCCGCCTGCCAGAAGATCCAGAAAACCGCGCAACCACCACAGAAAGCCTGCGAAGTACCAGCCGTTCGCCCCTCCAATCCGCCGGATGGGTGCAAATGCCGCTGGCGGGGCCACGGAGACGCGTTGCGCACGAGAGTCCACGAGCCTGGTTCCAAAGCGGATACCACCCCACGAGCGGGTCTTTCCGGCGGACGAGAGGGCGTCCGACCAGGACGTCGCTGCAAACTCGAGATTCTCATTGTGTAGAGCGCTTTCAATCGCATCCTTCAAACCTTTTGGCCTGATGCCAAACACTGCAAGCGCCGATGGATTCCGCACGAGAGTGGGGTTGCGCATGCTATCGACGAGTTTGCGTCCGACTCGTGCATAAATAGGAGTGACCAGGCCCAGCCACAAACTCGATAGGCGAGGCGTTAAGACCGGAACCGGGATCATCCACCGGCGCAGTCCGCATTGCCGTGCGTACTCTCGCATAATGTCGCCATAGCTGACCTGGTCGGCGCCTCCAATCTCAAACACCGCTGCTTCTCCGACCGGCAACTCAAGCGCCTGAAGCAGATAAGCGATTACATCCTCAACCGCGATCGGCTGGGCCTTCACGGCAACCCAACGCGGGCAAATCATCACTGGTAGACGCTGAACCAGGGCCCGAATCATTTCGAAGGAGAGGCTGCCGGACCCGATGACGATCGAAGCGCGGAATTCGATCGTGGGAATGCCCGAGGAACGCAGAATGTCGGCCACCTCCTGCCGGCTCCGCAAATGGGCAGACAGCGACTGTCCCTCTGCACCAAGACCGCCTAAATAGATGATGCGGCGCACTCCTGCAAGACGCGCGGACGCGGCGAAATTGCTGGCCGCTCGACGATCCTCTTCTTCGAACTTGCCCGGGGATCCCATCGAGTGAACCAAATAATAGGCGGTTTCCACTCCGGCCATAACCGGCGGGAGTGAAGCCTGGTCGAGACAATCTCCCTTCACAACTTCAGTGTTTGGAGCCGTGCGCGGCCGCAGAAATTCAGGATGCCTGGCCAAACAACGAACTGGGCAGCACGCCTTCTCTAACCCCTTGAGCAGACGCCCTCCGATATAGCCCGAGGCGCCAGTCAGCAGAACCAGTGGTCGGCTGCGGAAATCGAAGGGTAACTGCATCTCTTAAGATCCACCGGGATGATAACTACCTGGGTCGAATAGCAGTCAGATTTTGGACGCGCCGATCTTAGCCGCAACCAGGTAGCTTGCCACGGATACGGAAGCTGCCAAGACCATACCCCAGATTAAATCCACAACCGTCACCGCCAGCGGCCAATCTTTGAGTGTCGCGAGATTCGTGAGATCGTAGGTCGCATAGGTAATGAGACCGAACAGCGCCCCGAACAGGAGAGCACGCAACCATGAACCTCTTTCCACGGCTGGAGCAACGACGAACACCACCAAGCCCGCGATGAAGAGTAGGTAAAACAGGATAGCCGCCGCCCAGTTGACGTTGGCTTTCATCAGGAACCCGATCTGTCTGGCGTAGAAACTCTTCGCCGCCACTCCGAGCCAGACCATATCCACAGCAAAGAAAATCGGCAAGGCAATGCAATAAAGTCTTAGGAACATATCATCCGCACTGCAGATCCACGCTCGTGATCTACCCTGACCATGAGCATCCGCGAAACGAGTCGGGATTACAGAATCAGGACACAGGCTGTCCTCTATGTTAGTCCACATCCCAAGTCTTATCGAACACGTGTACTCCAAGCAAGGGAGGTCTTTTCAAGTCTGCCAGCCCGATGCAAGATCCCGGGAGCCCAACGGCTGCGTCGATCTGACCAGCGTCGCAACCGAGAGGCGCAACTGGGAACGTGGTTCAGCGACTGCAGCCGATGGATAACCCGGGACTCTAGGGGGAGGCCGGGCCGGTTTTCCCGACCATTCCCAATGCGGTTTTCGCACCGCTCCCCTATTCCTCGCAAAATGTACTACCGACTCTCCAACAAAACTCTTCCTGTTACTAAAGATGAGCGGAGCCGCGCGAGCGCAGGGCGAAATTTGCGGATCGGAACGAGTGCCGCGGATGCTGGTGCAAGGTTCACGGTCAGAATTATCTCGCTGATCAAAACCCATATCCGAAACGCGAGACCGAAAGTTGCGACTTTTCCCTTTTCATTTGCATCCTTATAACCGTAGTTAAATTGAATACAGATAAAATGTGTTGTATCGCTGTGACAGGGAGGCCGCATTGGCCGCAACCGGTATGACAGGAAATCCAAACAAGCAGCAGGCTGCGCCTGGCGCGAAAAGGTCGGAGCCAACCTCATCCAAGGAAACCGTGGCAGGATGGCTAAAGCCGTACTCGATCGGTGAAAAGTTAAAGACCTTGCGCCTTAGAAAGAAACTGGGACTGGTGGAACTGGGGCGGCACACAGGGCTTTCGGCGGCACTTCTGTCAAAGCTCGAGCGCAGCAAGCTTTATCCTACTTTGCCCACCTTGGCACGCATTGCAACCGTGTTCGACGTAGGGTTGGATCACTTTTTCACGGACGAGCGGAAGCGGCATCTGGTGGCAGTGGCCAAAAGGCGGGATCGCCAGCGCTTTCCTGAGCGCCCGGGGAAATCCGAGGTCTCATATTTTTTCGAAACTCTCGACTACGGAGCGACACCCAGGAAACTCAACGCCTATTACGCGGAATTTCAAAGGATCGCGAAGGAAAAACTGAAGCCTCACGCTCACGCTGGGGCGGAGCTTTTGTATCTGACCTCCGGCGCACTCGTAGTCACGATTGGGGGGCAAGGCTATGACTTGGAGGCTGGCGACTCCATCTACTTCGATTCCAGCGTGCCGCATACCTACTGCAAATCGAGCGAAAACCTCTGCACCGCGCTGATTGTTACCGTACCTTGAGAAAACCGCGATTCCCAACACGTCAGGATCTAGATCGTACTCGGGAGAGGCCGCCATCTACGCCAATCACCTGGCCTGTGACCCAACTCTGTTCGGGATCCAGCAACCACTCGATGGCCGAAGCAACATCGTCGGGCTCACCAATTCGACCCAGCGCGTGCATGCCGGCAGACGCTTTAGCCACCATCTCGTTCTGCAGCAATCTGGCCGTTAGGGGAGTTCGGGTCATGCCTGGCGCAATACAGTTAAATCGAATTCCTTCCGCGGCGTAAGAGGCGGACGCAGCCAGCGCTACACCTTCGATCCCGGCTTTGGCCGCGGAGATTGCCTCGTGGTTGGCTAACCCCACGCGGGCTGCAGCGGAAGAGAGGAGAACGACCGATCCACCCGTTTGGGCCATCGCGATGGCTGCGCCACGGACCACGGCGAACGCGGATTTTAGATTTGCCGTAACGGTGCCATCCCACTCCGCTTCAGAAAGCAGGTGCGCCGGTTTCAGCAGGAGTGAGCCCACACAATTAGCAACGCCATGCAGGGGACCGTGCAAGTCCACAGCTTGTTTGAGGCACGTCTCCACCTGCCGCAGGTTACAGGCATCGAGGCAGACTGTATCAGCGCCGAGTTCTGCCGCCAGACCAGCCAGACGCACCTCGTCTCGACCGGCCAGCACCAGCTTTGCACCCTTTCTGACGAGACGCCGGCAAAGCGCGGAGCCTATACCTCCGTATGCTCCGAAAATCACATACGATGAACTCATTTCAACATCTCAGAAAAGCGCAAATGAAGATTCTGCGTGCTCATCAGACCGAGCCTCAAGCGGCAGACGCCCTCACGTCAACATCGAGCTGAGCGTTTGTCTCTGGGCAGTTGCTGTGCTCACTCCTCGCTCTGGCGACAGAAACGCGCCTACACGATGCGCTGCAGTACCTAACCTTGTCCCAATCGCTCGCTAAACGCCTTCGCCATAGAATGGTCCCGCCACAACAAATGCAGGGTTTGCTCGGTTTTTCCAGAGCGCCTGGCTTTGCCGCAGAAGATGTATCCCGATCCATGGTTTCGTCTCCTTGATAACAGGTCACAGAAAAGTAAGTCACAGACGCACTGCTGAGAAGCAATTGCTTACCGTCTTAGATCCGCCGACACAATAGGTGCCTGCGGCCCGTCCGACTGCGGTTTGATCTTCGCTTCTTCCTCCACGCGCCGGACTTCCACGTATGTCAGGCAAACGCCCCCTGTCAGGAGGAGGAAGGTAAACGCGCCCACAAGGAATATTGCGGTATCAGACATTTCTCTTCGCCCGCGCTGCCTGACGGAAGTAGTTACCTGCCGAAAGAATGGATGGAACCCACAGGCCAACGAACACGCCCGACTCCTTGCTGGCGTTCATGCCCATGCCGAACCAGAGGGAAACCGAAAAAAGGAATGATAAGAACGCCGCTCCAAGTATCAGCCAATCAGCCTTGGTGAACATCTCATTTGCCTCCGCTTTTGTGACCTATCTGCCGTAACCAGTAGATGAATTGGCATGCGGGCAAGATTCATAAACATTAAATCTATTTGATCAAAGAGACAATCAGAATACACGAGCTGTGGGGCGATACCTGTCCTGCAATCCGGCGGATCTGAGTCTTTTTACTATCACGACTGACTGAGACCGCAGATTTACTCTTCGTGACAAGACCTGCCGGCAGAACGCCGATTGTCTCCATCGGAAAGTTCATTTGCATAATCTGAAACTCATACAGCTGGTTCAAGCTGAAATTTCCACAAATTAAGGAGAAACTACGTGAAACGCATTTACGCCATGTCTTGCCTCACACTGTTGCTCGCACTAAGCTTCAGCAGCAGCGCCTTCGCCGCTTCCAAGAAGGACATCGTTGAAACTGCCGTCGCCGCGGGCGACTTCAAAACCCTGGCTGCCGCTCTTCAGGCTGCGGGCTTGGTCGACACCCTCAAGGGAGTCGGTCCGTTTACAGTCTTCGCACCGACTGACGCGGCCTTCGCCAAACTGCCGGCGGGAACGGTGGAAGATCTGCTCAAGCCCGAGAATAAAGGGAAGCTCGTCTCCATCCTCACCTATCACGTAGTCGCCGGAGACGTATTGGCCAAGGATGTTGTCAAGTTGACTGAGGCCAAGACCGTGAACGGTAAGGAATTGAAGATCACGGTTCAGGGCGGTAAGGTGACGGTTGGCGGCGCGAACGTGACCCAGACTGATCTCAAGTGCAGCAACGGTGTCATTCACGTGATTGACTCCGTACTTATACCGCAGTAACGGTTTTGCAACTCTCAACCCTACGGCTGGAGACTTTGTGCTCCAGCCGTGCTTTTTTACAAACGCTGAAGTAACAAAACGTTAGTTATGTTCGCCGGCCCATTCCTTGCCAGGTTCGCTGCAATTACCGTAAACCTCTGAGACCTTCCGCGCTTCGATCGTCAGGTAACCGACGCCGGTGGTTGAGCCTTCGTTGTAGAGGCCGTTCTGGTTAGCCAGAGCATCGTTCTTGCCAACCATGCCTACGACCTTGACCGTGTGGCCGATCTTCCCTTTCAGAGCGGACACATTACCGGACACAATGCGGAACTGCTTCGGGCCGGGCGCGCCGCCGGTGACGACATAAGTGTCCGCGGTTTTTGAGAGGCAACCGACCACAGTTCTCAATCCGGTCGGCTGAGGCAGCGACTCTGGCCGACCAGTGTTCGTCGCTTCCTGCCCTGCGCCAGTTCCGGTCACGGTCATCATGGCAAAGCAAATCGTCGCAAGACACTTCATGGAAACCTCCCGGTCATTGAGAAAATACGCTCTCTTGTCTTTCTTTCTTCTGCTGCTTACTTTGTTTCTTAGAAGCCGGGTCTCGTAAGGACCCAGCATCAGATCGCGGGCATCCCATTGATATCAACCTGTTCCGCCTCGATCAGCCGGATCTCGGTGTCTCTCGCACAGCGCCTTGCTCTGGCAGTGCATAATAGGTCATCCAACAAGTCCAGGCGGCGCGTGAGGTCCAATATCAGTTCGATACGCCGGTCGATCGTCAAGTGCTCCTCACGCTCCGAATCCATAGAGTGCATATCCATAAATCACCTCGTTGTCGTCTCTAATACCGTCCTGATTGTTACTGTACTGCAACTTCGTTTTACTATCGATCAATCGCGGACACAGCCGATAACCCATGTGAGCGGGGAGATAATCTTTGTCCCAATAGTTTCTCGCGAAGAAAAATGTGGAGATTGAGCGCGGTGCGACGTGGTGTGGCGAGGGCAAAATGTTTGAATCGATTCGAGGAAAATAGGCGTCTACAGGAAGGTTGTTCAGCACATTTGAAGTATTGCCATGGAACCTTCTCCATGGATTGGTCAAGAAGTTTTGGGCGCAGACCGCATGATCTATGACGCGATTCTCGTAACCTCCTTCGGAGGTCCGGAGCAGCCGGCCGACGTCATGCCATTCCTGGAGAATGTATTGCGCGGGAAAAACGTACCCCGCGAGCGCATGATGGAAGTTGCCGAGCACTATTACCAATTCGGCGGCAAAAGTCCCATCAATGAACAGAATCGTCGGCTCATCGCGGCGCTTCAGGCGGAGCTTACAGAGCACGGCCCTAGCCTGCCAATCTATTGGGGAAACCGCAACTGGCATCCGATGCTCCCCCACGCGATGAGCCAGATGAGAGCTGATGGAGTGCGCCGCGCGCTGGCTTTTGTCACCTCCGCTTACAGTTCCTACTCAGGTTGCCGGCAGTACCGGGAAGATATAGCGCGCGCTCAGACAGCAGTGGGTGAAGGCGCGCCAATCGTGGACAAGATTCGAGCCTTCCACAATCACCCTGGATTTGTTGAAGCCGTAACCGATCGCGTGCGACATGCCCTGGAACAGGTCCCGCAGGAACGCCGGGAGCCGGCGCATCTCATCTATACCGCGCACAGCATTCCATTGGCGATGGCCCAAGGCTGCGACTACGAAAAACAACTTAAGGAAACGGGCCGACTGGTGGCTGCGAATTTGGGACGCACAACCTGGCAACTGGTATACCAGAGCCGAAGCGGGCCAGCCTCGCAGCCGTGGCTGGAACCGGACATCCTCGATTGCCTGCGCAAACTCAAGGCCGATGGGGGCAGTTCAGATGTAGTGATCGCGCCCATCGGCTTCGTTTCCGACCACATGGAGATTCTGTTTGATCTGGATACGGAAGCGCGTCAACTCTCCGCCGAGTTAGGATTGCACATGGTGCGAGCGGAGACGGTCGGTGCGCACCCCAGGTTCATCAGCATGATTCGCGAACTGATTTGCGAGCGCATCGGCGACAATCAGATGCGACTCGCTGTGGGAGTACTCGGCCCGCGCCCTGACATTTGTCCCGCTGACTGCTGTTCGATGCCTAGTCGGCCGACCACGAATTGAACCGGCTAGGATGCCGCTCCATTCGCAGACTGAATGATTTTATATTTCCCTGCTTGCGATTAAGCACTAGCTTTCTGGTGTGTTCCCATCATTAACATGGCAATTCTCTCTCTGCAGAACGTCAGTAAGCATTTCGACACAGACGGCCAAACGGTCCACGCCTTGCGCGGCGTGTCCCTCGCCGTGGAGAGCGGTGAATTTGTCGCTCTGGTCGGGCGCAGCGGCTGTGGCAAGTCGACCCTGCTGCATCTGGCGGGCGCCATGGATTTTCCCAGCGAGGGTGTTGTGCTCATAGACGGAGTAGCATCCTCGTCTCTCGATGACGCGAAGCAAACACGCCTTCGCCGAGAGAAGGTCGGCTTCATCTTCCAGTCTTTTCAACTGCTGCATACACTGACTGTCCAGGAGAATGTCGAGTTACCGTTACTACTCGCCGGGAAACCTCATGCCCGCGGAGAGGCGCTCAGGCGCCTGCAATGGGTGGAATTGGATGGCCTGGGCACTCGATACCCGCACCAGCTTTCCGGCGGACAAATGCAACGCGTCGCCATTGCCCGAGCTTTGGTTCACTCACCGAAGATTGTGCTGGCTGATGAACCCACCGGCAACCTGGATACCAGCACTGGACACGTGATACTCAGCTTGCTGCAACGCCTGACCCGCGAGCAACAGACAGCCACAATCATGGCTACCCACAGCACGGAGGCGACAACGGTTTGTGACACGCTGGTGCGTCTGCGCGATGGACGCATCGAGGAGGTCGCGCGTCGCTGAGATGTTACGCCTGAAACTTTTCTACCGGTTGATGGTTCGCCCGCTCTTTCGGGAACCGGTGCGTCTCGCTCTCACCGTGCTCGCGGTCGCGTTCGGCGTTGCGGTTGTGCTTGCGATAGATTTGGCTGGAAACGCGGCTGCGGGATCGTTTCATTCATCGATGGAAACCCTGGCCGGAGACAATGATCTAGAAGTTGTGGCATCCGGCGGAGTCCCGGAATCAGTCGTCGCGACGCTCGCCACCTACCCCTCCCCACTGCAGATCTCTCCTCGAATAGAAGATTTCGCGGTGCTCGTAAATTCGCAACAAACTCTGCCGCTCATCGGGGTGGACCTCATCGCTGAGGCCAGCCGCTACGCCGCTCTGCAGTCCTCAACGGAATCGGCCACTCGCTCTCCGGAGCCTGGCGCCGACTCGTTGAATCATCTGACGGATCCGCAGAGCGTATGGGTAAGCAGCAGTCTTAACATGCATGCTGGCGACCAACTCGCCCTGCTGATCAACGATCGCGTCTATGACTGCAGCATACGCGGTGTCTATCCCGATTCGAGCGGCGGTGAGAGTGCCATCCTCATGGATATCGCGGGAGCGCAGCGTATTCTGGATCGCTTCGGCCGCGTGGATCGCATCCTGATCAAGCTTCCGCCGGGCGCGGATATCGACGCCGCGCAGCGAGAGCTGAAGAAAGTCTTGCCGCCCGGAGTGGAAATTCGTCCACAAGGCACGGGCACGGAAGAAAACCGGAAGATGCTCGCGGCCTTCCGCTGGAATTTGCGGTTGTTGAGCTACATTGCGCTGGTGGTGGGAGCGTTCCTGATTTACAACACGATTTCCGTTTCAGTGGTCCGGCGCCGTACTGAAATCGGGATTGTGCGGGCCGTGGGTGCCAGCCGAACCGATGTGCTGTGCGCGTTTCTGGGGGAAGCAGCCTGTCTTGGCATCGCCGGCGCCTTCCTCGGATTGCCTCTGGGAAGGATCATGGCTTCGGGCGCAGTCAAATTGATGGCTCTCACGGTGGAGTCCTTGTACGTCAGCAGCCGGCCCGGATCGATTGCTTTGACTCCCCTCTCGGTCTTCTGGGCTCTTCTGATTGGCGTTGGCGTGTCGGTAATCTCTGCTCTTTCGCCAGCACGCGAGGCCATGAATGTCTCGCCGGCGGACGCCATGGCTCAGGGACGTCGCGAATACATCGCTGGAACTCATATGAGACGCGACCTCCTCATTGCCTCACTGCTCGAGGTGTTAGGTGTAATTGCCGCGCAGGCACCGGCGATCGGAGGCAAGCCGCTTCTGGGATACCTGGCCACGATTCTGATCATCGCTGCTTCGGCCTATGCCATGCCCGCTCTGGTGAGCTTTCTGTCGTGGGCTACCTCCGGCCTACTGAACCGACTGGTTGGCATCGAAGCTCTGTTGGCCGCCCGCAGTTTGACCGCTGCGCTGCGCAGGACTTCCGTGCTCGTGGCTGCTTTAGCCACGGCTGTGGCCATGATGGTCTCGGTCGGAATCATGGTTGGAAGTTTTCGCCAGACCGTCGTGAGTTGGATGAATACTCAATTGCCCGCTGACCTCTACCTGCGGCCCGCGGGCGATCCTGCAGCGGACCGTCATCCCACCATTTCGCTGGACCTTACGGAGAGAATCGCCCGCTTGCCCGGAGTTGCCGCCGTCGATCGTCTGCGCGCTTACGAAATAAGTTATGACGGAATGCCCGCGACCATGGCTTCGATAGACCTTCGTGTGCTTCATTCCTATCGGAGTTCCGACTTCTTTTCGGCCCGACCGACCGAAGAAGTCCTCGGCCAGTTGCGAGGCCAGAACAACGTCATCGTCAGCGAACCATTCACCTACAAGCACAACGTCAAGGCGGGAGACTCACTGGCGCTCTCCCTGGGTGAAACTCAAGCTAACTTCAAGATCATTGATGTGTATTACGACTACGCTAGCGAACGCGGCTACATTCTGATGGACCGCGACACCATGTTGCGCTACTTGCCCGACCCCGCGCCATCGAATCTGGCGGTATTCGTGACGCAAGGGGCCAGTGTTCAGGACGTCCGCAATAGTATCCAGGCGATTGCCGCCGGCCATCGTATTCTGATTTTTTCCGATCGCGATTTGCGCACGGAGGCGATTCGCATCTTCGACCGCACCTTCGCCATCACCTATGCGTTGGAAGCCGTCGCTGTCCTCGTAGCCGTGATGGGGATCGCTGGGGCCCTGGTCGCCCTGGTCATTGACCGCCGGCGCGAACTGGGCCTGATGCGCTTTCTAGGCGCGTCGTCTTCGCAGATTCACAAGCTCATTTTGGTCGAGGCCGGACTCTTGGGCTTTCTCGCGAATCTTGCAGGCCTTGTGCTGGGCTATTTCCTTTCTCTGATCCTGGTCTTTGTCATTAACAAGCAGTCGTTTGGCTGGACGATTCGCTTCCATTGGCCAGTCGCGGTGATTCTCGGAGCCCTCAGTTTCGTCTACGTCGCGACCATCTTGTCTGGACTTTATCCGGCGCGTGTCGCCGCGCGACTCAATCCTCTAGGAGTTATCCATGAGGAATAGAGTCTTCCTACTCGCTGTTCTGTCAGTGTTGCTACGGATGGCTGGCGCGCAATATACGACTGCCCTGCCCGGCTACCATTACGAATTCCCGCGGGACCATTTCAACCATCCCGATTTTCAGACGGAGTGGTGGTATTACACCGGCAACTTGTCCGCGGCGGATGGCCATCGCTTCGGCTTTGAATTGACGTTTTTTCGGCAGGCAATCGACCGTGATCGCGCTAAGTCTTCGGCGTGGGACATCCACGATTTATATCTGGCTCATCTGGCGCTGAGCGATCTTGATGGCGGGCAGTTCTATCATGCCGAGCGCACGAACCGTTCTGGCCCAGGCATGGCGGGAATCAGCGCTATCCAGAAAAAGATTTGGAATGGCAACTGGCAAGTTCAATGGCAGGGCGACGATCTGATTTTGAAGGCGTATGACGATCGCTTTTCTTTTTCCCTGCAACTCCATCCCAGCAAGCCTCCCGTAATCCACGGCCTGGACGGCGTCAGTCAAAAGGCGCCGGGGCGGGGCCACGCCTCGCATTACATATCTCTGACTCGATTGCAAACGACGGGCACGGTGCGAGTTGGAGAGAAAAACAATCAGGTGACCGGGATAGCATGGATGGATCACGAATTTTTCACCCACCAACTGGAACCTGGCCAGGTGGGCTGGGATTGGCTCAGCCTGCAACTAAACGACAACACGGAATTGATGCTGTTTCGCATTCGGCGCAAAGACGGTTCCATCGATCCTTTTTCAGCGGGAACTTACATTGATGGTGTTGACCACTCGGTACATCTTCAGGCATCGGATTTTTCACTTACCCCTCTGGGCGAGACTTGGATGAGTCCTATTACTTCGGCCAGATATCCGGTTCGCTGGCGCGTGGAAATTCCGATATTAGGCTTCTCTTTGGAACTCAGCACGCCAGTGAAGTCGCAGGAATTCTCAGGCCACAGTAAGTTTGCTCCCAGTTATTGGGAAGGAGCCATCGCAATCGAAGGACGCCGCGGTCCCAATGTTATCAAAGGAGTCGGCTATCTGGAGATGACCGGCTACGACCATCCGATGGAGATAGCCCCTTAACTGCAAACTTCATCAAACGTCAGGGTTTTCGCAAAACAAAAGCGTTCCATGACTCAATGAGTCATCGAACGCTTCCGTTGAACAGCCCTCCCCCGAAGTCTGCTCGCAAACACCCTACGCTCTGACCATTCCCAATGGGAATGGCCCCAAGGTGCCATTGATCACTCCGCCAGCGGCATGCCGAATTATGGGTTCGTTGGGCTTATAGCTCGCGTCGTTGCATTGATGCCTAAGACATCAGCCGTGTGCCATCACCGGTAGCTGCGATTGCTTGAACCACCAAGGGCACCTAGCATCGCGAGCGCTCTTGGTCACCGGCACAGAGACCTATCGCAACTACAAAATCGACCCGAGCCGAACATTCGGCTGGTCCGGGCTTTGGTGTTCGGAGCGTTGCCGGCGACTGTCATTCAGGAAGTTCGTTCCTTCGCGCTCGCGCAATTGCTCTCCGCCGTGATGGAGGGATGCTGCAGCGCCGGGTCGATGAATTTGCGAGTTGTGCGTGGGGGACGCACAGAGCTTCAGAAACTCGGCGACGATGAGGGCGATGCGCCCGTGGCCGTTGTAGGTAACGGATCAGGGAATCGACGGGCTAATAGCGGAAAACTGATTCGGCGTGCCGCTTCCGTTGCCTCCCTCCATAAATGCAGCCCCGTAGACGACCACACCACTCGAACCGCTGAGCGGGGCTGGCAACGAAGCCGTCGTTCTCCATTTGTTGGTATGAGGATCGTAGACCTGCACCGTCGCCACGTCGCTGGTTCCGTTATTGCCTCCGAAGACATAGAGTTGGCCGTTGAGAGCGACGCTGGCTGCGCTCTGAACTGCGACCTTCATAGGTGCTAGCGTCGTCCAGGTGGCGGCGGCTGGATCGTACACTTCGAGCACCTTGGTGACCGCGCCGCTTCCATCCAATCCGCCCGCCACGTAGAGCTTTCCATTGATCGCGCCGATAGCGGGCGCGGCGTGAGCGCTCGCTGATCCTGGCAAGCTCGTCCATGCGTTGGCTAGCGGATCGTAAACATCAAGATAGTTCGCGTAGCCGCTGTATCCATTGCACGCGGTCGTGACGTAGAGCTGACTGTTGATGACGGCCGCTCCGCCGCAGGCGCTCAAGTGTGACATGCTGGCGAGAGTTGTCCACGTATTCGATGGTGGATCGTACCTGAGGAGCACGTTTGTAGGCAGATAGCCATTCCAGCCACCGGTGACGTAGAGCTGGCTGTTAATCACCCCCGCCCCGTCTCCTTGGTACAGCGTCAGGGGCATGTTCGCCAGCATCGTCCAGGTTTGGGTTTCTGGATTGAAGGCCTGCAGGGTTGAGTTCTTAATGCTCCCGTTGTTTCCGCCCGCAACGTAGATGACCCCGTTGATGGATTCAGCAGCGGCGGAGCCGGTCGGAACCGGCAATGTCGCCATTGACTTCCAGTCCGCAGCGTTCGCTGGGAGACTTAGCAGTAAGGCGGCTAGAATCCCGACCAACACTCTGAAACCACATAAAGCTTTAACCTTCATAACTGCTCTCCTTTGATAACTGAGTTCCCCGACTTTCAGGGCCGAACTTTACTTAGCACTCTTCTGGTCGACCTGAAGCACTCCGGGGAGAGTTCAACACCTCGCCTACCTACTTCGACGCATTTTTCGCTCCAAAATTGGGCGAGATCGCTCGATGTTGTTATCAGCAGCTTAGAACCGCCCTGTCATGCCGTCCTAAACCCCGCACTGTACTGCGCTGCACGCCCTGGCCATCGTTTTTCCTACCGAGTGCAGGGAAGTGCGTGCCCATGTCAGCTCGGGTCGAATGATTACTTTCGGTGGGTTACCACAAGACAGAATTTCGGTAGTCCCGTCCTCCGCTTCATGCAACTTCGCTGTCAGCACATTCGGAGGCCCTTAGTTTGCCCGGATACCGCGAATACTCGGACGTGCCCGCCACATTCGCAGTCGAATTCAATTGGGCTTAATTGAGCGGCGTGCCATACGTTCAGGCCACAAGCTTCGATTCCAACTGCGATGGTGACCGTGTTGCCGCTGATGGCTCAGGAGCCACTCGCGGTGATGGTGGGAGCGATGCCCGCTGCTGGCAATCATAGCGCTGGGCTGATGCACTGCGTCCGCTGATCGACGTGGCTCGCCGGATTTCCCTGTGGCCTGCCGCTGACTCGTTGACCCGGTGGCCAAGTCTTTGATTTCCTCGTCGAACGGCATACGTCTCCCCGGAGCGATGCGAAAAAAATAAATAGTATCCTCATCGAGGTTGGTCAGAACAAGGGGACCGGGGCGCCGGCCATTCGCCACGACCACATGAGGAACGACGTGGCAGTCAAGTCGATGCCTGGCTCGGTAGTGCTATAGGACTGAACATTGTCCCTATAAACGGCTACTTTTGAACTGCTATAACTCCCATCATTGCCATTGAAGATCGCAAAGGCATCTACCTTGTTCGCCGGGCACAGCACCATTCCCGGGAGAGTTCCGGACGTCGCCGCGCTGGCAGGGCCCTCGGCGGCCGCGCCCCACAGTATAGGCGTGCCGCCCGAGGTTCCGTCCAGCGCTCCCGCCAGGTTTGCCACCTGGTGCTGGATGCAGTTGGGGAAGGTGCTACCATCCCCCACAATGAACGACGAGCCCCAAGAATTCGCCCCCAAAATGTTAGCAAGCCAAAGCTGCGAGTAGTTGTTATAGGTAGCCGAACCGGTCAGGTAATAGAGTTCGCTGGCCATCACCGAGAGGCCGGCGCCGTGCGAGGTCGTGTCCCCCGCCTGCCATGGAACACCAAAGCCCCACACGTCTTCATGAGACTGAGCGATGGCCACGGCAAGCTGATTTTCGAGCGCGCTGAGCAAAGTCGACTGATTCACCGCCAGGCCGCGTGGATTTCCTGCCAGGTCCAGCGCTCGATACAGTTCGAAGTGCGCGAGGCCGCTGACGTCGTAGAGGTTGAGCGTGTC
>PLBE01000202.1 GCA_003134435.1 Acidobacteriaceae bacterium
TGAGGTAATACTCTTTTTGCGCTTTTTCCATCTGCCGCTTCACCCGCGACTGGATGGTGCGATCCATGTTGAGCTTTTCAATTTCAACGTCGAGCACGTCGCCGATCCGGTTCAACCGCTCCGCGGGGTCGAAGATTTCCAGCAATCCCTGCTTTTCTTCGATGGAGAGTTGGAGATTGGCGGCGATGGTGTCGGTCAACTTCGCCGGATCTTCCATGCGCACGGCGGCGATCATGGTTTCGTAGTTCAGCGACTGGCAAAGCTTCACGTACTGTTCGAACATGCCGGTAATCCGCTGCATGCCCGCTTCAATCTGGGCCGTGGTCTCGGTGGCATAACGGGCAACACGCACCGTGGCTTGCAGATAGCCTTCGGTCTCAATCACCTGTAGAATCTTGCCGCGCTCGATGCCTTCGACCAGCACCTTGATGTTTCCATCGGGCAGTTTCAGACTTTGCACGATGTTGACGATGGTGCCAACCTGGAAAATGTCTCCGGCTTTGGGTTCGTCGATACTGGCATCGTGCTGGGTGGCGAGAAATATCTTCTTGTCGCTGGCGAGGGCCTCTTCGAGCGCGCGCACGCTCGATTCCCGGCCCACCACGAAGGGGGTCATCATGTAAGGGAAGATGACCACATCCCGAATGGGCATCATCGGCAGCTTCTTGCTCTCAAACTTTTCCTTGGGGTTGGACAACTTCAGTCTCCCGTCTCCGGTCGCTATTTCGTGGGTGCGCCATCCTGTCGTCGCGTTTTTTTGCGACGCTTGGACGGGTGTTAGCTTGCCGCCTTTTCGATCATCGAAAGCGAGACGTTTCGCTTTTCCACCATCTCGCGAGTTACTTCAAATTCTTTTACCTTCTTCTGGCTGGGCAGACTGTACATCAGCTCCAGCATGAGCTCTTCGAGAATCATGCGCAAGCCGCGCGCTCCCACTTTGCGGGCCATCGCCTGGCGCGCAATCGCACGGTTAGCCTCGTCGGTAAACTTCAGCCGCACGTTTTCAAATTCGAACAGACGCTGATACTGCTTGACAATGGCGTTCTTGGGACGCGTCAGAATCTCGACCAGAGCATTTTCATCCAACTGCTGCAGAACTCCCATCACGGGCAGTCGGCCGACAAACTCGGGGATCAGGCCGAACTTGATCAGATCCTCGGGCTGGGCTTCAGAAACGAGTTCAAAGTTGCGCTTGGAGTCCAGCGTCTTCTGATCGCCTTCTTCGCCTTCACCCATGCGGAAGCCCAGGGCTTTCTTGCCGATACGACGCCCGATAATCTTTTCCAGGCCGACAAATGCGCCGCCGCAAATGAAAAGGATATTTGTAGTATCGACGGGCGTGAATTCCTGGTGGGGATGTTTGCGTCCACCCTGGGGCGGAACGTTGGCAATCGTTCCTTCCAGAATCTTGAGCAGCGCCTGTTGCACGCCCTCGCCCGACACGTCGCGTGTGATGGAGGGGTTTTCATCCTTCCGCCCTATTTTGTCAATCTCGTCAATATAGATGATTCCGGTCTGGGTGCGGCTCACGTCACCTTCGGCCGCCTGCAGCAGTTTGAGGATGATATTTTCGACATCCTCGCCCACGTAACCGGCTTCGGTCAGTGTGGTCGCGTCCACGATCGCGAACGGCACATCCAGCATGCGGGCCAGAGTTTGCGCCAGCAGCGTCTTGCCCGTCCCGGTCGGACCGATCAGCAGAATATTCGATTTGGTCAGTTCCACGCCGTCGCCGGAGCGTTGGCGGTTCATGTAAATGCGCTTGTAGTGGTTGTAGACGGCGACCGCGAGTTTCTTCTTGGTCTGCTCTTGCCCGATGACGTATTCGTCGAGGAACGTCTTTACTTCCTGCGGCTTCGGCAGTTGATTCGGGACCGCTGCCGAAGGGGTCGTAGTGCGGTCGTCTTCGAGGATCGAGTTGCAGACCGCTACGCACTCGTCACAGATGTAAGCGCGGGGATAGTCGCTCGGCGACGAGATCAGTTTTGCGACCGCGTCCTGCGATTTGTGGCAGAACGAACAGCGCAGCATCTCATCCGAACCTGATCTGGTTTTCACTGGGCCCTACTCCCTTTCTGGTGGCCTAGCCGCGGCTGGCTTCCTGCTCCGGGCGGAGCCGCGGCAGGCCGCGTCTCTACACGAGTTGCCGATCATACCCTCTAGCCCTCTAGCGGGTCTTGTAGATGATATCGTCGATGATTCCGTACTCCTTGGCCTGCTGCGAGTTCATAATGAAGTCGCGTTCCACGTCTTTCTCCACTTTATCCAGCTTCTGCCCGCTATGCTTGGCCAGTAACTGATTAGTAATCTCCCGCATGCGCAGAATTTCGCGGGCGTGAATGTCGATGTCGGTCGCTTGTCCGGACAGCCCGCCCATCGACGGTTGGTGGATCAGAATGCGGGAATTCGGCAGCGCCAGCCGTTTTTTGGCCTGGCCCGCCGATAGCAGCAGCGCCGCCATGGAAGCAGCCTGACCGATGCAGATCGTGGTCACGTCGTTCTTTACATATTGCATCGTGTCATAGATGGCCATGCCCGCGGTGATCGACCCGCCCGGAGAGTTGATGTAGAGTTGAATGTCTTTTTCCGGATCTTCCTGCGCCAGAAACAGCATCTGGGCGATGACCAGATTGGCGATATTGTCGTCAATCGGCGTGCCAATAAAGATAATGTTGTCGCGCAGCAGACGGGAATAGATGTCGTAAGCCCGTTCGCCCCGCCCCGTCGACTCGATCACCATTGGTACCAACATCATTTGCGCATCCTTGGAATTGGAGTTCACGTTCAACCTTTCCACACTCCTGCCCTGAAATCGCTACCTTCGCTCAGGGGAGGATCGAAATGTCCGCCTCGATCGACTAGGCGGACTGGCGATACAGAAAATCGAGGGTCTTCTCGTTGCGGATTCTTGTTCGTATCCTATCGAGGCCCCCATCCCGTGTCAAACGAGCGCGCACTGCTTCGGATGTCTGTTTCGACTGTCTGGCCAGCGACTCCAGTTCCCGGTCTAGTTCTTCATCGCTGACCTGGATGTTTTCTTCCTCCGCCACTCTTTCCAGCAACAGGGCCGCTTTTACATCGTGAACCGCCTGTTCGCGCTGTCCCGCGCGCAAGCGGTTCAAATCCATTTTCTTCATCTGCTCGGCGGTCAGACCCTGCGCCGCGAGCGCCCGAAGTCCCCGTTCCAGCCGGATGTCGATCTGTTGTTCGATCAGCGAATCGGGAACCTCGAAATCGTTGCGCTGAATCAGTTCTCCGACCAGCTTTTCCTTGGCGGTATGTTCGGCTTCATGCCGGCGCTCGGCTTCCATCTGTTCCCGGATCGCCTTGCGGACGTCGTCCACGGTCTGGAATTCGCCCAGGCCTTTGGCGAATTCGTCGTTCATTTCCGGCAGACTCTTCTGTTTGACCGCTTGCACTTTCACCACATAGGTAAACGTTTTGCCCGCCAGTCGTTTGTCCTGCGTGTCCTCGGGATAGTTCACGTCGAAGGTGCGCTCGTCGCCGGGGTTGGTTCCGCGCAGGTGTTCGGTAAATTCGGGCATGGTGTTCTGCCCTGCGATTTCGACCAGAACTTCATCCATGTGGACGGGCTGGCCTTCGCCGGATTTTTCGTCGGCGGATTTCGAATGGCCATCGAGCGAGACCTGGGCAAAATCGCCATCGGCGAGCGCTCGTCCGTCGACCGGATTGTAACTGGCATGACGCTCGCGCACGTCGGCCAGCGCCTGCTCGACGTCAGCCTCGGAAATCGCGATCTCGGGCTTCTCCGCGCGCAACTCTTTGTAGCCTTGCAGCTTGATTTCCGGCAGCACTTCGAAAGCGGCCTTGAAGCGCAGCGGTTCGCCATCGTGCAGATGCATGTCGGTTACCCGCGGCTGCGACACGGGGTGCAGGTTTAGCCGCTCGGCCTCCTGCCGGAAGAAGCGGGGGATCAGAGCCTCGACCATGTCGGTTTTGATCTCTTCTGAAAAGCGCTGGCGAATAATCGACGCCGGAACATGGCCGCGACGGAAGCCGGGAATCCGCGCCACCTTCTGATATTTCTGGATCAGCGTGTCGGTCTGCCGGTTGACTTCCGCCACCGGAATCTCAACCTGAATTTCGCGCCTGGTGGCGCTTTCCTTGGTCGCACTGGCGGCCGTACCATCTTTGGTCTCAGCAGGGCTCACAATCACCTTTCCACTGCGGCAGCGGCAGCCTCGTGAGTGCCGCAGCTTTGCTGCGACGCTCACTGCCGTAGTTTGAGTGTAAAGACTATCGAAGAGCAACGTCAAACGCGCGAGCTCGATTTCCTGCCCACCAAAGTAACCGACCAGGTTCGCTGTGGCGCGGACACTCCTGTCCGCGAAAAGCGGGCAGCGGATATTCTCGCGGGCTTAGGGAACGGCGCACGGTCTAAATTAGAAAAAGTACAACAGACAAAGCAACGGCCGCGGACAACGGTGTCCGCGCCACATAACTCCCAATACAATGGAGGCCCATGCCCGCCCCCACCTGGCTCGAGGTTTTGAACGTCGAAGTCGTCGCCTGCACGCGC
>PLBE01000228.1 GCA_003134435.1 Acidobacteriaceae bacterium
ATTGCTACCACCGAAATTTCGAGTCACCCCCGTACACGATAGTCTGGTAATCAATTTCAGCGTCGAGCTCTTGCAGCTCGAGTCGCGTTGAAAATAGCGATCATTATGATGTTGCAACTCGATTTTGCATAAAGTGTTGTGCTCGATGAAGAGGTCAAAGGACTTCACGACGGAGGTGCAAAGGATCACGGGGGGAAGCCGGCTGCTCATGGAGGAGCTTGAGTCGAAGATGACTTGCAGGTGGTTGAACAGCAAAAACTACTAAGGGATTTGGTAAACTAAATGAAGAGAACCAGAAGCCGACGTAGCTCAGTTGGTNNCCGATTCGTAATCGGCAGGTCACCAGTTCAAGTCTGGTCGTCGGCTCCAATATCCATGCGGGTTTCGCGTTTTCGGCTGGATTCCAAACATCGCGGGAATTCTGTATGCGACCGTGGCGGCGGCGGTGTTGTCGAGCGTCTCGGTAATGGCAAACTCGCTCGGCCCCGCACGCGAGTCACGAAAGGCTAGCAGCGACAAACCCGATGGATGCGAAATCCGGCCGGCAAGCGTCCTAGTTATTGTTACTGGCGGCGGCAGCCAAGGTCACGGGAACGAGCGCCATGACATCCCGGTCAATGGTGCCGGCGCGGGCGAAGTTATCGAGTTTGATCATAAGAGCGTGGGTGACTTCCTGTCCCTTGGCAACCACGAGGGTCCCGAGTTGCGTTCGAATTTCCTGCTGCAAGATCATGCCGGCGGTGAGTTTCGAGGTGGCGACCTTGCGCAACTCCATGGTGGCGCCGTCGGGGGCGAGATCGCGCAAGGCATCGACCAGTTCGCGGCCGAACTCGTTTTCCCGGCTTTGCAGGCGGGCCAAGGCGTCGTGGTCCGATAAACCCCTCATTTTGAAATTGTCGTAAGCGACGGCGAGTTTGAGCATTTTAGCTCCGAGCACGATGGCTTCGGTGGAAGAAGCGGGCAGCTGAGGGGCCTGAGGGGCCTGGGGCACGGCTTCCTTGGTTAGTTGCTGGCTGATCATCCAGGCGATGGGTTCGAGCCGGGGAATATTGATGAGGAGATCTTTCGCGACCTGAGGGTGGCAGGCAAAACGATCGCGATCTTCAGGCGAGAGCGTGTCGCCAATATAGGCGGCGCGGATGAGCTCGGGTTCAAGCGTAACGCAGCCCAACTGCGAGAGCATGGCGGCGGCCTCGAAGCGCCAGGGCGAAGGCAGTCCGAACTTACTGACGAGGTGGCGGACGTAGCGGGCAATGCGCAGGGATCTTCCAAAGGCCTCGGGGCTGGCCGCGCTGAGGACATCGGTGAGTACTTTGATGCTGCCCATGAGGGTATTTTCCAGCAGCTCTTTTTCGGCCGTGACCAGGCGGTACTGCACGAAGCCGGTGGTGATGGCTTTGGCCAGAACATCCTTGTCGCAAGGTTTGGTGAGGAAGCGGAAGATATTGCCTTCATTGACGGCTTCCATGGCAGCGCTTAAATCGGTGTAACCGGTCAGCAGCATTCTTACCGTGTCAGGAGCGATCTGCCGTATGCGAGCCAGGAACTGTGCGCCGCTCATGCCGGGCATGCGCATGTCGGAGATGACCACCGAGTATGGACCGTGGTCGCGGACGGCAGCGAGGCCCTGTTCGCCACCGACGGCAGTATTCACCTCGAACTCCCGGTGCAGCATGCGCTTGTAACCTTCGAGGACTGCGGGTTCGTCGTCAACGAACAAGATTTTGTCAGCCATAATGCTCCTTCCAATTGCCTCAGCCGTTTGCGGGGCGCTGATACCTTATCCTCCGCCAGTTGAAGAGAACGAAAGAGAGAATTCTTCGTTGCCTTCACACTACCGTCACCTGGCGGAGGCGAGGACCGAGAGCCCTTAATCGGCGCAGACTGCTTCCCGAGGCAGTTACTTTCGACACCTCCCATTGGGTAACTGACCGTGGGACACTCAGGGTGGAATGCCGATAGGTAAGCCACGGCGTCGACCGGCTGCCAATTGGGAGTGAGGCCACGAGTGCATGGAATTGTCACGATCTCAAGCTTCAATTACGAACTGGCTGCGCTCGTGGTAGGAATCGTAGTTTCCGTTTCACGGCTGCGCGTTTGGTCTGGCGCAAGCTGTCAGGGCAAATCGGGTCGGAAGAGGAGTTGGATCGCCGAAGCTCGGGGTGGTGGTTGGCGCTTCGCTCTGGCACTGGCAATGCTGGTGGGGGCAAGCGGCGGGCTGGCTGGGGAAGAGAGCGCCGACCGGCTGGCAGCAACGACTCTTAGGAGCGCGCATGCGGCGCACAGTCTGACGAGTGAGCAGGCGGCGCGAGAGTATGCGGTGCGTCTGCGGGCGACGGTGACCGACTACAACAACGCCATCGATCCGCGGCACGCGGTGCTCTTTGTTTGTGACGCGACGGGGTGCATTTATGTGGCGCTTCCGTCGCCGCCTGAAGTTCCCTTCAAAGCGGGCGACTTGGTGGAGGTGGAGGGCGTAAGCGCGGCCGGGGACTTTGCGCCCATAGTAAGGGCCATCGAGGTACGCGTTGTGGGCAAATCCACCCTGCCCGCACGCGCACGGCGAGTGACGATGACGGAGATGCTGACGGGAGCCGAGGACGGCCAGTGGGTTGAGATCGAGGGGGTGGTGCACGCGGTCCGGGAGGAAGGCACAAACGTCTTTCTGGATCTGGCATTAAGCGACGGCGCCATTACTGCGCTGACCGTGCGTGAGGCGAAGGTGGACTATGGCAGCCTGGTCGATGCCCGGGTGAAACTTCGCGGCAATGCCGCCCCACTGTTCAATCACCAGCGCCAGATGAGCGGGGCGCATTTGTTTCTTCCGGATCGCGCCGCGGTGAGCGTGGAAGAGCCGGCGCCGACCGATCCTTTTGGGCTGCCGGTGGAGCCGGTCAACACACTTTTGCGCTTCACGCCCAGTCCGGCATTGCATCACCGGGTTCACATTCGGGGTGTTGTCACGATGCTTTGGCCGGGGCGGATGCTGTGCATTAAGGATGGCGGGCACGGGCTCTGCGCGGAGACGGATCAACGCAGCGCACTGCGTGCGGGAGATGTGGCCGATGTAGTCGGATTTCCCATGATCGGCGAATTTACCCCGACCTTGACCCAGGCGGTTTACGTTGGCAGCGGGGAACAGAGGCCGGCTCTTGCCGTGCCAGTCACGGTCGAGGAGGCACAGTCGGGTGAGCACGATGCGGAATTGGTGCAACTGGAGGGGACATTGCTTGGGCAGGACGAATCGTCCAGCGACCCGAACATCATATTGTCTTCCGGGAATTATGTATTTACGGCGGTGTTGCCCGCCGGAGCGGGAGCGCGTGCGCTGCCTTCCTGGAAAAGCGGAACCAAGATCAGGATTACGGGAATCTGCGCGGTGAAGTCGGATAACGGGGCCACGCCGGTGGAGGGATTCCTGGTCCCGAAGTCGTTCCGAATCCTCTTGCGTTCGCCGCAGGATGTGGTGGTGATCGAGCGTCCTTCGTGGTGGACACCAGCGCATGGCATTGCGGTGCTGGGGGCGGCGGCGGTGCTTACGTTCATGGTTCTGGTCTGGGTGATCGTGCTGCGCCGCCGGGTCGATCAACAGACGCGGACCATCCGAAAGCAACTGGAGAAGGCGGCGGAACTCAAGGTGGCGGCGGAGGACGCGAACCGCGCGAAGAGTGAATTTCTGGCGAATATGAGCCACGAGATTCGAACTCCGATGAACGGGATTCTGGGGATGACGGATCTGGCGCTGGACACGGAGATGACCGAAGAACAGCGTGGCTACCTGGGAATGGTGAAGAGTTCGGCGACGACGCTGCTGACCCTGATCAACGACATTCTGGACTACTCGAAGATCGAAGCGAACAAGATCATGCTCGATCCCAAACGGTTCCACCTCGAAGAACTGATCGGCGAGGTAAAGAACAACGTGGCCATTCTCGCCCACAAGAAAGGTCTGGAGCTGGCTTTCAATCTGGAACCGGGAGTTCCGCTGGAGATCGTGGCGGATTCGATGCGGGTGCGGCAGGTATTGCTGAACCTGGTGGGGAATGCGGTGAAGTTCACCAAGCAAGGGGAGGTGGTGGTGAATGTGGGTCTGGAGCAGGACGGCGATCAGGAAGAGACGCTGCACTTCTCGGTGCGGGATACGGGGATCGGAATTCCGCTCGATATCCAAGCGAGACTGTTTCAGGCTTTTGAGCAGGGGGACTCCGCCATCACGCGCAATTTCGGAGGCACGGGTTTAGGGCTGGCGATCTCGAAGCAGATCGTCGGGTTGATGGGCGGGAAGATTTGGTTGGAGAGCACGGCGGGAGTGGGTTCGGTGTTTCACTTCACCATGAAGTTTGGCAGACCGGTAGGGGCTGAAACCAACGCAGTGGAGCCGGCGACGCTGGAAGATCTGCGCGGAGCGCGAGTGCTGATTATCGACGACAATGCGACCAACCGTTGCGTGCTGCGCAAGATCACGGGGCGGTGGGAAATGCGTGCGGAAGAGGCGGCGAGCGGGGTGGAGGGATTAATAAAACTGGAACAATCGCTGGCTGCCGGTAAACCATACCGGCTGGTGTTACTCGATCAGCAGATGCCGGGACTGGATGGCTTCGAGGTGATTCGGCGGTTCCGAGAGCGGTACGAAATGAAAGACGTGACCATTTTGATGTTGACTTCCGCCGATCAGGGGTCGGCCCTGGCGGAATGCCGCAAGCTGGGAGTGGGGACGTGTCTGGTGAAACCGGTGCTGCCGAGCGATCTGCTGCTGGCGATCCGGAAGGTTCTGGGCGAGGCAAAAGCAGAAAGCAGCGCGCTGGGGGCGGTTCCGAGCCAAGTCATTTCCGGCTATCCGCTGAACATACTTTTGGCGGAGGACAATCCGGTGAACCAGAAGCTGGCGATGGTGCTGCTGGAGAAAGCGGGCCATAAGGTCTCGCTGGCGACCAACGGTGTGGAAGCGGTGCGCATGTGGCGGGAGGGTAAGTTCGATTTGATTCTGATGGATATTCAGATGCCGGAACTCGATGGGCTGGGCGCGACGCGGCAGATTCGGGAGCACGAGCGCACGACGGGAAGCCACGTACAGGTTGTGGCTATGACGGCGCATGCCATGGCTGGGGATCGGGAAAACTGTTTGCAGGCGGGGATGGACGACTACCTGTCAAAGCCGGTGCAACGCCAGCAGTTGCTGGGTGTGCTGGCGCGTTGCCAGGCGAATCGAGCGGCGAATCGAAGCGTGGACGGGGCGCAACCGGCGGCGGAACGTAAAGCGGCGATGCCCTCAGAGACCACGACGAGGGTCGCGACGGCCGCGGATGAAGTGATCGACAAGGCGGAACTTCTGAACAAGCTGGAAGGCGACGAAGAACTGCTGCGGGAGCTGATCGACATTTTTTTCGAGGAATCGGGTGTTCTGCTGGAGCAAATCTCGGACGCGGTGACAAAACGGGATGCGGCCGGCCTGCACCGGGCGGCGCACAAGCTGAAGGGGACGGTCAGTACGTTCGGCGGGAGTTCCGCCACGCGAGCCGCGCTGGCGCTTGAAATGATGGGCCGCAACGGGGAACTTGACCATGCCGAAGCGGGGTTTATGGAACTTAGAGAGCGGATGAAGGCGCTGGAAAGAGCATTGGCGGAAATGAGGGAGGAATCATGCCCGGAGCAATCAAGTCCAGGGTTTTAATCGCGGACGACGATCGGATATCGAGCAAGATGCTGGCCGGTCTGCTGCGCAAGTGGGGGTACGAAGCTGAAGTGGTACATGACGGCGTTGAGGCGCAGCGGGCGCTGATGAAGGAAGATGCGCCGCAGTTGGCGATTCTGGACTGGATGATGCCGGGGTTAGACGGGATTGACGTGATCAGGAATGCGCGGTTAAGTCATCATGGTCCGTATAAGTACATGCTGCTGCTGACCTCAAAGGGTCAGAAGGAAGACCTGCTGGAGGGTTTGGATGCGGGGGCGGACGGCTATTTGAGAAAGCCTCTGGACCCGGCGGAACTGCGGGCGCATCTACTGGTCGGAGCGCGAATCCTGGCGCAGGAACGCCGCTTGCTAAGCGCGCAAGAAACGGCCAAGGAACAACGATCGATCATCGACAGCGAGCGCAAAATGCTGCGCGCGTTAATCGACAACATTCCGGAATTCATGTATGTGAAAGACCTGCAGAGCCGGTTCATCCTGGCGAATCCTCAGGTAGCGCGGGCCGTGGGGATCGAGAATCCGGAGGAGTTGATGGGAAAAACCGACTTTGATCTTTACCCGGCCGAGCTTGCCAAATCCTTTTACGCCGACGAACAAGAGGTGATTCGTTCGGGAAAGCCGATGTTCAATCGCGAGGAAAAGAGCGTCGACCATGATGGAAATGAGACGCACATTCTGACCACGAAAGTACCGCTGCGCGACGGGAGCGGCCAGGTGACCGGGATCGCGGGCGTCGGTCGCGACATCACCGATAGCAGGAAGATGGAAGACGCGCTGCGCGAAGCGGAACGCAAGTACCGCGGCATTTTTAACGAGGCCATCGTCGGGATCTATCAGGTGACGACCAGCGGACAGCTTTTAAGCGTGAATCCAGCCATGGCGCGGATGTCCGGATACGAATCGCCGGAAGAGATGATGGCCCTGGTGACGGACGTTCCCCGGCAGCTATATGCCGACGCGAGGCGCCGCGACGAACTGATCCAGTCGCTGAAAGAAAGCGGAAGCGTGCAGGATTTCGAATTCGAAATGGTTTGCAAAGACGGGCGCAAGATCTGGGTCACGACCAGCGCTCTGGCGATCCGTGAAAACGGAGAGGTGGTGCGCTTTGAAGGGATGACGCAGGATATTACGGAGCGCAAGAAAGCAGAACAGTCGCTGAACCTGATGCGAATCTTGATGGACCAGTCGAATGACGCGATCGAGGTTATGGATCCAGAGACACTTCGTTTCCTGGACTTCAACGAACGAGCCTGCGCGAATCTTGGCTATAGCCGAGAAGAGCTGCTGAGGCGGACGGTTTTCGAAATCAACCCGACGCTCGACGAGGCGTCGTTGAAAGCGTTGACGGAGCAGTTGCAGAAGTCGGGTTCGTTAATCCGGCAGACACGTTATCGGCGGAAGGACGGTTCGACGTTTCCGGTGGAAGTAAGCATCAAACAGGTGCAACTGGACCGCGCCTACCACCTGTGCGTGGTGCGGGATATCACCGAACGGCAGGAGGCGCAGCAGCAGCTTCTGCAAGCGCAAAAACTGGAGTCGATCGGGCAGTTGGCGGCGGGGATCGCGCACGAAATCAATACGCCGACGCAGTACATCGGAGACAACATAAGGTTTCTGAAAGACGCTTTCCGGGACCTGAAGGGCCTGGTGGGGAGCTACGATCGGCTGTTGGAGGGGGCCAAGGGAAATGCGGTGTCCGCCGAAACGGTAAGGGAAGTGGTGGCGGCGGTGGAGGGCGCGGACGTTGGCTATTTGTTGGAGGAGATCCCGAAGGCGATTGAGCAGAGCCTGGAAGGGGTAAGCCGGGTGGCGGCCCTGGTGAGCGCCATGAAGGACTTCTCCCATCCGGGGACGAAAGACAAAACGCCAGTGGACCTGAATCGGGCGATTGAAAGCACGATTACGGTGGCGCGGAACGAGTGGAAGTACGTGGCGGACATGGAAACGGATTACGACGCGTCGCTGGCGCCAGTTTCTTGTCTGCCGGGCGAATTCAACCAAGTGATTCTGAATCTGATCGTCAATGCGGCGCATGCCATTGCGGACGTGGTGGAAAAGGGAGGATCACAAAAGGGAAAAATCCGGGTGCAGACGCGGAACTGCGCGGAGTGGGCGGAAATCCGAATCCAGGATAGCGGTTCGGGGATCCCGGAGAAAGTGCGGAGCCGAATTTTCGATCCTTTCTTCACCACCAAACAAATCGGCAAGGGCACGGGACAAGGATTGGCGATTGCGCGTTCCGTGATCGTGGACAAACATGCGGGAAGCATTCACTTCGAGACGGAAGAGGGCAAGGGGACGACCTTCATTATCCGGATTCCGCATGAAGGCACAAGTCTGGCGGCCAAGGCGGTGGCGAAGTGAAGCGCATTTTGTTTGTGGACGATGAGAGCAAGATCCTGGACGGCATGCGGCGCATGTTGTATTCAGACCGGAAGCGATGGGAGATGGAGTTTGCGGACAGCGGGGAAGCGGCGCTGGAAAAGTGCGAGGCGGCGAAGTTCGACGTGGTGATTTCGGATATGCGAATGCCGGGCATGGATGGGGCGACATTGCTGGGGCATATTTGCGACCGTTATCCGGACACGGTGCGGATCATTCTGTCGGGATATTCGGAGGTCGCGCTGACCACGCGGGCAGTGCCGGTGGCCCATCGTTTTCTGGCCAAGCCCTGTAATGCGGCAGAACTGCAATCTACGATTGAACGCGTCTGCACCCTGCAGGATCTGCTGAGCAGTCCGGAGATTCGGCGGATTATCGGGGCGGTGGGGCAACTGCCCTCCCTTTCGAGTACGTTGACTTCTCTGACCGAGGCAGTGCGGGATCCGAACACGTCGATGAACCGGGTGGCGGACATCATCGAGCAGGATCTGGCGATGTCGGCGAAGGTTCTGCAGCTCGTCAACAGCGCTTTCTTCGGGTTGGCGCAGAAAGTTACCAGCCTGCGGAATGCAGTCACCTACCTGGGGATGGAGACCATCAAGAATCTGGCCCTGGCGTCGGAGACGTTCAGGGTCTTCGTGCCGGACCGGCGTATTCCGCAGTCAGTTTGCGAGTCGATGCAACATAATGCTCATCGCGCGGCGGCCATTGCCAGCGCCCTGCCGATGGACAAGAAGTCGCGGGAAGTGGCGGTGGTGGCCGCTCTGCTACACGATATTGGGAGGCTGATCATGGCGAGCAAAATGCCGGATCAGTTTTGCGCGGTGATGGCTCGCTCCGAGGAGCGCGGCTGCGAGTATTTTGAAGCCGAAGAGGAGCTGCTGGGAACTTCGCATGCGGAGATTGGCGCTTACCTGCTTGGGTTGTGGGGAATCCCCAACCTGGCGGTAGAGGCGATTGCGCACCATCACCATCCCACGCGCATTCCACACTCAGGATTCGATATTTCGATGGCGGTCTATGTTGCCGATCTATTGGCCCATGAACTGGAGGCTCATCCCGAGGATGCGACCGGTTCGCAAGTCGGAGAGGCGGACCGAGCCTGCCTGGAGACTTTGGGGATTTTGCCGCGATTTGCGGAATTTCGCGAACTTGCGTTGCAAAGTCGTAAGTAACCCGCAGGGAGCCAGCCTACGACAGTGATCTTGCGGGATGGCGCAGTGTCGTGTCGTGTAAATTTGCGGAACCAGTCAGGCCTCTCTCAGGGCACCTCTGAACAAGCAGTGTCATGGGCGGCAGTGTCATGGGCGGCAGTATCATGGGCGGCAGTATCATGGGCAGGAGTAGCAGTGGGGGGCTTATCGCGGACAGGAGTGTCCGCGCCACACTTTGCCAGGAGGTCATCCATGAAATCTCTGAAACGCGGGAAGAGGGCGGGCAACCAAGCCAGAAATATCACGACCATTGACGCCACAGCGCTGGCGGCGGGTGCAAAACACCATCCGGGGCGGGTGGGTAAGGGGAGGACATTCAGTGCCGATCCTCTGCCGACCTGGTTCCACACGATCGTGGATCCCAGCAAGAACCCGCCGCAGCCGTTTCGCGATTTGCCGGCAGCCACCGGACTCCCGCCGTTTCACATGGCGCTGGAAACGGTGCTGACGGACGCGGCCATGGCGACGATCAACGAATCCGGAAGCATGGTTTTTCACTCGGTGGGAGACACGGGAGGAGTGAATACTCCGACGCAGATCGAGAACGTCGCCAAATATATGGTGGAAGATTTTGCCGGGCCGGATATCGGCAGCCATCCGTCGTTCTTCTATCATCTGGGAGACGTGGTTTACTACGACGGCGAAACTCCAAACTACTTTCCCGAGTTTTACGAGCCCTATATGAACTACCCGGCGCCGATCGTGGCGATTCCGGGAAACCACGATGGCGACATCAATGCGCAATTTCCAGAGACCAGTCTGGCGGCGTTTGTGCGCAATTTCTGTGCGCAGGCTCCAGTCATCACTCCGGAGGCGGGCGACGCGCCGCGGCACGCGATGACGCAGCCGAATGTTTACTGGACGCTGACCACGCCGCTGGCTACCATTATTGGCCTGTACAGTAATTGCCCCGAAGGCGGACAACTCAGCCAGGCGCAGATCGACTGGTTTCAAGCGGAACTGGAGAGCGCACCGGAGAGCAAGGCGCTGATTGTGGCGGTGCATCATCCGATTTATTCGGCGTACGGGCCGAAACCGGGGAGTCAGCATCTGTACGATTTCCTGAACTCCGCATGCACAACGGCCAAGAACCGGACGCCTGACCTGGTGCTGAGCGGGCATGTGCACAATTACCAGCGCTTCACGGGCACGTTAGCCGGCAAGGATGTGCCTTTCATCGTGGCGGGAGCCGGCGGATACAATTTACAACTGCACACTCTGGCTAAGGAATTCCACCAGGCTAAATTGCCGGTTGCGATGGCTGGCGGGGATGGCACACTGGAAAAATTCTGCGATTCGCAGCATGGCTATCTAAGAATCACTGTGACCAAGGGCGAGATGGAGGTGGAATATTTTGCGGTGCCGGATGCTTCGGCTCCGGCCACCAAGGCGCTTGCGCCGTTCGACAGCCTGACTATCCCGTGGTCGTGAACGCCTGGGCCACGGAATCGGGGCAAGGCGCCGAGAAAAGGTCAGGCGCTTTAAGCATGGGAGGCACAGGAACACAGAGGGAATCCGAATGAGGATAGCTCTGTGTTTCTGACCCGCTGCTTGAGACTGGTTGCGTGTGCGACTTACTTTCCGGTGTATAGATCCGGAAACTCCTGGCGCAGGTGAGCGACCTTCGGCGCGTCGTTGTAGACGATGTAGGGGTTATCCGGATGAAGGGCGGCGTAATCCTGGTGGTAGGCCTCGGCGGGATAAAAGGCTTTCAGGGGGACGACCTGAGTCACGATGGGGCGGGGGAAGACTTTGGACTGGTCCAGT
>PLBE01000154.1 GCA_003134435.1 Acidobacteriaceae bacterium
TAGCCAATCCCGACGGGTAATACCCTGGTCCCCACAAAAACGTACCGCCCCAATAATTGGGATACCCGTAATATCCCAGGTATGCTGCCTCGTGCTGCCGCGAGACGGGTTTGTCAGTATCGATGTCGGGGCTATTCTCCACTTGCTTTTTCGTCAGCGCCACGTACAAGCGCTTGGCCGGCCAGTCGCTGTGGGCGACGGCAATTGGCGAGATCAGCACTCGCCGGCCGCCAAGCCAACCGCCGGTCTTAACCGTGAGATAACGGATCGCCCATGACTCGTCGTCGAAATATAATTGATCTACGGTTCCAATCTCGCCGTCCGTGGCCTGAATCGCAAGACCTTTCAAATGGTTCGCATTGTTTAACATTAGTCTTTGCCCTCCGGATTCTCTGTGATTCGACCTTAGCAGCGGTGTAAGCGCTGTTCTGAGCAAGAGTGCACACTCTCGCGTCAGCCAATCCCATCCAGTTTGCGTAAGGAGTTTGCGGGCGCCCCGTCGCCTGGAACTTTGAAGGCGCAAATTAGGAGCAAGGGGTCGAGGTACAGCCAGCGCGCCTCAGCGGTTCTTGTAGATCTGGCTTCGTTTCAGCGCACTCCGGCTCGGTGCTCAAGGCGTCAGTGTGCACGTCGCAAAATTCCCCGATCGCTGCGCCACAATCAGGACAAAGTACGCGCAATATCTGCCGCAAGGCGGATTTGTTCGCTTTCACAGCCCAATCATGCGACCTTCCAGAGCCGGAAGATGCTCAACATTGCTCACGTTGAATCGATCCGCGAAACGGTCAGCGTCAGCGAGCCTCATGGCGCTTTTTTTACAGTTGTGTGCAAAATTGAATATCTTCGCGATGACGATCCTGGCAAGAATTTGCAGAGTGTAGCTCCACCCGGAGAAACTCTTTGATCTCCCGCCTAATGAGCCGAGAGAAAGTCGCTTGACCTGGCGCTCGCTGCGGATGCGTTTCGCGGCTATAATGACCGCGCGCGAAGTTCTTCAAATCGACGATCAGGGCGACGATGCTTGCGCTTCACGAGGAGTTCAAGTTATCCGATTTGTTTGGCTGCCCGAACTGAAATGCCATTAAGCCATGCCAAAACCCTCCTCAGATGCACCTACCTCTCGTGTCTCCGGCACAATCAGCTCAATAACGCAGCAGCGTTGTCATTCTTCTTTCTTCTTTCTCTTTCGCCCCTGTTGATTTTCCTGGTCAGTCTCATGGCCTTGCTTCCAGTCCACAATCTGGACAATCAAATTCTTGAAACGGTGTCCCAAATTGTGCCGATGGATGCTATGAAAGTAGTGGGCCGTCTACTAAGGTCCGTTTTTGACAGCAACCGCCACCTGCTTTCGCTAGGGATTCTAGGCGCTATATGGGCCGGGTCAACGGGTTTCTACGCGATGATCGTGGCACTCAACAGTGCTTACCTGGCAAAAGAATCTCGGCCTTTGTGGAAGAGACAATTGGTGGCCATCGGGCTAACCATTGTGGTCGGTGCAATGGTCATCTCTGCGCTATTCGTGCTGCTTCTGGGGGCTAGAATTGGATTCTGGCTGGCGGTCCGTTTGGGAATGGATTCAGTGTTGACAGCGGCTTGGCCCTTTGTCCGTTGGTTGGTGGTGGTGGGATTTACAACTTTCTCGGTTGAACTACTGTATCTTATTGCCCCGAACGTGAAGCAGCGTTCCTTTGCTCAGATCCCCGGCGTTGCCGTGGCGGTCGTGTTATGGCTGGTGAGTTCTTTTTGCTTGCGACTGTATTTGCGACATTTCGTCGAATTCACAGCCATTTACGGCACACTGGGAGCGCTGATTGCTCTCATGTTGTGGTTGTATTTCAGTTCCCTAGCCATCTTGATTGGGGCAGAGGTCAATGCACAGATCCAGCTGACGAATCTTTCGGATCGCAGAGGTTGATGTAGCTGGGCAGGAGGCACGACAAATGTGCGGGCGCTCAACGGTGCCTTGGCTCCAGTTCCGTTTCTGACCTATCCTGAGGCTAAAGAGTTTATCCAGCAGCGCGGGCGTGCTCAGCGCGGATCCTCCATCTCATTCATCTATTCCGGACCGACCTCTGTGGGACGCGATTCTTCATGCGCTTCCCTCGGAAATCGTTGTGCTGGAATGCGAGATGATCCAAGAGAATGTTCGCACCGCGCGGTTTCTGAGTTTATTGACTAATACCACGTGCATCCAAGTCCAAGTTGCGCCAGTCCTGCGGCTGTTCTCTCCTTGAGCTATCCCGAAGTGAATCGCACAGACATAAAGGATCCTTGTCACTGTCAACACAAGGACACGCTTGCATTCTCCGCTGCCACTGTTCAATAGAGAACAGTTTTCCTGGTAGCGCGGTGTCAAAGTTTAGTTTCGGTACTTAGCTCGATGGCCGGAGAAGCAAAAGGAACGTCCCCGAGGAGGATCACGAAATGTCTCCAAACAATTCAGTCGTTGCGATCTATCGCCAACATAGCGACGCCGATCTGGCAATCAAGGAACTGCAGCGCGGCGGAGTTGACCTGCACAAATTGTCGATCGTCGGCAAGGGTTATCACACGGATGAACAAGCTGTCGGCTACTACACGGCCGGCGACCGCATGAAGTATTGGGGCAAAGTGGGTGCATTCTGGGGAGGTTTCTGGGGACTCTTGTTCGGCTCCGCTCTTTTCATTATTCCGGGGCTCGGTCCAATCTTAGCGGCGGGACCGGTAGTGGCATGGATCGTGGCAGGGTTGGAGGGTGCGGTGGAGGTGGGAGCGTTGGGTGCCCTGGGAGCTGGCCTCTACAGCATAGGCATTCCCAAGGACAGCATTTTGAAGTACGAGACCGCGCTCAAGACCGATCAGTTTCTGCTGATCGTTCACGGAACGGCTGCCGAGGTAGCGCAGGCTAGGGACATCATCAAAACTACGAATCCGGTTCAATTCTCGCTGCACTCCGACGAACCGGTAGTGGTAGCCGCTTAGCCTTCCGCGTGGGTCGTATCGGCGAGGCCCCATTCAGGGCCTTGCCGATTTCCACACCGAGTCGACCGAAGTCCAAGGAGCGCCAGGAATTTGCAGCGCGTTGAACATGAAGAGAAGAGTATGACCAACAAATCGCACCCCGGTAAATCACGATCCGTCCTGGTCGTCGCAGCCAACATACTCGACAGAATGAACGAGACCGACGCCATGATCGCTCAGCGCGCCTATGAAATCTATCAGTCGCGAGGATGCGGGCACGGTTCTGACCAAGAGGATTGGTTCACCGCGGAAANNGCGGCGAAGGACCTGGAAGTGGAGGTGGGGCATCGACGGGCCGTCATTTGCGGCATCCACTCGGTTTCAAGTCAGTTAGCGGACGACGGTCGCAGGCACAAAAAGGTTATGCGCGTTGTCGAACTTCCTTTTGAAGTTGATCCTGCACTCTCCGCGGCAACACTCCAGAGCGGAGAGTTGCAGGTCGTATTTCCCCGCTCACGCTAAGCAAGTTTCTTTCAGTCACCGAGTCGCCACAGCATCTGACGAGGCCATCTTGAAGGTAAGTGCCGAGAAATTATGACCGACCAGAACCGCCTTTACTCGACACACAGATATCTACCCACCGAACTTGCGGGATTCGACTCTCTGGCAGAACTTGCGCTGGACCTGCGCTGGTCGTGGAACCATGCTACCGACAGTGTGTGGAAGGCGCTCGATCCGACGCTGTGGGAACTCACGCAAAACCCTTGGGTTGTACTGCAGACGGTCTCGCGCAATCAGATTGAGCACGTGCTCGCCGATCCTGTTTTTCGTAAGAACATCGACGAACTGCTAAGGGCCAAGCATCAGGCGGCGGAGAGTTCTGCATGGTTCCAGCAAAAGTATCCACGAGCCCCCTTGACCTGCGTCGCG
>PLBE01000204.1 GCA_003134435.1 Acidobacteriaceae bacterium
TGCCCGCCGACCATGGGCCCAGGAAAGTCCCGAAGATGCCGCGGGTGGCGATGGTGGCGCGCAGGGGTTCGGTGTCGAAGAACTCGGCGACCAGATCGGCAACAGCCATCGGTCCCCAGCGCAGCACGCGATACAAATCTTTCTTGCCGAGATTTCGAATGGACCGGCCGGTCTTCAGCATTCCCCAAAGATCGCCACTACTGGGGTTGTCAATGTTGGGTGGCGTCAGGGCAAGGGCTTCGGCAATGACTTTTCCGATCTTTCCGAGCGCCGTGCCGAAGTCAGCGTAGGAAGCAGCGTCTTTCTGCGACCACTGCGCGATTTCCTGCGCGGCTCTTGTTGCGTCGGAGTAGAGGACGAGCGCCCGGCCGTCGGGCAGCAGGGAGACGGTGCTCACATCGGGAGTTGTCAGCTTGAGGTCGTGCTGCTCGAGTTGCATGTCGCGCACAATGTCGGCGCGGAGCGGGCCGGTGTTATGCGTGAGCGTGGAGCAGCGAAAGCCGGGATGAAGTTCTTCAGTGACGGCTGCTCCGCCCACCTGGGCGCGGCGTTCGAGCACCAGCGGTTTGAATCCGGCTTTGGCGAGATAGAAGGCGGCGACCAGACCGTTGTGTCCGCCCCCTACGATGATCACATCGCGCGTCTCTGCCATTTTGTTTTACGCGCCCCCATCTTTCAAAATTTCGAGCGCTGCCAGACGTCCGGGCGCGCCCATGATGCCACCGCCCGGATGCGTGGCCGATCCGCACATATATAAGTTCTTGATCGGCGAGCGGAATTGCGCCCATCCGGCAACCGGACGCAGGAAGAACAATTGTTCGAGCGACAGTTCGCCCTGGAAGATGTTGCCCTCGGTTAATCCCCACTCGCGCTCAAGATCGAGCGGGGTGACTACTTGGCGGCGCAGGATGATGTCTTTGATGTTGGGCGCGTATTCGGCAATGGTGTTGACGACATTGTCGCCAAATTTTTCTTTTTCCGTATCCCAGTCGAGGCCGGGGGCGAGCTTGTAAGGTGCGTATTGCACGAAGCACGACAGAATATGTTTGCCCGGTGGGGCCAACGAAGTATCGGTGAGGGTCGGAATCACCATGTCGATGTACGGATGTGAGGACCAGTGCCCATATTTCGCTTCGTCGTAAGCCTTCTCCATGTACTCGACGCTTGGCGAGATCGACATGGCGCCGCGGAGATGCGCACCGGTGCCAGGCATGCACTTGAAGTTGGGCAGCCCGTCGAGCGCCATGTTGACCTTGCCCGAAGACCCGCGGAACTTGTAGCGCTTGACGCCGTCCAGGAATTCATCGGGCAGATGGCCGGGCTCGATCAGTTTGGTAAACGTGAGCCGCGGATCGACGCTGGAAGATACAACGTCGGCGTAGATCTCGTCGCCGTTCGCTAGCACGACGCCGGTCGCGCGTCCGTTCTTGGCGTCATTCTTGACGATGATGCGCGCAATCGGAGCTTCGGTGCGGATCTCGACTCCAGCTTCGCGAGCCGCTTCGGCAATCGCATTCGAAATGGCGCCGGTGCCGCCGCGCGCGAAACCCCAGGCACGGAAGGCTCCATCGATCTCGCCCATGTAGTGATGCAGCAGAACGTAGGCAGTGCCCGGGGAACGCACCCCTAAGAACGTGCCGATAATGCCGGACGCGGACATCGTCGCCTTGAGCACATCGGTTTCAAACCACTGATCGAGAAAATCGATGGCGCTCATCGTCATGAGCTGGACCTGGTTGTATTTGTCCTCGCTCGACATCCCCTGGAATCGGCGTCCGATGAAGAGCAGCTTCATCAGTTCTTTCGGATTGAGCGTCGCCGGGTCGGGCGGGATCATGCTGAGGATCGGCTTCACGAACCGGCACATGGCCTGCATCGCCTTGCCAAATTCATCGTAGGCCTCGGCGTCGACCCGCGAGTGACGTGCAATCTCGCGATGCGTCTTACCGTGATCGTTGACGCGCCAGAGATGATCGCCATTCGGCATGGGAGTAAAGGTGCCGTCGAGGGGCAGGATCTCAAGTCCGTGCCGGGGAAGATCGAGGTCGCGAATAATCTCAGGCCGCAGCAGCGAGACGACATACGAGCAAACGGAAAACTTGAAGCCGGGAAACACTTCTTCGGTACAGGCCGCCCCGCCAAGGATGTGGCGGCGTTCGAGGACGAGCACCTTCTTCCCGGCTTTTGCCAGGTAGGCCGCGTTGGTGAGGCCATTGTGGCCACCGCCAATCACGATAACGTCGTACTTCGTACGGCTCGAACCAGCAGGCATAGATAACCGGCAACTTTCGCAGAAAATGACTCGCCATTCTATCGAGAAAGCGTCACTTTGTCTCTACTTACGCCCAGTTGCTGACTTGTGGTCAAAACATTTCGGTGCTTGCTGAGGCACCATGCAGGTGCATATAATCCGGCGTCGGGGTTTCTTCACGTTTCCGCTGCGATCCCCGGCGTCCTCTGTGGTAGAGATTTTTGTTAACCACTGAGTTCCCGCGAGGTTCACGGAGAAAAACGCAAACGGGAAATCCGCATACGAGGTCGCCTTGCCGATTGGAACTGCATTTCACGACAGAACTTTTGCCCTCTGCCAGAGCCTGAATTACCGCGAATGGTCCGGGTATTACACGGTCAGCGTGTACGAAGTGCATCACGAGCATGAATATAACGCCATCCGCAATGCGTGCGCTCTGATTGATATTTCGCCGCTTTATAAATATCTGATCACGGGCAAAGACGCGACCAAACTGGTCAACCGCGTGATCACGCGCGACATCAGCAAAGTTGCGGTGGGCCAGGTGATTTACGCCTGCTGGTGCGATGAAGACGGCAAGGTCATCGATGACGGCACGATCACGCGCCTCGAACAGGACAAGTATCGCTGGACGGCTGCCGATCCGAGCCTGCGCTGGTTCCGTCAGAATGGCTTGAACATGGATGTTCAGATCGACGATATCTCGGAGCAGACCGCCGCTCTGGCCCTCCAAGGGCCGGCGTCGGCGAGACTCCTGAAGAATGTCGCGGAAGCCGACATCACCAATCTGAAATATTTTCGTAAGACCAGCGGCACCATTGCCGGCGTACCGGTGGATATTTCGCGCACTGGATACACCGGTGACCTCGGCTACGAAATTTGGATCCCGTGGGATCGGGCGGTCAAGGTCTGGGACGCCCTGATGGACCAAGGGAGGCAGTTCGATATTCATGCTGCCGGCATGCTCGCGCTCGATGTCTCGCGTGTCGAGGCGGGACTGTTGCTGATTGAGGTCGATTACATCAGTTCAAAGAAGGCGCTGATTCCGTCGCAGAAGTACTCACCCTACGAGTTGGGCTTCGGCAAGATGGTGCACCTCGATAAGGAGAACTTTATTGGCAAGCGCGCCCTGGCGCGAGATCACAAGCAGGGGGTAGCGCGGCAGTTGGTTGGACTGGAGGTGGATTGGGTGGAAGTGGAAGAGCAGTTCGACAAGTTCGGACTCTCGCCCGCCGCGCCCAGCCAGGCCTCACGCGTCGCAGTGCCCGTTTATGCGGGTGATAAGCACGTGGGTAAAGCCACGACGACCGCGTTTTCTCCGTTACTTAAGAAACTGATTGCGCTGGCCAGCGTGGGCACGGAGTATTCGAAGACAGGCACCAGGTTGCAGATGGAGTTGACCATCGAAGCGCAACGCATGAAGACGACGGCGACCGTGGTGTCGTTGCCGTTCTTCAATCCGAAACGGAAGACGGCCGTGCCAGTTTAGCTTGCACATCAAGGGGCGCCGTCGCTGATGCGGTTTGATGCTGCCTATTTTGTAAAGTCGTCGTAGATCCTTAGAAACTGGGCAGGCACATAACTCTCAAACGCCGGCGGCGTCGGCACCAGCGTGCCGTTAACTTCGATAACGTTGTAGCCGGCCCCTAAAGCCGCGGCCTCACTGTTCAGCTGCGAGACTCCGAGATCCTCCCATTTTCCGCTGTTCAGCCGCAGTTCGAGTGTCTGGAAGGCGGTGATCATTTCCGCGGGGGTAAACTCGCAGTGACCCGCTCGATGCACAAAAGTCTCTTTCAACATTGCGCTGTCTTTGGCTTCGCCGACCACCGTCGAATAGGCCTTTTCGTTCTGCACTGAAACCAATCCGTCGCCGGTGGTGTGCAGAGTCAGCACTGGGAAGGTTAGCTGCCCGTTATAAATGATGTTTTCCTTCAGATAAGCCAGAGCGGCTGGGTTCGCGGAAACTCTCGCAGCCTTTGCCAGTGTTTCCAGGTCGGCGTCCAGGCTCAATCCGGCGGCGGTATACAGCGCTTGCACCTCCGAATAGTCAACCGAGTGCTTCAGTTGCGTGCCATAGTTTACCCCGGTATTGAAAGAAGGATTGCCCCCGGCGCGCCCTTCCAGTTCGGCGCGGTAGGCGAAGGTGAATGCGAAATCCACGTTTTGCAGCCACGAAAACTGATTGGCCTCCCGGGTCGTGTAATCAGTGGGAGATGGTTCCGAAGATGTGGGGTCGTACCAGCCCGGGGTATCCCCCAGCGCCGCGACCAGCGCAATCCGCGCCTGACCTTGGGCAGTGGTTTGGGCGGTCGAAAGAACGGCTTCGGCGTTGGTGTAATTCTTCTCCGGGTCGGTGATGTTCACAACTTGCAGAGCCCCCCCTGCGAGCAGCGTGTTGAAGGCAAACTCCGCGTCGAGTGACTGGTTCCAGATACCTACTCCACCAGCCACGACTCCACACATGGGAAGCGCCGCGTTGAAGCGCGTCGGGTATTCCTGTACCAGACCAGCGGTGATCATGCCGCCGAGTGAATGTCCCCAGGCAATCGTCCTGGTCGGGGTTCCGACAGCGGTAACAAAAGCGTCGAGGGTCGAAATCTGATCTGGAATCGCCTGTTGCACCGCCCAGCCAGTGGTAGCGTACGACGAACCCGCCAACGCATATCCGGCCGCGTACAGATACCCTCCGGTGGCAGGATCTCCCGCATCGACTGCGGGGTTCGGCGACCCGGGCGCCACATATCCGTGACTGTAAAGAAGCAGCGTGCCGTTCCATTTCGCCGGCACGTCAATCACGTAGGTTGCGCCATCGGGCAGAGTTCCGGTGATATGTTTCTGCGCGATTGCATTTGCGCAGAACATAGCGATCAGGATGGCGGATACAGCACACGACAAGGCAGCTTGCGCGAATCTCTGCATGGGAGTCTTCCTCAATTCGGGGGAAAGTGGCCTCAAACTCAGGGAGCAGCCTGGGGAAAATTACAACAAAATTCAAACGATTTTCTTCTGATTTCACGAGGCTGTCAACGGGAAAAATCAGGCGCAAACTTGGGAGGTACCTGGGCTCGCCGCCTTCCCGCCCAGTACAGCGCCACCCCAATCAGCACGAGCGCCCCGCAGCCGCCCACGATTTTGAGAATCGCCAGCGGCTTGTTCGGTTCATCTGGCGGCGGCAAAACGGAGAGTGCAATCGTAAAAACTGTCGTTGTGAAACCGACGATCGATAGCGCATAGGCTACCGGTTTGCCGCCGGGTACCCGAATCACCCCTTCTCCGGCGGGCTCGCTCTGCAGCTTGAACATCGACGCGAACAGATACAAGTACGGGATGAAATAGGTGATGACTCCCATGCTGACCAGCACGTCGTAGGCGCCTTTGACCGAAGTACCGGCCTGTCCCAGAAAAATAAAGATCGCTCCAATCACTGCTTGAACCACCAGCGCAACCCAAGGTGTGCCCCAGCGCGGATGCAACGCTCCGAACGAGGGCGGCAGATAGCGGTCAATGCCGGCTACAAACGGTAGACGCGCTACGGCGGCGAGATACGCTCCCGAAGCTCCAATGTTGCTGAGTGCGATGAGGAAGGCCGCGACCGGAAGAAAGAAAGGCAGTCCGACGCGATCGGAAGTCTTGGCGATGGCTTGCACCAGCCCTTGCAGCGGGCTGACCTCCGATGATGGCATTGCCAGCAGCACGCAGACGGTTCCGACGACATAGCAGAATGCAACCGTGAGTCCTCCAACGAACAGAGCCATAGGAATGGTGCGGCGCGCGTTCTTGATTTCTTCCGCCATGAAGGATGCGGTTTCGCATCCGCCGAAGGCAAAGGTCAGGACCGACCAGAAGATAATGTCGTTGAGGCGCACGCTCGGCTTCATAGTGTGCAGTGAAAATGCGGTTGCCGATCCGAAGCGATGCCACGCGAGCACGCCCATGCCGACGACGATGAGAACGGGAATCCACATGGCGAGTGCGCCGATGTTATGCAGCCATTTGCCGACATCGAGGCCCACGACGTTCAACAACGTGGCGGCGGCCAGCGTCGCTAGCGCAAAGACAATGTAGAAAGTCGGATTCGCGGAAAGATGCGACCACTGCGCCTGCCGCATAAAAAGAACGTTGCTGGCGGCAAAATACAGTACAGCCGGGAAATAGGGGAGGTTCGAAGTCCAATAAGTCCAGGCTGCCATAAAACCGGAGAAATCGCCGAAAGCGCGCTTCGACCAGACATAGAGGCCACCTTCGTTCGGATAGCGCGAAGATAGTTCGATGACCGAGAGGGCAAGCGGCGTGTAGAAGGCGAGCCAGGCGCCGATCCAGATGATGATCGAACTGGGGCCGGCGGCGGCAGCGGTGGCGATCCAGCGCAGGCTGACGCCCGTGACCACGTAGAAGAGCACCAGGTCGCGAAACCCCATGACACGCCTGGGGCCGTTGGGATCGGCAGCTTGCGCGATCGAGACGCCGGTGCCGGCTAAAGGACCTGGTTCGGAGGTTCGTCGGTTTTCTGAGCCTGAGTTACTCACGCGAGAGTGTCACCGAACCCAAAGATGATCGAATAGCATTACAAAGAACGGCGCGATGGGCAACGCGAATTCAGTCTGTCATTCTGGCACTTCCACGCTTCCAATACAGATACCCGGGCACGCCGATCAGCACGATAGTCGCGCCCCAGAATGCTTCGGTTGGCCTCTGAATGATGGTATTAAGCGTCCAGGCGACGCCAACCAGAACGTAGATCGCGGGTAGCCACGGGTACCCGGTGCAACGATAAGGGCGGGGAATGTCGGGCCTTTTCCAGCGCAGGATGAACAGTCCGATCACGGTCAGTGTGTAGGAGAGCACCATGCCAAAAATGACGTAAGTGTAAAGCTGGTCGTAGCGGCCGCTCATGGTGAGCACGGCGGCCCAGATGCCTTGGCCGATCAGACTGAAGGCGGGCGTACGCCACCTGGGATCAATGACCGCCATACGGCGGAAGAAAACTCCATCCTGTGCCATGGCAAGGTAGACGCGTGAGCCTGAAAGCGTACAAGCCGCCGCCGCGCTGAAACAGGAGATCGCAATCATCCCCGAAAGCCATCCGGCGGCTGCGGGCGAGAAAAGTTTTGTGGCGGCAGCATGCGCGATTGTTTCGTACTTTGCGATCTCGTTCAGGGGCAGGGCGTAAACGTAAGTCATGTTCATGCCGAGATAAATCGCGCCAACAACGAGAACGCCCAAAACCATAGCCAGTGGCACATTGCGCCGCGGCTCCTTGACCTCACCGGCAACCCAGGTGATATAAACCCAGCCGTCATAGGCCCAGAAAACAGCGATCAAACCGACGCCGAGTGCGGAGATCAACTGCGCCGCACTCAATCCCATGCTTAATCCGCCGGGTGCTTGCGCGCTGAAATTGGACCAATGTCCTTTCCCAATGGCAAATCCGAGAACGATGAAAACCGCCATCGCCGTGAACTTCGTCCAGGTCGAGACATTCTGGAGCAACGCACCCCAGCGCAGTCCGACAACATTGACGTAGGTAAGAACGGCGATCAATATCAGGCCAACGGCGTGCGCGCGCGTGAATGGCATTCCGGCCAGCGAGAAAATGACATGCGCTTGCGAAATCGCAGGGATAATATTTCCCATGTAGGCTGCGGACGCGACCGAGAGTGCAGCGATGGTGCCGCCATTGGCAACCGCGAACAGCATCCAGCCGTATAGAAAAGCCACCAGGTCGCCATACGCTTCGCGCAGGTAAATGTATTGCCCGCCGGAGTCGGGAAACATGGATCCTAGTTCGGCAAAGGCAACGCAGGCGCACAGCGAAATTACTCCACCCAGCACCCATACCAGAAAAAACAGTTTCGGATTTGGCAGTGGCCCGGCAATGTCCTTGGCGGTAAGGAAAATCGAAGAGCCGATGATGCCGCTCACGAGCAGCAGCACGGAATCCAGCAAACTTAGTCCGCGGACGAGGCTAGGCTTTTGGCTGGAGGTTTCGTTTGCGGGAACCGGGGAAGCCAGAGCAGTATTCATTCGTTTCATTGGCCGGTGGTCGTCAGCGGTCAAGAGGTTCGCGGCTCGTGAATCGCCCATGGCCCTAGTCTGAAGCTGTGCCTCCGGTATTAGTCACCTCTGACCAGCGCCTTACCCCATGCCCAGTTCATCCGAAGACTCCAGAGGCGTTCCGCAGCGGCGGCAAATCAGGGCTGAGCAATCGCCGCATGTCAGCGGATCGCTGACTTCCATGGCGCAGGCCGGGCAGTAAAACAACACTGCCGGTTGCTTGTCCGGCGCTGCTTTGGGAGCGATCTCCATGACGATGAACCGTGACTGCAAACCCTGCCAACCATGAGCACGAAACTGTAACACAGTTTTCTGGCGCGCTCGCATCCTGCTTGCTCTTGCCAGGTCACGCGCGCCGCGGAAACTGTCGCAATGTGAGCCTTAATCCTGCGGTTTTCGCAGGATCAGGTCGCCATCCGTGGGCGGTAGTGAGAATGGAAATTGCCATATCTTATCCTTCATCCAGAATCCTAGGACAAAGTCTTCACGACCCTTCCACGGACCGATCCACTTGTTACTGGTCGCAAAAAACACCCATCCGTGAGCCTCGGGATTGCCCGGAGTCAGCGTGATCCCGGCGGGATCGAGGGTTTGGGTGCTCACGAACTCGATAAACTCGGCCGCTTCCTTTTCAAATTCTCTCAGGTAGGCTGTCTTCGTTTCGGTTATGTTGGGATCCTTTTTGATCTGGCGTTCAGTTTCAAATACAAGGGTGTCGATGTCGTACTGCAGTTTATTAGTGAGTTCCGAGGGGTCCATATAACCCTCCAGAACGTCATGATGACGAACAAAGTCGATCCGCACGTCCGCCGGAAACTCGAATTTGCTATGGCCGGTGTAGGTCACGCTGACGTACGCGCCGAAAAGGTGATAGAAGCGACGGCGGCTCTTGGTCAGTTCCTGCGAGTCCACGATTAGGGTGATCGCGAGATCATTCCCGGTCATGGTCCAGCGGTAGCGTCCGTCATCGCCACGTTCGAAGGTGCAACCGGGCGCACCCGCGATCCAGCGGACCGAGGGCAGCTCTTTTTTCTTCGCCTGGATCAGTGCAGGCGCAAGAATCGTCCAGAACCCGAGCGCAACGGCCATCGGCCATAAACGAAAACGCAGCATAAGTGCCGAGTGTACCGCCTTTGCTGTGGCAACGTCACCGCCAGCTGGCCCGGCTTCAGACGCCGCCTTGAGACGACCGAACCGGCGTTCCGACCGTCGCATCAGTGCTCCCGTGAAGCGCCGGTCGGACCAGAATCCCGCAGAAAATGTGTTAGATTGAAATTGGTGAGGGCGCGTAGCTCAGGTGGTAGAGCAACGCCCTTTTAAAGTGCCGCTAGCCAATCGCGGCACGCATTTTCAATAGCATAGAACGATGCAGAGGGCCGCTGGTAGCGGTCCTTTGCTGTTGGTAGCCGCTAGTCTGCAATGGAGTCTGCAAAGAAAGTTTTGCATTCCGCTCGGATTGTTCCCGCGAAAGAAACTATCCCGCGAAATTTGCTCCGCGCACTCTCCAACTGCTACGTTGCGAAGCATGGGCGCTGATCCAACCGCGCAACCGAAAAAAGCAACG
>PLBE01000167.1 GCA_003134435.1 Acidobacteriaceae bacterium
CGGTCATGATGGTGGCCGGGTTCGAGTTCGCCAGTACGACTTCAAAGCCCTCGGACTTGAGAGCCTTGCAAGCCTGGGTCCCGGAGTAGTCGAACTCGGCCGACTGTCCGATGACGATGGGGCCGGAGCCGAGGATCAGGATTTTCGAGATGTCAGTTCGTTTGGGCATTATGCAGTTTTGGCCTTGGTGGCAAGAGGAACACGTTCGATCTTGCTTTGAAAGGGTGCGGCTTCAGCCGCACCGTCGGTGATTTCACCTCGACTTGAGGTTCCCTTTTGAAGGGGCGCGATCTTCGCCGCGCTATTAGTTTCGTCCGGACTTGAGATTCCGCTTTGAATGGGTGTCGCCTTCGCCGCACTATTCAATTCGACTTGATTTGAGGTTGTGTTTTGAAAGGGCACGCCTTCCAGGCGTGCCGCGACGGGCTTACCTAAGACTTGGGGCTTTAGCCCCCGAGGAACGGCGTCCAGTTTAAAGCCCGCATGGGCGGAAGAATATGGAAACTCATCGGGACGCTCGCAGAGATGCTCCTTCACGGGATTATCGTGAATATAGATGACATGGGCCGCCAAATCACTCGCATCGCGGATGCGATGGTCCTGAAATCCCTTTTGCCAAATCTCCAGGCTCGATCCCAATTCTTTTTTTGCCCGATAAGAAAATCCGCCCTTGATGAATTGAACAGCCTTTTCCAGACTCGTCTGCGGAGTAATTAGCGCATGAAAATGGTCGGGCATGACGACGAATTCGTGAAGTAGATAATCTGTCCCTCGATAGTGATAGAGCGTATCGATCAAAAGTCTCGCCCAAGGCTCCGCATGAAATAGAGCGCGACGTTCCCAAGTGGGCGAGGTGACCATGTAGGTCTGACAATTGTTCGTGGCGTGTTCTCGTCGCGGCTTCATTCGTGCTTTCGGCAGTCCCTCAGCGGCTAAAGCCTCGTCACTATTGGTACTCTTGCGGCACGCCTGGAAGGCGTGCCCTTTCAAAGCTCTCGCTCGCCTGGAGTTCAGGATCGCGGTTCGAGATATCAGTTCGTTCAGGCATTTATTTCAGCTTAGGAACTTCAAGCGTGACCGTCTGTTCTGTCTTTTTGGTCTGTCGATCGAACGAGAACACCGCATGCAAGGAACAGGTCTTGCCGTCATACTGCTTTTCCAACGAGATCGGGAATACAAACTTCGGATCAGAATCTTTTACGACAATAAAGTATCGCCCTGGCTGAAGGCTGCCCGACATGAAATCCCCGTTCGCATCCGTTCGCATATCGGATATCCTGTCAGCCTTTGAACAGCACGGAATGTGCTTTGTCTGCGATCGGTAAAGCTGAAGATCAATGTTTCTGAGTATTGTCGACGACCCCTTGTCAGTAGCCTGAATTTGGCCGCAAACTTCGCGGTTGACGGACCAAGAAACGCTCGAGCACGCAAGCGGAGAAATGCTGGCCAAGACTGTCGCAACGAACAGGAGTCGATTGGCACGTGAATTCACCGCTTGCACTCCTCCATCATCTTTACAAAATCCTTAAACAGATAGTGCGAATCGTGCGGGCCTGGAGCCGCTTCGGGGTGGTATTGCACGGTGAAAAGCGGCAGATTCCTATGCCTCATGCCTTCGAGCGTATTGTCGTTCAAATCCATGTGCGTCAATTCGACTTCGCTTTGCGGGAGCGAATCGGGATCGACGGCGAAGTTATGGTTGTGCGCAGTGATCTCGATCTTGCCGCTCAGCAACTGCTTCACCGGATGATTCCCGCCGTGGTGGCCGAATTTCAGTTTGAAGGTCTTGCCTCCCAGCGCGATGCCGGTGAGTTGGTGTCCGAGGCAAATTCCGAAGATCGGCTGGCGTCCCATCAGGCGGCGAATGTTATCGACCGCGTAGGTGCATGGTTCAGGATCGCCAGGGCCGTTCGACAGGAACACTCCGTCTGGCTTCAGCGCCAGCACATCCTCCGCCGTGGTCTGTGCCGGGACGACTGTCACTTTGCAACCTTCTCCACGCAGCTTGCGCAGGATGTTCTGCTTGATGCCGAAGTCATAGGCGACGACGTGGAAGCGCGCCGGTTCGTCCTTGACGCCGACAATTTCGTCCGGCAGGTGCGAGCGCTCGCCTGTCTCCCAAACGTAGGTGTGGTTGGTGGAGACGACCTTGGCCAAATCCTGGCCATCCATTTTCGGGATAGCGCAAGCCTTGGCAATCAGTTTGTCGATATCGGCTTCCAAGGTAGAGATGACGCCGCGCATCACGCCGTTGTCGCGCAGGTGGCGCACCAGGGCGCGGGTGTCGATGTCGGCGAGCACGGGGATCCGGAACTGCTCCATGAACTCGTCGGTGACCTGCTGCGAGCGCCAGTTGGAACTGACTTTCGAGAACTCACGCACGATCAGTCCCTCGATGTAGGGGCGCACGGCCTCGTTGTCTTCGGGATTGGTGCCGTAGTTGCCAATTTCAGGGTTGGTCAGGACGACGATCTGTCCCGCGTACGATGGGTCGGTGAAAATTTCCTGATAGCCGGTGATGGAAGTATTAAAAACGACTTCGCCGGAGCATTCGCCTTTAGCGCCGTAGCCTTTGCCTCGGAAGACTCTGCCGTCTTCGAGTGCAAGGATCGCTTGCATTGGAACTCCTGGGACTAGATTTCAGGGATTTTAACAGACGGGGCTGTGGATTACTGCGATTTACTTCGCGCGAGAATGAATGCACCGGGTCGCTACCGGAACCCAGTATCTCCTCAACTACCCCGCGAGAGTCGTGGGTGTCCGGACGGCGCTACCGCAGTCTTCCCAACTTCTCCATCGGCCAATAGCCGAAGACGGCTTTGCCGTAAATGAAGCGTTCGTTGACGGCGCCGAAGTCGCGGCTGTCGTTGGACATGGTGCGATGGTCGCCGAGAACGAAGAAGCTATTCGACGGCACCACGATCTCTCCGTAGGAGCGGGCATCCGCGTAATCGCTGGGAACGTAGTCTTCGTCGAGGGCTTTGCCGTTAACGTACACCTGACCATTTTCGATGCGGATGTGGTCGCCGGCTACTCCAATGACGCGCTTGATGTAGCTTTTCGTGGTGTCGCGCGGATAACGGAAGACGACGATGTCGCCGCGCTCGATGGGCTCCCAGCGATAGACGAATTTGTTGACGAAGATGCGCTCCTGGTCTTCGAGGCCGGGCATCATGCTGGTGCCTTCGACCTTCACCGGTTGGTAGAGGAAGATGATAATGAAAGCGGAGATGGCGAGCGAGACCAGCAGATCGCGCGCCCAGACGGCCACCACCGGCAGCGGCCGAACGTCAGATTCTTTTGTAGCCGCCGGGGCGGGCGACTGAGGGCTCCCCACGTCAGGCATCGTGACGACATTCTATCGGAAGAGCAGGGCGGAGCGGCGGGATTTGTAGTTGGTAATCCGTGATCTGCGATTTCAATGCCGGATTAACGCCGATGCGAAAATGAGCAGGGCGTGCCGGTTTCAAATTGCAAATTGAAGATTGCCCATTACAAATTGTTGCCAAACGACCCGTGTTCCCGTACAAACGAAAGCAATCACTATGACCGACTACTCCATCTTCCCCAAGATCAATGCGACACTCAATGGATGTAGCGCCGTGCTTCTGGTAACAGGACGAATGCTTATAGCACGCGGCAAGATGGCGGCGCATCGCCTGGCTATGCTGACCGCATTCGCGACGTCGTCGCTTTTCCTGGTTTCGTACATTTACTACCATTGGCCCCATCACGGAGGGATTGTTTATTTCCGCGGCACGGGATGGGTGCGGACACTTTATTTCAGCATCCTGGTCTCGCACACAATCCTAGCCATCGTGATTGTGCCGATGGTGCTGATTACGCTGACGCGCGGGCTGCGTGGGCAGTTTGACCGGCATCGGGCCATCGCGCGCTGGACATTTCCGATCTGGCTTTATGTGTCGGTCACGGGCGTGATCGTTTACCTGATGCTGTTCCAGATCGCGGTTTAGTGCGAGTAGTCTGCCAAAGTCCTGTCCGATTCATCACATATTGCGGGTACGGGCGACACTGCATTGGAGTCGCCGAATTCTGCTATAGTGAGCGTCTTGAAGGTCGGCGGTTTCGAAGGAGCAGGACGGATGAAAAGCGTAAATAAAGTGATTCTGATTGGAAACCTGGGCAAAGATCCCGAGATGAAGTTCACGCAAGGCGGCATGCCAGTGGCGAAGTTCTCCATCGCCACGAATGAGCGTTTCAAGGACAAAGACGGCAATTGGCAAGACCGGACGGAATGGCACAACATCGTGGCCTTCCAGAAGTTGGCCGAGATTATTGGGCAGTATCTGAAGAAGGGTGGAAAGTGCTACATCGAGGGCAGCCTGCGCACCGGGTCATGGGACGACAAGGAAACCGGGAAGAAGATGTACAAGACGGAGATTATCGCCAACGACCTGGTGCTGCTGAGCGGACGCGGCGAAGGCGGCGGTGGGGGCGAGTACTCTGGCGGCACACGGGGAGTCGCGACCTCCTCCGGCGGCAACAGTTTCGACCAGAGCGCACATGAGCCGGAGCATGCGCAAGTCGGCAGTTCTCCGATTACGGACGAAGACATACCTTTTTAGTTTGGCTGGTCCAGCAGGCTGGCGCGGGACGGGGCCTGGCCCCGTTCCGGTTCCGTTGCGCTCCAGTTCAGTTCCTCGGAGGCTGATACAGGGGTTTTTGCTGTGTCGTTCCATGTCTGTGTCGTTCCATGTCTGCGTCGTTCCCATTTCTGCGTCGTTCTATGGCGGCCAGCATCTGAAACAGCATGAGGAACCTGCGCCTCGCCCTTAAGAACTGCGTACCGTGCCATGGCGGCGTGCCCACGCTGAAGGGTAACAAACTCAGCGAACTGCAGCAGCAATTGGCTCCGCCAGATTCGACTGAGCCAACGCAGTGGAATGTCGTCGGCGAGCATCACCTCGTCCGCGCTTACAAGTTTTCCGATTTCAAATCGGCGCTAGTGTTCGTAAACCGGGTTGGCGAACTGGCCGAGCAACAGGGCCATCATCCCGACATCCTGCTGGGCTGGGGCAAAGTCGAAATCACTCTGTGGACGCACGCTGTGGATGGGTTGACTGAGTCGGATTTCATTCTGGCCGCGAAGATCAATCAGTTGTCCTGATGTGGGACCTGCCGAGCTGTGCTCGACTGGACAGACGGGGGCGTCTGCTCCTACGCGAGTGTCGCGCTGGTTGCGTTCCGATTGAGCTGGATCGATTGACTCCTCCCAAATCCCTCATCCAGCGCCAGAAAAGGAGGCGCTCCATGGCAAAACTGTGCAAAGCGGTGCATACGGAAAAGCCCGCTCTCTGGAAAACGTGGCGCTGCGGTTGAGTTTAGAGCGCAGTTTGCCGCGAAAAGGCCATTTTTGAATTAATGGTGAAAACCCGATGGTTGGAGGGCCGATTGCGGTTAAGAAGGGTGCGAAAGGAGCATCATCAACTTGCGAAACTTGGGCCCTGCTGTTCTGTTACTCCTGATTCTGGCTTCGAATTCCTTTGCGACCACTTCGGTCGTGCAATCCTCGGTCATCCCGGAGCCGGGTCTGCTCGCACTACTGGGAGGCGGTTTGGTTGGTTTGGCCGCCTTGGTTCGGCGTCATCTGAGCAATTAGCTCTTCAATCGTTCGTTGCCGAGAGCCCCCTCGGCACTCATTCCTGCACTAAGCGGAGGTAGCGATCGTCAACTCCCCTGGCGCTTTCCGTTTTCCGCGATTTGCAGGAAGTACTGGTGGATTCGCGGGTCGTCGCTTAACTCGGGATGGAAGGTCGCGGCCAGCGTGCTTCCCTTCCGCACCAGCACAGCGTCTTGACCTTCGGTCGCGATGACCTCGACGCCAGCGCCTACACGCTCGATTCTGGGAGCGCGAATGAACACCATTTCAATGGGATCGCCGAGGAACAGCCCTGCGCGGATCGAACTATCGATCTGGCGACCGTAGGCGTTGCGGCGCACGGTAATGTCGAGCGCTCCCAACCCGGCCTGCTTGGGATTCTCGACTTCCGTTGCCAGCAGAATGCATCCCGCGCAAGTGCCAAATGTAGGTTTCGCGCGCACGAAGTCTTTCAGCTTCGCGAATCCGTTTTCGCCGAGCAGCTTGAGAAATGTGCCCGACTCTCCGCCGGGAATCACGAGGGCGTCGATTGCATCGAACTGCTCGGGCTTTTTGACGAGCACGACCTCTGCGCCGAGCTCTTCGAGCCGGCGGCGGTGCGCATCGAAATCGCCCTGAAGAGCTAAGACTCCGACTCCCATTGAACCGACAGTTGAAAGATCACGGGACACGCTTTGCTTTTCTGCTTGGAGGGTACCCCCTCCCCTCATTTTACTAAAGTCTTAATAACAAACACTTTAGATAGGGTATACTCTCGCAAAGTATTCATTCTAGGAACTTTAGAGGCAAAGGCTTCAATCCATGAGACTTGGGCTTTTCATCCCGGAACCCCAATTCTAAATATGCTGTGACTCAAGGATCATGCACGTGGACGATTTATGTCAATGGAAATACAGCGAGAAGGTGCCTACTTTGGTGGAGTGCAATCGCTACTCCAAACACGAATGGCCCCGCC
>PLBE01000190.1 GCA_003134435.1 Acidobacteriaceae bacterium
AGAATGGCTGTCCGAGTTGACTGCATCTTTCGGCAACATACCAGCGGTTGGTGAGTGAAGGGCCGGCCAGGATACGCCAGAATCCGGTTTGCGCCGAAGCCATGTTGTCCGTGCAGCCCAAGGTGCTGCCGTTGTCAACCCACGTGAGCTGCACGGTGCTGGCATCCAGCACCGCCGTGGCAGTGAAATAAACGTTGGTCTGGGCTGTGACCTTCCAGCCGCAAACCACCATGGCGACACACAAAGCGACCGCTTTCATACCACACGTAAAGGATCCCGATTGCTGTCACTATTATTTGCCATGCGGCGAAGTGTGCGCCGGAAAGCGGGCAGCGGCAAGTTTTAGAAAAAGCAGAAACGCTTAAATGCTGAAATCTCAAAGGCAAATCCTGAAACGCTGAAATATTGACATGCTGGAATCCGCGTAAAGCTCCGCCACGCGGCATCTGTGGTTAAACCGTTTCCCCCGGCCACGCTTGTTTCAGGAACTGGATGAATTGGTTCATGGCGGGCGACAGTCTTCATTTGAGTGTTTTGAGCCGGTGGTGAAGGTCTTTCCGGTTGATGAGGTCAATGACCTGCAAATGGTCAGGGTGCAGGCGGAAGAACAGCCGGAAATCCGAGCCGATCCGTTGCCGCATCACGTTCGGCACTTGCTTGAGCCGCAAGGCGCCCACGAACGCCGCCGGTTCGCCCGCCGCCAGCCGTCCGGTCATGATCATGGCGGCACGGGCGACATGGCGCGGAAAAGCGGCCAGCGCCGCCTGAAATCCCTTGGGGAATTCGATCAGTCTTACCGGGTGAACTTCCACCGCGTCCTGCGGCAGCAATGATTCGTCCTCGCGGTCCGGGGCTTCCGCCTCAGCGGGCACAACGGCGGCGGCGTTTTGCTGAAGCGTTTCCAGACGGGTGAGCACCTGGTGCAAGTCGCGCCGCAGATCGTTCCGTTCGTGATGACGTTCCTTGAGCGCCGATTTTAATCCGTCCACCTTGCGCCGCAATTCCTTCAAGGCCGGCTCGTCCGCCGACGGGGGCTTGACCGCAGGCGCGACGGGCGGCAGGGCGCGTTGCTGTTCGCGGCGCACAATCTCCTTTTGCAGCCGCTCCAGCGAATCTTTCAGCTCCCGCACCTCCTGCGCCTTGATTTCCAATAGACGCCGCGATTTCCGCAGTTCCACGGCATCTTTCCCATCCTCGGCTTCATGCTCCGCCAGCCGTTTGTCCAGGATGTCGCTGAACGGATCGTCCGGCGGCAAATTCAACCGGTCGCGCGCCAGCATCAATTGTTCAAACGACGTGGCGGCGCGGTCGGTGGGAACCAATGGAAAAACACCCCGGTAAAGCAGGATGCCCAGCGCGGGAAATTTGGAAAACGTCACGCCATGGGCCAGCCCCAGCAATTCTTCCAGGTTCTCCGTTTTTAGAACCTTCCGGGCATTTTCCTCCATCAATTGCACGCAGCGGGGAATATCGTCACACGCCAGCAAAAGCCGTTCGGAAAAATCCAAGTCTGATTCCTTGAAGCCCTGCGGCTCGCGCAGTCGCATCAGCCGTTGCGCCACATCCCGGCGTCCATTGCGGACGGCTCCAAACATGACGTGTTTCCAGCCTTCCTTGAGCCGGTCAGACCAGCCCAGAATCTCCAGTGCCTCCGCCGCACGATCCAAAAGGTTGCACGTCGCCAGCCGCAGAAAATAAGCGTCCAGCAAGGCAGCGGGGATTTTGGCGGGATTCAGCCGCGCTATTTCATACGGTTCCGCTTTCTCCAGCCGGTCGGCGGTGAGATGCTCCTCCAACTTCGCGAAGAGTTCCTCATACGTCACCCCGGCCACGTCCGAGGAACGGTGCAGCCGCTCCTGATCCTTCGAGATGCAGCAATGCTTGTATTTTTTGCCGCTGCCGCAGGGGCAAGGATCGTTGCGCCCAACCTTATCCCCGGAGCGCACAATCTGCTGCACTTGCATGTCGCCGGAACCAGCCATGCGCGCCTGTTCCAGCTCTTTCCTTTTCTTACGCTGGAAGGCCGCTTCAATCTCATCCACAGACGTTGCGACTGGACGCAGCGCTCGTCCATTGCCGCCACGGCCACCCGTAATAACCGACGGCGCGCCCGCATCTGAACCATGGCCGGTCAAATCGCTGGCACCCGCTCCACCCGGCATTCCTCCCGGATCCTGCGGGCGTTCCATGATCTGCATCAGATAGAGGTAGCGAACCGTCTCTTCCTGGAAACGCTGCATCATCTCTTCGAACATGTCGAAGGACTCGCGCTTATACTCGACCAGCGGATCGTGCTGTCCGTAGCCGCGAAGGTTGATGCCCTCCTTGAGGTGATCCATCGAGAGCAGGTGATCTTTCCACTGCGCATCGATCACACTGAGCATGATCATGCGCTCATGGTAGCGCATGGCATCGGCGCCGATCAGCGCCTCTTTTGAGTCATAGCGCTCTTTGAGTTTCTCGAAGATGGCATCGCCCAGTTCCTGGCGATTCATGTTTTCTGGTTTCATGCCCTCGGTGTAGATGTCGACCCCGAAGCGATTGATGATCGCTTCTTTCAGAGCTTTGAGGTCCCAGTCGTCGACGTGCTCTTTGGGCGGACAGTGCCGTTCGAGGATGTCGCCAAGAATTCCCGAGACGTAGTCTTCGATAATCAGATCCTTTTGATCGAGCCCTTCCAGCAGACGGCGGCGCAAACCATAGACCGCCTCACGCTGCTTGTTCATGACGTCGTCATACTCGAGCAGGTGTTTGCGGGCTTCGAAGTTCTGGCCTTCGACAGCCTTCTGCGCGGCTTCAATCCGGCGCGTAATCATGCGCGATTCGATGGGAACGCCTTCTTCCATGCCGAGCCGTTGCAGAAGGTTGGAAACCCACTCCTTGGCGAAGATCCGCATCAGGTCGTCTTCGAGCGAAAGGTAGAAACGCGAAGAGCCGGGATCGCCCTGGCGGCCGNNTTGTCGATGCGCCGCGCTTCGTGGCGTTCGGTGCCGAAAATGTGCAACCCGCCGGCAGCGATCACATCCTTATGTTCCTGGTCAGTGTCAGCCTTGTACCGGGCAAAAATTTCGTTCCACTGATCCGTCGGGACCGCGAATTCATTGCCCGCGTAATACCAGACCGTGCGGTTGGAATCATCGACCTCGGCTTCGATTTTGCCCTGTGCGGCCCGTATTGGCTGCGCGATTCCATTCTTCACGCATTCCTGCTTGGCCATGAATTCCGGGTTGCCGCCCAGCAGAATATCGGTGCCGCGGCCCGCCATGTTGGTGGCGATCGTCACCATTCCCTTGCGCCCGGCCTGCGCAACAATCTCCGCCTCGCGCTCGTGATACTTCGCGTTGAGGACGACGTGCTTAATTCCCTTCTTCTTCAGTAATTCAGAGAGACGCTCCGACTTTTCGATCGAGGTCGTACCCACCAGCACAGGCTGGTTGCTATCGTGCAACCTCTGGATTTCGTCGGCAGCGGCAAAGTATTTTTCCTTTTCCGTGCGATAGACAATGTCCGGATTTTCCTTGCGCAGCAGCTCGCGATTGGTCGGAATCACGACGACTTCGAGGCGGTAGATTTTGTCGAACTCCGGCGCTTCCGTTTCCGCCGTTCCCGTCATGCCCGCCAGCTTCCTGTACATGCGGAAATAATTCTGAAACGTGATGGTGGCGAGCGTCTGGTTCTCGCGCTCGATCTTTACGTTTTCTTTCGCCTCAATCGCCTGGTGCAGCCCGTCGGACCATCGCCGTCCGGGCATCAGGCGCCCGGTAAACTCGTCAACGATGAGCACTTCGCCGTCTTTGACCACATATTCGACGTCCCGTTTATAAAGCGCGTGCGCTTTGACGGCGGTCTCAACGTGATGCTTGAGCGCCCAATTTTCGGGGTCCGCAATGTTGCCGATGCCGAGCAGCTTTTCAACTTTTTCCCAACCTTCGTCGCTGACCGTGACGTTGCGATGTTTTTCATCGACCACATAGTCGCCGGTCATAATCTTGGGCTCACCCGGCTGCGTGTCAATCTCCTCGCCCTTTTCGAGCTTGGGGATGATGCGATTCACCTTGTAGTACTTGTCCGTGGATTCTTCGCTGGCACCAGAAATGATGAGGGGCGTCCGCGCTTCGTCAATCAAAATAGAATCGACTTCGTCGACGATGGNNCATGTTGTCGCGCAGATAGTCGAAACCGAACTCGTTGTTCGTACCATAGGTCACGTCGGCTGCATACGCGGCGCGGCGCTCCGCATCGTCGAGATCATGCACGATCACGCCTACGCTTAGCCCGAGAAAACCGTAAAGCTTGCCCATCCATTCCGAGTCGCGCTTGGCCAGGTAATCATTGACGGTGACCACGTGCACGCCTCGCCCACTGAGTGCGTTCAGATAAACCGGGAGGGTGGCAACCAACGTTTTGCCTTCGCCCGTTTTCATTTCCGCAATCGTGCCCTGGTGCAGAACCATGCCGCCAATCAACTGCACGTCGAAGTGCCTCATGTTGAGCACGCGCCGTCCAGCTTCGCGGACCACGGCAAAGGCTTCCTCCAGGAGTTCATCGAGAACCACTTTAAGCAGTTCGCTGCGCTGCGCTTCAATTTCCTTCAAGCGGTCGGGATCGGCATCGGGCTCATCCACAACCGAGCTGAGACGCTCCTGAATGCGGGCGCGAAATTCCGCCGTCTTGCCGCGAAGTTCGTCGTCGGAGAGCTTTCGCACCTCCGGCTCCAGCGCGTTGATCGCCTCCACGCGAGGCTGCAGGCGCTTAATCTCGCGCTCGTTCTTCGTCCCGAAAACCTTGCCTAGCAAAGTGTTAATCAATGCGGAGATCCTTCAGAGGACACGGGTCCTAAGCTATGAGTAAAAGCCTAGCACATTAGATGCGGCGGGGATGGCGAAGGACGGGAAGCACATGTCCTAAATCCGCACCTGTGGTCTTGAGCGAACGAAAGGCTAATGTATTTGAGTTTCTCGATGCTGCCGCGAGTTCCTCGGGAAGCGACGTTTGAGAAACGGATTCTGAATTGCCAATTCCCCAAAAAGTCGCCCAATCGACTACTTAAACTCGGTAGTGTCTGAAATGTGCAGACACTACCTTAAACTCGACTCCCGTTGCCCAGTTCCCTGCCGCTCTGCTACTTTGATTAGTTTGCAGTTCGCTGTCTGCCGACCTTTTGGAGTGAAACGGAATGCCAGCCATCAAGTTTCGCGGCGTAGACTTCATCGATTTCGACACTTTGCTGAATGACGACGAGCGCCTGGTGCGCGATACGGCGCGCAAGTTCATCGAAGACAATCTCGTACCGATTATTGAGGAGTGCAACCGCGCCGGCCGTTTTCCGCGCGAACTGGTCAAGCCAATGGCTGATCTAGGATTCTTCGGGGCGTCGCTGAACGGCTACGGCTGCGCCGGCATGTCGAACGTGGAATACGGCCTGGTGACGCAGGAACTCGAGCGCGGGGATTCGGGCGTGCGCTCGTTCGTCAGCGTGCAATCGGCGCTGGTGATGTATCCGATTTATACCTTTGGCAGCGACGAGCAGAAAAGCACCTGGCTGCCGGAGATGCAAAAAGGCGAAAAGCTCGGCTGCTTTGGGCTGACCGAACCGGATTTCGGATCGAATCCGGGCGGCATGAGGACGCGCGCGCGTAAAGTCGGCAAGGAGTATGTGCTGAACGGTGAAAAAATGTGGATCACGTCGGGCACCATCGCCGACGTGGCCGTCATTTGGGCCAAGGTTGAAGATGAAGGCGATAAGGTACGCGGATTCCTGGTCGAGACCGACCGTCCCGGATTCAAAGCGAACGACATTCACGGGAAGTGGTCGCTGCGGGCTTCGGTGACGTCGGGTTTGTCGCTGCAGGATGTGCGCATTCCCGAGTCGAATTTATTGCCGGGATCGGGGGGCTTGAAGTCTCCGCTGATGTGCTTGAACCAGGCGCGCTACGGAATCGCGTGGGGCGCGGTCGGGGCAGCGATGGCTTGTTACGACTGCGCGCTGCAGTATGCGTTATTGCGCAAGCAATTCCGCGATCAGCCCATCGCCTCACATCAACTGGTGCAGGAAAAACTGGCGTGGATGATCAACGAGATCACGAAAGCGCAGCTACTCGTGCTGCAAGTTGGCCGTTTGAAAGACGCGGGAAAAGTACAGCACCAGCACATCTCGATGGCCAAGAGAAATAACGTGTGGATGGCGCTGGAGTGCGCCCGGATGTCGCGAGATATCCTTGGCGCAAACGGCGTGGCCGACGATTATCCCATCATGCGCCATCTGATGAACCTCGAAAGCGTCAAGACGTATGAGGGCACGCACGACATTCACACCCTGATTATCGGGGCCAGCGTGACTGGGATTGAGGCGTTCTAGGGACGCTGCCTTCCAAGGCATGTGGCATATCAGCATTCTAAAGTTAAAGCAGCAAGATGCTGTTCACTCCCTTGCAAACCGAGCGGCTGACGCTGCGCGCCTACGCGCCTTCGGACATTCCCGCGCTCATGCCGCTGATTGGCGCTCGCGAAGTGGCGGCGACCACGCTGCGTATTCCGCATCCCTTCACCGACTCCGACGCCAGGAGCTTTATGACCGCTACGCAGGAGGAACTGGCGAACGGCAATGCCTTGCGCCTGGCGGTAGTCCTACGCGGGAGTGACACGCTGTGCGGCGGCGCGGGACTGCGCATCGAACCGGACCACCGGCGAGCCGAACTGGGCTATTGGATCGGCGTGCCTTATTGGGGGAATGGCTATGCCACTGAAGCGGCAGAGGCCATGGTGAAACATGGATTCGAAACTCTTGGACTGCATCGAATCTTTGCCAGCCATGTCACGAACAACCCCGCGTCGGCAAGGGTCCTGAAGAAAATTGGCATGCGATACGAAGGCAGGCATCGTGGTCACATTCTGAAATGGGGAGAGTTTCTCGACCTCGATATGTACGGTATGGTAGCCTCGGACACCGAACCCGTCCCCCTCGGCCGCTAAGGCCGCGGGATTCCGGTGCCCTGACCGCAGCAAGATCGCTACGCCCGCCAGATCCACGGACGCAACTCATTTCGCGCAAATCATTTCGCGCAAGCCATCCCGCGCAAATCATACCGCATACAGTTCGGTCAGCAGCTCATAGGCTCGCCGCATGTGCGGAATCACGATACTGCCGCCCACCACCAGTGCAACGTTAATCGCTTCTTCCTGCTCGGCGCGGGTGACGCCCAGGCGATACGACTGGATGACGTGGTAGTTGATGCAGTCATCGCAGCGCAGGCAGGCGGATGCGACCAGCCCCATCAGTTCTTTGTATTTGGCAGGCACAGCGCCTTCCAGGTAGGTGTTGTGGTCGAGATTGTAGAAGCGCTTGACGAGGAAGTTGTCGGCTTGATCGACGTTCTGGTTGAGACGGGTTCGGTTGTCCAGGAAACGCCGGGCGAGGGCGCTCTTTTCGGCGACCTGCTTTTCAGAGAATCGATAGGCAGGCTCTTTGCGCTCACTGGTCGCGTGTTCAGGCGATTTCGGTTCGGTGGCCATGCCCTGAAGATTAGCAGAGGAACTCCGCTCGTATATCAACACGAACAAGTCGCGGACAGGAGTGTCGGCGCACAAAAGCTATGTGACGCATGCCCTTTCCTCTTGGCCCGGAAGGAGATATATTCCAAAGTCTCATTTATCTACAGGAGGCCGTGATGCCAACCCAGGTTCAAACCCGTCCCGAACCGCATACCAAGAATTTCGGGGAAAACATAGAAAGCGATCTTGCTCTGGAGTTCCTGCGAGTGGTGGAGAACGCGGCCATCGAATCGGCGCGCACCATGGGCCAAGGGGACCGTCCGCTCAGCGACCAGGTGGCTACGGAGGCCATGCGTAAGACGATGGACACGGTTCCGATGCACGGGACGATTGTGATTGGCGAGGGAGAACGCGACGACGCTCCCATGCTTTATATCGGTGAGCAAGTGGGTGGCTCCTATCCGGATGGCCGGGAGGTTCCGCATATCGATATTGCGGTTGATCCGCTGGAGGGCACGAACCTCTGCGCTACCGGCGCTCCGGGTTCGATCACGGTGCTGGCGGCATCGGAACGGGGCGGGTTGCTGCATGCTCCCGACTGCTACATGGAGAAGATCGTGGTGGGACCATCGTGCAAGAATGCAGTGGAATTAGACGCTCCCGTGGCCGTCAACCTGAAGAACATTGCGCGGCGGCTGCATCGCGGGGTGGAGGATCTGGTGGTGATGGTGCTCGATCGTCCGCGACACGAGAAGCTGATCGCCGATATTCGGAAGGCGGGGGCGCGCATCAAGCTGATTGGCGACGGCGATCTCTCGGCGGGTATTGCGGCGGCGGTGATTGGAACCGGCGTTCATGCGGTGATGGGATCGGGTGGCGCACCCGAAGGCGTGATCACGGCGGCCGCGATCCGCTGCCTGAATGGATACATGCAGGGACGGTTGGTCATCGACAAGCCGGAACTCGAAGAGCGCATTGCGAAGATGGGGATTAAGGACAAGAAGAGAATTTACGAGGCGGAAGATCTGGCCCCCGGAAAACAGATGATCTTCGCTGCAACCGGAGTGACTGAAGGCGCGCTGTTGAAAGGCGTGCGTTTTTTCGGCGAAGGCACGCGGACTTCATCCGTCATTCTGACGCTGCGGACCGGGCGCGTGCGATTTATCGAGAGCATTCATTTAGATAAAGGGCCGGATGTGAAGGTCAGGTTCGCTTAAGCTGTGGGTAGTCCTAAGTAATCAGTTCTCAGTAAGTCCTGGCCAGCGGAGCCGCGACGATTTCATGGGCGGCGGCGACGGCCGGCTGTTTTTGTGTTCTCATGAGACTTTGCTGAGATGACGGCGGCGCCACATCTCGACCCTGCGGTCGACACTCACTGGGGCTCTCACGGGCGAAAGGTCGCGCTGGAGTCCATATTTCTGGTCTTGCTGGTCGCGGCCTCGTTCTTAGTGAGGCTATGGGGACTTTCGGAGGTGCGTTTCTGGGATGAGGCGGTCTACCTCCAGAATGCCGAAGTCATCTGCGGAGCCAAGACCAATTATTCCGAACTGGACAGCCGTCCTCCGTTGCTCTCGATTGTTTTTGCAGGGGTGTTTCTGCTGTGGAATCACGTTTACGCCGCCTGCATTACAACCGCTTTGCTGAATGCGCTGGGGCCGGCGTTTCTGTACTTCGGCGGGCGCCTGATTGGGGGGCGAATCGCTGCGGGCATTGCGGCACTGCTGCTCGCTTTCTCGCCGTTTTTCGTGGGCGTTTTTCCGGCTGGATTCGTAAGCGACGCCACGGGCAATGGCTTGCTTTCCGATGGCCCGGCGCTCACCTTGATTCTGCTTGCGTTCTGGCTTCTGGTGCGCGCCCTGCGCCAGCAGACCGACCTGCGATTTGCAGCAGCCGGATTTGTCCTCGCGCTGGCCGTGCTCATGCGCTTTGCTTCGTTGTCGACGGTGGGGGTGCTTTTCCTTCTGACTCTGGCCGCAAATCGCTGGTGGAAAACCGCCGTGAGCTGCGGTTGTGGTTTCATCGCCGGGGTGGGTCCCTATTTGTTCTGGTCGCGCTTCCGCTACGGCGGATTCCTGACCACCTTTCGCAAAGGCTGGGGAAATTTCGAAGGTCCGGGGGAATCGGCTTTTTTCTATGTAAAGAACTTTGGCAACATTTTTTCCTGGATTACGCTTGCCGGGTTGGTCCTGTGGATTGGAGGGCGGGCTTGGGGGCGCTGGCAGCAGAAACAGGGAGAACGTTTACCAAGGCTGGAGGTCTTCCTGTGGCTCTGGGCGGCGGCCCCGCTTCTGTTTTTCAGCGCCTTGCATCATAAAGAACCGCGCTATGTAATGCCCGTGGCGCCCCCTTTGTTACTGCTCGCCGGCATCGGACTCAGCCGGTTGCCGCTGGCCAGCCGTCGGGACGTTCGAGTTGCTGGAACCGTCCTCCTGGTGGGGGCGCTGACCTACACGTTTCTGCCCGACCGCCAGCGCTTCGAAGATTCCTTTGTGGACGACGAGGTGTCAGAGGATCAGGAGGTCTCCGGGTTCCTGAATCAGAATTTGCCGCCGGGGACGGTGCTGTACTCGAACTTCAACTATCCAGTCTTCGCGTGGTACACCAACCTGCCGGTGCATCAACTGCCGGAGAGCGGTCCGACTCTGTACGATGCGCTCAACCATTTGCCAGGCGATGGAATTGTGATCGCCTACAAACCGAGCGACGAGATCGCGGAGCCCCGTTTGGAATGGCTGGACTCGAATCCGCACTTTCGACGGTTCCGGGAGTTCCCGGCGCTGGTGCTGTATGAGCACCGCAAGTGACTCGCTATCACGGCGTCGCCCTGATCGAGCGGATGCGATCAGCCGGGCGAACCGAGAATTCTGCTACACTTCCCCCATCATGCGCCGCGCAACTGCTGCCGTGGCTTGTATTATGCGGTCGCTTTCTCTCGTGGCGGCGGTTTCGGCCGTAGTTCCGGTAACCGTCTCGGCAATAGTTCTGCTCGTGGTTGCAGCCGCTCCAGCCTACGCCCAGATTCAGCCCTCGCAAGACACGAACTCGAAAGAACCGGCGGGCGGAATCTATCGAGTAGGGCGCGGAGTCAGTGCTCCCCGACCTAAGTACCAACCGGACCCGGAATTCTCGGAACAGGCCCGCAAGTTGGGATATGAAGGAGTTTGCGTTCTGGAGCTCGTGGTGGACACTGAGGGGATGCCGCGAAACATCAGGGTCACGCGACCTGTGGGGATGGGACTCGATGAGAAGGCCATGGAGGCGGTTCGTCAGTGGAGATTCACGCCCGCGATGAAGGATGGCACACCCGTGGCCGTTCAGATCGCGGTGGAGGTGAGCTTCCACCTGTATGCCCAGAAGGCCGTTGGGTTATTTCAGAAGGCCAATTCCGGAGATGCCAAAGCGCAGTTTGAACTTGCTCAACTCTTGTTGTCCGATCCAGCATTGGCGAATGATGACTCGCGGGGACTTGCCTTCATGGAGAAAGCCGCCAAGCAGGGGCTTCCCAAGGCGGAGTTTGCGATGGGGGAATATTGGTCATCCCGCAAAAACGAACTGGTGAAGGCCTATATCTGGTACGCTCAGGCCGAGCGGCATCATTACAAAGACAGTGGCGCGAGGATGAAGGAAGTCGGCGAAAAGATGACGCCGGAGCAACTGGCGGAGGCACGGCAGCGCCTCGACAGCGGCAATCCTTTCTGAAGTACATTTACTGTCAGACTTGTGCCAGCCCACCCAACCGAGGCTGGTGAAGCCACGCTTGCGTACCATCCCTGCTGCTACAATCGCTAGCTCCATGATTCAAGGGAACTTCCTGCTCGACAGAAACGTATCCGTGGTGTGCTGTTAAGGCACGGGGTGCGATCCGGGCGGTTCGGATCACATGGGTGCGGTCGGTAATTGCCGAGCTTTGCTCGGCAGGGACGGGCGAGACTGCCCGTCCCTGCGCGAACTAAATTCACGGGGTCTGGTTTTGGAAGAAGCCCAGGTTGTCGGATTGCTGGTCCGTCGCTGCGTCGGAGGGGATGCCGCGGCCTGGGAAGAGATTGTGCAGCGCTATCACCGGCGGATTTACAACGTGTGCTACCGGTTTGCCGGGGATTCCGAAAACGCGCAGGACCTCACCCAGGAGGTCTTCATCAAGATGTATCGCACCCTGAACACCTACGATTCGGGCAAGGGCGCGTTCATGACCTGGGTAACCACGATCACGCGCAACCTGCTGGTGGATCATTTCCGCAAGTCGAAGGGCGACCGGATTACAGATTCGCTGGATTCCACACCTTCCGAGCACGAGGATGCGCAGCCTTTGAGCGAGCGTATCGCGGACCAGGGGCTACCACCGGATGCGGCTGTCCAGAGCCGGGAAACGCGGGAAATGGTGCATTTCGCGCTGCAAAAACTGTCTCCAGAGCTGCGCGAGGCGGTGATTTTGAGGGATCTGCAGGACCTGGATTATCGGGAAATTGCCACGGTTTTGAGAGTTCCAGAGGGAACCGTCAAGTCGCGAATTAATCGGGGACGAGCGGAACTAGCGCGCCTCCTACAACGTACATATAAACAGGTGATCTGATGTCAGAGGAAACAAAACACGGGATCGAGTGCGCGGAGTTCGAAGCGCTGCTCAGCGACGCCATCGAGGACAGCGACGGCGGGCAGTTGAGCGCAGCTCGTCGGGAGAACTTCGACGCCCATCGGCGGGTCTGCGGAATCTGCGGTCTGCTGTTCGCGGAGGCGCAGGCGGGGCGGCAATGGCTGCGGTCTTTGGAGCCGGTCGAACCTCCGGTGCATCTGGTGCACAACATTCTAGTGGCGACGAGTGGGGTGGTGAGCCGGCGGCCGCTGACAGTAAGAGCGGATGGCAGTACGACTCCGTTTAGGGAACGCGTGCGGGAGCGGTGGGATGCGTTCTTTGCGCCCCTGACGGCTTTTGTGCGGCAGCCACGATTTGTGATGTCGTTCGGGATGATCTTCTTCTCGTTCTCGCTGGCGCTCAACGTGGCGGGCGTGAAGCCGGCGGACGTGGCGAAAGTGAACCTGCGGCCCGCAGCCCTGCGTCATGCTTACAACGATGCGCAAATCAAGGTAGTCAAGTACTACGACAATATCCGCTTTGTGTATCAGATCGAATCGAAGCTGCGCGAATTGAAGCGGGCCAACACGCCCGCCGAACCGAGTCCAGAGCAGCAAAAGGAAAATCGCAAGGACAATACCAGTGGACAACCAGAGCAGAGACAGGATCGAAACTACTCCCAGGAATACAACCAGCCGGTGTTAGCCGGACTGCGGGAGGCATCGCCTGCCTTGACGGCGACCACGAATCGGAGGTTTGTATGAATTGTGCCAATCATGCTGATGCGTCAGCAGTGGCCTATTGCCGCACTTGCGGAAAGGCGCTGTGCGCGAACTGTACGCGTCCCGTGCGGGGCGTGATCTATTGCGAGGACTGCCTGGGATCGAAGATGGAAGGCGTTCCAACGGGCGCCCCGGGTTTTACGCCGGTTGCTTTCAATCCGGGAGTGTCGGGACAGATTCCACTCCCACCTCCTCCCGTCGTCAGCAGCGGTCCGAACCCCACGGTCGCGGGAATTCTGGCAGGATTTTTTCCCATCGGCGTGGGTGCCGTTTATACGGGGCAATATGCCAAAGGACTGGCGCATCTGGCCGTCATGACGCTGCTCATCGCGGGAGTCAGCGCCAGCGACCACGGGCACGGCGAGGCTCTGGGCATCATCTGCGGTTTCGGCATTGCCTTCTTCTACATCTATCAGATCATTGACGCAGTGCGCTCGGCGAAGGCGATCCAGACGGCGCAACCGATTCCCGATCCCTTCGGATTGGCGGCAACTTTTGGCGGCGGTACGAAGATCGAAGCCAACAAGATCCCGATCGGCGCAATCGTGCTGATCGGTCTTGGCGTGCTTTTCCTGCTGCATACCCTGGGCCTGATGGAATACGGGATTGATCGCTTCTGGCCGGTGATTTTGATTGCGCTTGGCGGTTGGCTGTTTGCCCGCAACTGGGGCCTGATTGCCGGGGGGTGTTCGGGCTGTCAATGTCAACGATGCCGGGCGCGCAGGCTTATGGGTCCGGCCATGCTGATGACAGTCGGGTTCCTGTTTTTGCTAGACAACGTGCATCTGTTGGACTTTGACCGATCTTGGCCGGTGATTTTGCTGGTGATCGGCGGAGTCAAACTGTTGCAGGGGAGCGCATCGATCGAGGGTCATATTCCGGGATTGGCTGCGGGAGGAAATCCGGGCTCAGGCGCGATTCCTCCGGTGCCGCCCGTTCCCCCCGTCCCTCCCATTCCACAAGATCCGCAAAGCAGTGAGGTGAACCGTGGCTAGCCCTGGAATGAATCCGCCGCCGACTCCACGTATCCCGCACCGGTCAATCGCTGGACCGGTCGTACTGATCCTGATGGGAATCCTGTTCCTGATGGGGACGATGGGGATTCTTGAGATCCACCATCTGGGATCGCTTTTCGCGCGCTTTTGGCCCGCCCTGCTGATTCTTTGGGGCGCGCTGAAGCTGATCGAGTACGAACAGGCCAAGCGCTTAGGCCAACCGGCACGCGGCATTGGGGTTGGCGGGGTTTTCCTGATGCTGTTTCTGATCGGGAGCGGGCTGATCGCCACCCAGGTGTCCAAGGTGAACTGGAAGAATCTTGGGGACCACATCCAGCTTGGCGACGATGAGGGACTGGACGAGATTTTTGGCGGGTCCACTTTCAACTACAGCGGCGAACGCAGCAGCGCCTTGCCGGCGGGCAGCACCAGCATGCGCATCAATGACGATCGCGGCACGGTTACGGTCAATGTGTCGGACGAGAAGAAAGTGAGGGTCTCGTGGCGCAAGAAAATTCGCGCCGAAAGTCAGCAGGATGCCAATGGCTATAACGGCAAAACCGATCCCACCCTGGTGATGGCCGACAAGATGATCGTCCTCAATGCCAATACCCAGGGGGCCGGCGACAAGAGCGTCACCACCGACATCGATATTTACGTGCCGGTGAATACCGCGCTTTCAATCACCTCGGGTCGGGGCGATGTCACCATCGCGGGCATGAGCAGCAGCGTGGAGGTCAACCACCATCGCGGCGAAGTCAACGTTACTGATAACACCGGTAATGTCACTCTCAACCTCGACGGCAGTTCGGTGAGACTCGAACACGTTAAAGGAGACGTAACGATTCAAGGCAAGGCCAACGAGGTGGCGATAGAGGATGTGGATGGTGCGGTTCGACTGAATGGCGAGTTTCAGGAAAGCTTGCGCCTGGTGCGGGTCAGCAAGATGGTCAGCTTTCATTCTTCGCGCACCGAGATGGAATTTTCGCGATTGGATGGCCGCCTCGATCTGGACTCGGGCGACCTGCGCGCCGATTCGTTGATTGGGCCAACGCGGCTGACCACCCGGTCGAAAGACATTGCGCTTGAGGGCGTATCGGGCGACCTGCGATTGGAAGATGGCAACGGGTCGGTCGAGGTCGGACTGCACAAGCCGGGCAATATCCAGATCGATAACCAGCGGGGTGACGTGCAGGTTACACTTCCGCCAAGTACGCCGATTAAAGTGGAAGCGCGCACGCACGAAGGCGAAATCGAGAGCGACTTCGACGAAGTGAAGGTTGAGAATGGCGACAACCAATCGAGCGCCAGCGGTTCGATTGGAACGAATGGTCCTAAACTGGTGGTGAATTGCGGCAAGGGAGCCTTTGAGTTCCGCAAAGGAACGGTAGCCGTTACGCCTCCGGCTCCGCCGCTTCCGCCGGTGATGCCGGCAAAACCGGGCAAGGCGGCGAAAGCGCTGCCAGCTCCGAAGGCGCCCCCAGTGGAGAGCGAAAATTAGCCTTGAGATTGTGAGCCCCGCCTCTTGGATGGAAGGTCAGCGACGCGAGGCGCTCCTTCCATATCCCTTACTCCAGTCTTGCACTCCGGTTATAATCGTGAGCATCCAAAAATAGAGCGTGCATTGCCATGGACCGCGGCAGTTCAGTAGTCTGTCGTGGGACTTCCAGGCAATGCCGAGACTCGAAATTCACAGAAACATCTAGACGAGAGTGGTGTTATCGCTAACTGAAAGGATGGTGACAAAAAATGAAAAAGCTAATTGGATTTCTTGTCATATGTTTTGTCTTTTCTCTCTCGGCGCTGGCACAGCATGAGGGCCATATGGGCGGCGGGCGGCCAGAAGTGGGCGGTGGCCGTCAGAACATTCCGAAGCACGGCCCGGTGAGAGCGACCAATCCGCATCCGGCGGAGGAAAATCGCCACTTTGCGGACAAGGAAGGGCATCCTAACGCTCCCCACGTACACAACGGTCGGGAATGGGTGGGCCATGACACGGGCCGGGACGATGCCCATTACCATCTGGATCATCCGTGGGAGCACGGCCATTTCACTGGCGGTTTCGGGCGCGGTCACATCTGGCGCCTTGGCGGCGGGGGTCCCGGCCGCTTCTGGTTCGGCGGTTTCTACTTCTCGGTGGCTCCGTACGACATTGGCTTTTGTGACGGATGGCTCTGGGATGCCGACGACATCGTGATCTATGACGATCCCGATCACATTGGCTGGTACCTCGCTTATAACGTCAGACTGGGAACCTACGTCCACGTCATGTATCTGGGAAGGTAGAACAATATTGGCGCCACGGCGGGGCCGGGCAGGGATGCCCGGCTCTCCACCGTTAATACGACCTTTCAATCATCCAGTTTTCCAGCGGCTGCTTATTGTTTCTTGTCCGTTTTATCGTCTTTTTTGTCTTCTTTCTTTTCTTCCTTGCTGGTGTCTTCTTTCGGCTGGATCGAGATCAGTTCAACCTCAAAGATCAGAGTGGCGTTGGGACCAATGTCAGCGCCTGCGCCGCGCTCGCCATAGGCGAGATCCGGAGGAATGACGACCTGCCACTTCGATCCTGTGGGCATAAGCTGCAGCGCTTCGGTCCATCCCTTGATCACCTGGCCGACTCCAAACGTAGCCGGCTGCCCGCGCTTGTAGGAGCTGTCAAATTCCGTGCCATTTATAAGCGTGCCCCGGTAGTTGCACACTACCGTGTCGGTGGCGGTTGGCTTGGGTCCGGTGCCAGCGGTCAGAATCTTGTACTGCAGACCGCTGGGCAACGTAACCACGCCTTCTTTAGCCTTGTTGGCGGCGAGAAACGCCTCGCCTTCGGTCTTGTTCGCGGCCGCAGCCTGTTGCGTTTTCTCCTGCTGTTGTTTGCGAACCTCGTTCTGGACTTCAGTGAGCACGGCCTGCGCTTCTTCCTGGGTCAGACGCGTTTTGCCACCCGCCAGGGCATCCTTCACTCCCTGGGATACCAGACTCGAATCTACTTCCACCGATTGTTTTTTCAGATTGTTGCTCAAGCCGGTGCCGATGTTCATGCCCAGGGCGTAGCTGAACTTTTCTTTTCGCGTGGTTAGCGCCGGAGGAACCGCCGAGCTTTTCGCGGCCGTCCCCGTCTTCTTCACCGGAGGTTTCGTTGTGGGAGTCGTCGCCGCCGGAGTGCTGGTTGCTGGAGTCTGCTGGGCATAGCCAGTTCCCGCCAGCGTGGTCGCCGCGGCCAATAGGAGTGCTATTGTGAGAGGTCTTTGCATGTGTCTATTGTCACATTGCCGGGGCTTCTGCGCCAGACCCGGCTGGCCCCGACACAACACGAGCTAGAGTCCTCTCGCTGGAGTTCGGTAGTTCGGTTCAGGCTCGGTAGAAGATTCGCTCTAAGAGGTTAGGCTATAATCCAGGCATGAAAACCGCTCGCTTACTCTCGCTAGCTTTGCTCGTGATTGCGCTCACCTCAGCCAGTTCGGCCAAGATGCTGGTGCAACTCAAGGACGCTCAAGGCAAGGTTGTAGGGTCCGCGATTTTGTGGGAATCAGGGTCGGGAATCGCGATGGAACTCAATTTTGAAAACCTGCCTGCCGGTGAGCACGCCATCCACTTTCATCAGAATGCGAAATGCGAGGCTCCGGATTTCAAGACCGCGGGAGGGCATTTCAATCCCGATGGCAAAAAGCATGGGCTGGAGAATCCGGAAGGCCATCACGCGGGCGACAATCCCAATTTCACGGTGGGCGCGGACGGCAAAGCGCACTTCAAATTGGAAGATAAGGACGTCAACCTGGGCAGCGACAGCCATTCCCTGTTCAGCAACGGGGGCACGGCCATCATGGTTCACGCCAAGGCGGATGACCAGAAGACCGACCCAGCGGGCAATGCCGGCGACCGCATCGCTTGCGGCGTGATTACCAAATAGAGCTCATCGATTTGGGGTCGTTGTCAGGTCACGGAAGCGGGCAGAATAGTACCGCGGCAACTGCCCAGTCCGATGCGGCGGAAGCCTTCTCGCTCACAATATCCCTGCAGGATGACTTCGTCGCCGTCTTCCAGAAATCTTCTCTGCTCTCCGGTGGACAGCGTCACCGGATTCTTGCCCCGCGCCGTGAGTTCGAGCAGACATCCGCGCGACGTTTGCTCCGCGCCAGAGACGGTTCCGCTGGCCAGTAGATCGCCCGGGCGCAGATTGCACCCGTTGCTGGCGTGATGGGCCAGCATCTGCGCCATCGTCCAGTACATATCCCGGAAGTTGCCGCGGCCCAGAACCATGGGAGCGTGGCCGGATTCCCGCATCCGAGCCGACCGCACCGAAACTTCGAGCCAAAGGTCGAGGCCGCCCTGTTGCTGATCGCTCTGGCTAAAGAGGTAAGGGAGAGGCGCCGGATCCGCCTCCGCGCGCGCAAAAGCGGCGGTGCGAAATGGAGCGAGCGCTTCCATCGTGACCACCCATGTCGAGAGTGAAGTCGCGAAACTCTTGGCCAGAAAGGGCCCCAGCGGCTGGTATTCCCAAGACTGAATATCGCGCGCCGACCAGTCATTGACCAGGCAGATCCCGAAAATATGTTCATCCGCCTGGTCGATTGGAATGGATTCGCCCAACGGATTGCCAGTGCTCACGAAGAAGCCGACTTCCAGTTCGTAGTCCAAGGCTTTGGCCGGAGCAAATCTAGGGTCGGCTTCGCCATCGCGCGACTGGCCGGACGGCCGCACTACCGGCGTCCCACTCGGAAGCAGCGACGATGCACGCCCGTGATAGCCGATGGGGACGTATTTGTAATTCGGCAACAATGGATGGTCGGGGCGAAAAAGCTTGCCGACGTTGGTGGCGTGAAAGATCGACGCATAGAAATCAGTGTAGTCTCCGACGATCGCGGGCAACAGCATGTCGACATCAGCCTGAGCGACCAAGTGGCGCGCCACTGACTGACGGATGGAGGTGGGCGCATCCTGACGCAGAATCGCATGAAGATGCTGCCGCAATACTTGGCGAGGTCCGGTGCCGAGTGACATCAGCGGGTTGAGCGAGTCGGAAGCACAAGCATTGGCCGCAAGGCGCACGCTCTGTTCTGCCAGCAAGCCTTCACTTTGCATTCCGTGAAGATCCAGAATACGGTCTCCAATGGCAACTCCCACTCTTGGCTTGGCGGACGCATCGTGCCGCTGAAAAACTCCGAAGGGTAAATTCTGAATGGGAAAATCCGCGTTTGGCAGGTTGGCGGATTCCACCCAGCTTTGTACTTCGGAGCCGTGAGTCTCGTCGAGAATGACTTTCATACGGGATGCTTCATAGCAGAATCTCTATAAGAGATGCAATGCCCGCAGGTCGTCGATCGGCTCGGTGAACGAGCACGATCCAAACGAAAGCGCAAAATCATGGCGTGCGGCGGCGACTTCATCCCAGCTGAGCCAATGCCTCCGCCAAGTGACTCCCGCTAAGTCGAAGTGGAACGCATCCGCCGATGACTCTTCAAGCAACTGCGCCGCCAGATCATCGGCCATGCCCGCGCGCAGGAACGCGGCTGCGAGGAAGACATTCAGAAAACCGTGCATGATCCCCGAGTCGCTGTCTGGTTGATACGTGAACCGGTGCACCGAGCGCAGGGGATGGTGTAATCCCGCCGTGGCCTTGAAGGGCACGTGGGCTGCGGCACACAGGCGGATAAATTCGGTCACGCTTCTGGAGGACGGAACCTTGTCAGCCGTCTCGCCGCCGGTCCTGATCTTTGCTCTGCGCCCGCATGCGCCGATCCCTGCAATGCACTCGGCGCAATTCGTCAGCGCAACTTCGAAATAGATGGCGAGCTTCGCGGGGATGATTTCCGACCAACGATTGACCTCGCCGGCATTCGCAGCTCTTACCTCAACTGCATCGATGACCGCTGCCCTCGTCCTTGTGGAACTGGAGTCAGCGAATCGATCATTGAATTCGCCAATGCGAGCAACGAATTCGCGAATGCGAAAAACTTCCGTCAGCGAGTCGAGACCGGGCAGGACAGATAGCCGCCAAGTCGCAGAACTTGCATTCGATGGAGGAACCGGCAATCCAGCAAGGGCCGCTTCGAATTCACCAAGCCGCGCCACCGGAACAACAAAACGGCCAAGAATCCAGTTCCATTCCGAGCGCAAGTATGCGTCGTAGTTAGCCACCGACGCCGCCATGGGCAGCGCTGTGGGAGGAAACAATCCGGCATAGTCGATCAAGTCGCGCAGCAAGAGGCCAATGGGGGCGCCGGTTTCGCTGGAGTCCCGGGTTTGAAAAGTTCGCGAATTCATCGTGCCAGCTTCATCTTTTCGAGATCTTCTTAACTGCTCTACCTCTTGAACTTCTTGCGCAGGCCCTGCCAGCATTCGAAGTACTGATGATCGAGTTGCGAAGTCTCGAGCGCAAACTTTGTCGGCTGACAGGCGAAGCGAGTTTCAAACATGAAGGCCAGGGTTTCGTCCAGATAAACCGGCTTCAGGTCGGCTTTGCTCGCCTTCTCGAACGTCTCGGTATCAGGTCCGTGGCCGGCCATACAGTTGTGCAGGCTCGCGCCTCCGGGAACGAATCCCTCTGCTTTCGCGTCATATTCACCGTGGATCAATCCCATAAACTCGTTCATGAAGTTGCGATGGAACCAGGGAGGACGAAAGGTATGCTCGGCAACCATCCAGCGCGGCGGAAAAATTACAAAGTCGAAGTTGGCGGTTCCGGGAAGTTCCGAAGGCGAAGTGAGCACCGTATAAATCGAGGGGTCGGGATGGTCGAAGGTCACGGTGTTGATGCAGTTGAAGTTCGCCAAATCGTATTTATAAGGCACATAGTTTCCGTGCCAGGCGACGACGTTCAGCGGAGAGTGATCGATGGCCGCCGACCAGAGTCTCCCCTGGAATTTGGTCGCGATTCGAAAATCGCCTTCCCGATCTTCAAACTCGGCCACGGGCGACAGGAAATCTCGAGGGTTCGCCAAGCCGTTGGCCCCAATCGGCCCCAGATCGGGCAGACGAAGCAGCGCGCCGTAGTTCTCGCAGATATAGCCGCGCGCTTCCTTTTCCAGAAGTTCGACGCGAAAACGAATACCGCGCTGAATGACTGCAATTTCTCCGGGAGCAGCTTCGAGTGGACCCATCTCGGTGCGCAAGAGCAATCCTCCCATTTGCGGGACAATCAACATCTCGCCATCGGCGTTGTAAAAAAAACGATTGGTCATGGAGCGATTCGCAACGTAAATGTGAATCGCAACCCCGGTATGAGTGTGCGTGTTGCCATTGCCCGCCATGGTGATCAGACCATCCACGAAGTCGGTAGGGTCGGAGGCGGGCGGAATCGGAATGGGAGTCCAACGCAACTGGTTCGGTGGCGTCGGAACTTCGTCAAACGGCGCGCTGCGCAACCGTTTTGGGCCGATGAACTCAAACGGCTTGTGCGCCACTGACGGACGTATGCGATAAAGCCAGGTTCGGCGATTGCTAACGCGCGGCGCGGTGAAGGCGGTGCCGCTGAGTTGTTCCGCGTACAAACCGTGGGCCACTCTCTGAGGAGAATTTTGCCCACGCGGCAACACACCTTCCACCGCCTCGCTGGCGAACTCATTGCTGAAACCCGACTGGTAGCGCACCGAGGTCTTATGGGTCGTTCCTGCTTTGGTCATTCTTGCTTTCGCCATGCCTATAGATTTCCTCGTCGTGCCTGCTCCATCTCGATCGACTCGAAGAGCGCTTTGAAATTTCCCTTGCCAAATCCGCGGCTGCCCTTGCGCTGGATGACTTCGAAGAATACCGTCGGCCGATCTTCCACCGGCTTGGAAAAAATCTGCAGCAGGTAGCCTTCTTCGTCGCGATCCACGAGTATGCCGAGCGCTTTTAATTCGGCCAACGATTCTGCGACGGGCCCCACCCGCGACGGAAGCACATCGTAATAGGCGTCGGGAACGCGCAGGAAATCGAGCCCATTGCGTTGCAGTTTCGCGACCGTATAGAGAACGTCCTTGCATTGCAGCGCGATGTGCTGCGCCCCGGCTCCTCCGTAGGCTTCGATGTATTCCTGTATCTGGCTTTTGTTGCGCGCGGTGGCTGGTTCATTGATTGGAAATTTTACCGAATGCGAATCGTCCGACATGACGATGCTCATCAAAGCGCTGTATTCGGTGGAAATATCTTTATCGTCAAAAGTGATGTAACGATGGAATCCGAAGACGCGGGTGTAGTAATCCGCCCAGTATTGCATCTTTCCGAGTTCCACGTTTCCCACGATGTGGTCGATGCGCAGAATGCCGCAGTCTTCGCCGGCCAGGGGCGCGGCCGCAAAGCCGGGAAGAAACGGCCCTTTATAGTCTTTGTAGGAGATGAGCGAGTGGATCGTGTCGCCATAGGTGTGAACCGCGGCTCGGCGAATGGAGCCGTGTTTGTCCTTAACGTCATGCGGCTCCTCGGCCGGTTGCGCTCCACGGCGTACGGCTTCGGAAAACGCCTGATCCGCGTCTTCGACTTCCAAAGCAATATCGCGCACGCCGTCGCCATGCTTTCGGATGTGCTCGGCGGCAGGGTCGTTAGAAGTCATGGGCGTCGTGAGCATGAAATTTGCCTTGCCCTGACTGAGCGCATAGGAAGCGCGCTGGCGCTGTCCGGTTTCGAGTCCGCTGTAGGCAACCTGAGAAAAGCCAAATCCCTTACGATAAAAATAGGCCGCCTGCCGGGCGTTGCCGACCCAGAATTCAACGTGGTGAATGCGTTTGAGTTTAAGGGGATTCTCCATCCGCTTGCTCTCCCGGCAACCATCTTCGCATATTTTGCGCTTGGCTAGCGGCGTCCGCTGGAGCGGTGTCTACAATCCACGTTCTTCGATCCATGTTCTGCGATCCATGCTCTACAATTCAGCGGTGCGCATCCTCGCCGGTATTTTAGCCGTCATCGCGGCACTCAGCCTTATCGGTTTCGGCCAGGGCACGCCCTCGGAGAAGACCGGGGTCGACTCCAATTTGCGTGGCATCAGTGTCAGTCGCACCGGTGCCGGGAAATACGCAGTGTGGGCTTCGGGCTCGAACGGAGCTATTTTGCGCTCACTCGATGGTGGACAATCGTGGCAACAACTCAAGATTGAGAGTGGCACCGATCTTGATTTCCGCGACGTTGAAGCCTTCGGCGCAGAGACTGCCTATGCGATGTCGAGTGGGGATGGCGAGAAATCGAGCATCTACAAAACCACCGACGGCGGCAGATCATGGGCCATGCAATATACCGACAAGCGGCCCGGATTCTTTCTCGATTCGCTGGCTTGCGATACGCGGACGCACTGTTTGGCGTTGAGCGACCCGGTCGAGGGAAAATTTCTGATCCTGAGCACCGATGACGGTGCGCATTGGAAAGACATGCCGCGGAATAGAATGCCCGCGGCGTTGCCGACGGAGGGTGCATTCGCCGCCAGCGGAACCTCCATCGCGCTTTGCAACAAGGACGTTTATTTCGGCACCGGAGGCCCGTCGGCTCGCGTCTTTCACTCCGTGGATGGCGGACAATCATGGACTGCGACTGAGACTCCGATGGCCAGCGGCAACGGGACCAGCGGGATTTTCAGTATCGCCTGCGATGGCCGCCATGTAGTGGCAGTCGGAGGCGATTACAAGAGCCCCGATCGCAAGGAACGGGTCACCGCATACTCCGACGACCGCGGCAAGACCTGGCGTCTCGCGGATCATCCGCCGTCAGGCTATCGTTCCTCGGTCAGCATCGTATCCGGCACTACTTTTGCAGTTGGACCGAACGGAGAAGATACCAGCTTCGACTACGGCGTGAATTGGAAGTCGGTGGACACTTTGAACCTCAACGCGGCAGCCTTCGCTGCCAGTCGAATCGGCTGGGCTGTCGGCCCGGGAGGAACATTCAAGCGCTTCCCGATGCATGGGCCGGAGCATCGTTAAGGGAGAGTCTCAACTCAAAAGGGTTGGACTCGCCGATTTAACTAGCGCACTTCAATCGACACCAATTCGCCCTCATGTTTGCCCACTGAGCGGTAGTTCACCGACACCAGGCGGTTCTTCCAATCGCAAAAGAATTGGTCCGCGCCGATCACGAGCAGCGATTTGTAATCCGTGGTATGCATGGTGTAAGTGGTCATGCCGCTCAAAATTGTCACCATCGCCCCGGGAGGCTTGGAGCAATCGCTGCTTACAATCTTGCCCTTAAGAAATTGCACCGGCCCGGTCGTTCCCGGCTTGACGGCAGCAGGTTTGGGGACGATCTCAGACTCCTCATCCTGGGTCTGACTCTGGACCTGCGCTGCAGTCGCAGCGGCAACCGGCGCATCTGTCCCCGCTGAAGGAGTGCTGGCGGCTCCTGCCGGCGGCTCGCTTTCTCCAGCGTGCTGAGGACGCACTCCATACTTCTGCAGCGTTTCCAAATCCTCCAACTGCTGCCTCGCCGCTGCCGCCGCTACGCGATCCGGCCCCGCCTTCAGCCGCGTGAATACTTCCCGAGCCAGATCCCATTTCTTGCCCGCAACATAAATCTGTCCCAGGTTGAACTGGTACTCCATATTGCGCGGTGCCAGTGCGATCGCCTGCCGCTCCGCTTCCAGCGCAGAATTGATTCCGCCCCCCTCCACGCGAGCCATTCCCAGCATGTTATAGGCGTCGGCTAGCTCGGGATACCAATCGGTAACCGAACGCAGATCTTGCATCATGTTCGCCAGTCCCTGCATTTCTTGCCGCGTGGCCTGCGCCTTTTGATATTTCATCACCGACCGGTAGTACCAAATCCATGGATCGCGGGGATTTAAGTCCGTCGCCTTGTCCAGTTCCTCGGCGGCCGCATCAAATTTTTTCTGGCGAATGTCATCGCGGGCCAAGCCGCGACGCGCGGCCTCATTGTCTTTCAGATCTGTGGTCAGTTGCTGCAGATCGTGGAGAGCCTGATCGCGATGTTCGGGAATGCGCGCCATCACGTCCCCAATCACCGCGCGCGCATCTTCGTCCTTGACCGGATCGACCGACATCCCAATGCTGTCAGCGTCAAACGGCAGGTCGAGATGGTCAGGTTGCTGAATATCTACTGGATCGAGGATTGGCTTCTTCGACTGATCGAGCGCAACGCCTAACCCGCTCAGCGACTTGAAATAGATCTTCACCGCATCTTCCATTTGCGCCGGCGTCATATCGAAGGCCTGCACCATCGCCTTTTCCAGCGGCACTTTCCGGTTAAGCACCAAGTCGAAATAGGTTCCCACCTCAGGCATCTTGTTCTTGTTCACGAGATAGTGGACGACCATCCAGGACTGGGCGTAGTACAGCGTGTTGTGCGTCCCCTCGCGAGTCCCCGATTCGTCGTGCTTCATGCTGAACAGGTCCTCCATCGAGATCCAGACCGGCGAACTCGCGAGTTGCGTGAGCGACTGCCGAACATTCGGGTCACGGCGCATAAAATCGAAGATGTCCTCGTGCCACTCCGGTTGAAGCTCCGGGTCGCCTCCGAGTTCCACACGCTTGCCGATGTAGATCGATCCAAAGTATTCCGCCAGACCTTCGTCAAACCATCCCTGCACCGGAGGGTAGTTGTAATTCAAGAAGTAGTGCGCCAGCGAATGCGCCACCGACCGCCAAGGATCGATTTCAAAGAGATTGAGGACGATATAAACCCGATCCGGCCCGGGCACATAGAAGCCAGCCGCCATGCCTTGTTTGGCGGGAGCGACCAAGCCATACTGCTTGTCACTCTTGAACGCGACGACGGTGATGGGCACGGGCATTTTTAATTTGTCCTTGCGCAGGAGCTGTCCAAAGACGGCGCGCATTTGCTCCATACGCAGCGCTACCTCCCGGCCGCGCTTGTCACCCGCATCCGTGAGCACGGAGAAATGCGCGGAATGGACTTCGATCCACTTAGGCTCGTCTTTGGCTAACGCGAACCCATGCGGGAATAAAGCAAAAACCAAAAGAAGCGCGGCCATTCCGGCAACGCGTGGCGCCATTTTGAAGGACGGAGGGAGTCTCATGCTGGGCCTGACCGGTTACAGGAAATGCTAGCACGGCGGCCGGACGGTAACATATGATCCTCGAAACGGCCCTCTCCATAATGCTGCTAAACGCCGAATCGATGCGGAGATGCAAATCACGCTTCGGAGGTATCATTTGCAATTGTCAATCGTTGCTGTGAATCGTGGCCAGCTCGAAGCCTTATCACGGCATCCACGTTATTTTGCTCCAATACCGCCGACGAGGCTCAACGTGAAAACATCCCGATCCGCTATGGTTGCAGCTTCTCTGATATTCGCACTCACCGCCGCTTTCGCCCAATCCGCGCCGTCTGATACGACTCTGACCGCGAACCCGGTTTTCGAGAAGAACTGCGCGAAATGTCACGGCAAAACCGCTGAGGGCCGCCACTTTGGCGGACCGTCGCTGGTCTCCGACAAAGTCGCAACCATCTCCGCCGACGATCTGCGCAACATTGTCACCAATGGCAAGGGTCACATGCCAAAGTATCGCGGCAAACTGACAAAGGAAGAAATCGACACGCTGGTCGACCAAGTCAAAGCTCTGAACAAGAGGTGAATTGGCCCATGCAGCGACGGGTGCCATCACCCGCCTCTTCATTATGACCGGTTGATCTACGCTTATGATCGATAGATCTACGTGCGATCGAAGTCGTCCGGCTCAGAATCGAACCGCCCCGTGTTAAAGTAACGGGTTCCCAGATGTCTGTTTATCTCAAGTCTTTTCATCTCAAGCAGCAAGGAGACCGCCATGCAAAGCCGCATCCTGGGCACGACCATGCCTGTTCTTGAATTTGCGCTCGAACCGAACGAGTCCGTCATCTCCGAGGCGGGAGAACTCTCCTGGATGACAAGTTCGATTCAGATGACGACCCACACCCAGTTAGGCGGAGGCGGAGGAATCTTCGGAGCCATCAAGCGAGTGGCTGGCGGTGGGACCCTATTCATGACCGAATACCGCGCCTACGGCGTGCGTGGCGAGTTGGCCTTCGCGACCAAACTGCCCGGGCATATCGTGCCCGTCGAAGTCAGCCCGGGCCATGAGTATATGATCCATCGCCACGGCTTTTTGTGCGCCACTCCGCAGATTCAAATCGGCGTCGGATTTCAGCAATCGCTCGGTGCCGGAATTTTTGGCGGGGACGGGTTCCTGCTGCAGCGCCTCTCTGGAATCGGCACGGCTTGGCTGGAACTCTCCGGCGAACTTGTGGTCAAGGACCTGCAGCCAGGGGAAACCCTGCGCGTCCATCCCGGCCATGTCGGCGCATTTCAGGCGGGCGTTTCGTTTCAGATCACTACGGTGCCGGGAATCAAGAACATCATTTTCGGCGGCGACGGCCTTTTTCTGGCCTCGCTCACGGGGCCGGGCCGCATCTGGCTGCAAACGCTCCCCATCTCCAAGCTGGCTCATAAGCTGATGGAATACATGCCGCGCCCTTCCAACGATGCGGCGAAAGGCGGCGTGGTTGGCGGCATCGTCGGATCCATTTTGGAAGGAATGAAATAACAACGACCGCATGAATCCAGCCTCGCAGGAATCCACCGTGCCGGCGGTCCCATATTCGCGTCTTGCCTGGATCGACTGGATGCGCGGCCTGGCGTGCGTCCTGATGTTCCAGACTCACTGTTACGACGCTTGGCTGGGCGGTGATGCCCGCAACACACCTTTTCTCAAGGGCTCGCAACTGCTGGGAACGCTGCCGGCGCCACTTTTTCTTTTTCTGGCTGGAGTCTCGTTCGCACTGGTAGCCGGGAAACTGATGCGCAGGAATTCGAGTCCTGCCGCCATCACCGGCGCCATGGCGCGTCACGGCGCCGAAATTTTCGCCTTCGGACTTCTCTTCCGGTTGCAGGAATTTCTCATCGCATGGGGATGGGCTCCATGGTCCGACTTACTCCGCGTGGACGTCCTCAATGTCATCGGAATTTCCATGGTCCTTATGGCGCTATGCTGCGGTGCGACTTTGACGATTGCTAACCGTCGTTTCCGAATCAGGCAAGGAGTGGCTAACTCGGGAGTGCCAGTAACAGCGTTAGCTTGTTCCGCCATTGCCGTCGCGGCTGCGATCGCCCTTCTAACCCCGCCTCTTTACACTACCTGGCGGCCGACGTGGTTGCCATGGCCAGTGGAGTCCTACATCGACGGATGCCATAACCTGGGAGCACCACAGCCCTGGTTATTCGCCATCTTTCCGTGGACGGCGTTCGCTTTCGCCGGCCTGGCTGCGGGGTTCATCGTGTTCAGCGACCGAACCCGAGCCCACGCAGCCCAAACGCTGGCGCTCTTCGCCGCTGCCGGAGCGTTGTCGATTCTCGCGGCTCGCCAATTCGACCATTCTTCATTTCATCTTTACTCAACTTACGACTACTGGCACACCAGCCCTAATTTTCTGATGATGCGCGTGGGCCTACTGCTGATGATCGCATTCCTCAGTTATGCTTGGTGCCGGTGGGGTCTCGCGACCTACGGGTTCAGCCCGCTCATTCAACTGGGCCAAACATCATTACTCGTCTATTGGGTGCACATCGAGTTTGTCTATGGGCGCTTTTCGCTCATGCCCAAGCGCGCCCAAACCATCGCGACCGCGTCGCGAGGTTTGCTGGAGATTATTGTATTCATGCTGATCCTGTCATGGCTGCGCACGCGAATCGAAAGAAAAAAGATCGGCTGGAAAACAATTGATTGGAAGACGAGGATGATGAACTGGCGAGTGCAACCTTCGAAGCTGGAGATAGTGTAGAAAATATAGATTGACACTGCCAGGGCGATTCAGGGTTTGACGGTTTCGTTAAAGTTTCGCCAGCCCGCTGCCACTCTGGCTTTGGCGTCAACCGCTTCGGCTGGTGTCTCATCTAGCGTGCTGATCACCGACAGGCCGATCACGTTCTCTTTCAGAACATCGAGAATCTCCTTCGCTTGCTCGAGGCTGATTCCGTTGAGCAGTTCGAAGCTAATCTGCACGCCGCAGAGCGCAGAAATCGTATCATGGTGGGGACGAACTTCAATCACCAGCCCGCCCTGCTGGGCAATGGCGAAACCCACGCCTGCTTTCTCGATCTTGGATGCCGCCATGAGTCGGACCTAATTGCTAGGACATAACCTTCCTGCGCTCCTTTGGCATACCAGCAAAGGCAGGGTGCTTAACGTATCGCCATTCTCCGCTCACAGGCCGAATGCTTCCAAGTTACGAACGTGCGTGGCGCGGTAACCGTTTTTTGGCAGGTAGCGGAAGAATCTAACGGTGCGCGGCTCAATCTGGGAGAGTACACGGAAGAACTCCAGGCGAACCAAATAGGAACTGCGTGGAGAAGGCCCGGCCGTTCGCCGTCGAGCGGCGGCTAAGTGAGTGCCCTCACTCTTGGTATGGCCGGGCCGAATTTGCGATATTCAGTTTTTAGCCCTCCTGATCATACATAAACCCTTTCCATCCCGGTTGTCGGTGATTTTTATCACGAATCAAGGCCAACGGATCACACGAGATATGTGGCGGAAAACGCCAGCCGGTCAGATCGAGAAAAGAATCGCTGCTTGTCGGCTGTGCTCACAGTCCGCTCTTGCCGCGCACGCTCGCTGCCGACTTGGGTCCCTTCGCCGGTTTGCAGTCATTGGGCTTGCCACAATTCGGGCAGGATGTAACCTTGGCATTGTGGTCCGCCATCTCGTGCAGAAAGGCGGAAAATGCCTGCCCGCAGTGCTCGCATAAGAGATCAACCTTCTCGTCGCTCATAGTTCGCTTTCGATCACTCCGTCTCTGATCTCAGTCTCTTCGACAGCTGGCTACTGTCTTATTCTAAGCCAGGTTGAAGAGCCGGCGTCCCATACAATAAACCCAGCATGCCTTTGGGTCTCTACATCTCAGTTCCCTTCTGCCGGACAAAGTGCAGCTACTGCAATTTCGCCTCTGATGTGTTCTCGAAAGCAGCTTACGAAAACTATGTTAGCCGCGTGCTGGAGGATATCGTCAACTCGCGGCGAGTCGCGGCCGAGTTGAGATGCGCCCTCGAATCGGCGCCAGAGGAAACGGTCGACTCCATTTACCTCGGAGGTGGCACTCCCTCCGTCCTGCATAGCTCACAGTTGCAGCGCGTCTTTGCCGCGCTACGCGCTCAATTTGCGATTGCCGCCGATGCCGAGGTTACGGTCGAATGCGCTCCCGGCACGCTGACCCCGGCTCTCATCGAAACCTTGCTGCAATGCGGCGTGAATCGGGTGAGCCTGGGCGTGCAGTCGTTTGTCGACAAGGAATCGCAGTCCGTAGGAAGATTGCACAACCGCACCACCGTTCTTGGTGAGATTAGCCGTCTGCGGGAGGCTGGCCTCGCCAACACTAATATCGACCTGATCGCCGGGCTGCCGCACCAGAGCACGGAGAGCTGGGACTTCTCCGTAGCGGAGACGATCGCAACCGGGGTGCCGCACGTAAGTGTTTATATGCTCGAAGTGGACGAAGATTCCCGCTTGGGACGGGAGTTGATCGCCGGAGGCAAGCGCTATCACGCCCACTTTGTGCCCGAAGACGACGCGACGGCGGATTTCTACCAGCTGGCGTGCGAAAGACTGACGAGCGCGGGCATTGCGCAGTACGAGATTTCCAACTTTGGCCGGCTCCCCACAGAGTCACGCAATCACCAGTCGCGCCACAACCTGAAGTATTGGACCCGCCAACCCTATCTAGGCTTCGGTGTCGACGCGCATTCCATGCTGTTGACCGATCGTCGCGAGGGTTGCCAAGCGGTCCGGTTCGCAACCTCCGACTCACTCGATTCCTACATGAATCGCGCGCCGCATACTGCTACACCGGTTTCGACCCAGGCGGCTCTCGAGGAGAGCTTCTTCCTCGGCCTGCGCCTCAATCGCGGGGTCGATCTGCAAGGGCTCCGCCAGGAATTCAGCCCAGAGATGGTTGGCCCCTTTGAATCTGGGATTCGGCAAGGTCTGGACGAAGGCCTGCTCGAACAGCAAGGCACAATCCTGCGCCTCACGGTTCGCGGCCGTCTCTTATCCAATGAAGTTTTTGCAAGGTTTATTGCGGATGAGATAACGATGGGAACCGGCCACGTGAATCCACGTTAACTGGCCGATGCAGTGCCTTCGGCTCTGGCCTATCCGGTCCCCACCATTGCAAAAGCTTTGGGGAGGCCGATGCCCAAGATGGGAGGCTCAAATGCCAGAGCCTGTATGCCGGCCTCTCCCGAAAGATTTAGCCAAACAATTCGAAACTGCGCGCGTGATGCTCCGTGTTGTACGTCCAGCACTTCTCCTTCCTGGACCTTTGAGCGTACGCCGACCAGAACCGCTCCGCCGTTGCTGACATTCCGCACCCGAACCAGTTCCGCGAAGGGACGAGCCATCTTGTCCACTCCCCAGATCCGTACCGGCAGTTCCAGCTTCAGTCTGCGCTCTCTTCGCCGATCCACTTTCGCTCCCAGGCCCGCCTGGATTTTACTTTTGATTGCAGTTGAACTACTCAAGCGGATCATAACCACGAATCTCAAAAAGCGAAACGTCACATCGGTTACACGGGCGCGGTACCCGAAGTTACGTCGCAAGCCCGGGAGGGCAGCACTTGGTAGAACGCAAACAATCAGCGTTTTCGGCTTGGTTCTGAAGAAACGCGGAGCAAATAATGAGAGCGGGAGTAGAACACCACCGCAGCCGCCCCAGTGAGCGGCGGGAACTCTCAAGAAAGGCCGGCAGGCGAAAACAGGGAGCACTCAGTCGAGATCTCTCATGGAGCACGCCCCCTGCCCGCGGGCATCGCCGCAGGAGCCACACGGTCCCGCCGGTCGCGCCGAGTTAGAGGCGTGGCTTCCGCCTTTGGCGGACACGGCGAATACGGAGAGCTGCGGCTCCAGTATCTTGCTCTGACATTTCGGGCACTCGGCTTTCTGTTTGCCATAGACCAGAGCCTCGAACNNTTCTATTTAAAATCAAAGTGTGGCCACTTCGCAAACCTACGTCGAGACGCATCCCTTCGTACCACGCCGCGGGCTGAGTGGCGGACATGTGCAAACCATCGCGAGCTTTCTGATTCCGCGACGGTTTCATCTGCCCGCGCCCGAGGAGCGCTTGGTGGAGGTGGAACCCGGCATCCAGGTTCTTTGTCACTGCCACTGGCAGGCAGATCGAACGCAGGCGCTGACCATCATCATCGTGCATGGCCTCGAGGGGTCGAGCGACTCGCAATATATGCTGGGCCTCACCGGCAAGGCGCTGGCTGCGGGGATGAATGTGATCCGCTACAACCAGCGCAATTGTGGCGGCACCGACGCGCTCGCTCCAGTGCTCTATCACTCGGGGCTGTCGCATGATGTGGCGGCGGTGGCGCGCGACATCATCGCCCGTGACGGCGTCTCGCGACTGGCTCTGGTCGGCTTCTCCATGGGCGGCAACATCGTGCTGAAGCTAGCGGGGGAGTGGGGAGCGCAGGCGCCGCCGCAATTCCGCGCGGTCGCGGCATGTTGTCCGGCGATAGACCTGGCCACTTCCGCGGATGCGCTGCACGAACCGGGAAACCGAATCTACGAACACTATTTTTTATGGGCGTTGCGCCGGCGGATGCTGCAGAAGGCGCGACTCTTCCCCGGCCACTTTGATGTGAGCCGGCTGCGCGGCATCAAAAGCCTGCGCGAGTTTGACGACAAGGTGACGGCATATTACTGCGGTTTCACGGGCGTGGCGGATTACTACGACCGGGCTTCGGCGGCGCACGTGGTGGAGCGAATCACGGTGCCGGCACTGGTGCTGCATGCGGCGAATGATCCGTTCGTGCGCATCACTGCGGAAACCCGGCGGAAGCTGGTGTCGAAGCCGAACATCACTTTCGTGGAGACGGCGGATGGCGGGCACTGCGCGTTTGTGGGACGTCGCGGGCATTCGGGCACTGGTTCGGACGACGGTTACTGGGCAGAGCGCGAGATCGTGGACTTTTTGCGTCGGTTCTAGGGCGCGGATGAGGTTGCCAATGGATGCCGACTTTTCGATTGAGCTGGGGCGTGAAGATCCGGTGCTGGATTTTCCCTGGAAGGATCCTGCAGGCAGACTGGCCTATGTGGACTTGGAAAGACATCCCGAGTTGATGGGGCAGATTGCAGAAGCGGAGAAGTTTCCCGAGCTCGGGAACTTTCTTCGGAAGCTCAATTCGACGCGGAGCATAGTGGAAACGGCGAAATGCGACGCGTGGGAAACGGCCGAGATTAATGAAGAGGACGAGATTTACGACGCGTCGTGTAAGTTCGCAAGCTATGTAGACGTAGTTTTTTCTGACGCCGATGTAAGTCGATATTTATTTGGTCAACCTGTATCACGCATATCTCTTTCGGCCCACGAACAGTTCGCCCGCAAGCTGGTTGAGTTACTGCGAGGGGCGCCGGAGATTTCGTCGGCGGCAGAGGTATGCGTGCGCCGATGTTACTTCAGCGACGAGAAAGAGGTCCGGGAAGGTTTTTACTGCACTTTATATATGAGCGGATACGGGGACGATGGGGCCAGCGCGCTTCAGAATTGGGAAGCGGGATTGAAACTGATGGGAAACGCGATCCTTCAATTGTCGACTGAATAAGTTCAATCCCAATAGTACTTATGGCATACTTACGGCAATCCCAAACTACCATAAGACCTTGGATAAGTCACGATACCCCAAGGTAGCTTGAATCCCTCAATGGTCTGGAGTTTTTTGTAGTTGTTGGCGTCGACTACAACGATATTATTGGACCGGCCGCAGGCTAACAGAATCCGGGAATCGTCCGGGGTGAATGTAAAGTGCCAGCATCTTTGTCCGGTCGGCACTTCGGCGAGCAATTGGAGAGAATCCGCCGAAAACACCTGGAGCTTACCTGCGGCAGCGGCAGAGACGAAAATGCGCTTGCCGCTACGGTCGAATGCCACTCCATAGGGCTTCGCGGCAGTTGGTACCGACTTGATCACTTTCAGGTCCTGGTCCAGCGTTAGCAGCGTGCCGGACGTTTCCATGGTCACGGCGTACAAGTTGCCTTGCGGAGAGACCTTCACGCCGCGCGGGCGGATTCCATAAGACTTCAGGTCAATATCGCGGACGTGGCCGCCGGTGGCTGCGTCAAAAACACCGATTGTCTCTTGCGATTCGTTTGCCACCAGCATCAGTTTTCCGTCGCGCGAAAACTCCATCGTCTCTGTTTCCTGGCCCGCCGTGGAAACCGGCCCCGGGGCCCAGTTTCCGACCTGGAACGATGCAATTTGGGCGGGAGGTCCATTGTCGTCGTCGTCGCTGCCGCTGGCTTTCGCGGCTCCCGGAGGTCCGCCTTGCGCGGTGGGTTCGAACGTCGCAAAAAGCCGGTCACCCGCGGGGTTAATCTTGAGGAATTCCGGGTTATCTCCAATGTGCATTCGTTTGATCAAACGCAAGCCGGACGTGCTGAAAACCGCTATGTCTTTTGTGTTCTTGTTGGAAGTGACGACGTACTTTCCATCTGCAGTCACGGCCAGTCCGCGCGGCGCAACATCGCGCGGCTGGACCCTGCGAACCACCTGCAGCGTGTTGAGGTCGATCATGCTGAGCCCACCCTCCTCCTCGCTCACGTAGGCAACGTTGACCGGAACGCCGCGGCGGGCCCACAGAAGTGCGGCCGACGCCAGGGCGATCACCATCGCCGTCGCCAACCAAAGCTTGATTCTCCTTGAATCCATCACACGTCCCCTCCCGACACGTTTCCTGGCGCCAACAGACAAAGTGCAGCGAGAACAAACCGCCAGAGTCGTTCACGACAAGAACATTCTAAAGGTTCGATCGTCGATTCGACGATCTGGAAATGCGTATTTAGATGTCGGCTTTATAAACATCTAAACATCGGCGCCCTGGAGTCTCAGATCGAGCGTGCGAGAGATGAGGAAGGGGTCGTTGTGAAAAATCGATCCGTGGCCGACTGGAGGCCACGGATCGATTTCGGAGTGGTTCGTGCTGCCGTTACTTTCCGTTCAGCGAGAAGGCAAAGAACTGGTTCAGCCCGCCCGTAAAGCCCGGTACGCCCAGGTGCGTGTATCCGGAACCCCAGTAAACCACGCCCTTGACGATAGTGGCACCAGCGATGACCGAGGAACCGGCTGAAGCGCTCCAGCGAATCGTACCACTGGAAGCATCCATGGCTACGAAGTTTTGCGAGCCAGGCGTGCCAGCCATGGAGGGGGCGTACACCACGCCGTTGGCGACAGCCACTGGACCGAGATCTACGCTACCGTTCGGATCCGGTGTCTGCCATAGGATGTTTCCCGTCGCAGGATCCAGAGCGGACCATGATCCGGCGCGCCCCCCGGAGTAAGGGATACCGTAGTAGTTGGTAATCGAGACGTAGATACGTTGTCCGTCCGATGCGGAACCCCATTCCATACCTCCGAGCGACGATCCCGGGCCTACCTGCTTCCGCCACAGTTCTGCGCCCGTATCCGGATCGAGCGCGTAGTAAATGCCGCTCTTTTGTCCAGCGCCAATAATTGTCGCCGGACCGTTGTTGGTCTGGTAGGTGATTTCATTCGGACCAGACGCGAAATCATAGTCAGGGCCGTCCGGTGCGGTCGGACAGTTGTTATTGGGGAATATGTGCAGGAAACAGGCCACGTTCCAATCGTCGCTGCCATCGAGCACGCCATACTGACCCCAATTCACTTCTCGGGTGGCCCACTTGATCACGCCGGTAGTCATGTCGAGCGCAAGAATAGAGTCCACATGGTCATAATCGGGAAGACATTCGGCCTCGGTGCCTCCGTTGCCAATGCAAGTGAGGTAGGCCGGGTCGGTGGGGTGCGTGTCGTTGTTTCCAGTGCCCACGTAGACGGTGTTACGGCCCGTATCGATGACGGGACTGCTACCCCACACGCCAGCGCCGCTATAGCCAGTAGCGGGCAGGGTATAGGTCTTCCAGATGATCGCGCCGGTGGCGGCATTTACGGCGACCACACTGCCTCTCGAGGTGCAGCAAACGAAGCCCTCGACCTCTGCCGCCGCACCTTCCTGAGTCGACGCCACGCCAGTGTAGATCACGCCGTTCGATACCGTGGGCGCGGTCGAAATGATGGCAAACGGGTCGACGGATTCGAGCTGGGTCTTCCACTCCAAGGCGCCAGTCGAGGCTTTGATCGCCAGCAGCCAGGCACCTTGCTGAGTGACCACGTACTCTACGTTGCCAACGATGGTCGGAGTGGCGCGCGAGACAGTATTGGCGGGCAGGCCGTAGTCGGAAAGCTGATGCGACCACTTTAATGCCCCGTTATTAGCATTCACGGCATAAAGATTACCGGCCCAGTCCGGAAAATAGACCACGGAGTGCACGACGGCTGCTCGGGCTGAGACGTCTCCGCCCGTGGTGAACACCCACTTCGTTTTCAGCAGGTGAACATTTCCCACTGTGATGCTGCTGGCGTTGGTTGAGGTATTGCTTTCGTTCTGGCCGAACGAAGGCCAATCCTGGGCGGACAGCAGCGGGGCCGCTCCCAAAGTTACGAGCGCGACGCAGAGAACGCACAGCGCGCTCGCTGCGCTCCTAAGGTTGTGAGTTGTCTCACTTCTCAATGTCAATGCGAATCCAATTTTCATTGTTTTTCCTATCCTTCGCCTGCAATATGGAAAATGCCCAGAAACGCGCACCCGGACTCGCGGCGCAAACGCAGCGAGGCGGGCAGAAAAAAGTCGTTATCGACTTGCTCAGCACTATTTCTTAGAAATCGCGTCCGAGACCCCGTACGACTCACACCAGGAAGGTTGGCACCACTTATAGTCGATGTAAGAATGTTGCGTCAAGGGATATCAGAAGGTTCTCGCAGAAAAGTTATCAATCAAATTCAAATTGGGGATTTCCACAGGTTGGGTATTGACAGCGTTCGCGAACCGGGGTAACTTGCTGTCCTTATGCAATGGACGGAACCACAATTCGAAGAAGTTTCTCTAGCTTGCGAAATTAACTCCTACGCCTGCGCTGAAATCTGACTACGTGCGGTGTGGGTAGAAGTTTAGCAAAAATCTAACTGACAGCTGGCGGCGAGCGCAGGTTCGTGGCGCTCTTCTCCGGCTTTTTTTTGCAGCACTGCTTTTTTAGAGCGTTACTTTTGCAGTTCGGCTAAGGCGGCCAGCACCTCGGCGCTGTGCTGGTTGGGATTTACTTCGGTGAACACTCTTACTACCTTGCCCTCCGGATTGATGATGAAAGTGTGCCGGGAAGCGATCTTCACGATTCCCAGATTGGTCAGCGAGTTATAAGCGCTGGACACTTTGTGGTCCGTGTCAGCCAGCAGTTTGAAGTTCAGCCCTTCCTTGGTGCAAAACTGCTTATGCGAGTCGGCGCTATCGACGCTGACACCCAGGATCACAACTCCCCGCTGCTGGTATTGCGCCAGGTCGCGCTGGAAGTTATGGGCCTCGATGGTACAACCGCTGGTGAAGTCCTTGGGATAGAAATACAAAACGACCCATTTGCCGCGATACTCCTTGAGGCTGACGGGCGTGCCCTCCTGCGAACTGAGCGTGAATTCGGGAGCCATGCTGCCCACCGGAGGCGTGGAACCGGCGAAGATACGCGACGCTGACACCAACAGAATCAAGCATACGACAAGAATCAAAAAGCCTTTCACCATAGAGTCCTCCGGTGGGTTGCTTTTTGATTAAAGCACGGAGAGGATGCGGTGTTCAAATGTGGAACGAGTATGAAGATCGTGAGTCTCGCGGGGCGACTACAGCGGAGAGCTAAATTGATACTAAGCCTTAAAGAGGAACTCCAGCGCTTCCGGAAACCGCGCTGCCCATGACGATTCGCTGTGGGTAGCTCCTTCTTCGATGCGTACCTTCAATCGCTGCTCGTCGACACCAGCCTGGCGGAGGATAGCTTCGAGTTCGAGCACGTCGGCAACCATTTTGACGTCTTTCTCCGCCTGTCCGACTTCCCGCGTCCCCATGCCGAGGTAAATGCGGGCGGGCCAACTGGCAAACTGGCGGCTGTCTTGCAGAATTGCCCGCTCCGCCACAAACAGCGACGGGCTCTCGATCAGCAACCGCCCAAACACTCCCGGCGCTGCCAGTTGTGTGTACAAAGTGATCAGGCCACCGAGCGAGGAACCGCCTAATCCTGTGTTCTCCGGCCCCGGCAATACCGGATAGCGCTCTGCGATCAGGGGCATCACCTCACGGCGCAGAAAATCCGGATAACATTTTCCTTTCGCCTTAATCACCCTGGGATCCCGCGACTTGTAAGGAATGTATTCGCGGGCCCGATTCTTCGTATTATCGATGCCCACGATGATGAGGGGCCGAATCTTCTCCTCCGCGATCAACCGGGCCGCCGTCTCGCCGGCGCGCCAGGGTACACCGGCAAAAGCGGTTGCCGGATCGAACAGGTTCTGCCCGTCGTTCAAATAGAGCACGGGGTAACGCGTCGCGCCCCACCCATCGTAATCGGGAGGCAGCCACACCCGCAGCATGCGAGTGTTGCCAAAGATTTCGCTGGCGAGTGCATGCAGCCACAGGTTGCCGGCAACGACCGGCAAAGCCGCTGCGGTGACAAGTTTGGTTTTGACTTTTCGACTTGTGGGCCGGGACATGGGTTGAATCGGCTTCGTATCAGGGTATTGCCATCGACACTGCAAAAGTAACGGACACTAAACGCGACTGTCAGGAATATGGAGGCGCCTACTCGCTGCGGCCGCTCCACCAGACGACTGCCGCCAAAATCGTGGTGGTCGCCATCAAGGCCAGCGAACTCAGGCACAAAACGCACCACACTCCGAGCACATGTCCCTCAATGTAGGTCAGATACAGAGCAAACGCCAGGCCCGCGGCCGCCCCTCCAAAAAGCAGCGCGGGAGTCTCGCGCCGCTCCCGATACACCGTGGCTAGCCCGGCCAACGCAGCGTACCCGAGCATCCCGATCAGCGCCACCGGGATTCCCTCGATCGCCGAATATTCGCTGCGGTTCACAATGTCGCAATCGAATGACTTACCGATATCGCAGTACTCCGTCTTTGAGGTCGCGTAATGGTGCTTCAATGAAACCGATGATACGGCGATTCCGCACACCGCTAAAATGGCGACCAGGCTCATCAAACGCTGCGTCAGTTCGCTCATGGCAGAGCGCACCCCGTCCGGTCGCTCAGTTCTTGCAGCGTGAAAACACGTTCCACTCTTTCTCCCGTCGGCGGAAATTGCCACGTCGGATAATGCTGAATGTTGTCGTCCTTGCACACCTGCGCAACTCCATGCACGTCTCCCTTGATGCCGCACTCCACGTAAGGAGCGAACTCAAACGAGGCGCCAAATTTTTCTTTTTGTTCCAGACAGTGCGGACACCACCACGCCCCGTACATCTTCACACCGCGCTCGGCAAGACAGTGCGCAAACCCGTCGTGCCGGTGCTGCGTACGATTGCCCAGATAATAGGCCAGCCCGAATGCCGCCACGATCAGCACGGCATAGCACGCGCGGCCGACCCACTTGCTCTTCGGAACTTGATTCCCGAGTTTTTCCTTGCCCCGTTCTCTCCGTTCTTGCGACATGGAATCCCTATATTACGACGAGACGCGCCATCTGCGCGTACTGCAACGATCGACATTTGCCGAGCCGGGCTGCGCGAAGCACGAGCCTTCGGATCGCTTCAGACCCCGCGCTCACACCACCACGCGCAACGCCGCGGGTAGCACTTCGAGCGTCTGGCAGTCCAGCGTCAGCACCTCTCCATCCACCATTACATCCACCGGCCCCTCGAGTTGAAACTCCACTCGCCGCACCGCGTGCCGCTCCGCCAACGGATGCCGCGTGTGCGTGCCATCGTAAAGCGTTGCCAGATTCCCGATAAGGCCCAGTCGCCCAATCGGCCCCCAGCGCACATACTCGATCAATCCATCATCCGTGACCGCGTCGGGCGCGATCATCATGGTGCCGCCCGTGAACTTGCTGTTGTTGAATGTAAGAAACAAACAACGCCGCGAATCAAACTCCTGCTGCCCCTCCAACCGCAACGGAAACGGCCGCCGATCGAGCCGCGCCAGACAAAGAAAAATCGACAGCAGATACCCAAATTGCCCCAGTCGCTGAAACCGCCGGTGCCGCAGCGCCGCCACGTCCGCCGTAAATCCCACGCTCAGCAGATTCGTGCAGTAAATCGCTCCATCTTTATGCGTCAACCGCAAAACATCGCAAACTCGCGAACGCCGCGACTCCAACGCCTGCAGCGCCTGTTCCAAGCCACTCTTGTCCGAGTCTCCGCTCGCAAAGTCCCGCAGAAACGAATTGCCCGTCCCCAATGGAAGAAATCCCAATGTCGCCACCACCTCGTCCGCCATGCGCCCCGACTCAGCTCTTACCAGAGAATCCGGGAAAAGTCCGTTGACGATTTCGTAGGAGGTCCCGTCTCCACCAACTGCCAGAAACTTCCGATAGCCACGGCCATAGGCCTCGCGTGCGATCCGAGTGGCATCGCCAGCGGCGCTCGTCTCGACCGTGTCGAGCTTAATTCCCGCCGCTCGCAAGCGATCGAGCGCCGCCCCCACTCGCTCGCCGCACCGCCCACCACCCGCCGCCGGATTGATAATGGCAAGAAAAGTTTCGTTCACGAGTAGGTCGTGCTTTCGCTTTCTTGAGACCCGAGAAATTACTCTCAAACCCCAACGACGGATTCCCTTCCCGCACCCGCTCGAATCTCCGCCGCCAATTCTCCGCGCCTGATCTTCAGCGAAGCTGTCCTGGGGAAGTCTTTCTCCCACAGCAGATACCCGCCCACGCGCTTGAAGTCGGGCAGGCGCCTGTTCCGCGCCAATATCTCTTCGCGCAAGCCATCGTCGAACCGCTGGTTCTGTTCCAGTCTTACCACCAGCACCAGCATCTCGTTGCCCAGCGCCTTCTGGGGCCACAAAAAGTTCGCCGCAAAAACGCAGAATTCCTTCACTGCCAGACCGTCAAATACGCCCTCAATGTCCTCGGGATAAATATTCTTGCCGCCCTCGGTGACGATCATATTTTTCTTGCGCCCGAAGAGTTGCAGGTGCCCGTGTTCCTCAAAGCGCCCCTGATCACCCGTCAGCAGCCACCCTTCGACAATCGTTTGCGCCGTTTGTTCCGGATCGTCCAGATAGTGCGACATCACTGCCCGGCTCCGCACCGCCACTTCCCCAATCCCGTCGCTATCCGGATTCAGCACCCGCACCTCGCTCCCCGGCAGCGGCTTGCCCACCGTGTCGGCGCGAAATGGTTTCAGATCGTTCAGCGTCACCGCCGTGCACGCTTCCGTCAGCCCGTACCCGCAAGTCACCGGAATTCCCAGGTCATAGAAAAATTGCAGCGTCTTAGGATCGGTGAACGCCCCGCCCACAATCAGCGCCATCAGTTCCCCGCCAAACGCCTTGTGCACTTGCGGCAGCAGACGCCGGCTGAGCTTCACTCGCGGACGCCCTCGCGTCAGCGTCCGGTTCAGCCCGATCAAACACTCCAGCATCCAACGCTTTCGCGGCGGTAATTCGTCGAACTTCGCGCGCAGTCCCCGTTCCAGATTCTTCAGCACCATCGGCACCAGGCTCACATAAGTGATGCGATAGCGGACAAACGCATCGCGCACAAACTCCGGACGCAGCGTTCGCAAATGCACCACGCACGCTCCACACACGAATGGCCCGATGAATCCCACCATAAAATCAATGGCGTGATTCGTCGGCAGAATGCTCAAATACCTCACCCCCGGCCAAAACGGATACCACGCTGTCAGTGCGGCACACTGCTCCAGATAACTGTCATGCGTCAGCACACATCCCTTGGGACGACCGCCTGTCCCCGACGAGTACACGATACAAGCCGTGTCTTCCCGCTGCCGCGCCACAAACTGCGGATCGCCCTTCCGCTTGAATTCCTCCCAGCGGTAAGCGCCCCGCAGGTCCGCACCCACCGGCGCCTCCGTCACCAGCACAATCTCCGCCGACAGTTCCCCAAACTTCGGCGACTGCGTGATCGCCCGCCACAAGTAGTATTCGACCACCAGAAACCGCGCCTTCGAATGC
>PLBE01000058.1 GCA_003134435.1 Acidobacteriaceae bacterium
GCGCGGAATGCACACGCCTGCTTCTGGAGCTGCGGCAGAAGAAGAAGCGCGAAGCGGCTGAATAAACCTCCTCTTCACTGGTTTACGGTCGATTATTCCTTTTGGCCCTACCAGCGCTTTATCACAATTCCTGACGGTAATTAACTGACCGATGCTCCTGTGCGGGGCAACTCAATCGTCTGTGTTCATTCGCTCTGAAGCTATGCAACAGGTGGTTTCCACACGGACAGATCGACTCGAAGCCGTTGAATCATGTCATGGGGTAGATCGACTACTCCAGTTTCTTCACCGTCTTCTCCCAAATCCTCATCATCGGTGCCTATTCCGAGTTCTTCCCTTCGCTTCTGTTCTGCAGCAATGCGGTCCGCTTCAATTCGGCCTTCCACCCTCAGTTCGCCTCCGAGCGTGACTTCAAACAATTGTGCTCGCCGATAGAGTTCCTCGAACATCCGTTCGTCGTAAGTCGCAGCCAGGTATGGAACGGCGAGCTCAAGTCTCGGTCCTTTCCCATCTTCTGCTCCCATGCGCTCACGCTCAACTTTGCTGCCGATTCGATCAACGCGCCCGGTGCGTTGCTCAATCGTCGCAGGATTCCAACATAAGTCGTGATGGATAACATGCCGACATTCGCGGTGCAGGTCGATCCCTTCCTGTCCAACAGAAGTGGAAACGAGGATTTCTGGTCGGTACGGCGTGTTGAATCCGAGAAAATATCGGTCGCGGGTCTGAGTGTCACCCTTTACAAGCTGTACGACGTTCCGGTTTTCCGCTCCAGCGTGGTAGCCCAATAACAAAGCGTGATTCTTTTTGGCACGAACGAGGGTCTCCAAGTAGGCATGAACGCGATCACGCAGAGATTCGAGATGACCGTCGAGCGGCTTGATATATCGCTCTGACAGGTAGTCAGCCCACCGCTCCGCTTGCTCCTTTTCGACATCGGCCAGGTAGCGTAGCAGAAACTCTTCGGCCATGAGAATTCGGCGGAACACTTGCCCCGCAACCGCACGAGTGTCCAGATCAAACTCTGCCAACAGTCCTTGGTGATGCTCAGCTAGCAGTGGCTGACGCCTTCCGGAGGCAGCGATCAGTCCCCGCTGGAAGTATGGAGCGACGATCTCTCCAATTGCGTCCTCACGCAGCCGTCGCACCCACGAATCGGCGGTATCTTTCACCGCCCCCTTAGTCTCTCCAGTCTGGGCGTGAACGTCCGTTTCCTCCGCTTCGAGTGGGTCACGGGCCTGTTCACGTGCTTCGGGGTCTGAGGTTTGCTTGGCGCGACCCGCGCGTTCGCTGCGGGACAACGGTTCCCGTGCTTCTAGCCAAGCGGGGTCAACGATTCGCTCTTCAAGTTCAGGACAACTCTTAAGGACTACTCCCAACCATTCTTCTCCCTCTGGGAACTCCCGCCACCACTTGACCGCAACTTGCTCCGTGGCTGCGATGAGGCGCCTTCGGTCGGGCTGGTCAGAATCCGCATACTCTCCTTGTGCCACCATCAATTCCCCAATGTGTCGGAGTTGATCGACGGTCAAAGCGACCCGCGGCGGGACGCCGACACGTTCGCTAAGTAACGGATGGTCCTGAATCAGTGAGAAGAGTGCCTCACGCCGATTGAAGAATCGTCGCCGAAAGTTATCGAAAGCCGTGGCACCCCCAAAAACGCGCTCGCGAATCTCGCCGAGGTACTTGTCGATTGCTACCTCAACCTGATCGCGAACGGCCTCGGCGGTTTTGGTGTAGACACAAAACACCAGCGACTTTTGGCCCCGCTTGAAGAACTCCAATGCGCGATCCACAGTTGCTTTGACTTTGCGATGTTCGGCGTCAGGATCGTGGCGCTGAGTTCGTTTCCCGATCATTTCTTCAAGGACACTCCGATACTCTCGGAGACGCGGATTTTGAGCCTGAGCGAGTTTCCTCCACACCGCTGACGTTTCGACAAGATGCCTGTAGCTTCCCGTTAATTCAGCTCCCAAGCTGGGCAGCCCTCGCTCCTCCTTCGCCAGCGCTATGGCCCGCATCATAAGGTATTGTGCGAGTTCGTCGTTTCCTCGCACTTCCATTCCGGGGGACCAGCTAAAGCTCGGGCTACCGTGGTTACCGGCGAGGGTCGCTTGATTTCCCACGAAGTGCTCCCGATAACCGCGAGCATGTTGGTGGCGGATAACGAAGGGACGTAGATGACGCTGGAGTTCAGAATTCCGTTGTTTGAGATCGAGAGCGGCAACGAGGGCATGGGCAACCCGTGGCGGACGTATCTCAGCGGCTAGAACTTTCGGCTCGGGGCGCTCTGCGCTCATCACAGCGTTCCACGTTTCAGATATGACTTCCTGATCGGCAGGTCGGAGTCTTTTCCATTTCTTGCGAAATTCCTCGCCTGAGTTACGTGCGGCCTTCATTGTCACGCCGAGATGCGATTCGGCTTGGTTAAGCGCATCGGACCGCTCCTGCGTCAACGCCAGGACGTTGCGAAGCTTCAACAAACTCAAGAGTTCGTCATGTCGTAATTGGAATGGCGTAGCCGACAAGCCAAGCAACCGGCAGATTCTCCCTTTGAAGAGCGCCTCAAAATGGCGTCTGGACTGAACGTACTCATTCTTAAGCCCGTGGATTTCGTCGATGATGACCGTGTCCACGGTGCGCAGCGCTTCCGACGCCTGCGAGGTAAGCAGCAGGTAAAGCGACTCCGGCGTGGTGATGAGAATCTCGGCCGGATGGCGTGCAAACCGCGCCCGCTCCCGCTGCGGCGTATCGCCGGTGCGCACGCTGATTGCCGGCTCGCGAAACTCCACGCCCATCCGCCTCGCCATATT
>PLBE01000242.1 GCA_003134435.1 Acidobacteriaceae bacterium
CCACCACCACCGCCACCACCACCGCCAGCGGCGGCCCCGGTTAAGGTGGTGAAGATGCAGAGCGAGATGGTGAACGGGCAGCTGCGGACGCCGACCAAGATTCCACAAAAAGTTCAGATGATCAAGGAAGAAGAAGCTCCGCCGGATCTCGGTGCTGGCGGAGTTCCGGGCGGGGTTCCGGGAGGCATTCCGGGAGGCAGCGCTGGGGGCGTGATCGGCGGCATCATCAGTTCGACGCCGGTAGCGGTTCCGAAAGTTGCGACGCCGCAGCGGGTCCGGGTTTCATCGGGTGTGTCGACCGGTCTTTTGATCAAGAAAGTGACACCGAATTATCCGCCCCTGGCAAAACAAGCGCGCATTCAGGGAACGGTAATTCTGCAAGCGGAAATCAGCAAAGAAGGTACGATTCAGAACCTGCAGTTGATTAGCGGCCACCCGATGCTGGCGCCGGCGGCGATTGAGGCCGTGAAGCAGTGGCGCTACAAGCCCTACCTGCTCAATGGCGAACCGGTGGCGGTGGAAACCCAGGTACAGGTCAACTTTAGCTTGTCTGGAGGGTAGGTTGTCCGGGCGGCGTGGTAGGCCGGCTTAAGAATTTAGTTTGAGGCAGTTTGTCCCTCCCCGTCCCACCTTTTCCCGATACGGGAATCTGGGGTGGTTTTAGCACCCGAGGGCAAATCTGCCCACCTTAGAGTTTTCTGGCATCAAACGGTTCAGGATTCACGCGCTCGTCCGCATTACGAGCGCATTTCCTCTACCAGAGGCAGGCTGGCCGCGATATCGGCCCAGCGCGGGGCGCTAGCCTGTTTCAGATGATTTTTTGCAAACTAGTTTTGAAACAGTTCCGAGGAGGAGAAGCAACTCATGGTAGTGAACCTGGCAGCAGTCGCACTTTGTAACTTCCATCTATTCGCCGCCTGGCTCTTTGACGAGGGCTCGGTCGGTTGGGACCCGATTTCGCTTTGGAAGCAGATGGGTATTCTGGCGAAGGTCGTGGTTATCGTGCTGTTCATCATGTCGGGGTGGTCGATCGGGGTGATGATTGACCGCTGGATGGCGTTCAACGCCGCCCGCAATCAGTCGCGATCGTTCGCTCCGGCCGTTGCAGGGGCGCTGCGCGAAGGCAAGATTGACGAAGCGATTAAGGTTGCCGAGCGGAACAAGAAGAGCCATCTGGCGAAGGTCGTTACTGCGGGGCTGATGGAATTCAAGGCCCACCAGGACAGTCCGGGTGAAATACCGGGCGAGACGATCGAAGCTTCGAAGCGGGCACTGGAGCGCACGGAAGCCATCGTGCATGCCGAATTGAAGCGTGGCTTGGGCGGATTGGCGACGATTGGTTCAACGGCTCCCTTCGTGGGACTGTTTGGAACGGTGGTCGGCATTCTTAACGCCTTCAACGGTATTGCGAAGGAAAAGGCAACCGGTCTGGCGGCAGTAGCGGGCGGCATTTCCGAGGCGCTGGTAACCACCGCAGTCGGCCTGTTCGTGGCGATTCCGGCGGTTATGATGTTCAACTACCTGACCGGTCGAGTAGAAGCGTTCGACGTGGAGATGGACAACTCGTCGAGCGAACTGATCGATTACTTCCTGAAGCGCCGGAGCATGCGCCGGTCGTAAGGCCATGTCCGAAGATATGCCCATGAGTTGCTGATGGAGCGAACGGGTGCCTTCCCGTCGATGCTGATGGCGGGGGATACCCGGCGCTCCATCGAAGACCTCAGGGCGGAAGTAAGGCGTAAGCGAACGCAGGAGACAGAATTCCATGGCATTAGCGAAGCGGAACGAAGGGGCCAACGTCAGCTCCGACATCAACGTGACACCGATGGTGGACGTGATGCTGGTCCTGCTGATCATCTTCATGGTGGTGACGCCGATGTTGCAACATGGCGTACCCGTGGACATGGCCAAGGTCAATAATCCCGAGGACATGCACGACGCGGACAAGGAAGACGCCCTGTTGGTCGCGGTGACTCGCGATGACAAGGTTTTCTTTGGGACCGATCTGGTGAAGCCGGACGATCTGACGCAGAAGATCAAAGACAAGCTGACCAACCGGACCGATAAACGTGTGTTTCTGAAGGCCGACATGCGGGCGAAGTTCGGCTGGGTGGTGGAAGTAGTGGACAATGTTCGGGCGGCTGGAGTGGACCAACTTGGTCTGTTAACGGATCAAAAGAAGTCGGGAAATATTACGCCGCCGTCGGGAGCCACGACAACACCTAACGCACCGACGGGCGGGCAGTAGAGGGCAAGAAGAACAGCAGTCGCAATACAGGAGAGGGATTATGGGTATGGCAGTGGGCCCCAAAGGGGGCCAAAGCGCGAACATGAACGTCACGCCGCTGATTGACGTGCTGCTGGTGCTGCTCATTATTTTCATGGTGATCACGCCGCTGACGCCGAAAGGACTGGAGGCGTTGGTGCCGCAGCCTCCGCCGCCGAATCAGAAGCAACCGCCGCCCACGCCGGACCGGACGATTGTGGTGCAGTTGATTGACCACGGCGCGGGCAACCCGCCGGGACTGAAGATCAATCAGGACGAAGCGACCTGGGAAACCCTGCAGGGCCGACTGGAAGACATTTTCAAGACACGGGCAGAAAAGGTAATGTTCGTAAAGGGCGATGACAATGTGCCTTTTGCGGACGTGGCCAGCGTGATCGATATCGCGCATTCGGCCGGCGTCGACAAGGTGGGCTTGATTACGGCCAAGATTGAGGCGGGCGGCTAGAGCGGCAGCGCGGACTTACCTACAGTGGACTGAAGGACGTTGCGCGATTGAAACAGTTTTGGCGGCGGGACGAGCGCGTCTGGCGGTTCGCCCTCCACTTGGGAATTCTATATACTCCGCAGCAAAGGGAGATTCATAAAGCAATGAAAACTACTCAAAGACTGCTGGTGGTAGTCGCAGCCGCGCTGATGCTCCTCGCCAGCACGGGCTGCGACAAACTGAAAGCGCGCGACCACCTCAACAAGGGTGTGCAGGCTTACAAAAACTCGAAGTTTGAATCGGCGATCGACCATTTTCAGCAGGCCGTCGCGCTCGACCCGACACTGATCAATGCCCGGCTGTATCTGGCCACGGCGTTTGCGCAGCAGTACATTCCGGGCGCAGATACTCCGGACAACAACCGCTTTGGCGAGCAGGCCATCGACCAGTACAAGCAGGTGCTGCAGGTTGATCCGAAGAACATTAACAGCATCAAGGGCATCGCCTATCTTTATTTGCAGATGAAGAAGTTCCCGTTGGCGAAGGAATTCTACAAGAAGGCGTCGGAAGTGGATCCGAACGATCCTGAGCCGTACTACTCGGTGGCGGTGATCGACTGGACGCAAACGTATGTACCGCGCCAGGAAGAGCGCGCCAAACTCGGTATGAAGCCCGAGGAGTCCCTGCCGGCCAAGGACAAGAAGGTGTGTGCCGAGATGAAAGAAAAGAACACGGCCAACGTACAGGAAGGCATCGATAATCTGAACAAGGCGCTGCAGCTTCGTCCAGACTATGACGATGCGATGGCATATATGAACCTGATGTACCGGGAACGCGCGGATATCCAATGCGACGACCCGGCAGCGCGCTCGGCCGATCTCAAGACGGCCGACGAGTGGGTTGATAAGACCATGGCCACGAAGAAGATCAAGCTGGAAAAGCAGCCTGGCGCGGGCGGCATCGTCATGGATCAAAACAAGTAAGAATTTTCTGGCGTGGGATGGGGCACAAGCCCCGTCCCAGCACGCCGAGTGGCGTGCCGCCGGGTTTGTCCCGAACCGGCGCCGTTTTCTCCGCCATTCCCGGTGATTCCTCATCAAGTCTGTGATCCCTGCAAGCATCGATCTCTGCAAGCATTGATCTGCAATCGTTGATCTCTGCAGAGTGTGATCTCTGCCATCTGTGCCGCGAACAGAATCCCCGCAAAATCACAACCGGCAGTGATGCAGGTCATGCATATCTTCGGTGCCGCAGGTAGAATCAGTGCGGCGTTGTTCAGGGATGCTATTCGGACGGAAATGTTCAAGAAGATTCTGATT
>PLBE01000244.1 GCA_003134435.1 Acidobacteriaceae bacterium
CACAAGCAGCTTGACATCACCGGCGGGGGTAACGAGCTTGACAATAGTGGGGCGGAAGCCTAGGATCGTGACTAGCGTAAGTACCTTTTCTTGATGTTTCAGGTCCTCTGAACTTCGTTAGCTGAAGCAAGTTAACCGGTGTGAAAACGGACTTTTCGGGGTCATCCGAGAAGAGTATGGATCGATCTTCGACCATTGCTCGTGTCGCTATTGACTAGCTGGGTATATTTCCGACGGCAAACCCAAGCGGTCAAGCTTCGTGTTGGCAGCGAGAACGCTAGACGCCACGCCCCATTGAGACCCAGCGACTGGTTCTCGAGTGAGGACGGCTGGTAAGAAAACGGGCAGCAGGCTTAGATGTCGCCTCCTTATCTGTTTTAAGTTTGGACAGATATTAAAGAATTCGGAAAGGAACCATGAAAAACATCAAGTTTGTTGTGAAAGTCAACCGCGGGGGCGCCCATGCTCCGCAATATGTGTTGCGCGTCGATCGGTTGCCCATCCAGACGACAACGAATCGTAAGCTGGCGCTGGTCATGGGCCGATTCACTGCGGAGGACGCGGTCAAGTCGATGCAGAATTCCCACTGCAACCCGGAGTTGGTATCGGTGCGGGTTAGCGCCTAGATTGCTTGCGTCAGGCAAGGTAGCGCAGGCCCATGTACTGGGCCCGCGCGAAAATCGATGAGCCTCCGCGCACCATGTTCTTTGGTTAAATCCGGCCGATAACCGATAGAATGACGACGATCACGAGGATCAGCCCCAATCCTCCCGACGGGGCATATCCCCAGTCTCGGCTATGGGACCATCTGGGCAGCGCGCCACAGAGGGCTAAGATCAAGATCACAATCAATATAGTTCCAAGCATATTGCACTCCTTCTGTGCTTTCTTAGTACATCGAGCTTCCGCACATTAAATCTGTGGTCAATTTTCCGTCGACGAATTTACTCTTTGCCTCCAGGGGCTTTTTTCTCCGCACGAGGCGCGCTTTCAGGGCGAGACTGAGCGCGCGGCGCGGCCGGTTGGCGTGCTTGGGGCTGTGCATGAGCCGCAGGCGCCGGACGGGCAGGGCTGGCCGAGCGAGCCTGAGTGCGTGGCGCGGCCGGTTGACGTGCTGCCGGTTGTGCGCGAGCGGCTTTGTTTTCGGCCGCTTTGCTCTCATTGGAACGAGTGGCGGCGGCTTTGTTTTCGGGCCCCTTGTTCTCGGGTGCCTTATAAGTTGCTCCCGCAGCTTTCGCGGCGACTACTCCCGAGCCGCCAAGCTCCGCGGGCTTGGCAGTGGCGGCGATGGCTGGCCGCCCGTGGTTTACGGAGGCCAGGAGAGCGTGATTGCTACTGGCGGCATGCACATGCTGGGTTTGCAGCGCTGTTGCCGGGGTGTGCTGCTCGTGGCCGGCGGTTTCTTCGGCACCAGTCGGTCGAGCGGTGATCCCGCCCTGGCCTCCGTTATAGCTGACGTGATTCACTGTGGTTTCGTTGATCACCGTCTTGTTGTAGACATTGTGAATGTTCGTGATGTTCACGTTATTGACCGATCGGTTGTAGTTGAAGGCGCCGTTATTCCAATAGCCGCCCTGATAGCCGACGCCGCCATAGCCGAAGCCGTAGTTGACGCCGCCGTAGAAGCCGATATGCGGCCCCCAGTAGCCTTCATTCCAGGCAAAGGCGTTGCCGCCCCAGCCCCAATAGCCAGGAGTCCAAAGCAAGCCCACTTCGGGAGCCATCACCCACGTACCCGGCACCCAGAAATAGCCTTCATCGCCATAGGCCCAATAGCCGGGAGTCCACAAATAGCCGGGGGCGGGAAGCATGGGTTGGGTGTAGACGGGCAGGGCCGGTGGAGCGATCATGATGGATACGCCGAACTGCGCCATGGAGGTGGCCGGTATGGCCAGGATTAGAAAAGCCAGTAATAGCAAACGAATGGTACGCATTTTGAATCACCTTGCCAGTTCATCCTTCGATTGCCCGGTTGCACCTTGCGGCTGCGAGCTGCGCGGATGGAGGGCACCGCGTCGAGGCAAGAATTCCACACGGGGCGTGCCGAGTCTGTTCACTAGTGCTCACTTTAGTGCGAACGATTTCGTGCAGGAGCCATCTCGGCGTGAAATGGGGAAACGGAAAGCTAGCGAGAGAAATATGCCGGTGGCGGCGGACCTCGATGCGGTCCGTTCGGGCAGTCAATTTCCGGCGGTCAATATTGACCGGTTGTCTTCGGGCATTTGTGACATAGTAGAGAGAGTAGTTTGAAGAAAAGGTCTACGGAGGATCTGGCAGAATTCCCCCCGGGCGACCGAATCTTCAACGAGGGATATGCAAAAACGCGAATGTTCGAAATGCGGTGGTGAGCTGGTTCTGGCGGTGCGTGCGAACCAACCCCAGTCGGGTGGCGATGGGGCGAGCTTGTTGACCAGCGCATTTACGAGTTGGAGATGCGGCACTTGCGGATGCGCCTTTACCGCCGCACAGCTGCGCGAGGACAAGCGCGGACGGGCAAAGACGCGCGTGATCGTTTAGCTCTTTCGACTCTTATCCGCCATTGTTCACCGGCTCACTAATTCTTGCTTGGCAATGCCGGGGTCGTCTTTCGGATCATCTCCAGGAGAAGTACACGGTCCGGTTTGAGCAGTTCCGCGACGCGTTCTTTGTTGACCTGGGCGACGATGATCTGGCCAATCTCGGTGTGCACATCCGAGAAAATCCCAGCGCTCTTCATTCTTTGGGTCTGGAATTCGTTGTCTTCGGTGGGCGTGACGTAGTGGACCGAGCTGGCATTGTAGCGATGGATGAGGAAGAGCTGGGTTACCGTCATCAGCCGCTTCTTGCGAACCGGCGCCAGGGTGTTCTGGTCGCGAACGGAAAGGATGCTGCGCCCGTGGCGATCCTGAATGTAGGCGAAGACCACGTTGGCGAGCTTCTCGCCGCTAGAGTCGTTCAGCACGCTGATCTCCAGTAGTTCAGAGCCAGCAGTGTGAGGACGCAGCAGGACCCGAATCTTCGCCGGATAGTCGTTGTGTTTGCGCCACTCCGCGAGCCATTCTTCCAGCAGTTTGGTGGGGACTTCGGTTTGCACCAGGTGCTGAAACTGGGTTGAACCCTTGCCCATCGCCTTGGTGGCGGCGGTGCGACCGGACGAAGCCATCAGGGCGGCGTCGAGGCGGGGGCCTCCGACCAGGGTCTGCGGGGTTCGATAGGGGGATTCGAGCAGCCTGAACTTGCGCTGCAGGCGGGCGAGGGCGAGCATTCCGTCCTGTTTCAATGCGGTGGCGAATTCCTCGGCAGCGAGGCCGTCGATCTGGTGGCCTCCGTAGGTAATGAAGTTGAAGACGAAGCCGAGTTTGCCGAGTTCTTCTGGAAAGCGCTTCATCTGCTCATCGTTCATGCCGGTCGTATCCCAACTGAAGGAGGGCGAGAGGTTGTAGGCCAGCATCTTGTCGGGGAACCGGGCGTGGATGGCATGAGCGAACCTGGCGGCGTCTTCGAGGTCGGCCGTCTTGGTCTCCATCCAGAGCAGGTCAGCGAAGGGCGCAACCGCCAGCGACTTGGCGATGGCGTAATCGATTCCGGCCTGGATGTGGTAAAAGCCCTCGGGAGTCTTGGGCAGCTCGCAATCCCAGATCACATGCACGCCCATGGACTTGGCGCGCTCGCGGGCTTCGTACAAGGAAGCGCGTTTGGAGAACTTGAGCCATTCTTCGACGGTCATGTCGAAACGTTCGCCTTCGGCGGCGCGGAATTCCAGCACCTCGGCGACGGCTAGACCGTAGGTTTTCATGCCCGCTTCGGCCTGCCAGGCTTCGACATAGCGGGTGTCGATTTTGTCGAGGGCGGCGTCGAGTTCGGTGGAGGTCATCTTGCGGAGAGCTGAGGCGCGTTCGCTCACGATCTGCATCAGGCCGACACGATTGAGCCAGTCGAAGGCGGCAGCGTACTCGGTTTCGGACATGGCAAAAAGCAGATGGCCGCGAACCTCTTCGACGCCGAGTTCGTAGAGCTTGCGCAAAATGGCGAGATAGCCCGCTTTGTAGCTGGGCAGATCGATGTTGGTGGCGCCGATGATGAAAGGCTGGTCGCGCTCGTCGCTGCGGCTCTCGATGAAGGTTGCCGATTCGGCGTCGGTTCGGGCCACGACAATGCCGGGAACCCGCATGATGTCGAGTTGCAGCCGGGCGGCGTTGAGACGCTTGATTTGCTCGTCCGCCGCGACCAGAACTTTTCCACCCTGGTGGCCACACTTCTTCGCCCCGGGCTTCTGATCTTCGATGTGGTAGCCGGGCACTCCGACTTCGACAAAGCGGCGAATGAGATTGCGGACATGCGCGTCTCCACCATGACCGGTATCGGCGTCGGCGATGATGAAAGGGCGGAAGTCGACGACGGGCGTCGCCTTGCGCTGCTCTTCCGTCATTCTCATGCGGGTGAAGTGCTGGTTCTTGTCGGCGGTAAGAAGCGCGCGCACCAATCCGGCGGCTTCGTCGGGTACCTGGCTGAGCGGATAGCTGGCCAGGTCAGGCCCGGGATCCTCGGCGAGGGATCCTTTGGCTGAAGTGGCCCAGCCGCCCAGGTAGATGCCTTCCATCCCAATGCGCTTCATCATTACGGCCTGGCCCGGCGAATAGGGGCCGAAGGTCGTGATTTGTCGGCGCTGTTGGAAAAGCTCGCGCAGCCGGGCGTAGAAATCTTCAGCCGCGGTGCGAGCTACGGTGTAGTCTCCGGGAAGCGTGCCTTGTTGTTCGGCCACCTGGCGTGGAGAGTAGAGACGGACAATCCCGTCGAATCGGGGATTGGCGAACCATTCTTCCGCGGCTGCGACCTGTCGCTCGAACATGGTCATCGTGGTTTCTGGGATATCAGCGCTGGTCAACATGTTTCGCCTCCATTGCTTCGATGATTCAAGATGACGATTTTCTCGTCCTGCTCTTTCTATGCAGCCACCATATGCAGCCAATCCTACTCCTCCCGGGGTCGCGTGGCAGCCTCAACGATCCCGTCGCTCGGTCAAGCACAGCGGAGGCTTTCCGCATGACGGCACGGACAGATTTTTGGGGATTCAGTGGCGCGGGATGCCAGGTCACACGTGCCTGGCCAATCGCGGTCGAACGGTTGGGAACTGGCGCCGATCGCCATAGAATCGGCGCGGTCCGCGATTAGTCTCCCGAGGGGAGCAATTCGTCGTCCCAACAACTCCCGATTAACGAATTGCCCGCCAACGACGGATAGTAGAGAGCCATCGCGGCAGTGATGCGGTGGCTGCGTGCTGCGTCCAATAGGTTGTCGTCGGAGTTAGTGGTGTGCCGGTTGGAGGTCGAAGTGGTCATCGCTTTATCCCTTAATACGTGCTTCATGATTTGCTTCCGGACTTGGGTCCAGGTGCAGTAGACCTCGAATGGCGCATTCAGACAAATGGCGCTGTCCGCGCCGACCCACTAGGTCAAAATGACCCAGCACGCTGCACTTGCACCGGTGGACGACTATGATGTTGACTTATGGATGCCATGACGATTCTGAATGATGCCGCTGAAACCCAGACTCCGACTCCAGCCGAGACCAACATTCTTACCCCGGAAGCGCGCGTGTTTTTATCCAAGCTTGCCGGTCGATTCGAGGCGCGGCGGCAGGAACTGCTGGCGCGGCGGCGAGACGTGCAGGGGGAAATCGATCACGGCAAACTGCCTGACTTTTTGGCGGAGACGGCGGCGATCCGGGAAGGCGATTGGAAGGTTGCGCCGATCCCAAACGATCTGCTCGATCGGCGTGTGGAAATCACGGGACCGGTCGATCGCAAGATGATCATTAACGCTTTGAACTCGGGCGCCAGTGTTTTTATGGCCGACTTCGAGGACTCGAATTCACCGACCTGGAGCAACAACATCGAAGGCCAGCAAAATCTGCGGGACGCGATTCGAGGGACGATTCACTATGAGAGTCCGGAGGGAAAGCAGTATCGGCTGGGCGCGAAGCTGGCAACTTTGTTTGTGCGGCCGCGGGGATGGCATCTCGAGGAAAAGCACTTTCTGGTGGAAGGGAAGCCGATCTCGGGATCGCTGTTTGATTTTGGTTTGTTCTTTTTTCACAACGCGGCGGCGTTACTGAGCAAAGGATCGGGGCCTTATTTTTACCTGCCGAAGATGGAGAGTCATCTGGAGGCGCGGCTGTGGAACGATGTATTTTGTTTTGCCCAGGACGAACTGGGCATCCCGCGCGGATCGATTCGCGCCACCGTGCTGATCGAGACGATTCTGGCGGCGTTCGAGATGGACGAGATCCTCTACGAATTGCGCGAGCACTCGGCGGGACTGAATTGCGGACGCTGGGATTACATTTTCAGTTTCATCAAGAAGTTCCGCGCGCACCCGGAATTCGTGCTGCCCGACCGGTCGCAAGTCACGATGGAGGTTCACTTCCTCAGTTCGTACGTTGCATTGCTGATTCAAACCTGCCACCGGCGGGGCATTCACGCGATGGGTGGAATGGCGGCGCAGATCCCGATTCGAAATGATGCGGCCGCCAACGAGCAGGCGCTGGAGAAAGTGCGGCGCGACAAACTCCGGGAGGTGAAAGCGGGTCATGACGGCACTTGGGTGGCGCATCCGGGACTGGTACCGGTGGCCCGGGAAATTTTCGACAAGTACATGCCGGAGGCGAACCAGATTTCAGGTCATAAAGGTAAGGATAGGAATAAAGATAAAGATAAAGATAAAGATCATGACAGGAACAGCCAGACGGTGCAGGCGGAGGATCTGCTGGCGGTCCCGAAGGGCGATATTACGGAAGCCGGGTTGCGGTGGAATATCGATGTCGGCTTGCAGTATCTGCATTCGTGGCTGCAGGGATCGGGGTGTGTTCCGATTTACAACCTGATGGAAGATGCGGCGACGGCGGAGATCTGCCGGGCGCAAGTGTGGCAATGGGTTCGGCACGGCGCACATCTGAAGGATGGCGGGCCGGTGACGGAGGCCATGGTCAAAGAGATCATTCAGCAGAGGGCGGCGGAACTGGGGAGCGAGAAAGATGAGAAGTTGCGGCAGGCGGCCAAAGTCCTGGAAGACTTGACGACCAGCCGCGAATTCGCGGAGTTCTTGACGCTTGCCAGTTACGATTTATTGGACTAGAACGTCAGTTGATGGGCGCACGAAGGAGTCACGTCGCCAACCAGTCGATGGACGAGGCATTCCTCGCGCAACTCCGGCAACATGTTGCCGCCCGCGAGATCGAGCGGGGCATTGCCTGCCTTCGAGCTCACCAGGATCAAATCGCACGACTGGATCCCTCCCAGGAAAACGCAGGCCGTCTTCTGGCGCAACTCGCGATCTGGACCGATATCGGATTCAGCGGACCTCCACTTCGCGAACTGCTCCAGCGCTTCGAAGACTTGAAACCGGGGTCACGGTCGAAGCTCTCGATCACGGACTACATCTGCCTGCGCATGGCCGAAGGCATGGCGGCCATGGTGGAAGAGGCGATGGAAGCGGCCATCGCTCATTTTGATTTCGTGCTGAGCCTGGGCGAGGAGCTCGAAGACCGATTTTTGCTCGCCATCGTTTATTTCTGGAAGGGCCGCTGCCTTCGGCGGCGCGGTGAATACGAAGAGGCGCTGATCTACACCGGCAAAGGAAGAGATCTGGCGCTGGAGCTAGGCCATCTGCGCATGGCGGCAGTGATGCAGGTGCTTGAGAGTTGGCTCCTGTTTCAGCAGGGCAAGTGGAAAGAGGCTTTGCGCATCGCGCAGGCAGCGGAGAGCGCGCTCGACCCAACTGATGACTACGTGACACTCGGCAACATTCAGTCTTTTTACGGTCGAATGGCGCGACGGGAAGGGCGCTTCGACAAAGCGATTGGGTTTTTCGAGAAGGCGATTCGGCAGTATCGCAAGCGGGATCCGCGGCATATGAACCTGGCGCGCTCGCTGGCCAACATGGCGCTGGCCAAACGGGGAATCGCGCTGCAGTTGCAGAAAAGAATCGACCGCGATGTGCAGCGGCGCCGGAAGGCCGCGGCCCGGCGTGCGGGTAAGCCCGGCGCGAGCAGCAATGATTATCGCGGGCGTATGGCTCAGTTGCGGCGCGAGGCCCTGGAACACCTGCAGGCCGCCCGGGAGATCTACCAGTTGCGTCCCAACCATCACGGGGAAGGCACGGTTTACTTGAATGCCGCCTACATCCACCTGGATGGTGGAGATTTCCAGCGCGCCGAGCAAGAAGCGGATTCGGCCTATGAGGTGGCGCAACAGAAGCAGGACTATATTCTGATGGGGCGGGCGCGCATTCTGCAGTGCATGATCGAAAATGCCAAGGTAGAGGAAGAAATTGGCGGAGGCGCCGACCCGGGAAGCCATGCTCGCCGCGCTTTTGAGTGCAGCCAGGAGGCGATTGAACTGGCGAAACATACGCAGCATGGTCTGCTGCTGGCCAATGCCCATCTGTGGCAGGGACTGACGCAGTGCAATTCGTTCTTCGATAATCCGGACGCGGCCCGGGAGTCGTATGACCTGGCGCGGGCATCCTGCGGGGGGAATCAACCGGACAATAATATGTGGCAGGACCTGCAGACGTTGGGGGCGAAGATACTGCGCAAGGGAAGCGTGCATCCGGCGCTGAAAGCATGGTCGCAGGGAGCGGTGGGGGAGAAGACGTTCCGGCAAATCAGCGAGGAATTCGCGGAGATCGTGATAGCGCGGCTGTGGGAGCGGGAAGGGCGCAAAGTGTCGCGGGTGGCGGCGCGGTTGTCGATTTCCCCCAAGAAAGTGCGGCGCATTCTGGCGCGGGTGGGGCGGCGAAAGCCGGGTGCGGGTTCATAAAATCCCCAAAACACTGGGCGCGAGCGAAGTGATTTGCGTCACTGCCAATAGATAAGTAAAGTAGTAGGGTTAGTTGTGTTAGACAGCATCGGGGATGCAGAATCCCGAAGCGCTGATTCCAGAGGACGAAAGAGGCGATCCGGACTATGAAAATCGCGAAGGATGTCACGGAACTGATCGGGCACACGCCCCTGGTGCGGCTGAACCGGGTTACCGAGGGCGCGGTTGCGGAAGTGGTGGCGAAGTTGGAAAGCCAGAACCCCGTTTCGAGCGTCAAAGACCGCATCGGCGTGAGCATGATTGCCGATGCCGAGCGGGCCGGGCGGATCCAGCCTGGGAAAACCGTTCTGATCGAGCCGACGAGCGGCAATACCGGCATCGCGCTGGCTTTTGTGGCGGCGGTGAAAGGGTACAAGCTCATCCTCACCATGCCGGAGACGATGAGTCTGGAGCGGCGGGTATTGCTGCTGGCTTTCGGCGCCGAGATCGTTCTCACGCCCGGTCCTCGGGGGATGAAAGGAGCGGTTTTGAAGGCGGAGGAATTGCTCGCCTCGACGCCAAACGGCTACATGCTGCAACAGTTCGACAACCCGGCGAATCCCAAGATCCACTTGGAAACCACTGGTCCGGAGATTTGGGAAGACACGGACGGGCGAGTGGATTTTCTGATCTCGGGCGTCGGCACAGGGGGAACGATCACTGGCGTTTCCCAATATATCAAGGCGAAGAAACCGTCCTTCAAGGCGATCGCTGTGGAGCCGACGGAGAGCCCAGTACTTTCCGGCGGCAAGCCGGCGCCGCACAAGATCCAGGGAATCGGCGCGGGTTTTGTTCCCAGCATCCTGCGGCGGGATTTCGTCGATGAGGTCATCACCGTGAGCAACGAAGACTCCATCAACATGGCGCGGCGCTTGCCGCTGGAAGAAGGCCTGCTGGTGGGTATTTCGTCGGGAGCGGCGGTGGTGGCGGCGTTGCAGGTGGCGCGCCGGGCGGAAAATGCGGGGAAATTGATTGTTGTGGTTCTGCCATCGTTCGGCGAACGCTACCTGAGTAGTATTCTCTTCGAAGGACTCCGGAACCAGGCGTTGCTGATACCGACGTCGCAACTGCCGGCCTGAGCTTTCATCGGGACTGGTGATCCGGGGATTGAACGTCTAGGACACATGCCGCATCTGCTGTCGCTAATCCGCGAGGACGTTGCCACCGTGCTCGAGCGCGATCCGGCGGCGAAGTCGCGGCTGGAGATCTATCTCTGCTATTCCGGCCTGCACGCGGTGTGGTTCTACCGGATGAATCACTGGTTGTGGAACCACTCATTTTTTCTGCTGGCGCGCTGGCTCTCCCAGGTAGCGCGCCTGCTCACGGGTATCGAGATCCACCCGGGGGCGCAGGTGGGCCGGCGTTTATTCATCGACCACGGCATGGGCGTGGTGATTGGCGAGACGGCGGTTGTCGGCGAGGACGTTACGCTCTACCAGGGAGTGACGCTTGGCGGAACCGGCAAGGAACACGGAAAGCGGCATCCGACGCTGCTCGACAACGTGGTGGTGGGCGGAGGCGCGAAGATTCTGGGCAATATCACCGTGGGAAGTAATTGCCGGATTGGCGCGGGATCGGTAGTGCTGCGCAATGTGCCGGACGATTCCACGGTGGTGGGCGTGCCCGGACACATCATTTTCCGGGAAGGCAAGCGGGTGGTGATTACCGATCCCAAACAGATTAATGATCCTCTCTCAGAGGCCCTGGCCGCGGTGGCGACGGAAGTTAATAAGCTGGCGGAACGGGTGCGTCAACTGGAAGGCACGGGCGGCGCTGAGCCGGTGTCGGAATCGATGCAACGGATTATCGAGGATGTGGATTATCAGATCTAGCGCAGCGATGTGGTGACGCTCGTTGGACATTCTGGGGCCCGAGCGGGAATCCCAGCGCTCCATTCGATCTTGTTTTTCTCGCCAGGCAGCGTCACCAAGGTAACTCCCCTTTTGAATGGACCCAAGTATGATTGACTTTTCCGGGTCGATCTTTCGCGGATGAAATACGGATTCGTCATCGATAACCGCAAGTGCATCGGGTGCCACGCCTGCACGGTGGCGTGCAAGACTGAAAACCAGGTGCCGGTCGGCGTGAACCGGACCTGGGTAAAGTACGTTGAGAAGGGCGTATTCCCCAACACGCGCCGCGTGTTTCAAGTCACACGCTGCAACCATTGCGAGAAGCCTCCCTGCGTCACCATCTGTCCGGTAACCGCGATGTACCAGCGCAAGGATGGGATTGTCGATTTCAATTCCGACCGCTGCATTGGCTGTAAGGCTTGCATGCAGGCGTGCCCGTACGATTCGATCTACATCGATCCGGAGGACGGCACGGCCACGAAGTGTCATTTNNGCCTGCGGCGGCGCGCCATGAGTCGATTTATATGTGGGCGCAGAGGAATACGGCGGTGCATGGTGGCGGCGCGATTTATCCGAACGACAGTCCGCTGCTGCAAAAGAATGCGCTGGTCGCCTACGACGTTGCTCATGCGCGGCCGTGGGGATGGCAGGTTCCGGCTTATTGCTGGACCAAATCGATTGGGTCGGGAGCACTGGCGGTTCCAGCCATTGCCATGCTGCTGGGAAGATTGCCGGGCGATCGGGTGCGCGATATTGCGCTGGCGACGGTTGCGCTCTTGTTCACGGCTTTGACTACGGTGCTGCTGGTGTGGGATCTCGATCACAAGGAACGATTCTTGCGGGTGGTGTTCACGCCGCAAAGTAAATCGTGGCTGGCGCGGGGGGCTTTCATACTGATCGCGTATAGCGGGTTGTGTGGCGGGTTCTGGCTGGCGGCGATGGCGGGATTTTCGGTCGCCGCTTCCTTCTTGTTGTGGCCTACGGTGCTGGCTGGCTTTTGCGCGGCGGTCTACACGGCGTTTCTCTTTGGCCAGTGTGAAGGGCGAGATCTGTGGCAAACGCCGCTGCTGCCGGCGCATTTGATGGTTCAGGCATTATTGTGTGGAGCGGCGGTGCTGGCGTTGCTGCCGCTGGCTATTGGTGGTTCAGCCCAGGCGCTGTCGTTCGCGGGCCTCATGCTAGGGGTCAGTTTGGGAGCGCATTTGTTGATACTGCTGGGGGAAGTTGCGATGCCGCACACGACCGACAACGCGCGTTACGGGGCGCGACTGATGACCCACGGTCCGTTCGCGCGCGCTTTCTGGGGCGGGGCGGTCGTGCTGGGCGGAATTGTCCCGCTCCTGATTTTGGGGGGTGGCGCTTTGTCGTGGGCTGGCCCGAGTCGGATGGCAGCGGGAGTGGCAAGCGTTCTGGCCCTGGCAGGGTTGTTGATTTTCGAATGGTGTTTTGTGATGGCGGGACAGAGCGTGCCGAACAGCTAGCGGAGTGGCGAAGGGTATGGAGAGGCAGCGATGACAGAATTCAAGCGCGACGGCAGCCATCTTGCGTATTGTCCGCCGGTCGAAAAGTGGGATGACTGGGTGGAGTACGATGCCGCAGCCTGGCCGCGCCGGGTCGAAAAGCATTACCAGTTGGTACCCACGATCTGCTTCAACTGCGAATCGGGTTGCGGGCTTCTCGCTTACGTCGATAAGGAGACCGGAGAAGTCGCGAAGTTTGAAGGCAACCCGATGCATCCTGCCAGCCGTGGGCGGCTTTGTGCGAAGGGACCGGCAACGATTAC
>PLBE01000161.1 GCA_003134435.1 Acidobacteriaceae bacterium
TTATGCTCGTCCTCGGGTTGTCTCCAATTCCGCCGCGACTGCATCCGCGCGGCGAATGAACACCGGAGCACTGAACGCGGCAGACGCTCATCTATCTCCACAAGTAATCCAGCCGCAGCAGCAAACCCATGTGCCGCCGCAGGGTTGTCATCTCCAGCGCTTTCCAGAATTATGCGGACGTCCCCGATGGCAATGCGGTTTTTCAGCAGCAGAACCATTCCGGCGAAAGCTATCGCAATGGGATTGAACTTCAATCCATCACGAACTCTGTGGACAGGGTCGCTCTTGCCTCTTAGGTTCTGCAGGAACGTGTCTCGAATCCACGTTTCGTTAGCCGCGATGAGTTCGGTACCGCCGTCTCGCGCGGCGATCACCGCAGCACTGACGATCCTCTCCTCCTGCATCCGTTTCCTGAATTCCGCTTCGTAGTCATCCTCCGTAACCGCGTCCTGGGACGTCGCTGGCAGTTTTTGCGCCCATGCAATCGCTGCGGCAGCGAATTTCGCAGACGATCGCCCTGGATTGTTGAAGGCAACCTCGATGCTTCTTTCGATGGCGTCGTTTGTGTGCCGCTCGCGGAGCTCGGCTTCGAGCGACTCAAGACGTTTGCCTTCTGCTTCAGGAGGGATGTACTCCCACTCTTCCGTCGATCCATCCGGGCTTTGAGAGGTTTTCTTTCGCCAGTTCTTCGGGTCAACGGTATTGAGCGCATGAAGAACCATAAACTCCGGGTCTTTGAAGTTCGATTGGTCATTCGGCGGCCCAAGCCGCGAGGCCGCACGGCGCAGCAATTCGGAAAGCGCCGTCCTGTCTTCAACCGAGCCATCTAACGCGTAGGACGCTAAGAACTGGTCGAGCATGAAACGACGGGAAGCCCGTGCCTTCAGGCTGTCGACCGTGGCCAATCCGATAGGTTCCTTCTGAAGCCCTTTGAGGCCAAAGAAATCCGGGAATTCCATGTTGTCGTGAACTACCCGACTGCGATCGAGGCAAAGCAAGTCGGGACAGGCGAGAAACGGAATGGCGCCGATGCGCGACTTCGGCCAATGCGATAACAGTAAGTCGACAGCCACAAGCAAATAGGATGTCGATGAATTCGCGGGACCTAGAATATCTACCAGTACCTTGTCAACTGGCTCTCCCGCTTCAATTCGGCGGTGGCCCCAGGCCTCCAGAGCCATGAGGGCCGATGTGACGATGCTTGGCGCAACCCCTACGTCTCGCGACCAATTGTAGGATTGAATCCATGGAAAGACCCTCTCGCTTCCATCTAGATATGTGATCGTGATCGCGTTCTTTCCGAAATTGCGTCCGCCGCTCTTGAATGAAATCGCATGATCGACGAGTTGCCGTATGAGCGTCAGACCATGTTCTGGTGCATGAACGAGCAGATTAAGAAATGGACCTTGTGAGGGAGAAGCCGGAACGAAATCGGTGTCGTGATGTCCAAAAGCATCGCGGAACGGGGTGTACGAGCGATCGCGCCGCTCCTCTTCCTCATTCGGAATCAACAGCTCGGCTGTGAATTCCGCGAGCTCCTTCGGTGCCGCTGTCGGGAGCGCACCGCTCGACTTGAGAATACCGCTCTTCACCTGCTCGCCGTATCTGCGTTTTCTCAGCGATTCCAAATATTTCTTTGCAAGTTCCGGCGTTCGATGACAGAAACCGAGAAAACCCATTCTCAGAGCCTCTTCCAATGGACCGACTTGTTCGTACGTAAGGTCGCCATTAAAAGGTCTTCGCATGTCGTGAAGACTGAAGAGCTCGTTCGCTTCCTCGATTTCTGTAAGCCACCGATGGAGCCAATGCACCATCAATGGCGTCAGGGGATCGTGGCCGAGAGAACCGATCATCCAGGTGTTGTAAAGATCCACAACATCAGGAATCACAGCAGGCGGCAAAGATACTCCCTGTTTCATGATCCAGAGGATGAGTCGGCCCCACGAGGGGCCGTTTGGCACGTTGAGATTAGCCGGTAACACTTTCGGATCAAATCCAAGTGCTGCAAACCTTTTCAGGCTTGGCTCCACATCGACTGCCATCACCAGTCGAATCAGCTCGCGCAACAACTGCGCCTTGCCTTCGAGCAGAATGAGTGAAGCGCGGTCGAGGAGTTCCTCGCCAATTTCAGAGCGAACCAAAGCCAACATCGCTGACCGCCGCCATGAACCGTGATGTTCATTCATGCTGACCGAGTCGAGGAAGGATTGCCACTGTTGACTATCTGGCGCGCGCTCGATCGCCATGCGGGCAGCTAGCTCTACTCCCCTTGCCAGGCGCGTCGGAGCCGGCCTGTCGAGCGGTACGCTCTGGACGAGCCCCGGATCGGAGAAAAGGAGATTGGCGATTGCCCACTCGCGAAGAACGTCGTGACGAAAAGTTACTCCATCGTTTCCCAGGTCCCGCAAGGTCTCGCTCGCAACCAGAGCATCGACAGCGACCGCCGGGAATTCCCCAGCCTCAAGTCTGTCGGCACCAGCAATGGATTGCTCTCCGAGCGCCCTGAGAAGCCGCGCACGCTCCCGGTGGTTTTGGTCTCTTACGCCATCTGCAGCATTCCACCATTGCGTCGCCATATCGACCTCCGTGCGTAGCACCGGAGCGCCCAATGGAAGACTGGCCAAACGTGACAGACGGAACAGGTTGCGTGCGACCTGGCGCGCCGGATGATTGTCAGCGAGCAGGCCTCTCAATTGAGGGGCAGCATTCCGCAATTCCTCGGTCTCGGCATCCGAAAGCTCGTCAATAACGACGGGTTCAGCTCGCCCCAAGCGATCTATGACGTCCGCAGGAATCCAGCTCGGCTCAACTACTCCAAAATCGCGGCGAGCAGTAGCAATTACTGACATGCCGGAGACGCTTGCCGTCTCTCGGAGAAGATCGATTACCGTGAGACGTTCTTCGTCATCGTAAAAGTCCAGGTTGTCCAGGAATAGAATGCCGCTGCCGCTAGCTGCCAAGTCGGAAAGGAGCTCCCGCGCAGTCCCGTCAAAATCAAGCACCGACTTCATCGTTACCCATCCCTTTGGGATGGTGCGTTTTGGGCTCAACGCCATGACCTGAGCCCCGCAGGAAATCTGCTCGGCAAAGTGTTTTAGAATTCCCGATTTTCCGACGCCTGCGTCTCCTCGAATCTCCAGATAGCGGCCGGTGTCCATGGCCGCGTGAACAGCAGCCACACGCTCATGCCGCGTGAGCATCGCTCCACCGACATGGTCCCCAATATCGGCCAAAACATTGCGCGAGGCCTCGGCCAACGCGGCACGCGAAGTAAAACTACGTCTATCGCCTGCGAGCCGGAAGGTTTTCTGTCGGAGGTTTTCTTTGAGCAAGTCCCGCGTACGATCGCCGCCCGCCGCGGCAACTTCGATGGCAAGCTCGCTAAGAGCAGACCAGAGTTCTCCGGCCCGGGGCGTATCGTCGGGATGAAGGGAGCGGACCGCGCGCTCCTTCGCAAGGTCCTCGGAGGCGGAGCCGACGGCAGTAAAGTCAAAGACGAATATTTGCACCCGGCGCAGGATGCCCCAGACCGTTTCGTTATCGTGCGGTACGCCCACGTCGCGCAGGTGCGAAGTGAACGTGTTGACAAAAGCTCGCATGTCGTCACTGGCGGAACCAGAACGGTCGATACGTTCCATGAACGTAACCGCATCACCCAGCTGGCGCGCCCAAGTCAGAACGTCTTGATAAGGTCCGTCAATTTTGTGTGACGTTCGCGAGATCGCAATAGCGAGCTCATGACGTTTTTTCCAGAAGTCCGGCTTGCACGAGACTTCTGCGATCTGACTTACGACTGACTTGAAAATGGTGTCGCGAGGCGCGAATGTCAGGCCTCGCTTGACTTGCACTTCGAGAACGGCAGACTCTCCCTGCGCGTCATGAGCATGAACAATGACATCATCGAGGGCGTGACCCTCCGCGGCTCTTTGAAATCCCACGCGGTCGATGGTCGTTCCCGGAAGCCCGCGGGGCTCGGCGCCCACAAGAAGCGCCAGCAAGAAGGATGCGCCGACCTGTCCCTCGAAGAGACTCCCCGCCGGCCCGCTGGCAGCCGGGCTTGTCGCTACCGCGGCAACAGTAGTACCCGCACCGTCATGCGTGGTCTGCCCCTTTTTGCTTTCGGTCCCTTTATGACTCTTCATTCTGGCCAGTACTCCCGTGTGGACATCTCGTCAAACAGAACTCTCACTCGTTCAGCAGTATCTCGGCCATGCTGTCGAGCCTGGTTTTGACCGCTTCCCATCCGGGCATGACTTGTCCGAGCAGGCGGTAATAGCGCGGGCTGTGGTTGTGCTCTTGCAGATGGCAAAGCTCATGACAGATTACATAGTCAACACAGTCGCGCGAAGCTTTGACCAAATGCGGGTTGAGAAGGATGACCCCTGCGGGAGAACAGCTTCCCCATTGTTTTTGCATGCGAACGATCCGCCAATCGGGCATCATCTTGAGCCAGGTAATGCGGTCGGCGATCACACTCAGACGCCGTTCGAACGTGTCCGCCGCCCGGCTCCGATACCACGCGGCGAGGCGCTCTTTGATCAGATAAGGATCTCGCGAGGGGGTTTCGACGCAAATCTGTCCCCGCGTCAGCTTGACCCGCGACTCCTGACCGTTCTGCTGCTTCACCTTTAGCTGATAGCGGCGACCGAGATAGAACAGACTCTCGCCGCTTTTGTAATTCCGCGGCAGGGCCTGTGCGCGCTGGCGCCTTGACTCGTCAACGTGCCGCTTGATCCAGCGCGCCCGCTTCAGAACGGCGCGGTGGATGGTCGGGAGGTCCCGTTCCTCCGGCGCATCGACCTGGACAAAGCCATCCGGATGGACATGAATCGCCAGCCTTCTCTGTTTGGCCGGTTTGAACACGACTTCGTACTCAATGCGGTCGCCGCCGTAGCGGAAGCTCTTGCGCGGCATCAGGCTATCCCCCTGCTGAGGCCGACACGGGTGATTTGAATGACGCGCTCAATGACTTCTTTGGCGGGGTCAAGACCAATCAAGTTGAAAAGACGCGGCAAAAGAGCGCGGCGTATCTCTGTCTCGATATCTTGCGGATTGACTGAGTGTTCGGCGACTGCTTTTCTGACGGTCCTCTCGATGGCAAATGCTTCATCGATATAAGCCTGACCGTCCTGCGTTCCGAGTTTCTCGAAATATCCATCCCCCAGAACAAGCCGAAACGTGCCGTAATAGGCTTTGGCGTGATTGCTGCCGCCAAAGGCATCGGGCACACTCTCTATGTCGCGGTTGGATACTTTCTGCTCGAAGTCCTTGAACAGCATGTATTGCTTGTAGGGATGGTTGAACATCGCCTCGGCTTCCGCGATGGCCTGTTTCAGGAGCTCTGAAAACACAGCTTGTGCGTAGGGATCATCGGCAAGGTCTTGCTGAATCGTCTTCTTCAGCCTGCTGCGGATAATGTCGGTTTCGTTTCGGGTCTTTTCCTCGGACCATTTCTTCGGGTCTTCCGTCTTGCCCAATTCGTTGACGAGAATAACGCCATCTCCTTCATTCACCTGCTGTCCGATAACATGCTTGTCAACGAGACGGCGGATTTGTTCTTCGTAAGCGCTGTAATCAACCGTCTCCTGTGCGTCCTGCTTTGCAATCTTGCGCAGGCTGGTGAAGAAACGGAGGTCGTTCTTGTAGGTCTGAATAACTTCTTCGGTAAAGCTCTTGTCCTCGAAAAACGTGCGGGTGGACAGCGCGACCTTGAGGCAAAGGCCAAAGGTGGTAAGCGCTTCATAAAAATCCTCGCGGACCGACTGGCGCGCATCATATGTGTTGCCTTCGGCGTCGTCTTCGTACCGGGGCACAAGGATCTGCCGATACTGTTCCAGGTCCTGCCTGTTCTCGACCGTAGCGAACACAGCCCAAAGCTTGTCATGCAAGCCGGGCAGGCGCTTGTACTCGGTGCTGACCTGGTGGTAAAGGCCCTGCAGGTCGTCGATGTCATAGCCGCCTTGCGTGCGGCTGGCGAGATCCTGATACTGCGCAATCGCGGTGTCCAGCTCCTTGAGGATTCCGCGATAGTCGATGAGAAGCCCGTATTCCTTGGAATCGTGCAGGCGGTTCACACGCGCAATTGCCTGCATGAGGTTGTGATCCTTCAGCGGCTTGTCGATGTAGAGAACAGCATTCCGCGGCTCGTCGAAACCGGTCAGGAGCTTGTCCACGACGATGAGCAGATCCGGCCTGCCCTCCGTGCTGAAATCCTCGATCATTCGCCGTTCATAGGCGTCTGCGTCGTTGCCGACGTTATCCTTCCACCATTGCTGGACCTCCGGCAGTTCACTCTCGTCAACGTCGGCATGGCCCTCGCGTGTATCGGGCGGCGAGATAACGACTGCGCTGCTGACAAGGCCGGTGGCGTCGAGCGCCTTCTTGTACCTGATCGCCGCACGTTTGCTATCGGTGGCGACTTGGCCTTTCAAGCCCTGATCAAGTTTCTTGAAGTTCTCGTTGAAGTGAATGGCGATGTCCCAAGCGATCAGCTCGATGCGGTTCGCCGAGCCGTAGACCGGGCCTTTCTTGCCCCATTTCTTTTTGAGATCCGTGCGCTGGCGGTCGGAAAGCCCCAGCGTGATCTTGTCGAACCAGTTATCGATCGCTTTTTCATTGACCTCCAGCTCCGGCTTCCGCTCTTCATAGAGAAGGGGAGTGACGGCTCCATCCTCAACGGCGCGCTGCATGGTGTAGGCGTGGACGATAGGCCCGAATTTGTTCGTCGTCTTTTCCTTCTTCAAAAGCGGCGTTCCCGTGAACGCGACATATGCCGCGTTGGGCAGGGCCTTGCGCATGCGCTCGTGGCCCTCGCCGCCATGGCTGCGGTGTCCCTCATCCACGAGAACGATCATGTTTTCGCTCGGATTGTGGCACTCAGGCAGCTTCGAGGCGGTATGGAACTTGGCGATGATCGTGAAGATGATCCGCTCCTTGCCATGCCCGATGCGCCTGGCGAGGTCGCGTCCGGAGCTGACTTTCGCCTTCTCGCCTTCTTTCTTTGTGGCGATGGCCGAGCCGAAGGCGCCGCCGGAAAGAAACGTCTTCGAAAGCTGGTCTTCCAGGTCGATCCGGTCTGTGACGACAACCACGCGGCATTCTTTCAGGCTCCCGTGAAGCAGAAGCGCCTTGCAGAGGAACACCATGGTGAAGGACTTGCCTGAACCTGTCGTGTGCCAGATCACGCCACCTTGACGCCCGCCGTCCGGCTTGCGCTTGTTGATGCGGGCGATCAGGGACTTGATTCCGAAGGCCTGCTGGTGGCGCGCGGCGATCTTGCCGACTTTCCGGTCGAACAAAATGAAGAACCGGATGAACTCAAGCAGCCGCTCCCTGCCGAGAAGGCTGATCAGCATGCGGTCCTGATCGGTCGGGAGTTGCTTTCCGGCCCACAACGTTTCGAAGTAACTGCGCAGATGCGCCGGGCGGTTCGCAAGAACCGCCTTCCTGACCTGATCGCTGACGGGAGCGTTCTTGATCGTGGCGAAATACGCTTCGTCAAATTCTTCTTCCCGCCAGCCCGTCCAGAACTTCTTCGGCGTTTTGGTTGTGGCGTAGCGGCCATCGGTGCCGCTAATGGAGAGGAGGAGTTGCGAATAGGCGAAGAGCTTCGGAATCTCGTCGTTCTTCTGATTGCGGATGTTCTGGCTGATCCCCTCATCGAGCATGGATTTGTTGGGATTGCCGGAATCGGGTCGCTTGGCCTCAATGATGACGAGCGGCAGACCATTGACGAAACACACGAGGTCGGGCCGCCGCGGGTGCGTGCCGCCAGACGACATGACTTCGAACTCCTCCGTCACGAAAAAACTGTTCGCCGACGGATCATTCCAGTCGATGACCGGAATGGTTGGGTTGTGCTTCTTGCCGTCCACGAACTCAGTGACCGTGACTCCAAAGGTCAGCTTGTTATAGAGCTTCTCGTTCGCGGTGAGCAGTCCTTCATGCAAGGGGGGCGCCGCCAACTCGCGCACGATCTGATCGATCGCATTCGTGGAAAGCGGGTAGAACTGGCCCTTGTATTCGAAGCGCCGCTTGCGCAGTTGCTCCACCAGCACGTTGGTGAGAACCACATCCTGGGTGCTGCCGCGAGCAGCGAGGCACGCCGTAGACGAAAGATATTCCCATCCCATCGCCGACAGAACGCGCAGCGCCGGTATATGAGCGCTGTATGCTTCTTTGGTTTCCGGTGTTGTGCTCATCGGGCCATCCGTTCGCGCTCAGGCATCAAGTTACTTCCTCCGCTTTCACGCGAAGTTTGCCTGAGAGAAGTTGTTGCATCAGAGCTTTTCGTTGTTCCTTAATGTTGACAAGCTGCTTCCTGTAGTTCGCAATACTGCGCTCACACGCCCGAACCACTTTTGCGACTCTCTGTTGCTCTTCGAGAGCCGGAATGCAGAACGTAGCATCTCGTATAGTGTCAACCGACAAACCAAAACGCGTTGCACCGTTAGCGTGGGTGAAGAAGTAGCGCTGAGTCTTCTTCAGCGAGAATAAGTTACTTAGGAACGCTCCATCAGCTTGGTTAGCACGGGGTCGAATCAGGGCCAAATGATATCCACAGAGGACACCGTCCAAATCGGCGTCGACTAGTGCGGGAATGGCGATGTCGTCAGGTGATTCTGAGTCTTTTGTGATGACTACGTCCCCCCTGCGTAAGCTGAATCTGTCGATCTGGCTTTGCGTGGCAGTAGCATCCATGAAGGCAATGTCATTAGTGATGTGAGGGTTGTAATAAACATCTGTGTAGTTGCAGAGACGCACTGCAGGCTAGTCGGCAACAGTCTTCTTGTCAACATTACTCGTCCGAATTTCTGCAATGTCTTTTAGTTGGACATCTCTCCACTTCTGTCCTGTGAAGTCCTGAAATCGTTCGGAGCCGGTAATGAGATTCTGCATGAGGCCTCTTTTTTGCATTTGACTGTTCTGCATGAGGGCGTCTAGCGTTTGAATGGCGCGATCCCACGTCTTGAGAATTCGCACGATTGTTTTCTGTTCGGGCGTCGGGGGAACACGGACAACAGTCTTTAAGAAATCGGCCTGACCAAGCGTCTTGTTTCGGCCTGCTCCTCCGGGTGATGCGAGGCCAAGAAGATATTTGCCATACGGCGTTTTGAACAGGTATGTCAGGTAATCAACGTCCGATCCGCCGGCACGTGGCCGGTACATTGGGAATCGGTGTGAGGCGATTTTTCCGACATCTTTGTCCGTTGTTTTTCCAACAGCCTGCTCCCACGCGAAAACGATGTTCAGAATCAGGCAATCCGGCTCGACCCAAAAGACTCGTTTGTTGCCAAGGGCGGCGCCAGTTACGGGTTCTTTGTCGAACAGCCCTTTTCCATGCGAGCGAATCCCAATCTCCCGATATGTTTTCGTCGCATCCACGGAAACT
>PLBE01000033.1 GCA_003134435.1 Acidobacteriaceae bacterium
GTAATCGGTACCAAATCACTCTCTTCAATTAACGTGTAAACGACAAGAACGGGACGCTCGGGCTCATCGAGGTTCGTGACGTCCAATTTCCTCAGGTTGCCGTCTGTGTCGCGTACACGAATGACATGACGCTCCTCGGGGTAAGTGGAGTCGTACTCCGTGACAATCTGAGTGATGGCTTCAGAAGGTGAAACCTGCAACATCGTTGCTACGGCAAAGCCTTTACTATCGCGAACCCACTCATCCACTAGCGCAAGCGCATTGGGCTTAGAGCAGACAATTGTGACGTAGCATCGAAAGCCGGAAGACCACAAGTCTCTCAGGTCCTCTGGAATTGGGTTCTCGTCATCGCTGATCAAAAAGATTTCACGAGGAGCTGATCGTCGCAATGACTCCAGCATGGTCATTCGTCGCAACCGATCCGTGAAAGTTGCCTCTGCGCCTTCCTTCTGAGTACCGCCGAGGAGGTAGAATGGCAGCGAACGCTCAGGTAGCTCAATTCGAGAAGGATCGGAATCAATAACCTGAACGTAACCCCGTTTGCGAGTTAGAAGATCGTCGACGCTCGCACTTTTTTGAAGATCAGTTAAGACGCTCGCCTCGAATACTTCCGATACGACAAGCCTCCATGGGAGCCCGAGGAATCGCACCAGGATGGACCGCTCAACGTTTTGGGGTATCTTTCGTAGCCAAAGCGCAACGTCCCTCGTATCCAAGTTGGATAAGAGACTGTTTGAAACCCGATCTATTTGTATGACACGCTTCTCGATCACAGTGCATCCTCCACTTTACGGGAGCATGACAAGACGGATAATTGCAAATGTCTAGCCGAGCCGATTATAGGGGAAGTGGTTACGCGTGTCAGGCAGCCTGCGCTCACGCCGTTCGTAGGTCCCTTCTTGTTCTGATTGGCCTCCCGCGCGTGAGCGAAGGCACGTCTCAAGCCAGCAGACAAAGCCACGTTTTCAGTCGCAACGTGAACAGGTGCGCGAGGCCAGCTTCCCGGCCCGAGGTATCCGCTCAATTCGGCGTGCACTGTTGAGGGAACGAATCTGCTGGGCGATGTATGGCGAACAAAAGACGAATATGATACGCTCTCGTGTGTGGTTCTCCGAACGTGCACAGTTGCGGTAAAGGATATTCGGGACGTTGAGCACTCCATAGAGGTCACGGCGGAGTCACTCTATGAAGCGATCGCAACCGCTCTTGCGGCCTTGCAGCAGGACAACTGGGTGGGAGAGATCGGCCAGGGATTCACAACAGTGACTGTGGTTGTCCAGCAGCCGCCCGTAAAGCACGAAGTNNGGCTCGGACGCCAAGGACGTTCGCCTGCAGAAGTCATGCTCAAGCAAAAGCTGGAGAAAATATTGCCCAAGGGAAACCACACGAGGACGTAAACGAAAAACCCAGGCAAACAAATCGGCAGGTAGAGATCTCCGAGGTCTTACTGACTCGGACTTTTGGCCGCTTTGTGGGAGTTCTTAGGTTGTTGCCCCGCTTGCGCAGCAGTAGCTTTCATGGCTGAAGGTTGCGTGATGGTTGCACCTGGCGCAAAGGGATCCTTTCCTTGAAGCACGGAAGATGCAACGAAACCAAAAAATATCGTCGCGCTCAGCAATCCCCACACGAAAACGACTGGCTTCCAGGGAACGAGAATGTACATGCCAGAACCTCCGGGGACGAAGAGCGGCTCACAGACTAAGCACTATTATAATGCGAAAGACCTAGACAACTTTGTCGTTTTTTTCCGCCAGAGCTAGGATTTTCGAAAACCATGGCACGACTCAGCCGATCTGCGCGACTCCTGCAAACTGCGGAAGCCGCTCTCATTTCTTCAATCGAAATCTACAATAAGCCCGCGTTCGCCTATCGTGAGGAGACTTTTTCTATCCTTGCGTTGAATGCATGGGAACTGATGCTGAAGTCCAAACTGTTAAGCCTAAATAAAAATGATCCACGCTGTTTGTATGTAAAGCTTTCGCCCGCGGTGCAGAACCCGAAGAGGGCTAGATTCAAGCGCAACCGCACCGGCAACGTAATGACGATTGGCATCGAAGCTTGCATCGTCGCCATCGAAAAAGCCGGTACGCCGGTACCAGCGGCGGTCAAGGCGAATCTCGAAGCTCTCACCGAGATTCGCGATAACGCGGTTCACTTCATTAATGCCAGTCCACTTCTCGCAAAACAGGTCCTTGAAATTGGCACTGCTTCGCTCCGTAACTTCATCGAGCTAGGGAAACTTTGGCTAGATCTTGATCTTTCGTCATTCAGCTTGTATCTCATGCCAATCGGTTTTTTGCCGTCTGGCACCGCAGCTACTGGCGTGACTGTCTCCAACGATGAACAGAATGTCGTCAACTACCTCGCGGGCCTAATGAACAAGGCACATGACAACACAGTGCCCGATTACCATGTCTCTCTTGATGTGAACATTTCCTTCAAGAGGACTTCAACAGCGGCGGCAGCCGCGGTGATTGTGACGAATGACCCTAACGCCTTGCCAGTCATGGTTTCCGAAGAGGATATCCGCAAACAATATCCATGGGATTACGCAGCCTTAAAGCAGAAACTGAAAAATCGGTACATCGACTTCAAAGAGAACCCCAAGTATCACACGCTGAGAAAACAATTGGCCACGAATCCGCAATACATGCGAACTCGCTATCTTGATCCGGGGAACCCCAAAAGCTCTCGGAAGGATTTCTACAACCCGAATATCATGCGAGAGTTTGACAAGACGTACACCCTCAAAAAATAGCGCTAGCCTTCATCGTTTCACGTTTCGCTTCCCGCCCTGCTTGGCAGCTCGCGCGTGCGCGAGAGCACGCTTCAGATCAGCAGACAGATCCATGTTTTCTGTCGCGATGTGAACAGGCACGCCCAGACCAGCTTCGCGGCCGAGGTATCCGCTCAATTTCTCCCGAGAGGCATACGTGAACCTGCCTTCCCGAGTCACGGGCATGCCTGATCTTCCTCATCTTTGCCACCGCAACCGATTGACCGAGGAAGCTGGCGATTTCATTCCAACTCTTGAGCCGGTCGTTTTGAATCTTCGCCCTTATTGTGGGACGATTCTTCTTAGCTGCCTTTTGTTTCTTCTTCATCAGGATTGCGTTCAGAGCAACCGGATAGGAAACCGCGTCCATTCAACTCCTGGCTGTCGGACTCCGAGAAAATACGAACCCGGAGAGACGCCGGCGAGATCGACGTCAGCCCTCAGGACGACAATGTGATTTTCGAGTTTAGCTGTGGCGCTCGTGCGGAAAAGTTCAGCACCACTCGGATTGAGTACCGCAACATCATACGCCCCCTCGTTGCTTCCGATTGGCAACT
>PLBE01000091.1 GCA_003134435.1 Acidobacteriaceae bacterium
GCCAGTTCCGCCATCCCGGCTCTACTTGCAAGTGTCTGATTTTACGACATGTTTATAGCTCTGTTCCCTTGCCATCGAAAATGACGAATGTGCAACTGTGTAATAAAGTGTGTCATTTTGGGCCGATTTCCACAGTTCATTGTCATTTTGCCCGTGAAGCGCTTTGCCGGCGATTCTAGGGCTCAGAGTCCATTGCCAAGTCATAAGAAAGCACCCGCACGAGATTCTACCATTTCACTAAGAGCTGCTGCTATCGTTTGATTTCACGCGAAGCGGAGGGCCGGCGTCTGTGAGCCTCATCGCTGAGCGGCGCCAGGAGTTGCGTTTTCCGTCTCCTTAACGCACTTTTGTCAAATTCGACTTACCCTAATTGCGCTGTACGTTTATTATCCTATTGCGTTGCACGATTTTTATCTTATTGTGTCGAAACGGGAACCCAGTCCCGCCCGCTTGGAAGTGCGGCACGGAAGAGTTCGACAGAAATGCGTTCATAACGACTTCCAGCACGGTTAGATTTTCTGTACCGCCCGGCAATTGNNCTTCCGCGGCTTCGATTCGCTTCGAGAGAAAGCGAATCCGCGCATCGATCCGTCGCAGCCGCCACTTGCCGTACTATAGTCGGCGTTTTCACTGCGATCGCCGTTGCTGGCAGCCCACGCCACCACCTCCACCACGGCCCGGCGTTCCCTGGTGAGCAGAAACCGGTGCTCATCTTTCAGGCGCTCCAGCCCGCTCCGCGTTATGTAGTTCTTGACTGGCGCCGCGGGCTCGTCCGGTTGTGGTCTTCTCGTAGACCCTTTTCGCATCTCGTAGTCTTTCCAGGGCGGCGACGTGGGCGGAGCGAATCATGCGGCACATCGATGGTGTTTTCGGCGGGGAGGGCTAACCGTCAAACCATGCCGGCGAGTGTGTCACATCCGTTATCAATTGTTATCGCGAGGTCGGAGTCTTCCACACTGCTCCTCATGCGAAGAGCATTCGTGACGTCAAAGTAAACGACATCATGCGGCTGGACTTCGTACTCTGCGATGGCTGCCTGATACATCACGCGGAGCATGATTCTGACAAGGTCAGGGCTGGCACCCTTTTTCGTAGTTCCTAGCTTGACCAACTTCAGTCTGCCGTCTTCCTGTACCGCCAGGTCGGGACTCGCGGAAAGACGCACGTTCCCGTGCGTGTAATAGATCCGCGGACGCGGAACGATCTTTCTTTTCCTATGTCCGTAGATGTCCATGTAGCTGCGAATTGCGCGGAGGTTGTTCCTAAGCCCCGATCGAGCCTGATTGGTCGTAGCCGCCTCTAGCTTCTTCTCTAGTCCGTGAATCTCATGTTTCAAATATTCACGATCATTCCTCTTGGTGTGATAGAGCCGGATGATGCGGATCGCTCGCGCATAGTAGAGAACAATGACCTGCGCTTCAGTGGATTTCGGTTTGAGAATGTTGCGGACAATCGTTGCTTTCTTGCTCGGTCCGGCCAAAACGAACTCCGCGAATCCTTTCGCGGATAATGGAATTGTTTTCATTACATCGTGAGTTTTCGGCTAGCGTGCGCAGATCAGAAGCAGTAGCCCTGCGCTAGCCAGTAGTGCCAGTCGGTGATCGCCTCAGCAGTGGTTTCGTCCGCGTCGATGGCGGTCAGTTGCGACAGGGGAACCGCCACATTGCGGAGAGCCTGTTCTCTTGGCCCGTAGGCATCAACGATAGCTTCGTTGTGGATTCGCTCTTCGCGGATGCGGTCTCGCTTGGGCTTAGCCACGGCATTCTCGCGGATCGTTTACCAAGACCGAAGCAGCTGGCGGATACGCGAAAAACGCAATAGCTCCGCTGCCCCCAGCACGGGGTTGGCCGGCCAAGGTTCGTCTTCGTCCCTTTCCTCGATCTCCGGCTCGGGCGGAGCCAAGAACTTCGTGTTCTCCAGATGATCGAGATACTCGCGAATTTCCTCGGCGGGAAACAGCCGCTGGATCGCGGCGACGAACGCGGGCAGTTCCGCGGCGAACTCGGAGTCCTGCTCCGCTGCCATCACGAAGCTGAACAGCTTCTCGCCGATCAGATAGTCCAACGCGTTTCTCGTCCCGAACTGCTCGCGGATGTCCTCGGTGGCGGCGCACTGTTCGATCCAGATCTTGTGGAAGGTTGTGGACGGGTTACTCATGAGCGAATCCTTTCTTGCAAAATACGGCGCACCGAGGTGCGCCCGATGTGCAGGCGGCGGGCGATGGCCGATTTGCTGAGTCCGGAGCGGCGTAGTTTACGGACCTGATCGGCGTGCAATGCGGCTGTGGCGGGTCGGCCCAATCGCTTGCCGTTCTGCCGGGCATGGGCCAGACCAGCACGCACCCGCTCGCGCAGGATCTCGCGCTCGAACTCGGCAAACACGGCTAGCAGTCCAGCCATGGCCCGACCGGCGGGCGTGGTCAGATCCAGCGCTTCGGTCAGCGAGACGAAACCGACGCCGAGATGCTCTAGTTCTTGCAGGGTGTTGAGCAGGTCGGTGACCGAGCGACCCCAGCGATCCAAGCGCCACACCAGCACGGTATCGATGTCGCGGCGGCGTGCGGCTTCCAGCAGTTTCGCGCGCGCCTCGCGTTGTGCCGCACCGGAGCCGACCTCTTTCACCTGCATCACGACGATCCAACCTCGGCGTGCGGCATACTCGCGCAGGGCACGATTCTGCATGGGAAGAGTCTGCTGGTCATGAGTCGACACGCGGGAGTACAGTCCCGCGCGAGACGGAGTTTTCCTCCCGCCAGGGCCCTGGCCAAAAACCCTGCGCGATTCTGCTATTCGAGAAGCCCGTTTTTCGGGCATTGTCGAGGGACTCCCGCCTCTGGCCGAAAGCTCTCGATTCTGGCCAGAGCGGATCATTCTACTCTAGCCGGAATCGAGACGGATGCTGCCTGCTTCCAGCGTGGCCGGGTAGTTCCACGGCATCCACTGCGATGGGTTGCGGGTTAACTCGCCAGCATGCCGCTGCAACTGGGTTAGGTAGTCGAAGGGGTTGGCGTCCGAGAGTTCGCAGGTGTGAATCAGGCTCATGAACAGATCGCCGACGTGCGCTCCGTTCTCGGTCTTGTAGAACAGCGAGTTCTTGCGGTGCAGGATGGCTTTCTTCAAGGCTCTTTCGCAAATGTTATTATCCAGCGGCGCTCCCGGCTGCCGCAGGAACAGCGTGAGCCGCTCCCAGTGCTTGAGCAGATAGCGCATCGCCACTCCCAGACCGGAGTTCGGTTCCACTTTCTTCTCCGCAAACTGCGCGGTGAGCCAGATGCGCAGTTGGTCCATCACCGGGGCGCTCTGTCGCTGGTGAAAGCGCAACCGTTCTTCCGGCGTCATGGTTTGTTCCCGCGCCACAGCATCGTTGCCGTAGATCTTGCCCAGTTGTTCCAGCACGTGCCGACACGGCTCGGGGAAGTTGGGTGTCACCTCCACAAAGCGCCGGCGAGCATGGGCCAGACAATGGCCCACAATGACTTTCAACTTCTCCGGCAGCTTGGGCAGGTTGCGCGACAGTGCGTCGCACATCTGCAGGGGTGGAGCCAGTTCCGCAGCTCGCCGCTGGAGCACGTCGGCCAGGTTCTCGCCCGCGTGCTGGCGTCCAGTGAAAAATAGGGCGATGGTTTGTTTCTGCGCGGTCGAGACAATCCCGCTGGTGAACACGCCCGTGCGCTCGACAGCATCGCCCTCGTCATGGTCCAAGCCTGCGTTCCGCAGCGCCAGTACGGGCATGGAGGTGTCGTCGTTGTGCAGCACTTCGCCTTGCGCCGCTTGGCGAATCAACTCCTCCATCGCCGGTTGCATCGTAGCCGCCGCTTCCATAACGATCTCGCATTGCGTCGCCACCGGCAGCGGAATGCCCAAACTCGCTTCCATGTCGGCCAGGCGATTCCACGGAAACCCGCTGCCGTAGCGGAGCAGCGCGATCATGCTCGCCGCCGTCGCGTCATACTTCTCTTCGTCCACGCCGTCTGGTGGGTTGGCGGTGAACACTTCTCCGCATAGATTGCAGCGTAGCTTCTCCAACTCGTACACGGTGGCTGCGATCGGCGCCTGACCTCGCATCCGCACCAGCCGTCCCGGCTCCTTCAGCGGATAGACTTTCCCGCGCTGACACTCCGGGCAGCGATCCCCTTGGTGCAGCGACAGGTGTGGAACCTGGACGTGGGACGCTCCGCGATACGCTTGGGCACCGTTACGCCCGTGGCCGATATCCGGCTCTTTCGCAGTCTCTTTTTCCTCCGGTTTCCCCTGGGTCGGATGGCTCGGAATGCCGGCCTGTTCCAGAACCGCCTCGGTCTTCTCGCTGCGCGCACGGCACAACAATCGGCGCAGGCTCTGCAGGGTCGCTTCGCGATTCTCCAAGAGCTCGGTCACGTAGCTCAGCGTGCGGATCGCGGCTTTCAGTTTCTGATATCCGGCCTCGCCCAGTGCTTCGCGCACGCCCTCCAGCAACGTCTCCAACTCTTCCGGAGTCACCTCGAGAGGCGGGGCTGCCGGCTGCATCTAAGTCTCCTGCAGTAACTCGCGAAAGCGCGGAGTTAACGGATATCCCAGCACCTGTTTGATCGAGCGGTTGACTCGATTCGTCTGATCGTCTTTGCCCCGCCCCGTCGTCAGTCCTAAGAGAATCCAGTTGGCAGCGCGGTAACAGGTGCCGCGGAACCGCTCCGGGTCCACGAAGGTTTCCAGAAAATAGATGGGGTGTTGATAGAGGCGTTCCCAATCCTCCGACAACCGCTTCGCCATGCGACCTAGCAAATGCGAAGCCAGATGCGGCACCTCCACCCAGGGCAGAATCAGAAAGCGCGTGTTGTAGGCCAGGAAGCGAAGGTTACATCGCCGCGCTTCCGTACTCCAGCCAATAAAGCGATCCCGGCTGCCCAAGTGGCGCGGCGCCGAACTCCACGCCAGACACGCGATCGGCCGCCCCTGCGCCCATACCACATACTTGAGGTGCTCGCCCACCGGCTGCTCGTACCCGAGATAGTGATACTGTTCCATCAAGCTGTTGAACCACGATTCCTCGGGCGTGCGCCGCACTTGCTGAATCTCGATGGGCTGGAGCTGACGGAGCGCAGCGCGGATCGGAGTAATGTCGATCCACCGCGGCGTCGGCGGTTGGCGTTTCGCCAGAGGATTCGGCGGCGTGTAGCGAACCGGCGGCAACTCGATCTCGCCCGCCCGATGCAACCTTAAGAGAAGACCGCGACACACCATGTCGCACAGCGCGCCGTTGGCCTGCTTCCACTGCCAAGCTTCGCATAGTTTCTGCGAGAGCCTCCGGCGACTGACTCCGGGATGTTCCGCAATGTGCTGTCGGATGAAGACGACGTCTTCGGCGCGAATCTCTCGACCACGATATCGACACGGAGCAGGCACATCTGCAGTGTGGCAGAGAACAAAATGGAACGCAAGTGAAAAACGCAAGGCCAGATAACTACGCGCTCACCCGCCGCCATACCGGCGCGGCTACCGCATCCGGGTTCCCAGCGGCCAGCAGCAACTGCGCCTGATGAGCTTCCAGCACGCGCGTGGGTTGGTTGCCACTCGGCCACCACACGAAACGTCCCTTGGACAACCGCTTCTGCGCCAGCCAGAATCCTTGCCCGTCATACACCAGAATGCGGATCGATGTTCCTCGCCGGCTGCGAAACACAAACAGGCAGCCCGAGAAAGGATCGGCCTGCAGTTTCTCCTGACATAACTGGGCCAGCGAGTCGATGCCCTTGCGTCCATCCACGGCCTCGATCGCCACCAGAATCCGCATCTGCGGCGTGATCTGGATCACTGCCTCACCTGGTTCGTGGCTCCAATACCACGCGCCCCAGAGCGGCTAGATCGGGCGCGCCCATCCCCTTCCACTGAATCCGCATCTTGCCCTGCGGTCCTTCCAACTCGATCACACATTCCGACCCAGGGATCGCCGATGATCCGATCACCTCCAGGAAGGACGGCAGCGAAGCCGCAACCCGAGCGCGGCTCGCCCTTGGGCGTGGCACCTCCGCCCTAGTAGCGCTCAGCGATGCCGTCGAACGGCGGATCGCGCGAGCCTTGCGGGAATCGGACTGGATAGGAAACTGGCCTGACTCTGTAATGCGCTTCAGCTTGCCGTACTCCAAACGCAGAACCTGCGCGGTGCGACAAACTCCGCGTTCGAGCGCCACCTTCGCCGCCGCTTTCCACAATCGTGCCGGGATCGGCAAGCGCACCCCTGGGTGAGCACTCCGAAAGTGCGCAAAACGCCGGTAAATCCTCTCCATTCCACGAGGAATATCAGACGGCTCGATTGCCATCGCCAGTTCTCCCTTCTCTTACACAGGAAAGACTGACGTTAGCAGCCTCGATCACCTCAAGTCACGCAGGCCTGCCGAAAGGACACAGAGAAATCGGGGCGATAGCACTTCAGCGGAACACCTTGTGCGGAAGTTCGCTGACCGATTCTGGGACGAAGACTGGCCAGGAGCGTCTCGGCCCAGCGTCTTCTACGATCCCCGCGCACTTGAAGCAGAAGGCCCCGCGAGTGTTCTACACGCCAAAGCTGTAGTGGTTGACGATGAAGTGGTCTTCGTGACATCGGCTAACCTCACGGAGGCTGCCCTCGATCGCAACATTGAGATCGGGTTGCTCATTCGCGACCGAGCAATAGCGGTCAGTGTGTCGACCCACTTCCAAGTGTTGATCGACCGCGGGCTGCTGCGTCCTTTACCGGACTAAAGTGAGAACTCCGTAGGTGCGAAGCGGTTTACTCGGTGACCAGTACTTTGCCCGCGGCGATGTCGGCGAAGTGGATCCGCACGCCGTCGGTGTCGCTCTTGGCCACCGTGCGCGAACCCGTCGGAAAGTTCTCGGCGGCCGGGCGCGGCAAGCTGCGCGCATTTTCGATCTCAGCGTCCAGCGAGTTCCCGTTCTTCATAACGACGCGAGAATCGGTGCCCACTGCGATGGTGGCGTTGGCTTCGAGTTGGGCGCGCAACGGGCTATCGTGCGCAATCCCGTGGCGGCTGAGCGCATCGCGCACGCAACTCCGAATGTGAAACCTTCTGAGGGAATCGTCCATGCGTTCCTCCCTAGTTTCCACAACGCAACCAGTCTAGATCAAGGTTCCAACTTGGTGTGGATCGGTTATCAAGATATGCATGATGAGTCCCATCGCAGAGCCGAAAACAGAGAAGACGAAGTCGGCGAAGGCGAACGAGACGAAGGTGGACGCACGCCATCAAGCGGGAGCGTTCCAGATTTCAGGTCCTCGCTTAACGTCTTGCTCGGGACGAACACCTCGCCGCACGCGGGGCACTCGACTCCCCGGCGGTCGAGGTCACGATCCCATTTCCCGTGCCCTGTACTCAACAAGCAACAATGGAGAAGCCATGACCCTTTCAGTTGCGGTTTTAGTTGCGGTGCAAGGTGTGGAAAGGGAATGAATGGCGCTGAATGCGTTTCTGCGCTTTCCAGCGTTATCAGTAAGTTGCAGAGTTTTCAGCGGCTTGCGGACGGGCTGGGATGGATTTTGAGTCCGCTGCGTCTGCCAGTTCCGCCATCCCGGCTGAGGTGGCAAGTGACTGATACTAGAGATTAATTCAGTTTTCTCCAGTTGTCATCTGCGTCGTTTTCCGGTTCCCTTTGTCAGGAACCCAAGGACATCAATCACTAGACCCGCCAATGCGAGCCTCCTTTTTCAACTGCTCAATCTGCTCCAGGTGATTCGGCCCGTGTTTCGACATCATCTGGACATAATCGGATACAGTGACGCGCTGTTCGAGCTCGGGATGACGCGCGGATTTCTGCAAGTCTTCCGGCTTCAGCCCTCTCAGTAAGCGGACGTTAGCGTGACGGTTGAGTCCGTACAGGGCGACGAGTTCCGGGAGTGATGATTCCAGATACCCCAGGTTCTTTGCCCACGCGTCCTGGTCAATGGGCGCGATGACCGGGTCCCGGTCAGCGAGCATTTGCCGAATGCGGTAGGCGTACAGGATTTCCATGTCCGCGAGATGTCCTAGAATCTCCAAAATGCACCATTTGCCCGGCCCCGGATGATAGCGCAGCGTCTTCTCCGGCAGGCCCAGGACTGCGGCTGCAATCTGTTTCGGACTATTCTCGGCTGATTCCAGATGCTTTTCCAGTTCGGCTTCCGCCATAAAGGACTCTCGATTGGTCACTGAGCGACAAGCCCGCCGCCGAAACAGCCACAGGCCACCACTCGTTGTGATTAATAATAATTGTGATTAATAATAATTTAGTGCAAAGGCGATTTCACAAATCTTCCTCCGATGGGTGGTACCACTTCTTGATCGCGATGGCCCCGAATCTTGACCGGTTCGGTGGCGGCACTTTGCGCCCCCCAAAAAAACGAAAGCCGCCTTCAGGCGGCCTTCGCGGGTATTTCGCGTCCGTGTTTACGTCTCCGAGGGCCCGCACTAATTTGGAGCAATCACTCCAAACGTTCCAGTCAGGTTGTTCTTGGGACCGGCAGTGAAGAAAAGTTGGTTGGTCCGGCCATTGTTGGCGGTGCCTCCGCCAAACTCAATCCCCCAGAGCTGGTCGATGACGATGTTCTTGCCCTTGCTGTCCCTGATTGTTCCCACATACTCTCCGGTTTCGAGATTGAAGCCGTTGATCGTGCCGTTGTTGGTGTTGTTCGAGACCAGCAGTGTGTTGCTGAGCTTGCCAAAGTTCTTGGGCGCAACGGCGAAGCCCCAGGGCTGGTTCAAGGGCTTACCCCCCGCGAGTTGGCGAACGAATGTTCCGTCTTCCCGGAAGACGTCGATATAGCCGCCCGGAGCTTCGTTGGCTTGGGCAAAGGCCACGTAGACCAAGCCGCCGATGTCCTGAATGCCAAAGGGCGCATAGCCTGCCGGCAGTGTGCTGTCGGTAAATGAAGTAACCAGGTTGAAGCTTCCGTCGTACACGTCGACCTTGTTGTTGGCCAGGTCGGCGGCGTAGAGGAAATTTCCCGATGGCTTGCTGGTGATGGCCAGGCCGGTGTACATCGCACCGGAGGTCGAGTTGTCCACGGCAACGATCGCGTCGTTGGGATTGGACTGCGGCGCCCATCCGCTAATGGTTCCATCTAAAGTCGCGAACAGGAAAATGGCGGACCATCCCTGCACCTGAAAGTCGGACGACCCGTTGAAGACAATTCCAGTCGGCGAACCGGGACCGGCCCCGCTCTCCGAGGGAACTAAGACCTGCAAGCCCTTCTTGACTCCCTGACCGGTGTAGAGGGTTGACCAACCGGAACCGGCATCGCTGAGCCAGAAGGGTCCGCCTGGGCCGTACGCGAGGCCCCAAGCGTTGACCAGGAGCGGGTCCGTGTATCTTGCGCTCCCTACCTGATTCGAAACGAGATTGGTGAGTTGATATTGCGCCAGGGCCGCAGTCGAAACCGACATCACGGCAATTGTGAGGCAGATAGTGAAAACAATCTTTTGACGTTGCATAGAAAATCCTCCTTGGATAGCGCATGCAGGACTGGAGAGCACCGCGCGGAACAGGTCGCTGGCCCGGCATCTCTCAAGTCCTGGCAGCAATCGAATCCTAGGTCGGGGGCGGCGGCTGGGTTGTCAACAGGGTGTCATCTGTTTGCACAATTCTTGTCGATATACGCATAGGAGAAGGCTAAAGGACACAGTACGGAGGTGGCAGTGAGGGGGTAAGGCCGATAAGTCGTTTGTTTCTCGCTGACACCTTGTGATTAAGGCGCGGGCAATACATAGGTCCTAAAGTCTCAGCGCTAAACTGCCGATAGGATAGACAAGCGGGAGTAGTTATAGCTCGCAAGCAGGTGGAAGAATGACAACTGGTTCGATTTCAGCGGCAAGCCTTAGTGAAAACGTTCTCGCGTCGGGCAACTCCACACCTCTACAGCAGGCCTTGCAGGCTCTGCAAAACAATCTGGCTTCGGGTAACCTGACTGGCGCCCAGTCGGCATTCCAGTCGGTGCAGAGAATAACCCAACTCGCGGCGGCCGTCAGTGGAAGCAGTTCGTCGACCAGTTCTCAACTCTCGACCGATCTGACCGCGCTCGGCAGCGCCCTGAGTTCTGGGAATCTGTCCACCGCTCAGTCCGCGTTTGCCACGGTGCAAAGCGACTTCAGCAGCTCTCCTTCGCCATCGCAGGCCATCGAGACGGGCATCGCGACTCAGTCCGAGCAGTTGGTTCAGGAGCTACTTGGCTCGGTGAGTTCGAGCCCCACTTCTCCGAGCACCTCCGACAGCATCACCTCAGTCCTTCAGGCAGTCTACGGAAAAGGTAGCTTGAACGTCTTTGGATAGAGCTCGCGTTATAGCTCGCGTGATAGAAAGATAGAACCTGCGTTGGATTCCGCTGACCGCCATACCCAATGGAGACCCACAAGCGCGGCTTTCTGCGGATAGTACAGAGAGCGCGGGGGTCCCCCGGTCGCCCCGCTCATGGCGGACAAGGTCCAAACTACAGCGGCCTGCAGTATCCATGTGCAGAAGAATGCCGAACAGCGCACATCAAATGCCGCTGTCAGCGCGAGAAATTCCTCAGGAAATCCCCCCTTCGTGAGTTATTATCTGGTCTACGCTCTCTCGCGAACATACTCGCGATGAGTCGTCAAACGACCCGTTGCGCAATGGGTTTGGTTTTCTTTGCATCTTCTTCCTCCAGAAAGGCTTTCCTATGCGGCGCAAATTTTTGGTGTACTCCCTACTGGCGGCTCTGGCTTCAATCTATATTTATTCTCTAGCTGTGCCGTTGGCGCGAGCGGAAAACGTTGCTCCTGTTCTGATTACTCAGGCTGTAGAGGAAGGAAAGTTGGTCACGCTCGGTGGCAACACTCGGCCCGAAGCAAATACAAGAAACGATCGGGGACCGGTGGCCGACAGCCTCTTGATGGATCACATGCTGCTCCAGTTAAAGCGATCTCCGGAGCGGGAACGGGAACTGCAAAAGCTCATCGATGAACTCACCGACTCGTCTTCGCCGAATTTTCATCGCTGGCTCACCGCCAGGGAATTTGGCGAGAGATTTGGAGTGGCGAGACAGGATCGCGAAACGATCAAAAACTGGCTGCAGTCGCAAGGCTTCAAGGTCAATGTGGATTACGAGAACGGAGTACTGATCGATTTTTCCGGTACGGCTGGCGAAGTGCGGCAGGCATTTCACACCGAGATTCATAATTTGGAAGTGCAGGGTGTGAATCACATCGCGAACATGAGCGATCCGAAGATCCCGGCAGCCCTGGCGCCGGTGGTTGTCGGAGTGCTTCCGCTGCACGACTTCAAACCTCATCCCATGTACCAGCGCAAGGCAAACTACACGGTTGGAGGCGGCACCTACCTGGTGGTTCCGGGGGATCTGGCGACAATCTACAACCTGAATCCACTTTTTAGCGCAGGAATTTCCGGACAGGGCCAAACCATTGTGGCGGTTGAGGACTCGAACGTTTACAGTACCGCGGACTGGACTTCGTTCCGCTCGGTATTCGGCCTCTCGTCGTACACGGGCGGCTCGTTGACGGAGGTCCATCCCGCCCCGCCGAGTGGTTCCAATAACTGTTTCAACCCCGGAGTGGGCAGTGCCGCCGAGGAAGCGACTCTGGACGCGGAGTATGCCAGCGCGGCGGCGCCGAGCGCGGCCATTGTTATAGCTTCGTGTTCTGGCACCTATGGCGTGTTGACCGCAATGCAAAATCTGCTGAACGAAAGCAGCACGCCGCCTGCGGTGATGAGTATGAGCTATGGCGAGTGCGAGGCTTCCAACGGCGCAACCTCCAATGCCGCTTTCAGCTCGACTTTTCAACAAGCGGTGACGGAAGGTGTCTCGGTGTTCGTTTCCTCCGGCGACGATTCGGCTGCGGGCTGCGATCGAGGAGCAACGAAGGCCACGCATGGTATAGGAATCACTGGTTGGGGATCGAGCCCATACAACGTGTCCGTAGGCGGCACTGATTTCGGCGATACGTTTGCCGGCACCAACAGCACCTACTGGAACGCCACGAACACGCCCACTTACGAATCGGCCAAGTCTTACGTCCCCGAGATTCCATGGGAGGATTCCTGCGCCAGTTTGCTGATCGCGGAGTTCAGAGGATTCAGCCAGACTTACGGGTCGAGCGGCTTCTGCAATAGTGCGGGCGTAGGGAATTTCCTGACGGTTGCGGGCGGCAGCGGCGGCCCTAGCGGCTGCGCAACGGGAACGCCATCGCAAGCCGGAGTAGTGAGTGGCACTTGTGCCGGGTGGCCGAAACCAGGGTGGCAGAGCCTGGTGGGAAACCCGAGCGACGGCGTGCGCGACGTTCCCGATGTCTCACTCTTTGCCGCCAATGGAGTCTGGGGACACTATTATCCCTTTTGCTTTACCGGACCCGGCGGCGTTCCCTGCACCGACCCGCCCAACCAATGGCCGGGAGCGGGAGGCACATCGTTTTCCTCGCCAATCATGGCCGGCATCCAAGCCCTGGTGGACCAGAAAGCTGGCGGGCGCCAAGGCAACCCCAATCCCGTTTATTACAGTCTGGCGGCCAGCGAGTATGGCGCCAGCGGCGACCCCTCCTGCAGTTCCACCCTGGGAAATGCGACCGGCAGTTCATGCACCTTCTATGACGTGACGCAGGGTGACATGGACGTGGATTGCACGGGCACCAACAACTGTTATCTGGACGCCGCTGCCAACGGCGTACTCTCCACTTCCAACAGCGCATATCAGCCCGCTTTTGGCACCACAACGGGCTGGGACTTCGCGACCGGAATCGGCACCGTGAACGCTTACAATCTGGTGAACAACTGGCCGGGAGGCAGTCCGAATTTCACGCTATCGCCCTCCCCTAACACTCTCACCATCACGCAAGGCAGCAGCGGAGCGAGCACGATCACGGTCACGCCATCGAACGGCTTCAGTGGAACCGTCAGCCTTGCCGCATCAGGCTTGCCTAACGGCGTGACTGCGGCCTTCAATCCCAATCCCGCCACCGGCAGCAGTCTCTTGACGCTGACGGCTGGCGCGACGGCAGCTACCGGAACGGTGACGGTGACGGTCACCGGAACCTCGGGTACTCTGACGAATAAAACGACGCTCAGCCTTACCGTGAACGCTCAGGGGCAGAGCTTCACTCTCTCTGCTTTGCCGAACACCGTAACCATCGCAAAGGGGGGAGCGAGCGGCGCCAGCGCCATTACCATCAGTCCGTTAAACGGATTTTCCGGCAGCGTAACGCTGGCCGCCTCCGGACTGCCAAAGGGCGTGACTGCTTCTTTCAGTCCGAACCCGGCGACCTCCAGCAGCGTTCTCACCCTGACGGCCAGCGCCACGGCAAAGACAGGGACGGTGACCGTGACGATCACCGGAACCTCGGCGAGCCTGAGCGCGACCACAACCATCTCGCTCACGGTGAACGCGTTGGGTAATTTTTCGCTGACGGCTTCGCCGAAGACCGTGACGGTGGCACAAGGCAGCAGCGGGACCAGCACCATCACCATCAAGCCGGGGAACGGCTTTGATCAAAATGTTACTTTGAGCGCAAGTAACGTCCCGGCGGGTGTAACTGCATCGTTCAGTCCGAACCCGGCCACTTCCACAAGCACGTTGACACTAGCGGTAAGCGACTCCGCAGCCATCGCAAAGACGACGATAACTGTCACCGGCACGTACGGAAATCTGAGTCACTCCACGACGGTCAACCTCAATGCGGTCGCTCCGTAGCATCAGTTCGAGTTGGGACGGCTAGTCCCGTCCCAGCTTGGACTTAGGCCGATTGAAATGAGGTTGGATTTAGAAGCCCGCTTGGGCGGTGATCCCTTTGCCTTCTACGCACTCATAAGCCCGGCCGCCTGCGAGGTTCTTGTATTCTTCCGTTCTCCCACTCGGCCAGACGACGACCAGACGATCGACCTTATCTCGCTTCCCCAGCCCGAAAGTCACTGGGAGTTCGGACTGCGACAGATAGCTGGACCCGCCTTTGACCAGACGCGATTGGCTGGATCCGGCGGAATAAATCTTAACCGCGGCACCGATGGCGTCGCGGTTCGACTTGGTCCCGACCAGCCGAATCCGGATGCTCCGGTTCCCAGCCGTCTGGTCGTTGCGGTAGAGATACGCGGGACCGTTGTTAGAGGTGATCAGCAGATCCAGATCTCCGTCGCGATCGAAGTCTCCATAGGCAATCCCACGTCCCACCTTTGGTTGACTGAAGCCCCCTCCAATTTCGGCCGCCACGTCGACAAAAGTTCCGTTACCGCTGTTGAGAAAAAGCTGCGGTGGCTGCGCATAGCCCACGCCGCTGACATTGCGCACGGTGTCGTCGATGTGGCCGTTCACCACCGCCAAGTCGAGCGCGCCGTCCAAGTCGGCATCGAGAAACACGCATCCGAATCCTAATTTGTCTTTCGACGCCAACCCCACTCCGCTGGGCATCGCCACGTCAACATAATTTCCGCCATCGGACAACCGGTAGAGCCCGGTCATTTCGTTGTCGAAGTTCGTGATAGCTATGCCCGGGTTTCCTGAATTGTCGAAATCGGCCACGTCGACGCCCATGCCAGCGCGCGCCCTGCCTTCCGCGGAGAAAGCGATGCCGGCCTCGACGGCTACGTCCTTGAACGCTCCGTTGCGCTGATTTCGATAGAGCTTGTTGGGCTGCGTGTCATTGGTCACCAGCAAATCGGGCCAGCCGTCGTGATCGTAGTCGAGCATAGCGACGCCGAGCGATTTTGAACTGCTGTCGAAAATTCCGCTGGTCGCCGTCACATCTTCAAAGGTCCCATTACCGCGATTGCGAAACAGCCAACAGGTTTCTCCGCGATAGGCTTCAGGTGTGCAATACGATTTGTGCTTACCGTCCAGGCTGCAAAATACGTCATGCTCGGGGGACCACTTGACGTAATTACAGACAAACAGATCCAAAAGCCCGTCGCGATCGAAATCAAACCATAGTGCGGAAGTACTCATCGCCTGCCGCCCGCTTAAACCGCTCGACTTCGTAACATCGACGAACGTTCCCTTGCCCGTATTTCTGAAGAGCCGGTTTTGTCCGACGCAGGTGATCAGAATGTCGGCCCAGCCGTCGTTGTCGTAATCTCCGACCGCAACACCCATGCCATACATTTCAAGATCGAGACCGGCGCCACGGGTCACGTCGGAAAACGTGCCGTTGCGATTGTTACGATAGAGCTTAAGCGTGCTGGGTTCCGGTCGATGATCCCGTTTATGTCCGGGCCAATCAACGCCGTTCACCAGCAGAATATCTTGCCAACCGTCGCCATCGTAATCGAAGAATGCGCAACCGGCGCCGAGCGTTTCCGGCAGCAACTTACCGCCGTAAGCGCCGCTGTTGTGACGGAAGTGAATTCCAGACGGGACGGTTACATCCACCAACCGGAAGCCCGGATTCGATCTGCGAGAATCAGCGGAGGGGGCGGGAGTAGTCGCGAACGCGTCTGACAGCAATCCTGACGTCGAGGCCAAGCCGGCCATTCCCCAGAGAAACGATCGACGATTCACGGAAGATCGACCAACCCATTGCGGATCGCGTAAACCACCAACTCGGCTGCCTTGTGGATTCCCAAAGCGTCCATCATATTGGCACGATGCACGGCGACGGTGTTGGCGCTAAGGTCGAGCACGGTGGCAATCTCTTTATTCGACTTGCCATCCACGATCATTTGCAGCACTTCGAGTTCTCGCGGAGTCAGCGCGGCGTGCCGCTTGCCCTTCAGGGTTTCGGGACGCTTCAGTTGCGAATCAAGCACGGTCTCGCCCTTCGCAACCCGCCGGATGGCCGCACCCAATTCCAAGTCCACCGCATTTTTTAGGACATAGCCGCGAGCGCCGGCTTCCAGTGCCTGACGCACCAGAGTCTCCTCGGGATGCATACTGAGCATGAGCACCAACGCGTCGGGATGTCTTCCCATAATCTGACGGGTCGCTTCCAGCCCATTCATGCCGGGCATCGCGCAATCCATGACGATCACGTCCGGGCGAAGCTCGTCGGCGAGTTTGACGGCTCCGACACCATCACTCGCCTCGCCGGCAACTTTGATATCAGGCTCATCCTCAAGAATGCGGCGGAAACCGCGCCGCACCAGGGTGTGGTCGTCAACCAGCAAAACTGAAATTCTATCCGCCATGGGACTCAAGCTTCTCTCTTGGAACGGTCAATCGAACCAGGGTTCCTTTGCCACCTTCACCGGGCGCGGGACGGACGAAGTCAACCGTACCGCCCATCAACTCCGCGCGTTCGCGCATCGCCACCAGGCCGATTCCCTGCTTGGCGGCGGGCGCGTCAAAACCCCTGCCGTGATCTTCGACTTCAACCTCCAACGCTCGCGGCATGAATCGAAGCCGCACCCAGGCCTCTTTCGCTCCCGAGTGCCGGGTCAAATTATTTAGAGCTTCCTGCACCACGCGATACACGTGAATGGCGGCGTTGCCATCAACGGGAAAAGACTCACCCGATTTTTCATAGGATACGTGAATCCCCGCCTGCCTTTCCACTACCGGCAAATACCAGTCGAGTGTGCTCTCCAGGCCAGTCTCCTCCAGCATCACGGGATGCAGGGCCTGCGACAGGCTGCGCACTTTGTCCAGCGCGCTTTGCGTGATTTCACAAACTTCGCGTACTTCGGCGCGCAGTTCCGATTTTTCCGGAGCCTGGTTGCCTGCCCTCGTCAACATCATCCCCACCGCCGTCAGAATCTGCCCAAACTCATCGTGCAATTCGCGCGAGATATGCCGCAACGTAGATTCCTGGGTGGCAATCAGCTTCTGGGCAAGTTCGCTGCGCTGCGCGGAAAGCGCCGCCAGTTGGGCAAACAAGCGGCGATTAGAACGGATCAGATAGAGGCTGGTAAAGAGAATGGCAATCAGGGTCGCAGTCAGGAACAAATACACCTGGCGCTGGACCCGGTCATAGATTTGTCCAATGCGCAGCGCAGCTTGCTCTTCACTTTCATTGTTCTGCACCAGCAACCTCGACACGGCGGTGCTCAGCGCTTCTTGCCGGGCTCGTAGAGAGATTTGAATCTGGATTCGGGCCTCCGCCTGCTTGGCGCCTTGAGCCAACACAAAAGTCCGATCCGCGGCATCCCAAAACTGGCCGACAGAAGTCTCCAGGTAGCGCTCCTGTTCGGGGGTACGATTCACCGGCGCGACCTGTTGCTCCCGACGCAGCGCGTCATCCAGGTCCGTCCGTACACGTTGGAATTGCGCCGACCATGCCGTCAGTGGATAGGGCTCGTCGTTGTCTAACATGTCGCGCATCGCCAGCGCCAGCGAATTCAAGTCATTCTGAATGCGCAGCAATTGCAAAGAATCTTTCCGGTTGCGGTCCACCAGATTATTCTGCAATTCGCGCAAGCCGGAGAGCTGCCGCGTGATGTATCCCGAGTAAACCACGACGGCCGCCAGCGTAATGATCAGCCCTAAGAATAGCTTTGGAGTCGGAGACCGATGGGGCGCAGGCGAACTGAACGCGGACGAGCGTGGCACGCCCCGAGAATACAACGCGGACCGCCTAATCTGCCAACCTCCCCAACGCCGCCCGCAATTCTTCAGACTTAAATCCGAAGGGTCCTGGTTTGGCCTTGTACGCGATGTGTCCTTGGGCGTCGATCAGGTAAAGCCGATCCGGCCAGCCCGTGTACGCTTGCTCGGTCGAGTTTCCGAATTGATCGATCACCGCGGGAATCTGGATGCCCAACTTTCGCACGCAAGCTCCAGCCACCAGCGCACGCTCCTCTTCGTCCTTCGGGCTGGCAAAAACAACCTTGTCTTTGACGTTGCTCTCCATCTGCCAAACGTCGCTGGGATGTGCTTCCGTGATGTACACGACCAGGAACGAGACCTTGGTTCCGTATTGCTCGTAGAGTTTATTGAGAGCGGGCACCTCCCGCCGGAAGGGCGGTCAAGTGTAGCTACCGAAAATCAGCACTACGGGGCGTCCTTGCGCGGTCAGTTGCGAAAGTCGCACTGAGGCGCTCTTGTCGAGCTTCATCAGCAGAAAGTCGGGCGCGGGATCACCAACGTGCAAATTGCCGGCACGAGCCTGGGTCCATAACGTCTCAAATGGGAAGAGCAAGAATGGGACCGGACCCGGCAATTTCGCCATGAAGTGCGCGAAGGCTTCCGGCGGCTGCCGCATGATTCGATAGAGCGCGCCGCACCCCAGCACCCATAACAACAGAATCACGACAAACGTTCTGAACAGTATTCGCTTCGTCAACATCTCTCGAACCGTCAAGCACCCTCCGCCAATGAACATAGGGACAACCTGTCCCAGCCGTCCCTAACTTAGAACAGGAACTTCAATGCCACTTGGATTTTCCTCTGACTTACATCCGATTGGATTTGGCCAAAGGTGGGCGATTCAATATCGCTGACTGGCAAACGGAAATTGGTGTGGTTCAGCACGTTGAAAAACTCGCCCCGAAACTGAAATTCTTTCGATTCCGTCAGTCGAATGTTTTTGAACGCCGAGAAATCCCAATTCACATACCCCGGGCCCTGGACCGCGTTGCGCCCTTCATCCCCGAACTGCTCGACGGGAGAATTCGGATCCTGGGTTATTTTCTGGAACGCGCTTACGTTGAACCATTCCGCCGCAGTACGCGGCCCCGAGTTTGGATTCCCAACAACGTTGGGCCGGTTGCTGGAAAACCCAGAGATCTCCGGCGCCTGCCCCTGCAGTGAAACATCGTTCGAGTCGAATACCGTGAAAGGTGTGCCGCTCATCGCCGTCAAGATTCCATTCAACTGCCAGTTGCCCATCGCCTTGCCGTACCAGTTGCTCGAATGCTGCAAAAAGGGTAGGGCCCACTGATAACTCAGGACGAAACGATGCCGGGCATCGAACATGGACCGTCCGCGCTCCGCCGCGAGATCGAAGGGATCCTGGGCCAGATCGTTCTCTCCCGCCACGGGCTGAGAAGCCGACCCTGTGATATTAAAAGAGGAGATGTCATCGATGGAATGCGACCACGTATAGGACACGAGGAGAGACAGACCGTGGCTGAAGCGCTTTCGCAGGCTGGCCTCCAGAGCGTTGTAGCTGGAATTGGCGATGCTGGCGATTTCGCCCACCGAACTATAAATGCAGTTTGTCGGTTGCTCCAGGGTGCATCCGGAATAGAGACGACGCTCGTTTACGTTGTCCGCCGCCGTTGTCGAGTTTGGGTTGCCATTTGCATCGAAGCCTGGAACATACACTGGCGGATTGCCCTCGATGAATCGCGGCAATCTTACACCGGTAGTGCCCACATACCCGACTTGCAATAGCCAGTCCACGCCAAATGACCGTTGCACATTCAGATTCCAATCCTGCGCGTAGGGTAGATGCAGGCTGCGCGAGACGACCAGCAACGTCATCGGCTCAGGGAAAGGCACTCCGAAAGGATCGGGGCTATAAAACGGATTGGCAAATGAGTTCACCGGGAAACCCAACTGCAGGGTCTTCAAGTAAGGAGGTGTGCTGATGGGATCCTGCAGCGGGCCGCCCTGTCCAGTGTAGTAAGGCTCGTAGAAGATTCCGTAGGCGGCGCTGACTACCATTTTCGAGTCGCCCCGCGGATCCCACGCAACCCCTAATCGTGGAGCGAAGGCGGTTTTCTCAACATGGATCAAACCGGCCGGCACACCGGGATCGCCGGGATAGAGCAACCCCGCCGGAGCGCCGGGAATCACCCTCGATTGCGCCCCGGGAACAAACAGATTCACACGGTTCTTGTTCTCGGTGGCGGGAAAAGGCAACTCGTAGCGGAGTCCAAAGTTCAACGTCAGATGGGAAGTGACTTTGTATGTATCCTGGCCGTAGAGATCGACGGCCCGATCGCGGATCTCGCGACCAAAATCGCCTCCGCCTTGCAGAAACACCACCGGTTGCCCTTCCAGGAAGCTGGCAAATGGGTCGCTGAAGGGAAAGCCCGCGAATACAAAGAAGCCGTTGGTGGCGATACCCTGCAAAGCATTCATCTGGTCGCGCCGGTACCCTCCGCCAAATTTCAGTTCGTGGCGGCCCTGGATCCTGCTCAGAGTGCCGGAGAGATCAAACGTGTTTTGAAACGTGTCGCGGGGTCCTGTAATCGGGTCGCCAACCGAGGAGTAACCCGACACCTGCACGAACGGCGGCCCGACAGCCGAAGCCAATGTGGGATCGTACTGAAAACCCAACTGCGACGGCGACTCGTGATTGAGATGCTCGCCCAGCAGGAACTTATTGCGCAGATATGAAAAACGCATGATGCCGATTGTGGCCGGCGAAAATACGTGGGTCTCCTGCACAACAAAGTTTTGGGCGCGATCGTCTTCGCCCACGGGAAAACCGGGGACATTTGCGCCTGCGGTCGAAAGTGGATCCGTCGTTGGACCGCCGCTAAACATGTAGCGGAAATTCAACGTATCCGCATGAGATAAATAATGGTCGACGCGAAATCCGAATTGGTCGTTGCTCTGGCTTAGCGTCTGCGTGGTTATAAAACCATTGAACCCGTCATTCGGCATCGGGAAAAAGGGCAGGACATTCGCGGCGGTTGGATCGATATAGGTTAGCTGGTTGTTGGGGACCGGTTGGCCAGTCAAGTAATTGATAAGTGGCGCTACCTCCGCGAAGTTGCCTTGCCTTTCAGCCAGCGAGGGCACGGTTGCACCAACGGTTTCGCCCTGCCGGTTTCGGAAGCCTTCGTAATATCCGAAAACAAAAGTCTTGTCCTTAAAAATCGGGCCGCCAAACGTGGCGCCAAACTGGTTTTGCTTCAGGGGCTGGACGCTGCGCGAGAAAGAGTCGGCCGCGTCCATCGCGTCATTGCGCAGAAACTCCCAGAGAGCGCCATGAAATGCATTGGTTCCGGAGCGCGTGATGATATTGGTGGTCGAACCTGTGTTCCGTCCGAACTCCGCGTTCGCGTTGTGGGAGAGAATCTTGAACTCGGCGATGGCGTCGATCGGTGGTTTCAGAACGAAACCCGCGTCCACTGCGTTCACATTGTCAGCACCGTCGATCAGAAAATTGTTCGACTCCGGCCGTTGTCCGTCGACGGCATAGGCCTGACCGTCGCGCGCGGATCCTCCAGCCTCCAGCAGTCCAGGGGTCAAGGGCATGACACCAGGCTGAAGCGTCCCCAACTGGAAGAAGTTGCGCCCGTCGAGCGGCAGATCGAGAATCTCGCGCTGCATCACGGTTTCTCCGAGGCTGCTGACCGTGCTTTGCACTAACTGGGCATCCGCCTTGACTTCAACTTGCTGCGTCTCCGCGCCCAGCTTGAGGTGTACGTTGACCGTCGCAGTCTGGTTCACGCCCAGAGTAATTCCTTCCTGCCGATACTTTTGGTAGCCCTTGGCTTCAACTCGAATTTGGTAATGGCCGATCGGCAATTCGAGGAGGACATACTCGCCCCCACGATTCGTAGTTGCCGAGCGCTCGAGCCCGGTTTCGTTTTGTTGAGCCACGACCACGGCTGACTGGAGCACGGCGCCGCTGGGGTCAACCACGGTGCCGCGAATGCTTCCGGTGATTTGCTGCGCAGCAACCTGCATACCTGCAAGTAACAATGTAAGCAGCATGCAAGCCAAGCTGTTTCTGTAGATCACGCAGTTCCCCACTCCTGGCAAATAGTTCACGTTGCTCGATTAGGCTCCCCACGAACGTGTAAATCTGCGCGAAGAAATTTAACAACCAGTGAAGTGCCGTGATTATAGGGAGACACACCTGTAGGTCAATAATGCGAAAGAAGTATGTTGGACGGGCTGCAGGGGTACGCTCAGGTTCGGCTTGGCATTATCCGACAACTGCCGTCTCGGGACGAATATCTTCCGGCGAGTGTGAGCAATCTTGCTCAGAATAAACGGCTCTGATGTGTCATCGTCAGGATTGAGATGCGGAGAGGGATGCCCTCCTCAAGAGCCGTTGTGCCGCTTGGGAAGAAAGAACGAAGGTAAATACCTCATGGAGCGCGCTATTCGTCGGTTCCGCGATCGTTTTCGCAGGCGGCTGGCTTCGTTGACGGCGTCCGTCTCAAAGATGTTTGCGTCAGTCACACCACCGGTTCGTGGTTTCGCGTCACAAAGAATGTGCCCGTTCTGCGGACTCATTACGTCTCGGTCCAAGTCGTCATGCCTGGAATGTGGCAAGTCGCTGGCCCCAGCCACGCCAAGATGAAGGTAAGAAGCAAGAGAGAAAATGAGTCCAGCGATACTAATATCTGGACCATCGGGTTTTTGAAGGAGATCAATATGCTTTGGACAATTGTCGTTGTGCTTCTAATTCTGTGGCTTCTTGGTTTCAGCCTCCACATCGCCGGCGGTTTGATTCACTTGCTGCTGGTGGTCGCGCTGGTCGTGCTGGTAATTAACCTGGTAAGCGGCCGGAGGGTCGCATAGGGAGCGAGAGCGCTAGTCATGAAGAACGACACTAAGAAGAGAGCTGTGCACTTGCAAACCGCCCTCCGAACCGCCAGAGTAATCGACAAACCCGAGTTTCCTGAACCGGTTCATGAAGAAGCTCACTCGCGATCGAGTGGTCCCAACCATTTCGGCCAAAGTCTCCTGACTGATTCTAGGAACCACCGCCTCGGGTACACCTTCCTTACCAAAATGGGCGAGCAGAAGAAGCACTCGAGCCAGCCGTTTTTCGCTGGAGTTAAACAACTGGTCAATGAGATCTTCTTCATAGCGGATGTTCCGCGCCAGCAAACATGCCACGAACATATCTGAAAACGCATGTTCTCTGTGTAAAGCCTTTATCATTGCTTTCTTTTCGATCCGCAGAATTACGCAATCAGTCATAGCCGTCGCGCATCCCATGCGCAAGGCTTGACCGGCCAACGCGCCCTCGCCAAAGAAGCTGCTGTCGGTTAGCACGCCGATAGTCGCTTCCCTTCCTGTCTGCGAGACGACGGTCAGCTTCACATTGCCTTGTTGAATATAAAAGACCGCATCCGCTATATCCCCCTGGGCGAAGATAACCTGCTTCCTCGCGAATTTCAGGTACTTCCTACCCTCACCAATAGTGGCGAGGAAGGTAGCGGGATTGAATACACGCGGTCTGCGATTCGATGCTGAGCGAGTGCCCACAGATTATGATTCTACAGCTTTGTGCGACAGAGAACACAACTACGTTCGTTATTGGTCGCCAAGTCTTGAGATCCCTTTTTTAGGCTTTCTCTGTCGCTAAATGCCTTTCGGGATGAAATTCCCTTCGGCGAGCCCCGGTGTCACGTTCGCAATCTTTCGTGGTTTGGCACCACAACTGGGGCACCGACTAATCAAGGTTGAGTCCGTCACCGCTTTCATAACCACCTAATGCAGTATTGCCAGTCGCCGCGAATCGAAGATATGGGATAGCGCATCCAAGCATGCAGACTAGCCAGATGCATTGCGCGCATGTCGGTCTTCGACGAGAAATATCGGGTAGTGGCCATTAAGAATGACCGCTTGGTCATCCGGGGGATACTCAGCGGCTCCGTGCTAACCATCATCAACCCCGAGCCCGAGACTCCTCTTACAGAAGCGGACTATCCGGTTGGGAAATTGATCGCGCTGAGTGACCCATCCACCACGCCTTTGAATTAGACCTGCGATTTCCGTCAACCAGGAAGCGCTTTATGCGCCTCCCGTGCGGCGCGATTAGGCCGCGGAGTCTCTGAAAGCGCACCTCCAAGAGCGCTTTCAATAGCGGATCCTGCCGGGATGTTGCTCCCATTCTCGAAATGCCACCAGCGCCTCCTCGCGCATCATCTGGATCATGGGAATCTCGCGCTCGGCGCGAGGCTGCGTGATCTCCGCATAAATAGCGGAGTCATCAAAGCCGACTTTGGCCGCATCCGTCGCGAGATTACCAAAGTAAACTCTGTCGATCCGGGCCCAGTAGATCGCGCCCAGACACATGGGGCAGGGCTCACAGGACGTGTAGAGGACGCATCCCCGCAACTCGAAACAACCAAATCTCTGGCACGCCTGTCGGATCGCCAGCACTTCAGCATGCGCCGTGGGATCATTGGTGGCCGTGACTTGGTTGGCTGCTTCCGCGACAACAATGCCTTCTCTGACGATGACGCTGCCAAAAGGCCCGCCACATCCAGCGCGGACGTTTTCAACCGAAAGCTGAATGGCGCGGGCCATGAAAGCGTTGTCGATATGGCTTCGTTCCGTCATTGCGTAGTCGCAAAGGCCGTGCTGATCTCAGCTACCCGTCTACAGTCACCGTCCGCTCGTGCCGCAAAAACCCTGGCGACGATCTGTAAGTAATTCCTCACTCACGTTGGAATGTCGTCGGATTTCATGACTTACGAATTCTCGCGTAGCCCGGCTTGATGATTGAGTAAATCAGGTCACAGCGATCGCCATAGGGCAAGAAGGCGCTTTTCATCGCGTTGATCGTTATCTTTTCGAAATCGTCCAGCGACAACCCGAATGTATCCGCCGCAGCTTTAAACTCCTGGGTCATGCTCGTGCCGCTCATCAGGCGGTTGTCGGTGTTGAGGGTAACTCGGAATTTTTCCTGATACAGTATTTTGAACGGATGCTCGGCCAAGCCGGGAGTGGCCCCGGTATGGACGTTACTGCTGAGGCAAATTTCCAGTGGAATTCTTTTGTCCAGCACGTACTGGGCAAGATCGCCTAACTTCACCGCCTTGCCATCCACTACCGCGATGTCGTCGATCAATCGCGTCCCGTGTCCAATCCGATGTGCCCCGCAATACTGAATCGCCTGCCATATCGATTCCTTGCCGTAGCCTTCGCCTGCATGAACCGTAATATTGAAATTCTCCCGCTGAATGTAATGGAAAGCTTCCACGTGTTTCTTGGGAGGATAACCGCCTTCCTCTCCGGCAAGATCGAACCCAACCACTCCGCGGGCCCGAAAATCGACGGCTAGTTCCGCCATTTCGAGCGATACTTCCATGTTGCGCATGGCACAAATAATCAATCCCGATGCAATTCCGAAATCCTTACGGCCGCGCTCCAATCCCTTCAACACCGCTCCGACGATCTGTTGGTGGGTTAATCCCTGCTGCCTGTGAAAAATGGGCGCGAAGCGAGTTTCAAAGTAAACAACGCCGTCTTGGCTCAGATCCTCAGCTTCTTCGTAGGCGATGCGTTCCAGAGCCTCCTCTGTTTGCATCACCGCGATGGTGTGTGCAAAACCCTCTAGGTATTTGGCAAGACTTCCCTGGTTCGCGCCGCGATGAAACCACTCGGCCAGTTCCTGAGGATCGCTGGTCGGGAGTCCCGAATAACTTGTATCTCTGGCCAACTCAATCACAGTCCGCGGACGAAGCACGCCATCCAAATGTTCGTGCAAAAGCACCTTGGGAAGGCTCCGCAACAGGCCTTGATCAAGCTTCATAGATTAATCTTCTTCTCCCGCCGACTAGATGCCAGATCATTCACCCACGCTTGTATCAGACTCTCTGGGAACCGGATTCGAAGCACCGCGTGTAACCCATTCCTTCAACGATCCGATCGTTCCGCTCCCCGGATGCAGGTCGAAGCAGTACTCAGCGCTTCGATTGATCTGGTCGAAACGACGGCATCCCCGACCGCCGCCTTCACTCCTCGCCGATATCCTCGTTCCACAACTTGGGATTCGCCCGTATGAATTCTTTCATCAGCGAAGCACACTCCGAAGAATCAAGATCAAACACCGGCAGGCCGAGCAACCGGAGCCATTCCAAGCCACCCTTAAAATTCCGGCTCTCTCCTACCACCAGCGCACCGAAGCCAAACTGCCGCACCAGTCCGCTGCAGTACCAGCAGGGTGCCAGCGTCGTCACCATCGTCAGATTTCGATAGCTTCGCTGGCGACCCGCATTGCGAAAGGCGTCTGTCTCTCCGTGCACGGAGGGGTCATTGTTCTGAACGCGCCGGTTACGGCCGGAGCCCAGAAGCTTACCGGACGCGTCAAAGATCGCAGCTCCGATGGGGATACCACCTTCGGCCAGTCCGATGCGGGCTTGGTCCAACGCCACCGCCAACTGGGCAGAATGGTCAAGCATAGACATGATCATTGATTGTATAGCGCGCACCCCGTGCAACGGCCCGCTCTGGACCGTTGTTCATCCGCGTTGTTCAGCCGCGAAGTCTCCCCGCATACAGCGCCATTCCCACAACTGCGTCAATGCCGAGCGCAGCAAGGCTGTCCACCTCCTGCTGTTCGGTAATACCGCCGGCAACCGCCAGGTGTCGGGTCGTTGCGATTCTGATAGCACGAACCGTCTCCATCGGAATTCCGCCCATCAAGCCCTCCGTGTCGATGTGCGTATACAGAAAACTCTCGCAGAATGGCTCCAGTTCGCGAATCATATCGAAGGCGGTAACGGTTGTCTGCCGGCGCCAGCCATCAATCGCAACCCGGCCTCCTCGGGAGTCGAGGGCAAACATCAGCGCCGACTTCGGAAGCGCGTCTGCCAGCGCACGAGCGCGCTCCTGGTTGATCCGGCCCTCGGCCATCAATGCAGACCCGATGATCACCTTGCGAGCACCCAGGCGCAGAAGTTCCTGCGCGGTTTCGAGGTCGCGAATGCCGCCGCCAACCTGGCAGGCCAACTCGCCGACCAGTCGCTTCACCAGTAAACGGTTGTCACCGCAGCCGCGCGCTGCATCGAGGTCGATCACTTGGACGATGGGATACGGTGCGAACCGATCAATCCAGTAATCGAAGTTGTCGAACTCCAGTTTCTTCCTTTCCCCTTGAACTAACTGCACAATCTTACCGGCCATCAGGTCGATTGACGGAATCAGCATGGCCACCTCACCGGGACATTGGCAACGTACAGTTCCCTCTTCAATTGTCCAATGTTTTCGATGCCGAAGTGAAAAATGGAGGCAGCCAAAGCCGCGTCCGCGCGCCCGTCGCGAAATACATCCACAAAGTCTCGCGTCGACCCGGCGCCACCTGACGCGATCACTGGAATCGAAACAGCGGCGGCGACGGTTTGCACCAGTTCGCAATCGAAACCAGACTGCGTGCCGTCACGATCCATTGAGGTGAGCAGGATTTCTCCTGCACCCCTGTCGGCTGCCTCCCGTGCCCATAACACCGCGTCACGGCCTGTAGAAATACGCCCGCCGGCAATGAACACTTCAAAACCTCCGTTCACACGCCTGGTGTCGATCGCAACCACGACTGCCTGCGAGCCAAAGCGCGCCGCGATTTTTCCAATCAGAGTTGAATCCCTCACTGCCGCCGAGTTGATGGCAATCTTGTCCGCGCCCGCCTCGAACACGGCCGCCGCGTCCGAGAGTTCTCGAATCCCTCCACCCACCGTAAAGGGAATAAACAACTCGCGCGCTGTGCGCGAGACGACGTCGAGCATGGTATGGCGCTTGTCGCTGGTGGCGGTGATATCGAGCAGAACGATCTCGTCCGCGCCGTCGCGGGCATGGGCAGAGGCACAGTCCGCGGGATCGCCCGCGTCGCGCAAATCCAGAAACCGCACGCCCTTCACGACCCGGCCTTCGTCCACGTCGAGACAGGCGATGATGCGTTTGGTCAGCAATTTATTGAACTCCAAGGTTCCGCGCCAGATAAGCTTCCAACTGGTTTCAAAGATCTGCGTCGCAGAAGTTCTTCAGAATCTGAAGTCCCACCTTCGACGATTTTTCCGGATGAAACTGCACTCCGAAAACATTTCCCTGTTCGACAGCCGCGGAAAAGCGCGCTCCATATTCGGTTTGCGCCGTGGTGGCCGCAACCACCGGCGCTTGATAAGAATGGGTGTAGTAGACGAACGAATCAGGCGCGACATTACGCAACAACCGCGAGCCTCCACGGACTGTCAGCGAGTTCCATCCGACGTGCGGCGATTTCACGGAAGATGGAAACCGATGGCATCGACCCGCAAGAATTCCCGCGCCCGCACATTCGGGAGCCTCTTCACTGCCCTCGAATAGCCACTGCATTCCCAGGCAGATTCCGAGAAATGGTTTGCCCGCGCTCGCGTCTTGCAGCAAGGCATCCCGCAAACCTCCATTGTCGAGTATGCTGAGCGCGGAGAAGTGGCCGACCCCAGGCAGCACAATCCTGTCCGCCGCGGCAACTGCAGCAGGCTGTCTGGTCACGACGGTTGCGGCACCGAGATGGTCGAACGCCTTCTTCACCGAATTAAGATTGCCGGCGCCATAGTCCACGATCGCAATCATAAGAGTCCCTTGGTGCTCGGCAGCATCCGGCCCAAGCGGCGATCGCGGGAACAAGCCACGCGCAAAGCGCGAGCAAAAGCTTTAAAGAGCGCCTCGATCTTGTGATGACTGGAACGTCCATACAGCACGCGCACATGCACATTGGCACGCGCGCCGCGGGCGAACCCTTCAAAGAAGTCGTAGACGAGTTCCGCTTGCAGATCCCCGACTCGCATGGCGCGGACTGTTGTCTGAACCACTGCCACCGCGCGGCCGCCGAAATCGACCGCCGCCACTCCAAGAGTTTCATCCATGGGCATCAAGAAATATCCCGCTCGCAGGATGCCGCGCCGGTCGCGCAGAGCGCGGTCGAACGCCTCGCCCAGCGCGATTCCGACATCCTCCACGGTGTGGTGCTGATCCACATCCAAGTCACCCACTACGCTGAGTTTCAAATCGAACCCACCGTGTCGCGTGAACAGCTCCAACATGTGGTCGAGAAACCGGATTCCTGTAGAGACTTCGTACTTGCCCCGGCCCTCAATGGTAAGAGCGATTCGAATTTCCGTCTCGGCGGTCTTGCGATGCAGTTTGGCTGTCCTCACACTCCCACTCCATTGCGCGAATCGGTGGGCAGGCCAGATCGCAATCCAAGTTGCTCGACCACATCACGCAGAGCGTCAATGAGTGCCTCGGTGTGTTCGTCCGACCCTACGGTCAGGCGGACGCAGCCTTCGCATCTTGGATCGGAATGCCGGTCGGAGTTCCGGTCACGCACCAGAATTCCACGAGCGCGTAGCGCCTGCACGAACTCGCCATGGGACGATCCAATTCTTACCAGAACAAAATTGGCGTGGCTGGGCCAGTAGTGCAACCCGAGAGCGCCAAGTTCCTGCTGCAATCTTGCGCGGTTGCTCAGCACGCGCGCTACATAGCCCCTGACGTACTCCTGGTCTTCAAGCGCCCCGGGCAGAACCGCCAGCGCGGCCGCGTTGACGTTATAGGGCGAAGCCACGCGGCGGACCATCGCCATCTGCCGACCGTCTCCCGCGAGAATGCCTATTCGCAAACCGGCAAGGCCGTAGGCCTTGGAAAAGGTCCGCGCCACAAAAAGATTCTCAATCTGCCGCGCGTGGTCCATCAGGGTTTCGCCGCAGAATTCGAAATACGCCTCATCGACCAGCAATGCAGCCTGTGGCGCCGCTTGTGCGATACGAATGAGGACCTTGCCCTCGACCACCGCTCCCGTTGGGTTGTTAGGATTCGCCACCGCAATGAGCCGGGTGCGTGGGTTAACTTGGGCAAGCAACTGTTTCTCGGGAAAAGCAAAGTTATCGCCTGCCCGAACTTCGACCACCTGCGCGCCTTCAACCCTGACAAATACCGCATACATGGCAAAGGTCGGAACGACAATGAGCGCTTGATCGCCCGGATCGAGATACGCAGAGCACAGCAGATGAATCGCTTCATCGACTCCGTTGGTGAGCAGAACCTGCGCCGAATCGAGTCCGAGAAAGCCCGCGACCTCGCACTCCACGGGCTCGCGCTCGGGATAGCGCGCCAGGACTTCCGCATCAAGCATACGCAACCTGTCCAGCACCCGGGGCGAACATCCCACCGTACTTTCGTTGAAGTCGAGGCGCAGTCCTGTACGGCCGGCCAAAGGCGGCCGATACGTATGGAGAGTTCTTACTGCGGCGCGAGCCTCAAGCATGCGAGCACCTCACGCGAAATGCCTCGACGTGGCCGCGTAAGCCTTCGACCGCCGCCAGCGCGATACCGGAAGGTGCAATGTCTCGGATTCCCGCCCGGGTCACTTGCTGGCACGCAATCACGCGAACGAAATCGAGAACGCTGAGGCCGCCCCGCACCCGAGCCATCCCACTGGTCGGCAGCACGTGGTTTGGTCCGGAGATGTAGTCTCCCGCAGCCTGCGGCGTGAACTCGCCTAGAAAAACCGAGCCCGCCCGCTGCACCAAACGTGCGAACGGCGCTGGGACCGTCAAATGTTCGGGCGCGATGCGATTGGCTACCTCGACCGCTTGTTCCATGGAAGGGACCAGAAGAATTGCCCCGCGGCGGGATAGCGATTGCGCCGCGATCGGATTTTCGCGTGCGCGCTTCCGCACATTCTCCTGCACATCCTTCGCCAACGCGCGCGAGTTGGTTATGAAAACGCACAACGCGTCGGGATCGTGCTCCGCCTGCGCCACCAGGTCGGAAGCTATACAATCCGGATCGCCGTCTGCGCTGATCACGACAGCTTCCGTTGGGCCCGCCAGAAATTCGATCGCGCAATCGAAGGCTACCAGCTTCTTGGCTGCCGTCACATAACGGTTGCCTGGACCAACGATCTTATCCACCCGCGGAATATCCTCCGTTCCATAGGCTAAGGCTGCAATCGCCTGGGCCCCGCCCACCCGGTAGAACTCACGCACTCCCAGATAGGCAGCCGCTGCCAAAGTTGCCTTGCCCGGGCGCGGAGACACGACGCAAATCTGCCTGACGCCCGCGACCTGCGCCGGGATCACGGTCATGAGCAATGTCGATGGCAACGGGTAGCGGCCGCCCGGAACATAACATCCCACAGATTCCAGGGGCCGCACCAACTGCCCCACAGAGACACCCGGCTGAATGTCTCGACGCCATTCAATCGGCGCTTGCCACTCTGCATAGCGCCGGACATTGGCCGCTGCCCGCTTGATCGCGTCCTGCAGCTTAGGGTCAGCTTGCGCCCACGCCTGATCGAGATCTTCTTCGGGAACACGGAGCGGTTCACGCTTGCCCAATCCGTCCCAGCGGACAGCGTAGCGGCGCACTGCGCGATCGCCTCTACGCTGAACTTCACGGACAATGCGCCGGACGACCGGCTCAACCTTGCCCAGATCGGTCGAGCCGCGCTCCGCAAGGGCGCTCACCAGACGGGTTTGTCCGGCGCCCTCGAGAATGCGTATAACACCATCGCGCCTCAGCTTCTTGCGCATTACATCACCACCTTGTTCAACGGGTATTCGACGATGCCTTGCGCATTGGCTTGTTTGAGCTTCGGAATCAGCGTCCAGGCGGCATGTTCCTCAATCACGGTGTTCACGGCGACCCACTCGCTGTCGGCCAACGGCGCGACCGTCGGATTCTTCAGCGCGGTCAGCAAACCTAGAACCGCGGGCAAGTCTGACTTGCGTACATTCAGCATCAGGCCGACCCGCCCCAGGGCAGCGATCGCGCCCCTCAGCATGACGGCCAGGTTTTCGATCTTTTCTCGCCGCGCAGGATCAGCCCAAGCGGCTCGGTTCGCGATCAATTGGGTGTTGGACTCCAAAACCGTTTCGAGAATTCGCAGGTGATTCGCGCGCAATGAACTTCCCGTCTCCGTCACCTCGACAATGGCATCCGCCAGCAGTGGTGGCTTTACCTCGGTAGCCCCCCAGGAGAACTCCACCCGCACCGCGATATTGCGGCTGGCAAAATAATTGCGCGTGAAACTCACCAGTTCGGTGGCTATGATTCGACCTTCAAGATCCTCGACTTTTTGGAAGCTCGAATCCTCTGGGACCGCCAGCACCCACTTCACCCTCCCCATGCTTTGTTTAGCGTAGATCAGGTCAGCGACCTTGACCACTTCGAGGCCACTCTCGAGCACCCAGTCCAGGCCGGTCAATCCCGCATCCAGCGCCCCGTGTTCGACGTACCGGGCCATTTCCTGGGCGCGAATCAGCAGGCATTCGACCGCGGGATCATCGGTAGCGGCGAAATACGAGCGGGGATTCGTATACACCCGCAGTCCGGCGCGCGCAAACAGGCTCAGGGTAGCTTCCTGCAAACTTCCTTTCGGAATGCCTAAGCGGAGTTTCATCGCTCTGATCGCTCCATCCCTTCGCCATGAAGACCGGTTCGCAGCGGCAGTTCCTGCGTAAAGCAGGAACGCGTCCCGTGATGACAGACCACGCCCTCGCCTAGCACTCGAACCCGGAACAGCACCGTATCCCGGTCGCAGTCGGTCCATCCGGCAACCACCTGCAAACGATTGCCAGAGCTCTCTCCCTTGGTCCAAAGTTTCTGGCGAGTGCGGCTGTAGAATGTCACGAAGCCAGTCCGTAGGGTCCAGTCCAGTGCTTTCCGGTTCATAAAGCCCACCATCAGCAGTTCCCCGCTTTCCGCATCCTGAATGACCGCGGGCGCTAGGCCCTGCATCTTGTCGAAGTCGATCTCCATCAAACCCTCCGAATCTCGCGCCCGTCTCTTGGCGTTGGATTTCTTAGCGGCTCGCGCAAAAACAAAAAGCCCGCTCGGCACCATCTGCCGGCGGGCTTGGATTCCTATGAGTGCTTCTGGTTATCCGTTGTTGCCCGCCGACACGCTCATCCCATGGTGACGATGGTGATGGCAGTGGGCCAGCGGGGTCATAATGAACACGATATTAGGACACTGGAGACACAGTTGTCAATCTGGGTTTGGGACAGTTGCAGATGTTCAGTTCCCCAGCCCCAGCGAGTGATCTATGTTCCGCTCTGCAGGATAACCACCAAACGTCGCGGTCCATGCGCGCCCTGCACCAGAATCTTCTCGATATCGGCGGTGCGGCTCGAACCACTTATAACGCACGCGAACGAGTTGCGGTCGAATGTTCGTTGTTGTGAGATGCAACCCAGAGCCGTTGCCAGATCGGGGACCAGTTGAGCTGCCCTCGCGTAAACGATGTGACAGGGCGCAATCACCGAAGCGCCACGCCCGCCGCACCCAGCGCTGACCAGAATTGAGCCTGTTTGCGCGATAAGGGCCTCGGCGAGCGTCACCGTGACTTGGGAAGCTTCGCCTGGCGCGCCTTCCGTGGACCACCGGATCGCCCGCGCGGGCGCAGCCAATTGCACCAGTCGACGCAACGTGGGATCTTCTTGCACGAAAGCTTCGCCTTCAGGCAGCGATTGCAGAACCTTCGCCAGATGTTGCGCGCTCGCCTCACCATCCGCCGTGAGGGCACACTCCATCAGGTTGGCGGCGCATTCCTGCTCGAAGCGTTGCAGCGGATCGTCGATGGTCTGAAAGATTACTCTCTTGGAATCCCCCGCGGCCACTGCGGGCTCTGAAACCACGATGCGCAACGCAGCGCGAATGCGGCCTAGAATCTGGTCACGGCTTGAATTCTCAGTCTGCGCTTCTTTAGCTTGCGGCACGGTCTTTCCTCCAGCGCGCGCGGAATGATTCCGATGGCAATGGAACCGGCGCGCGATAACGGTTCCACACCCGCATCGGATCGAGAATCGTTCCTGCGAGTCCTAGGGCGTAAAGCGTCCGCAGCGCCTTCCGCATCGTCCAACCACCGAGCGCGTACATCGACGGACTGCTCATCACGGCGCGCCACATGCGGAAGATCACACGCTCGCTCGACTTTGTGACTCTCGACTCGGTGGCGTTGCGACGGTTCTGCAGCAGGTGGTGATGCAGATCGATTTTCACGGGACAGACGCTGCTGCAGGCGCCGCACAGAGAAGACGCGTAGGACAGATGCTTGAACTCCCCGATGCCATTCAGATGCGGAGTGAGCACGCTGCCGATCGGTCCAGGATAGGTTGTTCCGTAGGTGTGCCCTCCGACGTGACGAAACACGGGACAAATATTCAGGCAGGCGCCACAGCGAATGCAGTGCAGCACTTCGCGCTGCTCCGCATCGGCCAGCAACTGACTGCGGCCGTTATCCACCAGCACCACGTGAAACTCTCCCGCCCCGTCGACTTCGCCTGACTGGCGCGGGCCGGCAATCATCGTGCTGTAGGTTGTGATGCCCTGCCCGGTGCCGGAGGTTGCCAGCACCGGCCATAGCACGGCCAGATCCTCGAGCCGCGGAATGACCTTTTCGATGCCGGTCACCACCACGTGAATGGGGGGAATACTGGTGCAGAGGCGGCCGTTGCCTTCGTTGGTTGAAATGGCGACGACGCCGGCATCTGCCACCAGAAAATTCGCACCGGAAATTCCCATCTCGGCGGTAAAAAACGCCTCGCGCAATTTGCGGCGCGCGACGGCCATTAGATCCGCCGGGTCGTCGCTGCTGATGCCTGGGTCCAGTTTCTCCCGAAACAACGTGGCAATTTGTCCGCGGTTAAGGTGCATCGCGGGAGTTACGATGTGGTAAGGAGCTTCATTGCGCAGTTGTACGATAAACTCGCCCAGATCAGTTTCCCAGACCTTGATGCCCTCACGCTCCAGGGCTGGGCTGAGGTGGATCTCCTCCGTCACCATGGATTTCGACTTCACCACGGTGCGCACGCCGAGCCGAATCGCCAGGTTCTTCACATACGCGCAGGCCTCTTCCGCATTGGCCGCCCAGTAAACATGGCCGCCGCGCGCAACCACTTTTTCTTCGAACTGGAGAAGGAATCGATCCAGGTGGTTGATGGCATCCCGTTTGATCTCCTGGCACTTCTCGCGAGCGGCTTCCCAATCTTTGATTCGAGCCCGGCCCTTGAGGTGGGCGGCGTCATAGCTGTCCATGCCACGCCGGATGATTTCGCGGTGTACCAGGTCCGCCGACTTTACGGCGGCATCCTGCAGAAAACGTTGTGCCGCTGTCTGGGTCACGACCCCTCCTGGGCCAGACCCTGTTGCGCGAGGATGCTGGCAATGTGAATGGTACGGGCTACCGCATTGCGTTTGCCCAAAATGCCTTGCAGGTGCATGAGACAACTGGGATCGATGGCCGTCACGAACTCAGCACCGGTCGCGGCCACGCTCTCAGCCTTCGAATTTCCCATGGCTCCGGAGATATCGGCGAACTTGGCGGCAAAGGTTCCGCCGAAACCGCAACATTCCTCGGAGCGGACCATGGGCACCAGTTTCAGCCCCTCGACCTGGCCCAGGAGTTGCAGCGGTTCGCTGTGCAGGCGAAGTTCCCGCAGTCCGTGGCAGGAAGCGTGATAGGTGACCGTGTGCGGGAAGCTGGCTCCAACTTGGGTAATCGCGGCAACTTTGACCAGAAACTCAGTAAACTCAAAGGTGCGGCTAACCACCGAGATGGCGTCTTCGCGCAGCGGGCTGTGGGCCAGTAATTCAGCATAAAAAAGTCGGATCATACTCACGCACGAGCCGGAGGGACATACGATCACGTCAGCATGCTTGAAGACGCGAACGAAATGCTCGGCGCACGGACGCGTCTCGCCCCAGTATCCCGTATTGAGGGCGGGCTGGCCGCAGCAAGTCTGATCTTCGGGGAACTCGACGTCGCAGCCAATTCGCCGCAGCACCTTAACGGTGTCGACCGCGACCTCGGGCAGCAGTTGGTCCACAAAGCAAGGCACAAATAACGATACTTTACGTGGCACGGTGAAACCTCACTGTTTGCTTTCCGTCTTACTCGGGTGCGGGACTGCTCGCAATCCAAACCCTCGGGTTGGAGCAATCCCGGCCACTTCGCATTGTCCCCCGGCACTGCCGGTCTTGCTTACGATTGAGGGTCGATCGAGACGGAACCTCAGTCATTCCTTTGCCGCACTTCAGACGAGCTATGGCAAGTAATAACGGAACGACGTGAAGAAGACGTTGTCCACTCCCCTTGGTGCGATACCTGGCGTGCCTTGAGCGAGGTCGCCAGCTCCCGACCATGCAAACTTCTCAACATACGAATATTGCAAGCCCCACTGCAGGCGTCCCGTCGGGCCCTGGTAAATCTTGTGCCAGAAGCCGATGGTGCCTTCCATAATATTCCGGATGTCACCCGCGCAAGTGCCCCCCGCGGATGGCGCGCCCGTGCCTGAGGGCACACCCTCTGTTCCGCATCCGGTATTGTTGGCGAAGGGATTTCCGTAGCCACCAACTCCACTGACAGATGTCGTGTAAGTTGCGATGGAGGGATAAGCAGGTTGGGTGCCGTAAGCCGGGATGGCGGGAGTGTTGGTGACCTTCACCGTCGAATACCCCGAATACGCGGCACGTGCGGCATATTCGTTGCCGACGTAAAGGTACAAGTCTAGCTTCGCTGTCGGATGCAACTCCAGCTTGGCCAGGGCCTGTTGGCTGCGGATCAGGGCAAGCGTGCCGTCGGGACGCGCCGTTACATCCTGCAATTGAGTTGCGCCGAAGCGGCCGATGCCATCGCCGGCAACAACTTTCAGGCTCAAGTCAGCCTTCTTGGGGACCAGCGGCAATGCCGCGCTGATGCCAAAGCCGCCGCCGGCGCGCGAATCGTTATAGGCCAGAAGCGAGGAGGGCGAGGTCAGAGGATTCCCCGAAGCATCCACGCATCCAGTCGGATTGATGGCTGGTCCGTTGAGAATTACCGTTCCGCTCAGGTTGCTCCCGGTCGGGCTGACTACGGCGCAAGGATAGACGCGGTTCCGGAAAGTGCTGAGGATCCCGAGAATCTCGTAGTGTCCGAAACCGGGATCGAAGGCAGCCTTCGCCACGAAATCCGGGAGCTTGTTCGGAGTGTATCCGGTCGCATCGAATGCATTGAACAGACTGCCGGCAGCTCCGGGCGCATTGAGCCAGAAGTCCTGAGCGGTGGTCACCACTCCAGTCGCGGAAGTGTTAGTGAAGGTCGAGAAGCCACGACCGCCGATGGTGGTCTGCGGTCCTTCAATCGAGAAGCCAACGGCGGCCTTGTCATTGATCGTCTTGACCACGCGGAAGGCCTCGGCGCGCTGCCAGGTGAATCCGACGACGTAGTTCGGGTCGATCATGCCCGGCAACGATTCCTGACGATTCACGATGCCCTTCTTATTTTCCGTGGCGAGACTCCACTGCTGGCCCCCGGTGATGGACCAGCCGTTGGCAAATGCTGCCATCGCGTACAACTGGCGCTGCCGAAAAACATAACTGTTGGTCTGGCGGTTGTTTGAGGTTGTGCCGGACCCGAGGAAGTCTCCCTCAACGTATCCGTTTATCTTCGTGCTTCCTACCTTAGTTTCGACCAGCATGCTGAGGCGAGACTGGCGGGCGGCAAAGTTGAATTCAGATAACTTCGAGAGCGCATTGCCGCCAAATGGGATCACCGAAAACGCAGTCGGAAGATCGCCGCTAGTGGCACGCGTGCGGTTGACTGTTTCCCCAGCCAGGAAGCCCCCCGGCGTGATGCTGACGCCCTTAAAATGGATTGCCGGCGGATTCTCCAGACCAGTCACAGCTTTCTTGTTCTCGACTACGGCGTTGGCTGCAACTTTGGTTTCAGCCTGCAAGTCGGCGACCGTTGTGTTCAGCGTCTTCACGCTTTCCTGGACCACGGTGGCTTGCTCCGCGGCGTGCTGCACCGAGCTCTGGAACGCTTGACCTTGCTGTTGCACCTCCTGCCGTAGCTGAGTGTTGGTCTGAAGCAACTGCTGGATTTGAGATTGCTGCTGTTGAATCTGCTCTTGTTGTTCTTTGAGTTGCTGCGCTACCTGCTGCAGACGCTCTTCGATGGTGGGACCTTTCTTGGCTTCTGCAACTTTCTTGCGGGCTTTGGTCTTCGGGGCGGTTGGAGTGGGACTACTCTGGCCCGTAGCGGCGTAAGGAAACGCCGAAATCAGGCTGAATGCGACTATCAGGAACAGGGTACGGAACGATTTAGGCATAAGTTTCTCCAGAAACTTTTAAGAATCCTTGTACAGACCAAAAATGCTGCTGGTGAGTTTCAGATCTTGGACTTAACGCAGCACCAAATGCGTGAACGGATATACGTAAGCCATGAGCGTGACAAAGATACCCACCAACGCCGCCAGCGCAAGGCTGTGCCAAAAAACGTAGCGCAAGATATCGCCTTCGTGTCCGTACCACTGAGTGGCGGTGCTGGCCACCACAATACTCTGGGCGTCGATCATCTTACCCATCACGCCTCCGCAACTATTGGCTGCGGCCATCAGGCTGGGCTGCACTCCAATTTGTTGCGCTGTGATTTTTTGCAAGCTGCCGAACAACACATTGGAGGAGGTATCGGAACCGGTCAGGGCCACGCCCAACCAACCCAGCAGAGTTCCGAAAAACGGATAGAGCACACCGGTGCGGGCGAAGGCCAGACCCATCGTCGCGTCCACACCCGAGTAACGAGTCAGCACACCAATTCCCAACATCGCCGCGATGGTCAGCAGCGAGAACCGCACCTTGACTATGGTGCGCCCGTAAATCCTGAAAATGTTCGGGACACTAACCCGCATCACCAAACCCGACAGGAGCGCCGCCAGCAAAATCCCGGTACCGGTCGCGCTCAGCCAGTTCAGCGCGAACACGGCCGGTTCTTTTGCGGGCTTTGGCACCACCGGCGGCACGCGCTGCACCAGATTGTTCAGGCCGGTTACCGGAAACGATGGATTCGTGATCCGGCTCGGCACCGTATGCCATGCCGACATCGATGAAAACACTTTCTCCGGGGTGTTCATCAGGTTCTTGCCGCTCTGCGTTCCCCACGCAAAAACCGCAACGCTAAGGATGACCCAAGGAACCCACGCCCGGACCACTTCCGAACGGCTGTATCCGTGGTCGGCTCGCGCGCCCTTGTTCTCTTCGCCTTCAAAACTCCAGATTTTTTTCGGGTGCCAGAGCAGCAGGAAGCCAATCAGGCAAATCATCGAGACCACCGCCGCAATGATGTTCACCAGCCAGGGACCATGCAGGTTCGAAACCAGAAGTTGCGGGATCGCGAACGAAACGCCTGCGACCAGGATGGCCGGCCAAATCTCCATCATTCCCGAGAAACCGGCAAACGCCCAAATCAGCCAGAAGGGAACCAGAATGCAGAAAGGCGTCAGAATACGGCCCGCCATTGAGCCCAGCATGATTTCACTCATGCCGGTTACTTTGGCTAAGGCGATCAGAGGGGTACCCAACGCCCCAAATGCCACTGGTGCCGTGTTCGCGATCAAAGACAAACCCGAAGCTTGCAGCGGCTTAAAGCCGAGCCCAATCAGGAGCGCGGCCGTCACTGCCACCGGCGTTCCGAATCCAGCAGCTCCTTCAAAAAACGCGCCAAAACAGAATGCGATCAACAACAATTGCAGGCGGCGATCCTGGGTGATGCCCGTCATGCTGTGTTGCAGCACCTTGAAGCGTCCCGACTCCACCGTCAGTTGATACATAAAAATCACGTTCAAGATGATCCAGCCGATGGGAAACAGTCCGTATCCAGCACCATATACCGCCGTGGTAGCAGCCAAACGTGCCGGCATATGGAAGACGAGAATGGCTGTCACCAGCGCGGTGCCCAGCCCCAGCAGGGCGGCATAGTGCGCCTTGATGTGCAGCAGGGCCAAGGTCCCCAGCAGCACCACGATCGGCAACGCAGCTATCAAAGTTGAAAGCCACCAGTGACCCGTCGGGTCGTAGTTCTGCGACCAAGGGGATGAGAGCGCGGGGATTTTGAGAATGATCAGCGCGGCTATCACCGACCCCACGATCACGATTGCCCATGCGATTGGGTTGGCGGAAGGTTGGGTGGATTGGGCTGGAACCGGAGTGCGTCCAGCGGGCAAACCTTGCGATTTCGCGGCCATGCGGCCCTCCCTCATCAGACGGGGATGAGTGCGGTCCTATCTTATGCCTTAAAAGAGTATGTATGTCAAGCATATTATCAGCTTGTCTGATAAGTTTTACGTTCTCGTGAACGTAATCCCGGTTCCCGCGGACCCGAATGGAATCCGCCGGAAGCTTCGTTCCTCCCCGCAGCGGCCCTTTGGCGCGGCAAATAGGAGACTTGCCGCTTGTCTGCTATTCTGATGATGCGAGTTAGGCAAACCGCGAGACTACGCCAGAAAATAAGCGCGTATCGCGGCCGCAGGAGTTGAATCTGTGAATAGCGCCCCGATGGCGACTTTGAAGCCAGTTTCCCGGACCACCCTCAGCGAACAGGTTGCCATGCAGCTTGCATCCGAATTGCAAGCCCAACGCTGGCAACCGGGCGAGAAGCTTCCCTCCGAAGCGGAGCTTTGCAAGGTCTTTAATGTGGGAAGGTCGACCTTGCGGGAAGCGTTGAAGTCCCTGGCTTTCATCGGGATGATCCGCGTGCGCGCCGGCGGTGGCAGCTATGTGGCGGAGCAACGCTCCAAATACATGGATGGTCCGCTGCTGGCCAAGGGTGTACTCAATACCGAGAAGGACGTGAACGATCTTTCCGAAGCACGCCTGCTTTTGGAGACGGAGGTGGCGGGCCTGTGCGCCGCGAGAGCGACCGAACAGGACTTTCGTGCGCTGGAAAAAATCGTGCAGGATATGAAGGTGGCCACTGCGTCAGGGGGCGAAGGATTCAGGGAACTGGATGTCCGTTTTCACTTTGCGATCGCAGCGGCCAGCAAGAATCTGATTCTTGCCGAACTTCTGAAGCACATCCGAGCCGGCCTGGAGGAACTGATCACTAAGAGCCTCCTTTTGCCCGCCGGTATGGAACTGGCCTATAGGCAGCACCGCGCGATTTTGGAGGTCTTGAAACAGCGCAATCCAGGCCGGGCGCGCAAAGCGATGCGCACCCACCTGAGAGCCTTCCAACGCGGCTACAAAGTCCTTTTTCAGATTCCCCAGTGAGTTGTGGTGACAGAGTGAGCGGTAACGATAGAGGGGCCGGCACGCACGGCGCGACCAATGCTGTAGCGAAGATCAAGAACGGTGGGAATGGTCCGAAAAGCCCATGAACAAAAGGAAAGTACCCCCGCAAGTAGTTCTTGGGCTTGGCTTTTCGTGGAAGTATTTCTGGGGTAAAGTTGGGGTAAACTGTGGCCGGTGGTCGGCGTTTGGCTTGACAGCCCCAGTGCAAGTGCGACGTGTATGAAGTATCTTCAGGCACCAGGTTTGGACGCTGGAGTTTCACCACCTGCTGATTTCCCTGAAAATTATTGGAGTTGGTGAATGGAGACGCCACCCGTCCAAAATCCTTCCGCCGCCGTGGTTCGCCGGCTTGCGGAGGGTTACTCTGTGCCGGAAACGGCGGTGCGGAACGAACTTGAGCGCCTCCTCGTTAGCCCCTCCCTTCGCGACTCCGAACAGCTCAAGCGTTTTTTGCGCTATATCGTAGAGCACACCTTAGCGGGCGAGGGTGATCGCCTGAAGGAATACAGGCTCGGCGTAGAGGTATTTGACCGCGATCCCTCGTTTGATCCGAAAATCGACCCTGTCGTCAGGATGACCGCCCGCCGGCTTCGCGCCAAGTTGAAGGAGCATTACGAAGACGGCGGTCTGGGCGCCCCCGTTCGCATCGAGGTCCCCAAGGGCGGCTATGCTGCCTGTTTTGTACCTGCTCCCGCGCCGGAGGGCCGACCAGCGCATCCTGCGGTTCTTCCGCATGGTCGGAGGCGGGGTCTTGCCGCTGCCGCGGTCTTGGGGATTGCCGCGATAGTTGCTGGTGGCTTTTACTATCTTTCGCAAGAAGCAGCGAAACGGCTCACCGACAAGGACACGATCGTTCTTGCCGACTTTACCAACAGCACTGGCGATCCAGTGTTTGACGACACCCTAAAGACCGCGCTCGCGATTTCCCTGCAGCAGTCGCCCTTCCTCAGTGTGCTCTCCGACAGCGAGGTCACAAAGACGTTGCAGCAGATGTCCCGTCCCGGCAACACGAAACTTACCGCCGACGTAACCCGCGAGCTTTGCCTGCGGGCGAGCAGCAAGGTCTATATTGCCGGAGCCATCGCCAGCCTGGGCAACGACTACGTGTTGGGACTAAAAGCGGTAAATTGTCGGAATGGAGATACGCTGGCGCGGGAGCAGGTCACAGCTGCTTCCAAAGAAAACGTGCTGGATGCGCTCGGCAAAGCAGCGTCCAGGCTACGCGGCGAACTCGGCGAGTCACTGGCGAGTGTGCAGAATTTGATGTTCCTTTGGTGGACGCCACCACGCCTTCCCTCGAAGCGCTGAAAGCCTACAGCCAGGGAGCGCAGGCGTTCCGGGAAAAGGGGCCTGCCGCAGCCCTGCCTTATGCGCAACGTGCCATCGGACTCGATCCGAATTTTGCCATTGCATACGATGAAGTTGGTATGGACTACTCCAGCCTCGGCGAAGTAGGCCGCGCCAGTGACTACTTCACCAAAGCATTCCAGTTGCGGGAACACGCCAGCCAGCGGGAAAGGTTGGCCATCGCAGCCCTTTATTATCGCAATATAACCGGAGAACTTGATAAAGCGGCGCAGACCCGTCAGCAATTGATTGACAACTACCCGCGTGAATTCCGAGGGTATACCAGTTTGGGCACCGATTTCGCTTCCCAGGGGGAGTATGAGAAGGCTGCCCAAGTAACTCGCGAAGCTCTCCGCCTCGCCCCCGATCACGTGGTTGCCTATGATGACCTCGCCAACTACGCGCTCGCCTTGCAGCACTTCGACGAAGCGCAACAGATCATTCGCGAAGCGTTGGCGCGAAAGTTGGATAACTTACTACTCCACAATGCCCTCTACGCTCTTGCCTTTCTCCACGCGGACTCTCTCTCGATGGCCAAGCAGGAAGAGTGGTTTTCGGGCAGGCCCGAACAGAACTACGGATTTGCGCTTGCCTCCGACACCGAAGCCTATGCGGGTCACCTCGCCAAAGCGCGAGAACTGACTGAGCGTGCTCTGGACGCTGCCCTAGCCGCGGACAGCAAGGAAACCGGAGCAATCTGGGAGGAGAATGACGCTTTGCGCGAAGCCGCATACGGTTACGTTGCGAAAGCGCGACATGCTGCGGCAGCGGGATTAAAGGTCGCGCCGTCGAGTCAGGGTGTCGAAGTCGAAGCAGCGCTGGCATTCGCGATGGCAGGCGATACGGCTCCGGCCGAATCGCTGGTACGTGATCTGAACCATCGCTTCCCGCTTGATACTCAGATGCAGTCGCTTTGGCTGCCTGCAATCCGGGCGCAAGTGGCATTGGACAGGAAAAATCCAGCCCTCGCGCTGAATACTCTGCGCCGCCCTTCGGCCATCGAACTGGGCCTCATTCCATTCCTCAACAGTATTTCTTGCCTCTGTCCGGTTTATGTGCGCGGAGAATCATATCTTGCAACTGGACAGGGTAGTGCTGCCGCCGCCGAATTTCAGAAGATTCTCGACCACCAAGGAATCGTCTGGAATTGTTGGACCGGCCCCTTGGCCCATCTTGGACTAGCTCGCGCCAACTCCTTGCAGTCAAAAGCCTCGCAGGGTGCGGAGGCCGACGCCGCCCGCGCTCGCGCGCTTGCAGCCTACAAAGACTTCCTCACCCTCTGGAAAAACGCCGACGCCCAAATTCCCATTCTGAAGCAAGCCCAAGCCGAGTACGCGAAGCTGCAGTAGTTGGTGCGCGGCTGTCATTACACGTCCCTCAGTGTCTACGAACTCCTGTAATCAGCCCATCAGCCCGGAACAACTCTGAGTGGTTGACAGCCTAACTGGAGATTATCGATCGGCCAGAAGGGTTCTTCGAGAATTTGGGCACGCCCTGCCCGGTTCAGTTGTGTTTTTGTCCTGCCTCAGCTGGAAATGGAGAAAGCGTTCGTCCGTTAAGATAAGCGGAGCGAACGTATGAAGAAAGAG
>PLBE01000009.1 GCA_003134435.1 Acidobacteriaceae bacterium
GCTCGCCGTTGGAAAAACGACCGGCCGCCAAATGGTGCTTAACACCAGTTTCAACGTCAAAGGGCAGCCGATCGTGAACACGCCCGAAGAAGCTATCGAGACTTTTCTCGGAACCGGCATTGAGTTTCTATTTCTGGAGAATTTCCATGTTACCCGACCAGCTGCCTGAGTTGAATCGAACTGGATTCGACTATCCGCGCAACAGCACCATTGCGGAAGTGTTCGAGCACCAGGCTGCCCTCACTCCGAATGCAATCGCCGTGATTGCGAATGACCGGCAGCTGACTTATCGTGAACTCGACGAACGCTCCAATCGCATCGCGCGGCACCTTCAAAGCCTGGGCGTGAAGCCTGAAACGCTGGTTGGAATTGCAATGGAGCGTTCGGAGAATCTCGTCGTCGGCTTGCTGGCCATTCTCAAAGCGGGCGGCGCCTATGTTCCATTGGATCCCCATCATCCCAAAGAGCGTCTGGCACTTGTTATAGAAGACTCGGGGATGAATATTATTCTTACTTCAGCGGGTACGCGCGGAAATGACCAGCCGGACTTTGGCGATGTAACTATACTCGACGTCAACGACCCCATGCTTTCCCAGGGGAGCCGAGACGCAGTTACATCAGCGACAACCAGTCGCAATTTGGCATATGTTATCTATACTTCCGGCTCTACCGCTAAGCCCAAAGGAGTTATGGTTGAACATAGCAACGTCCTTAACTTCTTTACCGGCATGGACCGTGCTATTGGTTGCGATCCCGGAACCTGGCTCGCTGTTACGAGTGTCGCCTTTGATATATCGGTGCTGGAACTCCTATGGACTCTCACACGTGGATTCAAAATAGTTGCCCATGGAGATGACGGCACGGACTCAATCGCCGATGAGATTGCACGCCACGGCGTAACTCACCTGCAAATGACTCCCTCTCTAGCTCGCATGTTGACATTGGATGCGCGGACATTTTCTGCACTCGGTTCNNCATTCATCGCCTTCGCCAGATCTTCAGCGGCGAGATATATAACATGTACGGCCCCACAGAGACTACCATCTGGTCGACAACGTATAGAGTGGACAAACCAGGAAACACCGTACCGATTGGACGCCCCATCGTTAATACGCAGACATATTTGCTCGACGCGGAATTAAAGCCTGTTCATGCGGGCGAGGATGGAGAACTTTTTATTGGAGGAGACGGCGTCGCACGCGGATACTGGAAGCGCCCTGAGCTTACCACCGAAAAGTTTCTTGAGGTTCCGTTAGTCTCCTCGCAGCGCATCTATCGCACCGGCGACCTCGCGCGCCTATCGCAGGACGGAAACCTGGAGTTCCTCGGACGGGTCGACTTCCAAATAAAGCTGCGCGGGCACCGGATAGAACCCGGCGAAATCGAAGCCCTCCTGGAGCAGAGTCCCGGAGTTAGGCAAGCAGTTATTGTCGTTCGCGAGGACCGGGAAGGTGATCAGCGCCTCGTGGCTTACCTCGTGGCCGATTCGGAGGAACCGCAGACGAACGACGCACTCAGAAATACACTCGGCACCAAACTTCCTGAAGCCATGCTTCCGTCCGCATTTGTATTTCTTCCAGAATTGCCGCTCACCGCGAACGGTAAGATCGATCGCAATGCGTTGCTGCGGCTTCCTCCGCCTGGACTTCGGGTAACATCAACCGTGAGTCGCACTCGAGATGATTCTGTAAGCGAGATCGAACTTATCGTCGCTCGGGCATGGCAAGAGGCTCTGGGAGTTTTAGAAGTCGGACTAAACGATAACTTCTTTGACCTGGGCGCCCACTCTCTCATGGTTGCGGAGGTGCAGGCAAAACTGCAGAATGCATTGCATCGTGAGGTTCCGATCGTCGATCTCTTCCAGTTTTCCACGATAAGTTCGCTATCCGGTCACCTTGCCGGAATGCAATCGCACGGCCAGTTATCAGACCGTGCCGAACGCCGCAGATTGGCCAGGCAACGTTGAAAGGGAAACCGTGAAGCCCTCCACAATTGCGATNNGATGAGGAATTGCTCGCTGCGGGCGTATCGCGGGAAGATTTGGCGCTGCCCGAATACGTGAAACGCGCTTCAGTGTTAGGCGATGTTCCAATGTTTGACGCTCCTTTTTTCGGCTTGAGCCCAAGAGACGCGGCGATCATGGACCCGCAGCATCGGCAATTCCTCGAGTGCGCGTGGGAAGCTCTGGAAGATGCCGGCCACCCCCCGGAACGATTCAACGGGTCTATTGGGGTATTTGCCGGATCGGGGATGAATACATATCTCATCCATAACTTGCTCGCCAACCGCGCGCTACTAAGTTCCGCGGGCCTCTTTCAGTTGAAGCAGACTGGCAACGACAAAGATGTTTTGGCAACGCGTGTTTCCTATCAGTTCGATCTGCATGGACCAAGCATCAATGTACAGACCGCATGTTCAACTTCGCTTGTCGCTGTTCACCTGGCATGTCAGAGTCTTCTCAATCACGAATGCGACATGGCTTTGGCGGGAGGAGTTACCATCGAAATCCCGCATGGGCAGGGCTATATCTATCGCGACGGCGAAATTCTTTCCCGCGATGGCCGTTGCCGCTCGTTCGATGCGGCTTCTACGGGAACAGTC
>PLBE01000240.1 GCA_003134435.1 Acidobacteriaceae bacterium
CTCCAGCCGGCTATTCCTTGGCAGGTTGCGCTCCCGCAGAGCCTGCCTCCGCTTCACCGACCGGGATCAGAATGCGCTAAAGTGGTCTTGTCGGTCGAGGAATTTGCAGCGAACGGCGAACATGGTCTTAACTGTTTGTGTCAGCCAAGGGGACAACCCCAGTTCAGAAGACTGAAAGACTCTCGAAGCCAGTAGCTAAGACGCGATTAATGGTGAACTCGGCGAGATAGTGGACCCTCAATTCAAGAGCTGTTCAGTGGCACAAGTTTGTTTTTTCCCTTTCCGAGGTCAGGTCGGTAACACAAGGATATCCGATTGTGCCAGGACAGCAATGGAGTTGTGAATCCCCAGAGTAAAGGGCAACGCTGAGCTGACAGTCAAGATTGTTTTCATAGTTCCTCCGTGCAGAGCGCTTTAGGGAATAGCAGGCACGTAGGATTTGAAGGTCACTCTCCATCGTCCCTCAAATCGACTCAACTGCGGGAATACGGTACTAGATCAGTTAGCAACCAGCCTGGCTCGCTGGATTGATCGAAGAACGCCGAGAGTTGGCAGTTTCAATCTAGAAATCACACCCAGAATGAGGCCGCACTATAGGAGGATTGTGCAATATTAAAGTGGAAATCGCGATGGCAGAATAGAGATGAGCCGTTGATCGCACTGCGCATGATCAACCATCCAGGAATCCACGTTTCATCGCAATTGTTACTGCGTGGGTGCGATCATTGGCACCGAGTTTGGAAAGAATGCTGGTCACATGCCCTTTTACGGTGGCCTCGGAGATGGCAAGCTGCGAAGCGATGATCTTATTCGAGTTCCCATTAGCAACTCGTTGAAGCACCGCGATTTCGCGTTCAGTCAATGCATCGTCGGTAATGTGCTCGGCAAGATCTGCTGCAATCTCGGGCGGAATGCAGCGCCTGCCTGAATGGACAGCACGAATCGTCGGTAGCAACTCTTTTCGCAGCATGCTCTTGAGAAGATATCCTGCGGCTCCAGCCTTCAGGGCGCGCGAGGCTTGTACGTCGCCTCGGTAGGTTGTCAGGACAATAATGCGAGCCTTCGGGAATTCCCGGCGAATCGCTTCGATCGCTTCGATGCCCTTCATTGCAGGCATTTGCAGATCCATGAGTGTCACATCCGGTTGATGCGTTCGGTAACGCGCGAGAGCCTCCTGCCCATCGGTGGCTTCTCCCACCAATACGATGTCTCGTTCCTCCTGGATCATCGCTTCAATTCCCTTGCGCAAGAGTGGATGATCGTCCACCGTAAGCACCCTGATCTTTTCTGCGGTCATCGTCTTTACCTCCCGCCGCCAATAACGCGCGTGATCCAAAACCAGCGTGATCGAGCAAGACTGGCTGAATACGCAATACTCGCGGGAACAATCAGCTCGACTTCTGTTCCCGCACCGAGTCGGCTCCAGAGATTCAACCGCGCTCCAATCTTCTTGGCGCGCTCTCGCATTCCAGACAGCCCCCAGTGCCCTGGGCGTCCGCCATTCAAAGTCGCCTCATCGATTCCATCGCCATTGTCGCGAATCCTGAGGCGCATTCCGGCGCAGTCGTAGATAATTTCTGCTTCAATCCGCAAAGCACTAGAGTGCTTCAGTGCGTTCGCCAGAGCCTCCCGTCCGATTCGAAACACCTCATCACGGACAATGGCATGGAGCACCTGGGGTGTGCCGACAACGCTCACGCTGATATCGGCGCCGTGGTCCTGGCTAAGTTCATTGACGAACGACGCCAAAGCCTCTGATAGGCTTTTGACCGCCGCTCCTTCTGACCGCAAATTGCGAACTCGTTCCCGCCCCTCAAGCAAGACCTCGTCCGCATGATCCAGGGCTTGTTCCATCATGTTGTGAGTTGGATCTTCCTTCGCAATTCGATTCGTTATTGCTTGAAATCGTAAGATCAGTCCCTGAAAACCTTGCAGGAGAGTGTCGTGGAGCTCGCGCGCGATGCGTTCTCGTTCTTGGACCCGCTCCTCAAGGCGGGTCTTTGACAGCAATATGACTTGTCGCATACGAATGAAAGAGAAAACCCACAACACACCTACGCCGGCCACTACGTATAGCAGCCGGAACCATAGTGTTTGATAGATGAAAGACGCGATAACAAAGCTAAGCCCTGCGCCAGTCTCGTTCCAGACTCCGTCATTATTGCACGCAATTACTTGAAACTGATACCGGCCAGGTCCTAGGTTGGTATAGAAAGCCTGCCTGCGCGTTCCGGCATCCTGCCAGTCTTTATCCACTCCCTTCAGCTTGTAACGAAACTCAACTCGTTCGGGTATGGAAAGGCTTAACGCTGTATAGTCGATTTCAACGGCGTGTGTGCCAGCGACAAACTTGACTTCGTCGGAAATCGGCTGCGGACCTCGTTCATTGCCGATGGATAAAATCGAAACCGGCGGTGGCAAGGTGTTCCAGGTAATGTGCGCAGGATCGATCCACGCAAGTTGGTCGTCCGTGGCAAACCACAGTCGCCCATCCCAAGCTTCCACAGCCGTCGAATTTGCGTGGCCTATCTCTGGCATTCCCGGCAACCCATCCAGGTAATCGAATCGCCGGTACTTTACGCGATGGTTTGAATCGCCGATGAGTTGGCGGACCTCTTCCGGGGGAATTTGTACAATCCCCCTCATTTCGTTCAGCCACAATCCG
>PLBE01000087.1 GCA_003134435.1 Acidobacteriaceae bacterium
GCACCTTTATGTCAGCGCCCGCGCCTCGCAACATGGTCGAGTACGAATGTCGAAATGTATGCCAACCAATCTTTCCGATTCCGGCCCTTAATGCGGCGGGCCTTACATGGCGGTGCAGGATGTTCTGTTGTTCCCGCGGTTGGCCACCTTTATTGGCGAAGACCCAGTCTTGAGGGTCTTGGTGCAACGCGCGTTTCCGTAGTTCTTGCAGCGAACGGGCGAGCCGAGGATCGATCGGCAGCGAAGTCGTTACTGGCGACGGCAAGCTGGTCACATCGGGGAGAATCAGCGACGATATACTCCGGCAGTTACGTGCCCGGAAGCTGACGGTCCGGGAAAGACCAGGACCGGACAACGCCCTGGGCTTGCTCAAGATCATCTTCCCCAACGAGCATCACGTGTACATGCACGACACGCCCGAAGGCCGAGATATGTTCGCCACCAACGAGCGAGCCCTTAGCCACGGATGTATTCACTTGGAGCATCCAGCGGAAATGGCGCAATGGCTGCTGCGAGACAAACCCGATTGGACGCTGGAACGGGTTGAACACACGATGCAGGAAGGACTGGATAACAACACCGTTTATCTCACGAAGCCGGTACCGATCCTGATCGTTTATGGAACGGCAATCGTCCAGGACGACGGAGAAGTTTCACTTCTACCGGGACGTCTACGGCCACGACGCATCTCTCGAAGCAGCCTTGGCCAAAGGCTACCCGTATCCATAGATTGCCATCGAGTAACTCGTGGCATCCGGAGGCAGTCAAGCCTAGTCTTATCGAGCCCAACGTCTCCCCCGGGACAAAAGTCGGCAGTTGCTTCACACTTTGTAGCCAGAGGGATTTGGGAAATTATTGATCACTGGACTTCTCCTCGTCCCTTGACCTCCCACTGAACCACTACGTCCTCCCCACTACATCCATAGACTCGATCATGCAGGTTGATACAGGTACATATGTGATTGGGAACAATGCGAAGCCGTTCTCCTAACTTTGGTGGATTGCGCACTTTCCGCACATTCAGATGACCATGTTCTTCGGATAGATCCTCGATCATGGCGTCGGGATAGTTGACGACTTCCCCGTAGCCAAGTTTGAGACCGGAGAGAAGCGGATCGGCAGAGAGAGTCTTGCTTCCCGCGTCAACCATAACTTTGCCGGTAACACTGGCGCTCACTACCGTAGTGAGAACCGTTGCTGCACAGTCACGATAGGTCGCAGCTTCTGCGCAGACGGTGTTCTTGTCGTTAAAAATATACGTACCCGGCCGGATTTCAGTAACGTTCTTAAAACGATGGGAAATGTAGGCGGCAGGTGTGTTGCCCCCGCTCACGACTTCGCAGTCGACTCCTTGACGATCAAGAAGCTCTTTCAGCGTGGAGAGCCGATTATTTTCTGTGGCTAGCAGGATCTCGCGCTCGGCGGCTGTTCCCATGATGTGGCCTGGATAGGTCAGAACACCTTCCCATCGCAGACTTGCAAGCTCACGAATCCGCTTAGCCGTTTCCACAGAGTCTTCCGTGATGGGCAGGCCACACCGTCCGAATCCAGTATCGAACTCCACTCTCACTCCCACTGTAACTCCTGCTGTCAAGGCAGCTCGGGATATCCCCTGTGCGACGTCCAATGAATCAATCGCTACCGCACATCTGACTCGCTCGGCCAGGCGCATCAAGCGATCCAATTTCTTTTCTCCGAGCAATGGGTAAACGATGAGAATGTCGTTCACGCCGCTGTCAGCCATGACGTCAGCTTCGCCCAACTTTGCCACAGTGATACCCGAAGCCCCCAGCCTCAACTGTAGGCGTGCCAATTCAGGAATCTTATGGGTCTTCGTGTGCGGTCGCAGTCTCAGACCGTGCGCAGCACAGTAGTTACTCATGTTTTGGAGATTTCTCTCCATGACGTCTATATCGATCAGCACAGCCGGGGTGTCCAGGTCGGAGATTTTCATTGACTACCGCGTCTTCCGCGCGATGGCATCGATCTCAACCTTGATTCCGTCGCCCAACCCCGACTGCACGGTGGTGCGTGCAGGACGGATTCCGGGGAAAAACTCAGCGTACACTTTATCGAATCTGCCAAAGTCTTGAATGTCTTCGAGGTGGCAGGTGCACTTTACTACGTCAGCGAAGCTGTAGCCAGCGCTCTGCAAGACCTTTCCGATGTGGTTGAGCGTCAGTCGGGTTTCTTCTTCAATCGATCCGCGGACCACGGCGCCAGTCCGCAGGTCCAGTGGTCCTTGTCCGCTGATGAAAAGCCAGCCGTCGATCTCGACCCCTGCCGAGTATGAACCCGTCGATGCCACCTTGTCAGGGTGTTTGATTTCAACTTTAGGCATGTGGTATGGCCTCTTTCATAACGTCACAAATGTCCAACTTTCAGGTCATTGTTCTTCGGAGGAAATATCGTGCTGTCCCTTGAAATAAATAATGCTGTCCGCGCTGCTTCAAACTTCATTCCGACCGAACACCCTTCCTCAAAGTTATCTTAGCCTTACCTGCTTTCGGATTCTGACGATCATTGCCGATGTTTTCAGGATACTTCTGCGCTAATTCGCGAATCTCGTATGTAAACTTGAGAAACAGTTTCTCCCATCTTCTGGCTTCTTGAGCGGTATACGGATAAAACCCGTGGGCGTTAGATACGCCCCGAGCACCTGACTCCACTAACTGGTCAATCAGCGCTGGCACCTTAGTATCGCAGGACAGTTCTGGAAACAGATCTTTCATCACGGCTGCGTATGCCGGAATGCCTGTCAGATCCATGAATCGGAAGGGACCAGCAAAGGTTATCCAGTATCCCAAATCGTTGCGCAACGAACGGTCCACATCGTCGATATTAGCGTAACCGTTCTCCACGAGGAAGAAGGCTTCTCGTAACATGGCATACATAAGCCGGTTCGTGATGAAGCCTCGAATGTCCCGCCGCAACAGAGAGGGCTCCTTTCCCCATATTTTCGCCATCGCCACCACGCGTTGCGCGCACCGCAATTCAGACCGCTTCCCGCAGATGATCTCCAAGAAACGAGTCACATGGGCAGGCTCCGCCCAATGTATGCCTAGGATCCGTTCGGGATGCTTCGTCCCGTTCTGCAAAACGGAAACGGGAATCGCAGAAGTGTTACTCCCAATCAGAGTCTCTGGAGAAACAACTTCCTCAATCTGGGCCAACGCAATTCTCTTGGTGTCGAGGTTTTCTATGACAGATTCGATCACGATGTGAGAATCTCGAAGGTCCGAGAAATTCTCGGAAATGCCCAACTTCTGGATCACCTTGGATGGATCTCGCCGTAGGATGCCTTGCTTCCTCATCTGCCTTAAGAGCATCCATATATGACGGCGTGCTTGCTTATGTTTTGCAATACTCCGGGTTACTGCTGTTACTGGGTGGCCCGCGGCTAGCAGACAGGCGATGATACTCATCCCCATTAGCCCAAGACCAACTACTCCAGCCGGAGTGTCCTCGGTTGAGCGCTTCCAGGTTCGCACTGGGTTTCTGTTGTTTGCTGAATGCCCGTCTCGCATGCTATGCCTCCCCAAACGGCTTCGGTTTTCGCCAAATCCTATCTAGTTCTCTAAGGTCCAGCAGGTAGAACATGGAACCTGGCGGGGCGCTCGCTCCGCCTTCGACCTCAAGCAAATCAGAGCTCGCTGTTTCTTAGAAATCGAGCCATTGTTATTTTTCAGATAAGCATGCTTTATCTTCAATCGATGTCTCTCGATGTGACATCCTGGCCTCTTTCGCAATATAGCCTAGACGCGCAGAGAGACTTCCTGCCGCCCGCCTAACCATTCGCGACAGATTTGGAACACGATTGGTTCCGAGTTGACTCGTGATTCCCGCGACACTGATTGCGGCAACAGCCCTCCCGCTCTCGTCGAACACCGGAGCTCCAATGCAACACACCCCCGGTTCATCCTCTTCATTGTCGAAAGAGTATCCTGACTCTTTGACGAGCTTAAGTTCCCGTTTCAATGCGCTTTTTGAAATGATCGTGCGACTGTTGTGTCGAGCAAATTCTTTGGTCTTGAGCAGGTAATCAAGTTCGTCCTCGGGGAGGAATGCGAGGAGGACCTTACCTACTCCGGTGCAGTTGACGTCGAAGCGGCGCCCGATCCATGAAGCCAGCCTGACCAATCCTGGCGCTTCAACCTTGTCAATGATTACTGCCTCGTCGCGTTCCAACACCGCCATATGTACCGTGAGCCCAGTTTCTTGCATCAGAGAACGCAAGAAAGGCCTAGCCTCTTCACGCAGATCGAGGTTCTCGAGGGCGCTCCTGCTCAGGCTGACCAGCTGCAGACCGACACAGTACCTACCCGTTTTCGCGTTCTTCTGCAGAAACCTCCTTCGTTCGAGAGTAGATAGGATCAGGTGGGCCGAGCTTTTTGGAATTCCCAGTCGACGACCAATTTCGGAAAGTGAAAGTCCACGCTTCGCATGAGTGAGACATTCCAGTGCCGAGAGTGCCCGTTCGACCGATGGTACCGAATATTCCTTATGTTTGGCCACGATACGCCTCCACGGTAAAGAAGAACGCGTTCAAGCGAATGGATGCGACCCGAAAATACGATTGTATGAGTCAATCCATCGATCGAAGAAAGAAATCGTGCACCTCTTGTCAAGTAGCGTCCAGCCGATTGAACAGGTCTACCGAGTCGTGGCAGGGGCTGCTAATGCAGCCCTGCCGTGCTTGAGGCTACTTGACAGCTAGCGCGCGAAACAAACGCTTACTCGCGCAATCCCTTACCCTCGTAGTCCCTATCTGTCGACAACGGTTAGCTGAGTAATGTTGACCGCGGTTGCGAGAGCGCTAATAGAATCAAGATCAAAGTCCTTGTACAGATCCAAGCAAAACAGTTCCGGCGCGGAACGAAGAGGCACCGGCTTGTCGAGCAAATATGCAAAGCTCTTCATGGCGTTGCGGGTTACGACACTTGAGAACGCATCCGGGTCGATAGCAGCCGCAATCAGAGCAATCGTCTGGCTGCGAATTCCATCGGTCACCAATTGAACACGGGTGGACCCGGTTGAGGAACGTACCCATCCTCCGAATGCCAACAACTGCGCGACCTCCAATCCCAAAGAGCGATCTCCGCTGCCATCGACCAAAAGCTCCCAGTCGCTCGAATCGGGCTCCTCCGGCATCGTAGCCCCATTGAAGATGAGATCTAACGCGAATACCTCATGCCCCCCACTCAAGCGATCAAATACGTCCTGCCCGGAAGCTTTGTAGCCCTTGTCATTGAGCACAACTGTAATCGGCTCGCCATCGGGCGATGAATCTTGTCTGAACCATACTCCCGTAGCAGCCAGCCCGTTCGAAAAGTCGAAACGATAGGACAAGCTCTGAAACATCATGCCTCTAGAGTTCGTCATCCTTAGGGCACGCGACATGGAAACAGGTTTGTAGCGGATCACTGATTTCAACTTTTCTCGTTCGTGTTGGGTCCGCGCCGTACGCTCGGGTCCAGCGGTGGGAATCGGCTGGCGACTAATCCTGGCCGATAGTTTCCTCGCTAATCCGAGTATTGTCATATTGTCGGCGGGCACACCCACAGCAAGCCCATCTGCATTGCGGATCTCGCCATCGCTGAATATCTCGTCTTCAGCGACAGGTAAATGAAAATACTTTGTGAAAAAGCGATAGGCTTGGACCCTGTTGTCCCGCTGATAGTTATGCACCCCTGGGTCAACATTTTCATGCCAGGCCAGAGCATCTGACGCGCCGAACATCTGAAAGAATGGCGCTACGTGGGTGTAGATATAGGGTTTGACCAGCGGTGCCCGGAAACAGCAGCTATCCACTGCGTTGTGTATGAGCAGCGTTGGGCGCGGCGCTCGCATCGCGATGAATTCGGGATAGTCAAACCCCTGCATGATATCTGGGGCGTCTTCTTCTATTTCGTAAGTGTCGCCTGGGGCGGTGAGGTTGGATTCGCGCGACCCAAAACCCGCCACCTCCACAGAAACAGCAACGCGAGGATCCAGAGCACCCAGTACTACCGTCTGCCAACCGCCCCCGGAAAGCCCGGTCGCTCCGATCCGCGCCGGATCCACTTCAGGCAGTGTTGCCAGATAATCGAGGCCGCGCCGCATTGCGAGATAGAAAAGACCCAAAGCGTTTGATCCGACCAGATCAAGATGGGCCGCATAGTCATGACCGTTCTCCGTCTGGGATAGCTCTCCGAACTGCATCCATCCGAGATCCAATGCCAGAATGCCGCGTTTGGCGAAGTTGATGCATCGTTTCTGCTCGTATTCGACCGCGATCCCATCAGGCTCATGGCCGATCAAGTTGAGAACAGCGGGCACGCGGCCTTTAATTTTGTCGGGCTCATACATAAGCGCCGTAGACATAAAGCCCGGGACAATCTCGTAGCGCAATTTGCGAATCCGGTAACCATGCTCAGTTTCAATAGTCCCCACATCCTCGAAATGTGGTGCGGAGTCGATCCACTCACGGGGCCAGCCATGGAATACAACATCCTCAAGAATGTGCCCGCGGAGCCGATTCTCTTCGGCCGTCCACGACTCAGGTGTTGACGGCGCCGGCAGCGGCGGAATCCGCGCCATGAGATATTGCTCCAACTGGAACCGTGTGACCGCCGGCGGCTGCACGGGCTTGCCGAGTGTTTCCACGATCGAGGGGAGCATAGTTGTTTGGGCGTGACAGGCATTCGCGACAAACCAAGCGCACCACGTGAACACTAGAATGATGGGCCATCCCGCTCTCCTCATCTATATTCCCTCTTCCCTCTACCAATGTGACGGCGATTCATGATGCCGGCAGGGTTCGTCAATTGCAGCACTTCCATTAGAACCGCTGCTCTTTGACTTTTTCCAGGTAAACATCTGCGACATTGCGCGAAGCGGCAACGCGGAAGTCGCGGACGTCATGAAGCGCGAATACCGGGGCGCTGAGCAACTTGGGTGTCTTGACGTGGAAAAAATCGGCTCCATCCACCCGGTCCATCCAGAAAACCGGCCGGGCATCCGACCGACGGAAGGCAATCTCGACATTGGCGAACTCGATGTTATTGACGTGGCGCAGAAAGAATCCGCTGGCGGGGATGTCGCCGAACATGTCGGGATCGGGATAAGGATTGTCCCCCTCAGCTTCGGGTGGGTTGATTGCAGCCATCTCTTTGTTTCCCGCTCCAGAATGCTCAAGATAAACATCGTGGATCTTGATGTCTTCGATCGGATGACCGGGAATGCCGGCGATGATTCCTCCACCCCCCAGCCTGGACG
>PLBE01000173.1 GCA_003134435.1 Acidobacteriaceae bacterium
TCGACCAATACCTGACCTTCCTGTGGGTGCCCGATCCGCTGACCATGTTCGAGGGCATTCGAAAACTGCCGGCAGGTCACTACGGGTTCTGGCAAGGCGGAGAGTTGAAGATAGAACAGTACTGGGACCTGACGTTTCCTCCGGCGGGCAACTTTTCGGAACACCATCGCTTTGAACGAACGGAAGCAGATCTGGCCAACGAAGTTCGAGAGCGATTTTGCGCTTCGGTAGAGCGGCAGATGGTTAGCGATGTTCCGATCGGCGCCTTTCTGAGCGCCGGTCTTGATTCATCGAGCATCGTGGCGGCGATGGCGCGAAAGCAGCCAGTGCGGACTTACACCATTACTTTTCCTGAAAAATATCGAGTGGGCGAAACGACGATTGACGATCCCGGTGTTCCGCAGCGCTTCGCACGAAAACTGGGCTGTGAGCACCATGAGATCGTCGTCGACCCCGACGTGGTCGGACTGTTGCCGAGTCTGATTTGGCACATGGATGAACCCACGGCGGATCCCGCGATCCTGACCGCGTATCTGGTATGTCGCGAGGCGCGCAAACAGGCGACTGTGCTTTTGTCGGGAGTGGGTGGCGACGAGATTTTTGCCGGATATCGCAAGCATGTAGCGAATGCGTGGGCGGAGGAATATCGCCGTGTCCCAGGCTTCGCCCGCGCTGCCGCCGAGCGAGTTCTGCTGAGACTGCCGTCATTGCGCGGAACGCGTCTGAAAGGGTTCGTGCGCTTAGCAAAAAAGATGGCACGCAGCGCGGCGCTTAGTCCAGAAGAAGCCTTCATCAGAAACTGCACTTATCTCGATGCGCGGCAGAAATCCGGCTTATATCGTTCAGAATCGCAGCCCATCGCGAACGATGCCGCCGGCCAGCATCTGGCAGCTTTCAAGAGGGTGCGGCACGCGGATTTTCTGAACCAGATGTTATATCTGGATACCAAAGTTTTCATGACCACGTTGAACCTGACTTACAACGACAAAATGAGCATGGCGTCGTCGGTTGAGGTTCGGGTTCCATTTCTGGATCGCGACCTGGCGGAATTCGTGGCGTGGAATGTGCCCCCGGAGTCGAAGCTGAAAGGAAAATGGCGCCCAGTGACAAAGCACATTTTCCGGGAGGCCATGCGTAGTATGCTGCCAGACGAGGTAATGCGGCAGCCGAAAGCCGGTTTCGCGGCGCCGGTAGATTACTGGCTGGCGCACGATTTGCGTCCGCTGGTCGACGATCTGCTTTCGGAGGCTCAAGTCAGGCGCCGCGGGTTGTTTCGTCCGGAAGTGGTGCGCGCGTACATCGAAGAACACCGGCGGGGTGTGGAAGACTGGTCGATGCAAATCTGGCAACTGCTGACGCTGGAAATGTGGATGCAGTTATTTTTCGACGGGGGCTCGAAATCGTTCGCTCAGAGTCAAATCGACGCATCTCAACTAACACGGTCACAACCGGGACTAATAACGGTATGAAGCAGCTCCTACAGGACGTCAGGACGGGCGAGTTAGAGGTCGCCGAAGTTCCGGCGCCGCAACTATTGCCCGGTTGTGTTCTGGTGCGAGTCGCGGCCTCGCTGGTGTCGGCGGGCACGGAGCGCGCCGCCGCCGAATTTGCCGGCAAGAGCCTGCTGGCGAAGGCCAAGGCGCGTCCCGATCTGGTGCGCGATGTGATCGCAAAAATGCGGCGCGATGGCTTGGCTTCCACTCTGCGGACGGTTCGCTCGCGCCTTGACCAGCCGCAATCGGTAGGCTACAGCAGCGCTGGAGTTGTGGTTGCGGTGGGCGATGGCGTTACCGACATCAACGAGGGCGACCGCGTCGCCTGCGCGGGCGCGGGATTTGCGGTTCATGCCGAGTTGGCATGCGTTCCGCGACTGCTGCTCGCGAAATTTCCCGAGGATCGCAGAGCGTCGGCGCAATTGTCTTGCGATATTTCGCACGAAGAAGCGGCCTTCGGAACAGTGGGCGCGATTTGCCTGCACGGCATTCGAACCGCGGAAGCCGCACTGGGCGATACAGTCGCGGTGATCGGTCTGGGATTGCTCGGACAAATTACGGTGCAGTTGCTCAAGGCGGCCGGTTGCCGCGTTCTGGGGTTGGATCTGTTGCGCCAGCGTGCCGATCTGGCGCTCGGCAGCGGAGCCGAGGCGGTAAGCACCAGCGCGCGCGACTTCCGCGATCTGTGCTTCCAGAAAACCGGCGGCGTAGGCGTCGACTCGGTCGTGGTTACGGCGGAGACGCCGAGCAGCGAGCCTGTGAACCTGGCTGCCGAACTGGCACGTGATCGCGCCATCGTGGTTGCGGTCGGAACCGTCGGCATGGATCTGCAGCGCAAACTGTATTACGAGAAAGAATTGGACTTCCGAATTTCCCGTTCCTACGGTCCTGGCCGCTACGACACCGCTTACGAGCAGAAAGGCCGCGATTATCCGATCGGGCATGTACGCTGGACGGAGACCCGCAACCTGGCGGCTTTTCTGCAATTCATCGCGGATGGCAAGCTGAATCTACAGTCGCTGATCACACACCGTTTTCCGATAGAACAGGCGACGCGGGCCTATGACCTGATTACGGGCCGCAGTGGCGAGAACTTCCTGGCCGCCCTGATTACGTACGCGGACGCGGAGCGGGGAATCGCGCCCAACCTGCCGGGCAAGATTCGGGTGGCGGCAGTCGTTCCTGCACCGGATTCCATCGGCCTGGGGGTGCTGGGAGCGGGGAGTTTCGCACAGAACACACTCTTGCCCGCGTTCAAGGCGATCAGGGGCGTTTCGTTGATCGGTGTTTGCAACGCGACTGGGCCACGCAGTCGGAGTGCGGCTGAGAAATTCGGGTTTTCTTATTGTTGCAACTCAGAGCGCGAGCTTTTGCAGGATCCAACCATTGATGCCGTGCTGATTGCCACGCGTCATAATCTCCACGCCAGCCAGTCGCTTACCGCGCTCGGCGCGGGCAAGTCCGTTTTCTGCGAAAAGCCGCTCTGCCTGAATGAAGACGACCTCGCGGCGCTGGTGCGGGCGGCATGGCCGAGAGGTTCCTCCGCGAAACACCTGCCGTTTCTGATGGTAGGTTTCAATCGCCGGTTCGCGCCCATGGCTCGACAGATGAAGCAGTTTTTGTCGGAGAATCACGAGGCGATGGCTATTCACTACCGGGTGAATGCGGGCTTCATTCCGGGCGATCATTGGGTGAACGATCCCGAAGAGGGCGGCGGCCGCATTCTCGGCGAGGTCTGTCATTTTGTCGACTTCCTTTGCTTTCTCGCGGGTGCGTGTCCGATTGAAGTGCACGCCCAGGCTGTGGGCAGTGCGGGACAGTACAGCATGGATAATGTCGTCGCGTCGCTGAAATTTGCAAACGGTACGTTGGGGACGATCAGCTATCTCGCCAACGGCGACAAGTCGGCCTCGAAGGAGCGCGTGGAAGTGTTTGGTGGTGGATCGGTTGCGATCCTCGAGGATTTCCGGCGTCTGGAACTTGTTCGTCACGGACGCGTGCAAGTTACACGCGCACGCTGGAAACAGGATAAAGGCCACTGGGCGGAGATGCGGGAATTCGTCAGTGTGCTTCGAGGTAAGACTCCATCAGTCGGGTTTGATGAGGTGGTGGGCTCGACTCTTGCGACTCTTCGACTGAAGAATTCCAGCCAGACTGGGGAACCGCTGGCGGTCGACCTGCGCGAGTTCGTTGCGTCCGCTTGCAGGTAAAGTCCACACAGTGAGAAATCCAGACAGTAAGAAAACAGAATGGCAGCGGAAGGGAACAAGCCGTAAATGCTGATTTTGGGCCTGAATATGTTTCACGCCGACTCTTCGGCGGCGATTGTGGAGGATGGAAAGATTCTCTTTGCAGTGGCCGAAGAGCGGTTGAACCGGCAGAAGCATTACGGCGGCTTTCCAGCCCTGGCTGTTAAAGCGTGTCTGGAGGCGGCGGGAGCGAAGATCAGCGAGGTTGAGCACGTTGCCGTGGGACAAGACAGCGACGCCAATCTGGCGAAGAAAGTGCAATATGCGCTGGCGAACCCCGCCAGGGTCCTGAATTTCATCAAGATGCGACAGCGCAAGGAATCGATGCGTGATTTGCGTTCGTTGCTGTCCCATGCTCTCGATGTAGATCCCACAACGCTGAAGTTTCAAGAACACCACCTGGAGCACCACATCGCGCACATCGCAAGTTCCTACTACTGTTCGCCCTGGGAAAAAGCGGCGGGATTCAGCTACGACGGTTCGGGAGATTTCGTCTCGACCATGATGGCGAAGTGCGAAGGTCCAGAGATTCAAGTCCTCGAGCGCAAATTTCTCCCGCACTCTCTGGGAAGTTTCTACACCATGATCTGCGATTTCATCGGTTACAGGAAATACGGCGATGAAGGCAAGGTCATGGGACTGGCGCCCTACGGAAAAGATACCTACGTGGACCAGATTCGGAAGATTGTCACGATCAAGAACGGCAGCTTTCAACTCAATATGAGTTACTTCAAGCCGCTGGGGAGCACCCAGGGAATGCAGGTGCTGCCTGACGGAACGGTGCGGCTGGCGCGGCATTTCTCGGAAAAGATGGAACAACTCTTCGGAGCGCCCCGGGAACCGAATGCCGAGATCACGCAGCGGGATATGGATCTCGCCTATGCCATGCAATATTGTTTCGAGGAAGTGTTTTTTCATCTTGCAAAGGAATTGCAGCGGCGTGTTCCGGAAGAAAATCTGGCGATGGCAGGCGGCTGTGCGCTTAACAGCGTGGCCAACGGCAAGCTGTTTGAGCGCACTCCGTTTCGCCGCACATGGATTCAACCAGCGGCCGGCGACGAAGGGCTGGCGATTGGCGCCGCTCTCCACACTTATCACTCGGTGTTGCAACAGCCTCGGCGGGAGCAGATGAATCATGCTTACCTCGGGCCGGAGTTTTCCGAGGCGCAGGTTGAATCCGCCCTGAAAGGCGCCGCTGTAAAATACCGCCGGCTTGAACGCGAACCGCTGCTGGATGCTGTTGCCGATCAGATGGTGCGAGGCAATGTCGTCGGGTGGTTCCAGGGGCGGATGGAATGGGGGCCGCGCGCGCTTGGCAATCGTTCCATCGTCGCCCACCCGGGCCTGCCCGAGATGAAAGATGTGTTGAACGCTCGCATCAAACACCGCGAGTGGTTCCGTCCTTTTGCACCGGCGATCTTGGCCGAAGCGCAGCACGAGTATTTTGAGCACGATCATCCCTCGCCCTACATGCTCCATGTGTATAAAATTCGTCCGGAGAAGCGGGAGAGCCTGTGCGCCGTGAACCACGTCGACAACACGGGGCGATTGCAGACGGTGACGCGAGAAGAGAATCCGCTTTACTACGATCTGATCCAGACCTTCGGCAGAAAGACTGGCATCCCTGTGATCGTGAACACGAGCTTCAACGAAAACGAGCCGATCGTGTGCACTCCACGGGAGGCCATCGACTGTTTTCAACGCACCAAGATGGATGTGCTGGCGATCGGGCCATTCGTCGCGTGTAAGTCGGAACCGGCATAACTCGACATGGCGGAGACTCCAGCAGCGGTGGCCGCAACGTCCGCGCTAAGGCTGCGGAGGATTGTGACCTGGGCGGGAATACGCGTGCTGGCGTGGAAAGACAACATTCTTTACGCGGGTCGCGGTTATGACGTGATCGGCATGGATGTTCGCACCGTTAGCGCCAGAGGGGGTGCGACCGCGCAGTGGGAAGTCGTTGCGCGCTTTCGTCCAGCCTGGTGGAGGAATCTGACATCGCGCAACACAGTGGGCAGCCGCCTGATGCGCGATGGCTTTCATGCGCTGACCGTTGCAGGCAGTTCTGTTGACGACCGGATCATGGTGGGCGCGGTTCCGGGCGCTATCGTGACGCGAGATTGGGGCAGCGATACGTTTAATGTAACTCATCGGATTGGGCGCGGTACGCGGCCGCTGCATATCACCGCGGCGCCATCGGGAACGATTTACTGGGGAGAATATTTCGATAATCGCGAACGCGCCGAAGTCCACATCTACGCTTCTACCGATCGAGGCCGTACGTGGCATGTGGCCTACACTTTTAGCGCGGGCAGCATTCGACACGTCCACAACATTGTTTATGATCGCTGGCGAGATTGTCTTTGGATACTGACCGGGGATGAAGGCGCGGAGTGTAAAGTGCTGTGCGCGTCCTGCGATTTGAGCGCAGTGGAACTGGTGCTGGCCGGCAACCAGCAAGCGCGGGCGGTCGCTGCGATTCCAACCGAGAATGCAGTTTATTTTTCCACCGACACGCCGGTCGAGAAAAACCACGTCTATCGTCTTGATTGTCGGATTGGTGGCAGGAGGGAAGTCGAGCGAGTGGCCGACCTCGCCAGCTCTTCAATCTATGGTTGCAGAGTTTCTTGCGGGTTTGGGGAAGCAATGTTTTTCTCGACCATGGTCGAGCCCAGTTCGCTGAACACTGGCCGGGAGGTTCATCTCGCGGGCTCCCGAGACGGCATGAACTGGCAGGTACTGGCTCGCTGGAAAAAAGATAACTTGCCGATGCGCTATTTCCAGTACGGAAACGCCTTTCTGCCCGACGGGGAAAACGCCAGTCATTATCTGGCGGCCACGACCATCGCCGTGGATGCGGACGATCTTGCCACCACAATGTGGGAAGTTGAAGCTGCATGAGCATCGCCACGCGTTTTCGTTACTACCGACGAATCTTCAGCGCGTACCTGGGTTCCGGACAAAGCCAGTTGACCTTCTGGCACGAGGTACCGGAGATCAATTCGGGCGCGACTGCCAGCCGCCTGGGCGAATACTACATGCGGTTCCGCGAGAAGGCGGACTACGCCGGGCACTACGATGCCGCGGGCATTCCCATGCTCGACTACCACGGGACGATTGGCTTGCAGTACAACCCGATCGCGATTGCACAGTGGGGGCTAGCTAACGATAACTTATTCTGCGCGACCGGCGACGAAGGCCGTTGGCGGAAGACTCTCCAGGCCGCCGATTGGCTTGCCTCGAACCTGGAACAGAATGCGCACGGTCTTTGGGTTTGGAACCATCATTTTGACTGGGAGTATCGTGACACGCTCAAAGCGCCATGGTATTCGGGGCTGGCTCAAGGGCAGGGCGTTTCCCTTTTATTGCGGGTGTATGCTCGCGGGGAAGACGCAAAGTATCGGGTTGCGGCCGACAAGGCGTTTGTGGCGTTGACCCGGCTTACAATTGAAGGCGGAGTGCTCTTTGAGGAGCTATCCGATGGCCAAGCCCGGGACCTTTGGATCGAAGAATATCTCGTGGATCCTCCGACGCACATTCTGAATGGATTCATGTGGGCCCTGTGGGGTGTATTCGATTTCTGGCTGGCGCGCGCGGATACCTCGGCAAAAAGCATTTTCGATCGTGGTGTTGCGACCCTGCTTCGCAACCTGGAGGGCTTCGATACGGGATACTGGTCGTTATATGAACAATCCGGGTACGAGCAATCAAAAAGCCGGCTTAAAATGCTGGCCAGCCCTTTCTATCACCGGTTACATATCGTACAGTTGCGTGTGATGTCGATGCTTAGCGGCGACCCGCGGTTTGGGGAGGTTGCCGAACGATGGGAAGGATACGCGCAACGTCGCAGCAATCGGGTTCGTGCCCTGGTTGAGAAAAGTGCTTTCAAATTGCTCCACTATTGATTGTCCTGACTGGATGTCGTGAAGATTCTCTACGTCTCACAATATTTTCCGCCTGAAATGGGAGCGCCCGCGGCGCGGGCCGCGGAATTGTCCCGGCATTGGGCCCGTATGGGACATGATGTGACCGTGCTCACTGGATTTCCCAATCATCCGACCGGCGTTGTGCCCGAAGAATGGCGATCGCGATTTCGGCGTCTGCGCTGCACCGAAACCGTCGATGGGGTGCGTGTAGCTCGAACTTGGTTATGGCCGCTGCCCAACCGAAAAACGCATGAAAGGATTCGCAACTATGCCTCGTTCTGCGTCTCGGCAGCGGTCAGAGGAATGGATTTTCCGCAGCCGGATGTGGTCATTGCCAGTTCTCCACAATTGCTGTGTGCGCTGGCCGGATGGTGGCTGGCGTCTTGGAAGCGCGTACCCTTTATCTTCGAGGTCCGCGATCTTTGGCCAGAATCGCTGGTCGCGGTGGGTGCGGGCGGTGAAGGGACCGTACTCCATCGCACGCTTGGGGTGGTTGCCGGATTTCTTTACCGTCGCGCCGACCGGATCGTGGTCGTGGCTCCCGCGTTCAAGAACCATCTGGTGCGGCAGTGGAACGTTCCCGCGGCCCGGATTTCGATTGTCGAAAATGGAGTGGAGACTGATCTTTTCCGGCCCGATCCACGAGCCAGCGAAATCCGAGCCCAACTGAAGCTCGCAGACCGTTTCTTGATTTGTTACATCGGGACGATGGGAAATGCGCACGGACTAGCGACGCTGATCGCGGCCGCCGAAGACCTGCAAACGGCATTGCCGAATGCGATGTTCCTGTTGATTGGAGAGGGCGCGGAAAAAGAACGGATCGTGAAACTCGCCGCCACGCGCGGATTGACCAACATTCAGTTTCTCGATCAGCAGCCGCGGGAACGGATTCCGGCATATGTTTCAGCGGCCGATGTCTGCGTGGTCATGCTCAAAAAGACAGAGCTGTTCAAGACGGTTATTCCCACCAAGCTTCTCGAGTTTATGTCGTGCAAGCGGCCGGTCATCGTAGCGGTCGATGGGCAGGCACGGCAGATCGTGGAAGAAGCCGGCGCCGGCCTGTTTGTCGAACCGGAAAACAGTAAGGCCTTACTGCGAGCGATTCTCGACTTGGCGGGGAACTCCGGGCGCAGGCGGCAAATGGGAGAGAGTGGGCGACGCTATATTGTCAATAAACTATCCCGGGAAAAGACAGCTCGGGACTACATTACCGTGCTGGAGGAACTTGGGGTTCAGCGGGGAAACTGCGATCCGATCGATCGGCACAATCGCCAAAGGCGGGACGAGGAGAATGCTCGCCAGCCATCCTCGCGCTATGGGTCTTAGTGGACCGCAACCACCGCCAAGGCGGTGGACATCGACATGGCTGCATCCGCAGTGCGATATGCGGCTGCTTTGGCCGAACTTCCGGGGACGAACAACACGTCGCCTTTCACCAACGGCATATCCGGGGCCTTGGCGTAAAGAACCTTTTTGAGGTTGATCGGAATTTCCTGAACGCCGTTCGGCGTCTGCCGCAGGATCCTGGTCTTGTTCAAAGCGGAAGTGCGGGTGCTTCCGCCAGCCAGGGCGAGGGCTTTGAGAACGCTGAGAGCATTGTCCTCAATCATGAATCCGCTGGGATGTTGAACATCGCCCACCACGTAGATGATGCCTGCCCGCGAAACAATGATCGTGTCGCCGGGGAAAACATCCACGTTGTTCTGGGTATCTTCCGCCAGATTCGTGGCTAGCTGAACCACGATATCCGGGCTGCCGCGGCGCTCGATGGTGACAGTTCGACCGGCCCTTTCACCTAACCCGCCCGCAGCGGAGATCAAGTCGAATAGCCGGCGCTCTCCGATCGCGGGATAGGGCCCGGGGCGGGCGACTTCGCCGACCATGGTGATGGCTTGCGAAGCCGATTCGTCGACGAAAATCGAAACGTGCGGGCCGCGAACGAAACCTCCATCCTCCAGGCGCTTTTGGATCAACTCTTGCGCTTCATCGGTGGTCAGGTCAGCGACGTGGACATAATCGATCAAGGGAAGGTAAAGGTCCCCGGACCCGCTGATGCGGGACTTGGTGGAAAGATCGGGTACTCCGAACACATTGACCTCGACCAGGTCGCCGATGCCGAGCTTCACATTGGAATTGGCCAGGGAATTGGCCGGCAGACGGGACGCTTGTGGCGCAGCCGTTTCGTTGGCAGTGGCAGGCGGTCGTGGCTCTCCGCTGGCCGGCGTCTGGGCCAGCACTTGGAGGCCGCACGAGCCCGCGAGAATTAAATAAATACTGCGCAAAAGGAAACGGCGACTCCGCCCGGACATACCCAGACTCCTACGTTGACGAGGCTTGACGAGTGTTCCGAGTCTAACACAGCCCGGACTCATCGAACTCGGCGCAGGCCGCTCGGTTTCGCGGCAACAGGAGCCGTAGCGGTTAACTTCGGAATGTCCTGGCGCAGTGTTGTTGCAACGAGAAAATG
>PLBE01000034.1 GCA_003134435.1 Acidobacteriaceae bacterium
AATGAGTCGAAGATCCAGCAAGATTCGAAAATGTTCTCTCAGAACCATACGAACGGAGGAAATGTGAATAACCACAAAGATCTTTTGGAATTCTCACATTCGCCATCCTCTTTCATCTGATTCTAGTTTTGGATAAGGGAAGCATATAGACGAAAACCTTCAAAAGCTGGTCATTTCCGCTGTATATGTCAAAGGGTGGAGGCAAAGAGAGGGCCGCTGGGAAATTGAAGACAGCCAAAACCGAAGGGTGAAGGCCGTAGCCATTTCCTGCGAGGATGGTCACATTCTGTGAGCAAGCACCTCTCTTTAGGTTCTACTCTCCGATCAGGGCTAGACAAGTGAATGCACCTTCGGCGGTGGCCCAACGCTATTTCCCAATCCGCTAACAGAGTGTGCTGAGCGCAGGACAGATAGGTGCGAAGGTTGGAGTTGCACACGAAAAGGTCTGGCCTGGTGAGTCTGCCTCTGCTTTTATTAACGAGAAGTTCAAGGAACTTGCGCAATGACGTGAGAACCGCTCGCGGCAGTGCGCGAAATCCTACACAAGGCGGATTTTGAGATCGATCCTCGTATATGGTTGCATTTCACACAAGATGTTCAGCTACGCAAAATGAGTCGAAATGGAAAGAGCTGTCGAGCCGGGCGGCGAACCATCTAGAAAATTGAATGGCATAACAGAGCATCTTATGAAGCTGGTGACTTTCTATTGAAACTAGAAAAGCCGTGGACCGAAATTCGGTGGAAAATCCTGATCATTTTTTTAGTCTTCAGCTTCGGCTCGGTGATCGCTATCACCTGCTTCTCGATTGCTGTCCTGAATGTGTTGATAAGACGTGAGAGCTCGTACCTGATTGAGGAACGAATAAAGGTGATCGTCGAAAGCCGCAAGAACATGATGGATCCTGTTCTCGACAAAGTTCAGGGTTGCCAGTATGGATCCGATTCCGCCCTTTTCGCCGAGTTCACTGAAGATTTGAATGCCACATGGCCAGGCAGTCAGAGCATCGTTACAATTCTCTCCACGGGAGCCCTCCAAAACGTCGATCCCCTGTGGCTTGATACACCCTCTTTTGCCGGCGTTGTTGAAGATCGAGGTAGTCCTGAAATCCGCTTCATCCGTATTGTGAAACGCGAGGGTTGTTCTGTAAGAATTCTTGTCAGAATACCTCTTGGCGAATTGTTCTTGAATCAATTATCCAGCGCTGCCGGAATAGAGATTGTTAGCGGCAAACCAGTCAGGCTGAGTTCATACCGACACGATGAGGGATTTGCTGGAGAGATCGAGGCCAATTTCATACCAGGTTCGTCCAGGCCGGTTCCTGTCGTTGTCGTGGCAAGAAATTGGGACTCAGGAGCATCGGAAAGCTGGGTAATCTGCCAGATTCGTCCCAGCTATTTGCGGACGATGGGAGACCTCAGTCGTATGGGGCTGCGCAAGGCATCGTGGGTCTCTCCGCTGATCACCATCGCCTTCACTCTAGGTCTGGCCTATGCCTGCGGCACGTATCTTTCTCTACGTTTGAGCAGACGCATTGTCACTGTCATTGACGCGTTGAGTCACGCCGCGCACCGGATCGGGATGGGTGATTTTGCGGTTCGGGTTCCCGTGAATGAAGAGGATCAACTGGGAACACTCGTTGCCTCGTTCAATGAGATGACATCTCATCTAGAGATTCTGCGCGAGCAGGAAGGATACCGTGTTGCTCTCGAGCGCGATATGACATTGGCCCGCGAAGTACAGCAGTACCTCTATCCCCGTTCTGCGCCCGCACTATCGGGTGCGACGGTGTGGGGCCTGACCAGACCCGCCCGTGTCGTAAGTGGCGATCTCTATGATTTCTTTTCCTTCAGCAACAACGAGGTTGGTCTGCTCTGTGCGGATGTCAGCGGGAAGGGAATGTCGGCGGCATTGATGATGGCGCATCTTCAAGCGGTCGCCCACGGTCGGATGCTTACCTTGGATCAACCAGGTGCGCGACCGTCCCCTTCCGCTTTTGTCGCGATGCTCAATCGCGATCTCTGCGGACGTGTTGGCGACAGCCGATACGCCACTATGTTCTACGGGGAATACGATGCCGCGAGTGGGCTGCTGCGTTATATCAGAGCCGGACACTGCCGTCCCATCTTCATTTCAGAAGTCGGCAACGTGACTTTGCTTCCAGATGGAGATTTGCCGATTGGGCTATTTAGCGAAACGACCTATCAGGAGCTTCAATTTAAGGTTTCGAGAGGTTGTGCAATCGTTGTGTACAGCGATGGGCTGACCGACGTGCTGAATCCTAAAGGGGAGGAATTTGGCGAAGAAAGACTGGTGGACTACTGCAGATCTCTGCCGAAGGGAGCAACGGCGCAAGAACTCTGCGCGTCCCTTTCCCAGTGTACTGCCGAGTGGTCAGCGGATGTGGAACAGTTCGGCGATACAACCATCCTTGTACTGAGCGTCGACTGAACTGTTTAGGGATCGACTGGACTAATGGGAGGAGATTGCCAACAGGAACCGATTGGTCTTAGCGCACGAGTGTGTCACTTCGATCGCGCAACTGGGCGTTGTTGTTCCAAGCGTTCGATATATTTCTTCACGGAGCTGTCGGACCAATCGGCTCCTCCCAGATGCACGCCGCGCAGCATCCCGTCCGGAGACACGAAATACGTCGCCGGCCATGCCGAGGGCGAGAGTGGGTTTGGCGGTAGATTCGATCCGATGTAGTAGATCGGAATTGTCAGGTGATTCTTCTCTACGAAAGCCTTGATCTTTTCCGGAGTGTCGTTCTGCGATACGATCACGAACGCCACATTGGGATTCGAACGGTATACCTCGTAAAGACGTTGGAGTGTTGGCATCTCTTCAACGCAACCAGGGCACCAAGTCCCCCAAAAATCGATCACCACGACCTTGCCCTTCAGTTCGCTAAGCCGGTGAACAGTGCCATCCAGACTTCGGTATTCGAAAGCGGGCGCTCTCTGTGAGAGCGGATCGATGACCGGTGGTTTTAGAGGAGCGGTTGCGTGTTCGGTAGCAAAGGGCTGCAAGAGAGTGAGTGCTCCTAAGAAAAAAGCTCGCATCGGTTCAACCTTTCCCGATCAAGTTCACAGGCAAGTCTCACGCGACCTGGGATGCTATATCTACTGCTTCGACAGCATTCGGAAGCCGGCGGGAGAAGTTCTCGCCTGAATGTACGTTACGGCGGTATTCGCTTGGAGTGATACCAATGACCTGCCGGAACATCCGCGACATATGAGTGTGACTCGAGAATCCGCAGGCAAACGCAATATCCACAAGATCGGAAGCCGCCTCCTCGATCATTCGTTCCGCCTGCTGCAGCCTAAGGCGAAGCAAGCATTGATAAGGAGTGACCCCGGTTGCCTCCCGAAACATCCGTAAGAAGTGGCTTCTGCTGTAGCCACTCTCTTTCGCCAACGAATGCAGGTCCAGATCCGCGCTCAGGTCAGCCATCATTCGATCTAGAACCCGTTGCAATCGTCGAGGCGGGAGTGCGGCGCTTGAAATACGAGCTTGCTTCGCTGTGTTGATAAACAGCAAGCGCCGAGTGAGCGCGTGTACCAAATGTTCAGAGTAGCGTGGGCCCAGGCGGCCGCCTGTTCTCGCCTCCTCATCAAGGAGACGAATCAATCCAGCTGTACCTTCGTCCCGAAAACCAATTACCTCGTGCAGCGCCGCCGGAACG